>CAZMGP010000001.1:0-222142 GCA_964565875.1 uncultured Enterobacteriaceae bacterium
CAGAAATCGAATCAAGTTAACAGCCCCTCATTTCATTTTGAAACCAGTTCTAAGGAGGCGTTGCAAACGTGTACCCGCGCCCGGCTGTGCAGAAAGCCTGCCGCGTTTCATAATGGCGCCGCTCAGGGGAGAAGTGCGGATTTGCCAATCACGCACCGGAGGGCACATGAAAGGCGAACGCAAAGTCATTCAGTACCTGAACGACGTCCTGACCAACGAGCTCACTGCGATCAACCAATATTTCCTGCACGCCAAGATGTACAAGAACTGGGGCTTGGCGAAGCTCGCCGAACACGAGCACAAGGAATCGATCGACGAGATGAAGCACGCCGACGTGCTGATGGAGCGCATCCTATTCCTCGAAGGCCGGCCGATCGTGCAGTTGAACAAGCTCGCGATCGGCAGTTCGGCGCAGGAGATGCTCTCATCGGACTTGAAGCTCGAACTCGACGGCCTGCCGGCGCTGAAAGAGGGCATCGCGCACTGCGAGAAGGTCACCGACTACGTCAGCCGCGACCTGATGCAGGACATCCTCGAAGCGGAAGAATCCCACATCGATTGGTTGGAAACGCAGCTCGAGCTGATCGAAAAGATCGGTTTGCAGAATTACCTGCAGTCCCACCTCTCCTGAGCGTTCGCGGTGGCCGGGTTCAGTCTATGCTGAACCGGTTTTCGCCTGGGCGCAAACGATGACTTCCGCCGGCGGCGGCTGGGCGAACAGCGCCTGCACCTCGGCTGCGCGCGTGCGCAGGACTGCACGCTGGTTGATCGAGCCCTTGTCCGTCGCCTCGCCCGCGTCGATCGACGGCGGTTCCGCGAGCAGCAGCGCCCGTGCGATGCGGTTGGCGCTGCCCGTCGCCTCCAGCGCAAGCCGCGCAAGCAGCCTGGTGAAGAAGGCGCGCACCGCCGCATGGCGCAAGATCTCGCGCGCTGCGGCATAGGTCGGTAGGCCGGTGAGCCGCCGGCAGGATTCGACATGCGGAAAGATCAGGATGCCGATCGTGTCGCCGTCGGCGCCCGCGACCACCAGGTCCTGCACGCAGGGCGCCCCGGCGCCGATGACGCGCGCGCGCAGCGGCCCGACGCTCACCCAGGAGCCGGTGGCGAGCTTGAAGTCCTCGGCGATGCGGCCGTCGAACACGAGCCCTTTCTCCGGCGCGCTCTCGTCGACGAGTTTCACCGCATCGCCGCTGCGATAGTAGCCGTCGGCGTCGAGCGCGTTCTGCCACAGCTCGTCCTGGCGCCAAAAACCCGGCGTCACGTTGGGTCCGCGATAGCGCAGCTCGAGCTTGTCTTCGACCGGGGCGAGCCGGATTTCCAGGCCGGGCGCAGGCAGGCCGATCTCGCCGGGGCGAGCCGCCTCCCAGTTGGCGCAGATGGCGAAGGGCGCGGTCTCGGTCATGCCCAGGCTGGTGATCATGGCGATGCGCTCGCCGCAGGCGTCTTCGGCGAGCTCGTGCAGGCTGTCCCACACCGGCTGCGACAGCCCCGCCGCGGCGTAGAACAGCATCTTCACCCGGCTGAAGAAATTCTTGCGCAGTTCGCGATCGGCGCGCAGCGCGAGCACCAGCTCCTCGTAGCCGCGCGGCACGTTGAAATACACCGTCGGCGCGATTTCGCGCAGGTTGCGCAGCGTCTCGTGCACCAGTTGCGGCAGCGGCTTGCCCTCGTCGATGTAGAGGGTGCCGCCGTTGTAGAGCGTGAGGCCGAAGTTGTGGTTGCCGCCGAAGGTGTGGTTCCACGGCAGCCAGTCGACCAGCACCGGCGGCTCGTCGGCGAGGAAGGGCATGCACTGCAGCATCATCTGCTGATTGCTGCACAGCATGCGCTGGGTGTTGATCACCGCTTTCGGCTGCTGCGTCGAGCCCGAAGTGAAAAGGAACTTGGCGATGCTGTCGGCTCCGGTGGCGGCATGCGCGTGATCGACGCGGCTGGTAGCCGTCGTCGCGGCGAGCGCTTCGAACACGGTGCACTTACGATCAGCGAGCGGCGCTTCGGTCACCACGAGCTCGACCTCGGGCGGCAGCGCGGCGCCGATTGCCGCGCCGTAGCGTTCGCCGTTCGCCGCGAATACGAGGCCGGGGGTGAGCAGGCCGGCGATGAAGCGCAGGCGCGCGTGATCCTTGGATATCAGCGAATAGGCGGGCGAGATCGGCGCGTAGGGAATGCCCACGTGCAGGGCGGCGAGCGCGAGCAGTGCGTGCTCGAGGTCGTTCTCCGACAACACGAGCAGCGGCCGCTCAGGCGACAGCCCGCGCGCAAGCAGTGCTTCGCCGATGGCGCGCGTGCTCTCGAGTGCGGCGGCATAGGAAATCCGGCGCCAGTTGCCGCTCGCGTCGCGCTTGGCGAGAAAGCATCGGTCCGGGGCGATGCGCGCCCAGTGAACGAGGCGCTCGGTGAGGCGCGCCGGATGCGGCGCGAGCGGTTCGTTCGAGCGCAGGTGCAGCGCACCGGCGCTGCGCGTGAGCGCCACGCCCGCACTGCCGAGCCGCAGCCCGCGGTAATTCGCATCCTTGCCCATCTCCTCCTCGCCGTGCAAGCTGTCGGCGCGTCTTCCCCCTTACGCGCGCAACGCCTCCCTGCTAGACTAACAAGGGTCAACTAACCTGTCAAACGATTGCCCAATAAGATAGTCCGGCGCGTAGTCGCGCGGGGCGCGAAGACGATGCGAGGCACGAACAAGGCGACGGGCCGCTCGCCGCTCGAGACGGCGGTGCTGCGCGAGGCGCGCGAACATCCGCAGCGCGGTCAGGCGAAGGCCGCCGAGGCGCTCAAGCGCCAAGGGCATGCCATCTCCGTTTCGGGGGTGCGCTACATCTGGCGCAAATACGGATTGGAGACCGCCTATAAGCGGCTGAAGGCGCTCGAGCGCGAGGCTGGCGGGCCGGCGCGCGAATTCACCGCCGGGCAGAAGGCCTTGCTCGCACGCGGCGACGTGGCGCGCCTGCTGCAGCGGCAGGCGGGCCTGCGCGGCAGCGACGCCGAAACCCTGTCGGCGGACGAGCGCCGCGGCCACATCCTGCTCGCGGCGGCGGACCTGTTCGTCAAGCACGGTTACGGCGGCACCTCGATCCGCGACATCGCGGCGCGCGCCGGCCTGCTCGCAGGTTCGGTCTACCATTACTTCCCGGCGAAGGAAGACCTGTTCATCGCGGTGCACCGCGAAGGCTTCAGGCAGCTCATCGTCCATATCGAGACGCTCATCCGCGGCGAGACGGAGCCATGGCGGCGCATCGAGCTCGCCTGCGCGGCACACCTGGAAGCGGCGCTGGGGGCGAATTCCATCCACCGCATCACCGGCACCAGCCTGTTTTCCATCCACGAGGAAGCGCTGCAGCGGCGGTTGAAAGCGGAGCGCGAGCGCTACGAGCAGATCTTCCGCCGGCTGGTCGCGGATCTCGATCTTTCGCCGGATGTCGACCGCTCGCTGTTCCGGCTGGTGCTGTTGGGAGCGGTGAACTGGGCGCGCGTCTGGTACAAGAGCGGCGCCAAGACGCCGGCCGAGATCGCCCGCGGCATGATCGCCCTGTTTCGCGGCGCAGGCTCTAAGAGTAGGTGATCGCGCTGCGCCGGTCCTCGCGCTCGAGGTGCGGCACGCAGTTGAAGCTCACCAGCCGCAGCGAGCGCGGGCTGAAGAAGATTTCGCAAAAACCGGTGTTGCGGAATTGCAGATTGAGCTCGATGGCCGTGGCGGCCGGCGCGCGCAGCAGATCGGCGATGCCGCGACCGATGGCGCCGCCGGAAGTCGCGGCGAGCACGTTGGCATTCTCGGGCAATTCGGCGCAGGCGCTTTGCATGGCGGCGGCGATGCGCTCGCCGAATCCGCTCCAGGTCTCGGGCAGCTCGCCCTCGAGCTTGTCTTCCGCCCAGGCCGCGAGTGCCGCCTTGATGGTGCGGTAGACCGAACGCACGTCGCCCTTGGCGCGCGCGTTCGCCCACTCATCCCCCAGATACGCCTTGTACAGCACTTCGCCCGAATATTCGTTCCAGCCGGGGTGCTCGCTCGCGCTCAACTCCGATCCCATGGTGGCGAGGATGGTGCGCGCGGTCTCGCGCTGGCGATCGAGCGTGCCGCACACGGCGCGATCGAACTCGATGCCGCGCGCGGCGAAATACTCACCTAGCCAGACCGATTGTCGGATGCCGAGTTCGCTCAGCCGGTCATAGTTTTCGGAAGCGAAGGAAGCCTGACCGTGACGCACGAGGTAAAGAGTTGCCATAGTAGGAAAGAGGAAAGCGGGCGGCGGCTAGCCGCCGTATTGCATCAGGCCCTGGACGTCGAGCACGGTAACGAGGCCGTAGTCGACCTTGACCAGGCCGGCTTTTGCCAGCACCTGCAGCGCGCGGTTCACGCGCTGGCGCGAAGCGCCGGCGAGGTAGCCGAGCTCCTCCTGCGAGATCGGCACGTGCACATCGGCGCCGGGATAGAGGTAGGGGTTGAACAGCGCCGCAAGCGCGCGCGCCACACGGGCATCGGGCTCGAGCAGCCGATCGTGCTCGACCATGCCGATGAACTGGCCGAGGCGCTCGTTCAGCTGCTTCAGCAGGAAACGGTTGAACGGGATGCTGGTGTCGAGCAGCCAGCGGAAGGTGGGCTCGGGCATGAGCGCGATGCGCGAGTCGCGCAGCGCAATGGTGTCATATTTGAAGGGATGGCCTTTCAGCACCGAACCTTCGCCGAACCAGCCGCCGGCGGGGATGCCGGCGAAGGTGACCGCCTTGCCTTCGGGCGACAGGCTGTGCAGCTTCACCAGGCCGTCGATCACCCCCAGCCAGGCGCTCGCCGGGTCGCCTTTACGGCTGACGTAGGCACCGGATTCGAAATCGCGCACGACGATCGCGGAGCGGACGCGGCTCAACTGCTCGGGCGGGAGTCCCTGGGTCCAGGGGCTCAGGGCCAGCATGTCGTCCAATGTTCGCATCGTGCGCGGGGGTCTCCGAGTGTCGGTTAGACGACATTTTGCCCGAAATTTATACCGTATGATGGTTTTACCGCCGTGGCGCACAAGGTTCTGCGTTCCAGCGGGTCCCGTAGGCGGCCGGAAGTGCCGTTTGGGCTAAAATGATTTGCCAAACGCCCCGGCACAGGGGTGAAATGCGCTGGAGGAGGGTCCCATGTCGATGGAGTCGCCCCAAACGTTTCCGCGGCTGCTGCTGCAGCACGCGAGCGTGCGCGCGAACCATCCGGCGATACGCGAAAAAGACCTCGGCATCTGGCAGACCTGGACTTGGGGCCAGGTGGCCGACGAGGTGCGCGCGCTCGCCTGCGGCTTGGCCGAACTGGGTTTCAGCCGCGGCGACAACCTCGCCATCATCGGCGACAACCGCCCGCGCCTGTATTGGTCGATGACCGCGGCGCAATCCCTGGGCGGCGTGCCCGTGCCCATGTACCAGGACGCCGTCGTGGCGGAACTGGAGTACGTGCTGCAGAACGCAACCATCAAGTTCGTGGTCGCCGAGGACCAGGAGCAGGTGGACAAGATGCTGGAGATCCGCACGCGCGCTCCGGGCCTCGAATACATTCTGTACGACGATCCGCGCGGTCTGCGCCATTACACCCAGCCCTTCATCCGCTCGATCGACGAAGTGCAGGAACTGGGCCGCAAGCGCCTGCGCGAGCAGCCCGATTTCATCGCGCGCGAAATCGAGGCGGGCAAGCCCGAGGACGTGGCGATCATGCTCTACACTTCGGGTACGACGGGCAAGCCGAAAGGCGTGTGCATCACCCATGCCGCGCTCGCCAACGCCGCACACGGCGGCTGCGGCTTCGACAAGCTGACAGCCGACGACGAAATCCTCTCCTACCTGCCCATGGCCTGGGTGGGTGACAACCTGTTCTCCTACGGCCAGGCCCTGGCCGCCGGCTTCACCATCAACTGTCCGGAGTCGGGCGAGACGGTGATGACCGACATGCGCGAGATCGGGCCGACTTACTATTTCGCGCCGCCACGGGTGTTCGAAAACCTGCTCACCCAGGTGATGATCCGCATCGAGGACGCGGGCGCGGTGAAGCGCGCCATGTTCCAATACTTCATGGAAGTCGCGCGGCGCTGCGGCGCGGAGATCCTCGACGGCAAGGCCGTGCCGCTCGCCGACCGTCTGCTCTACGCGTTGGGCAAGCTTTTCGTCTACGGGCCGCTCAGGAACGTGCTCGGCATGAGCCGCATCCGCGTCGCCTATACCGCGGGCGCCGCCATTGGACCCGACCTGTTCCGCTTCTACCGCTCCATCGGGATTAATCTCAAGCAGCTCTACGGTTCGACCGAGACCTGCGCCTACGTCTGCTTGCAACAGGACGGGAAGATCAAGCTCGACGCCGTGGGCATCCCCGCGCCTGGCGTCGAAGTGAAGATCGCCGACAGCGGCGAAGTGCTGGTGAAAAGCGGTGCGATGTTCAAGGAATACTACAAACGCCCCGACGCGACGGCGGAGAGCATCGACCAGGAGGGCTATTTCCACACCGGCGACGCCGGCTACTTCGACACCGACGGCCAGCTCAAGATCATCGACCGCGCGAAAGACGTGGGCAAGCTCGCGAACGGCGCCCTCTACGCGCCCAACTACATCGAGAACAAGCTCAAGTTCTTCGCCCATATCCGCGAGGCGGTCGCCTTCGGCCCCGGCCGCGACATGGTGTGCGCCTTCATCAACATCGACATCGGCGCGGTCGGCAACTGGGCCGAGCGGCGCAACATTCCCTACTCGGGCTACACCGACCTCGCGCAAAAGCCCGAGGTCTATCAGCTGGTGCGCGAATGCGTCGAAAAATCGAACGCCGAACTCGCGCTCGACCCGGCGCTCGCCTCCTCCCAGGTGCATCGCTTCCTCATCCTGCACAAGGAGCTCGACCCGGACGACGACGAGCTCACGCGCACGCGCAAGGTGCGCCGCGGCTTCATCGCCGAGAAATACGCCGTGCTGATCGACGCGCTGTATTCGGGCAAGAAGTCGCAGTTCATCGAGACCCAAGTGAAGTTCGAGGACGGGCGCACCGGCATGGTCGCCGCCGACCTGAAGATCGAAGAGGCGAAGACCTTCCCCGCCGCGGCGGTAAGAAGGGCGGCATGAGCAGGGAGCAGGGACCCTTTGGGATGCGACCGGCCGCGAGTGGCGCCGGCCGCCGACAACGCGGTGGACTGATGCGCGATGTGGGTGCGGAGGCGGCGGCATGAGCATAGGAGGCAATGCGGCTACGGGCAGGAAGATCGGCGAAGTCGTGCTGAGCCTGGACAACGTGTCGCTCGCCTTCGGCGGGGTGAAGGCGCTGCAGGGAGTGAGCTTCGACGTGCGCGAGCACGAAATCCGCGCCATCATCGGCCCGAACGGCGCGGGCAAGAGCTCGATGCTGAACGTCATCAACGGCGTGTATCACCCGCAGGAAGGCACGATCAGCTTCAAGGGCGTCAAGCGCCACGACGTCGACACCCACGAAGCCGCGGCCCAGGGCATCGCGCGCACCTTCCAGAACATCGCCCTGTTCAAAGGCATGTCGGTGCTCGACAACATCATGACCGGGCGCAACCTGCGCATGAACTCGGGCATCCTCGCCCAGGCGCTGCGCATCGGGCCAGCCGAGCGCGAGGAGCTCGCGCATCGCGCGGCGGTGGAGCAGGTGATCGACTTCCTCGAAATCCAGGCCTACCGCAGGACGCCCGTCGGGCGGCTCCCTTATGGCCTGCAAAAGCGCGTCGACTTGGGCCGCGCGCTGGCGATGGAGCCGAAACTGCTGCTCCTCGACGAGCCCATGGCGGGAATGAACGTGGAGGAGAAGCAGGACATGTGCCGCTTCATCCTCGACGTCAACGACCAGTTCGGCACCACCATCGTGCTGATCGAGCACGACATGGGCGTGGTGATGGACCTCTCGGACCGCGTGGTCGTGCTCGACTACGGCAAGAAGATCGGCGACGGTACGCCCGACGAGGTGCGCGCCAACAAGGCCGTCATCGACGCCTATCTCGGCGTGAGTCACTGAAGGTCGACGCATGAAGCGAAACGCCAACCTCATCATCCTCGCCGTGGCCCTGCTGGCCGGCATGGCGGCGCCGCTCGTCACCGGCGCGAGCGAAGTGGGCTTCTACATCGAGGTGCTGCTCGGCGGCCTGATGGCGGGCGTGCTCTATTCGCTGGTCGCCCTCGGCTTCGTGCTGATCTTCAAGGCTTCCGGCGTATTCAACTTCGGCCAGGGCGCGATGGTGCTGTTCGCCGCGCTGTCGGTCGCGCGCATGGCGGAAGTCATGCCGGTGTGGGTCGCGATGCTGCTCGCGATCGGCATCATGGTGGTGTTCTCCTTCCTCATGGAGCGCCTGGTGCTGCGGCCGCTCGTCAACCAGGATCCGGTGGTGCTGCTGATGGCGACGCTCGGCGTCACCTACTTCTTGAACGGTTTCGGCCAGACCGTGTGGGGCAGCGACGTCTATGAAATCAATCTGGGCATCGCCAAGGAGCCGGTGATGATCCTGGACAAAGTATTCCAGGGCGGGATACTCATCAACAAGGACGACATCGCCGCCGCCGCCGCCGCCGTCGTGCTGGTCGCGCTGCTCGCGCTCTTCTTCCAGAAGACCAAGACCGGCCGCGCGCTGCGCGCCGTGGCGGATGACCACCTCGCCGCGCAGTCGATCGGCATCCCGCTCAACACCATCTGGGTGATCGTCTGGTCGGTGGCGGGCGTGGTGGCCCTGGTGGCGGGCGTGGTGTGGGGCGCGAAGCTGGGCGTGCAGTTCTCGGTGTCGCTGGTGGCACTGAAAGCGCTGCCGGTGGTGATTCTCGGCGGCTTCACTTCGATACCGGGCGCGATCCTCGGCGGCCTGATCATCGGCGTGGGCGAGAAGATGGCAGAGGTGCTCCTCGGCCCGGTGCTGGTGAAGGCCTTCGACCTCGCCGGCGGCGGCATCGAAAACTGGTTCGCTTACGTGCTCGCTTTGCTCTTCCTGCTGGTGCTGCCGGAAGGGCTGTTCGGTGAAAAGCATATCGACCGCGTTTAGCGGCTACGTGAATTAGGCACACATGCTCTACAGAGAAAACGGACAGTTCAAGACTACTTACCGCGCCGATCAGCAGATGCTGCCGATCCGGCAGGACCGCATATTCATGTTCGTCCTGCTCGCGTTCGTCTTCCTCGCCGGTCCCTTCATCTTCAGCGACTACCTGTTCCTGTCCATCCTGATTCCGTTCCTGATCCTCGCGCTCGCGGCGATCGGGCTGAATCTGCTCGTCGGCTACTGCGGCCAGATTTCCCTCGGCCACGGCGCCTTCATGGCGGTCGGTGCCTACGCCGCCTATAACCTCGCGCTGCGCGTGCCGCAGTTGAACTTCCTGGTGGTGCTGATCCTCGCCGGCCTGATCGCCGCGGTGGTGGGCCTCTTGTTCGGCATTCCCAGCCTGCGCATCCGCGGCCTGTACCTGGCGGTGGCTACGCTCGCCGCCCAGTTCTTCATGGACTGGATGTTCGCGCGGGTGAAGTGGTTCACCAACTACGCCTCCTCGGGATCGGTGTCGACCGCCACCATCAAGCTGTTCGGTTGGGAGATCGACACGCCGGTGGAGAAATACCTGTTCCTGCTCGCCGTGGTGACCGTGTTCGCGCTCGCGGCAAAGAACCTGGTGCGCAGCCACATCGGCCGCGCCTGGATGGCGATGCGCGACATGGACGTCGCCGCCGAGGTGATCGGCATCCGCCCGGTCTACGCCAAGCTCACCGCCTTCGCCGTGAGTTCCTTCTACGTCGGCGTCGCCGGCGCGCTGTGGGGCTTCGTCTACCTCGGCGCGTGGGAGCCGCTCGCCTTCGATTTGAACCTGTCGTTGAACCTGCTGTTCATGATCATCATCGGCGGCATGGGCTCGATCCTCGGCAGCTTCTTCGGCGCATTCTTCATCGTGGCGCTGCCGATCCTGCTCAACCAGGCGCCCGAATGGCTGGGCTTCAATCTTTCGACTGCGATGGTTTCCAATCTGGAATCGATGATATTCGGCTCGCTGATCATATTTTTCCTGATCGTCGAGCCGCAGGGGCTGGCGCGCCTGTGGGCGATCGGCAAAGAAAAGCTGCGCCTATGGCCGTTCCCGCATTGAGGAGGGGAAGCAACACGTTGTGTCGTCGCCGCGGGCGTCCCGTCCTCGGCTTTCTTCAAAGGAGGTTGGACAAATGAAACTAGCAGAGAAGATGAAGGTGTTGGCGGCTTGCGTCGGGACCGTCGCCGCCGTCGCGGCGGTCACGGCGAGCGGCCCGGTACAAGCCCAAGCAAAGGAGCAGTTCTTTCCCGCGCTGCCCTACCGCACCGGGGCGTACGCCCCTAACGGTGTGCCTTGGGCCGACGGCTATCTCGACTACCTGAAACTGGTGAATGCGCGCGACGGCGGCATCGGCGGCGTGAAGATCACCTTCGAGGAATGCGAAACCGCCTACGACACCGCCAAAGGCGTGGAGTGCTACGAGCGCCTGAAGGGCAAGGGCACGGCCCCGGCCGCCCTGTTCCAGCCGCTCTCCACCGGCATCACCTTCGCGCTCACCGATAAGGCGCCGGGCGACAAGATTCCCATCGTGACCGCAGGCTACGGTCGCGCCGACTCGGTCGACGGCACGGTGTTCAAGTGGAACTTCCCCTTGGGCGGCACCTACTGGGACGCGGCCGATATCCTAATCCAGCACGTGGGCAAGAAGGAAGGGGGCCTCGATAAGCTGAAAGGCAAGAAGATCGCCCTCGTGTATCACGACTCGCCCTATGGCAAGGAGCCGATTTCGCTGCTGCAGGAGCGCGCCAAGATCCATGGCTTCCAGCTGATACTGCTGCCGGTTACCCACCCGGGCGTGGAGCAGAAGGCGACCTGGCTGCAGATCCGCCAGCAGCGGCCCGATTACGTGTTCCTGTGGGGCTGGGGCGTGATGAATTCGGCCGCGCTCAAGGAGGCGGTCGCCACCGGCTACCCGCGCGAGAAGATGTACGGCGTGTGGTGGTCCGGCGCCGAGCCCGATGTGATTCCCGCCGGCGACGGCGCGAAGGGCTACAACGCGATGGTGTTCCTCGCGCCGGCGGGCCAGGGCCAGGTGCACAAGGACATCCTCAAGTACGTCTACGACAAGGGCAACGGCACCGCGGCCAAGAAGGAAGAGATCGGCGAAGTGCTCTACAACCGCGGCATGGTGTCGGCGATGATGGGGGTCGAAGCGGTGAAACGCGCCCAGACCCGCTACGGCAAGAAGCCGCTCAGCGGCGAGCAGGTGCGCTGGGGCCTGGAGAACCTCGCACTCGACAATGCGGCGATCAAGAAGCTCGGCTTCGAAGGCTTCATGCACCCGATCCAGACGACCTGCGTCGATCACGAGGGTTCGCACGCCGGCAGCATCGAGACTTGGGACGGGAAGAAGTGGGTGGTGACCGCCGGTCCGTACGAGTCCGACCTGCAGATCATCAAGCCGCTCATCCGCGCCTCGGCGGCGAAGTACGCGGCGGAGAAGAAGATCACGCCGCGCGACTGCGCCAAGGAAGCCTCGCAATAGCACGCTTTGCTGCCTGCGCCGCTCGCGGCGCAGGCAGCTTGTGCAGTCGCTCGAAGCGAGCGACTGCACAAGCTGCGGCAATCGAGGAGAGAACATCGGATGAGTGCCACCATGCTCACCGTGAACGGCATCGAGGTCATCTACAACCACGTCATCCTGGTGCTGAAGGGCGTTTCGCTCACGGTCGAGGAAGGCGGCATCGTCGCCATCCTCGGCGGCAACGGCGCGGGGAAGACGACGACGCTGCGCGCCATCTCGAACCTGCTGCGCGGCGAACGCGGCGAAGTCACCAAGGGCTACATCGAATACAAGGGCGAGAGGATCGAACGCCTCACGCCCGCCGATCTGGTCAAGCGCGGCGTGATCCAGGTGATGGAAGGCCGGCATTGCTTTCCCCACCTCACAGTCGAGGACAATCTCATGACCGGCGCCTACAGCCGCAGCGCCTCGCGCTCGGAAATCGCCGCCGATCTGGAGATGGTCTACACGTATTTCCCGCGCCTCAAGCAGCGGCGATCCAGCCTCGCCGGCTACACCTCGGGCGGCGAGCAGCAGATGACGGCGGTGGGGCGCGCGCTGATGGCGCGGCCGACCATGATCCTTTTGGACGAGCCTTCGATGGGGCTCGCGCCGCAGATCGTCGAGGAAATCTTCGACATCGTCAAAAGCCTCAACGAAAAAGAGCGCGTGAGCTTCCTGCTCGCGGAGCAGAACACCATGGTGGCGCTGCGCTACGCCGACTACGGCTACATCCTGGAGAACGGCCGCGTGGTGATGGACGGCAAGGCGTCCGAGCTGGCGGCGAACGAGGACGTGAAAGAATTCTACCTGGGCATTTCCGGCGCGGGCCGCAAGAGCTTCACCGACGTCAAACACTACAAGCGGCGCAAGCGCTGGCTCGCCTGAGGCGACGCCGTCCCCGGGCGCAAGCACGCGGGGCCGAACGTCCGTGGCGCATTCCCCAACTGACGACACTCCCATGACCGAATACTACGATTCCCTGGAAACGCGCGACCCGGGCGAGCGCGAAGCGGCGCTGTTCGCCGCGCTCCCCGCGCAGATCGCGCATGCGCAGCAGAAAGCCCCCGGCTTCGGCCGCATCCTCGCCGGCTTCGATGCGAAAAGCGTGAATTCGCGCGCGGCCCTGGCGAAGCTGCCCGTCACGCGCAAGTCGGATCTCGCCGACCTGCAGAAACAGGAGCGCCCGCTCGGAGGGCTGAACGCCACCCCGGTGGCGAAGCTCGCCAAGATATTCTGCTCGCCCGGGCCGATCTACGAACCGGAGGGTGCCGGGCGCGACTGGTGGCGCACCGCGCGCGCGCTCCACGCCGCGGGTTTCCGTGCGGGCGACCTGGCGGTCAACACCTTCGCCTACCATTTCACCCCCGCCGGTTCGATGCTCGAGTCGGGCGCGCTCGCGCTCGGCTGCACCGTGGTCGCCACCGGCATCGGGCAGACGGAAATGCAGGTCTCGACCATCGCCGATCTGCGCGCCAACGCCTATGTCGGCACGCCGTCCTTCCTCAAGCTGATCGTGGAGAAGGCGGACGAGTTGAAAGCGGACTTCTCCAATCTCAAGAAAGCGATGGTGGGAGGCGAGTATCTGCCGCCGGCGGTGAGGAAAGTGATGGCCGAGCGCGGCATCCGCGTGATGCAGTCCTATGCCACAGCCGATCTAGGTCTCATCTCCTACGAGTCCGCTGCGGCGGACGGCACGATCAACGAAGGCATGATCCTCGACGAAGGGCTGATCCTCGAGGTCGTGCGCCCGGGCACGGGTGATCCCGTCTCAGCCGGCGAAGTGGGCGAAGTGGTGATCACGACATTCAATCGCGACTATCCACTGGTGCGCTTCGGCACCGGCGACCTGTCGGCGGTGCTTGCCGAAGCGAGCCCCTGCGGCCGCACGAACGTGCGCATCCGCGGCTGGATGGGCCGCGCCGACCAGA
This sequence comes from uncultured Enterobacteriaceae bacterium, assembly GCA_964565875.1. Taxonomy (GTDB): domain Bacteria; phylum Pseudomonadota; class Gammaproteobacteria; order Burkholderiales; family SG8-39; genus 2-12-FULL-64-23. The sequence goes on from CAZMGP010000001.1 coordinate 13,450, forward strand.
CCACCAAGGTGCGCGGCATGTTCGTCACGCCGAAACAGATGAACGAAATCCTGCGTCGGCACGTCGAGGTCGCAAAAGCGCGGCTGGTGGTCGCGGGCGAGAACGGCCAGGACAGCATGACCCTCAAGTGCGAAGCGCGCAGCCAGAGCGATGGCCTGAAGCAGGCGCTCGTCGCCTCGATTCGGGATGTCACCAAGCTGCGCGGCGATGTGGAGTTCGTCGCCGCGGGCAGCCTGCCGAACGACGGCAAGGTCATCGACGACACGCGGAAGTACACTTGATCGATGGCGACGAACTATAAGACGCTGCTTTACCAGAAGCGCGGCCGCATCGCCCGCATCACGCTCAACCGCCCGCGGCGGCTGAACGCCATCAGCCGCGACATGCCGCGCGAAATCCGCCTCGCGGTGGAGCAGGCGAACGCCGAAGACGATGTGCACGTGATCGTGCTCGAGGGTAAAGGCCGCGCGTTCTGCTCAGGCTACGACCTCAAGGATTTCGCCGAGAGGAAGGGTAAGGTCTCCTACACCCAGGACATGCCCTGGGATCCGATGCTCGACTTCCGCATGATGAAGGCGAACACCGACGATTTCTTCTCGCTCTGGCGCAGCTACAAGCCGACCATCTGCAAGGTACAGGGCTATGCCGTCGCCGGCGGTAGCGACATCGCGCTCTGTGCCGACATCGTCGTCATGGCCGAGGATGCGAGGATCGGCTACATGCCGGCGCGCGTCTGGGGCTGCCCGACGACGGCGATGTGGGTGTTCCGCCTGGGCGCTGAGAAGGCGAAGCGCATGCTGCTCACCGGCGACACCATAGACGGCAAGACCGCCAAGGCCTGGGGCCTGGTGTATGATGCCGTGCCCGCGGCGGAGCTCGATGCCGCGGTCGATGCGCTCGCCGCACGCATGGCGGGCGTGCCGCAGAACCAGCTCATGATGCAGAAACTGATGATCAACCAGGCCTACGAGAACATGGGGCTCGCCAACACCCAGATGTTCGCGACGCTGTTCGACGGCATCACCCGGCATTCGCCCGAGGGCCTGTGGTTCAAGCGCTATGCCGAGGCGCAGGGCTTCCACGCCGCGGTGAAATGGCGCGACAGCGGCAAGCCGATCCCGCGCGGGAAGAAAGGCGCTTAGCGTCCATGCTGCGGCAGTTCCTGCGGTTCTTTGTTCTGCTGGCGTTTTCGTTTCTCGCGCTGCCCTCCTCAGGTGACGAAGGCGAAGGCGTGCCCTATGTGCGCACGCCGCAGGCCGTGGTCGACGCCATGCTCGATCTCGCCCAAGTCGGCGTCGACGATTTCGTCATCGACCTCGGCTCGGGCGACGGCCGCATCATCCTCTCCGCGGCGAAGGAGCGCGGTGCGCGCGGCTTCGGCGTCGACATCGACCCGCGCTTGGTGGCGGCGAGCAACCGCGCCGCGCAGGAGGCGGGCGTAGCCGACCGCGCCGAGTTCTTCGTGCGCGACCTGTTCGAAACCGATCTCTCCCAGGCGACCGTGCTCACCATGTATCTGCTGCCTGAATTCAACCTGAAGCTGCGCCCGCGCATCCTGAACGAGCTGCGCCCCGGAACGCGCGTGCTGTCGCACGACTGGGACATGGGCGATTGGCAGCCCGATGCCAAGCTAGTGGTCGATGGCGTGAAGAAGCCGGTGATGCCCCTCACGCAGAGCAGCGTCTATATGTGGATCGTACCCGCCAAGGCCGCGGGCGCCTGGATCATCAGAATCGACGGCGTGAAGCAGCCGCTGGAGATCGATTTCGCCCAGCGCTTCCAGCAGCTCTCGGGCAGCGCCCAGCGCGCGGGCAAACGCCTGGTCCTCGACGCGGCGAAACTGCGCGGCGAGGAAATCCGCTTCGCTGTCGCCGGCGCGCCGCAGCACCCAGCGCAACAATTCATCGGTCGCGTCAATGGCGACGCCATGGAAGGCACGACCGCCGCCGGCAAGCGCTGGCGAGCCGAGCGCAAACAATAGTCGGCTATTGTGGGAGGCCCGCCCCCCCGGGTCGATGGGAAGTTGTCGTGATAGGACCTTCCTCGGCCCGATGTGAAGGTGTCGTGGGAGGGCCACCCTCGGCCCGGTTAGGCGTGGAAGGTCGACCGATCGCTGCGGCGACAATCGTCAAAATCGGCGGAGCATTTCCCGCCATTTCTCTCGGCGAGCGTTCCGAGTATCATGAATTCATGAGTCCGACCGTGTTTCGCGAAGGCGGCTTTCGCTTCTACTTCTTTTCGCGGGAAGAATCGAGAATGCACGTGCACGTTCAGGGTCAAAGCGGCGAAGCCAAGTTTTGGCTCGAACCCACGATCGAACCTGCTCAGGTCGTCGGTCTTACACAAAGAGAGGTCGCAGAGGCGCTTCGATTGGTCAAGGAGCACGAACATGACATCCGTGCCGCATGGAATAAGCACTTCACCGGTTGAGGTAACCAATATCTCCCGGCATGGCTTCTGGCTCTTGCTGGAGGACGAAGAGCTGTTCTTGCCGTTTAAGGAGTTTCCCTGGTTTCGTGATGTTGCCGTCGGCAGGATTCTTCACGTCGAGCTCGCGTCGCCTGACCATCTGTATTGGCCCGAACTCGATGTTGACTTGGCTGTCGAGTCGATTCGTCACCCGGAGCGGTTTCCGCTCGTGAGCAAAGTCACGGCGTCAAGGACTTAAGGTCGATCAATTGCCGGCGATCAGCGCGAGATCCACCGAAGCAACTTGTAAGAGTTGCTTACAACTTCAAGTGGAAGAATCCTGCCACGTACAGCCGGTCAATGGCCTCGAATTCGATGACGCTCGTCTAATGGACCCAGCCGGTTTTGGCTACTCCAGTACGGGATATCCGAGATATACCCACTGCACGAAGATATTCGTAGCATAAGGGGCGCGGCGTCCTCGAGCTTTCGATCGATTGATCCCTTACACGGCAATTAAGCAAGCGTCCTCGATTTTCAACGCCCCGGCGCGCTCCAAGTCGCGCACTAGATAGTCGCGCAGTTCTGCTTCGGATAAATTCAGGAAGCGGGCATTGATGCCGGCATAGATCGGCCGCGCGGCGAGAAACTGCGCCAGTTCCGCAAGCGCGATGCGGCGGTGGATCATGAGAGAGAAGGAGAGCATCACCTTCAGCGCATGGCGCGCGAGCTTTTGCGGCTCGCGCTCGTAGGCATCGAGCCGCTGAAAGGCGGTGTCGAGGGCGCGCGCCGCATCGCCGAATGGCGCGCCGTGGCCGGGGATCACGGTGTCGATCGCAAGGCGCGATATGGCTTCCAGCGTCGCCCGCGTCGCGCTATAGCCGCCGCCCTCGCCGAAGAGTTCGGGGAAGACCAGGCCGAAACCGTTTTCCCACAGGGCGTCGCCCGAGATGAGGATGCGCTCGCGCGGGGCGTAGAACATGAGCGCGTTCATGTCGTGGCCGGGCGCGGCGATGGCCTCCCATTCGATTCCACCTAAGCTGAGTCGGTCACCGGGCGCGATGGTGTCATCGAACGCAAAGCGCTCCGCGCTCTGGCCGGTCGCGCCGAGCATCATCTTGGCGTCGTCCCAGGCGGAGACCGCGGGCGCTTCGCCCAGCGGGATGCTGGTCCTGCAGCCGTAGGCGCGCTGCACCGCAGCGTTGCCTCCCATGTGGTCCGAATGGCAATGGGTGTTGATCAGCCGGGAAAGCGGCTTGCCGGCGAGTGCCTGCTCGATGAGCGCCAAGGTCTGCGGCGCATGGGCGACATAGCCGCTGTCGATGAGCGTCGCGCCGTCCGCGTCGTGGAGAAGGATGTTGTTGCTCGAGAGCCAACCGCGCTCCAACACCCGGATTTGCGCGGGCAGGCTCAATGCGGCGTCTTGCGCTCAGGCAGCAGCGCGAGGACGGCGCGCTTCTGCGCCGGGCTGTAGCTCGACCAGGAGGCGATTTCGTCTATGGTGCGCGCGCAGCCTTCACAGTAGCCGGTCGCCGGGTTCATGCGGCAGACGTCGATGCAGGGCGAGACCACTTCATCCTCTCGCTCGAGCACGATCTTCTCGTTCATCGACGGAAATTCAATTGCTTTGCTTCGCCGCGAGGGCGCGAGCCACCTTGGAGCTCGGCTCGCGCTTGAGCTCGGCGCAGATGAACTGCCCCGCCGCGAACACGCCCTCGAGCGCGACGCCAGTCTCGATGTTGAGGCCCTCGAGCATATAGAGCACGTCTTCGGTGGCGACGTTGCCCGATGCGCCCTTGGCATAGGGGCAGCCGCCCAGGCCTGCGACCGAACTGTCGATGGTGGCCACGCCCAATTCCATCGCGGCGTAGAGATTGGCGAGCGCCTGGCCGTAGGTGTCGTGGAAATGCAGGGCGAGCTTTTCCAGCGGCACGCGCTTCGCCACGGCCTCGACCATCGCCTGGATTTTCGTCGGCGTGCCGGTGCCGATGGTGTCGCCGAGCGAAACCTCGTAGCAGCCCATGCGATACAGTTCGGCTGCAACATTCGCGACGGCGGCGGGTGCGACTGCTCCTTGATAGGGGCAGCCCGCGACGCAGGAGACATAGCCGCGCACCGCAAGCCCGCGCTCGCGCGCCGCTCGCGCCACGGGCTCAAAGCGCGCCAGGCTTTCCGCGATGGAGCAGTTGATGTTCTTCTGGCTGAAGGCTTCGGAGGCCGCGCCGAACACCGCGATTTCCTGCGCGCCCGCGGCGAGCGCGGCTTCGAAGCCTTTGAGGTTCGGCACCAGCACCGGGTAGGCGACGCCGGGCTTCCTGCGGATGCGCGCCATGACTTCGGCGTTGTCCGCCATCTGCGGCACCCATTTGGGCGAGACGAAGGCGGTCGCCTCCACCGCGGGCAGCCCCGCGTCGGCGAGGCGCTCGATCAATTCGACCTTGACCGCGGTCGGCACCACGCCGGGTTCGTTCTGCAGGCCGTCGCGCGGCCCGACTTCGACCATGCGCACTTTCTTCGGCAGCGCCATGCCCGCCTAGTCCCGCTCGATGTCCAGGCTGAGCAGCTCGGCGCCTTCGGCGACCGGCTCGCCCACCTTGTAATGGATTTCCGCCACCGTGCCCTTGGCCGGGGCGACGATGCTGTGCTCCATTTTCATCGCTTCGAGGATCACCAGGGGCGTGCCCTTTTCCACTTTCGCGCCGCGCTCGACCAGGACGGCGATGACCTTGCCCGGCATCGGCGCGGTGAGGCTGCCGCCGTGCGCGTCGCCGTCGAGTTCGTGCAGCGCCGGGTCGTGCAGTTCGAGGCGATGACGCGCACCGCGGAAGAAGACGTCGAATACTTGGCCGCTGCGCACCACGTTCGCCTTCAGCATCTTGCCTTCGAGCCAGGCGGCTAGGCTGCCGTCGGCCTGCCAGCTTCCGCTTAGAGACTGGCGTCCGCCGGGAAGTTCGAGCTCGAAGCGCCCCGGGCGGTAGTGCGCCGTCACCGCCTGTTCGCGCGCGCCCTCTCTGAACACCAGGGCGTGATGATTGTCCTGGTTCAGGCGCCAGCCGTCGCATAAGCCCCAGGGCGAGTGGGGATCGGGCGAGTTCGCGGCGCGCTCCTGCGCCGCGCGCTCGATCGCGAGCAGTTCGGCGAGCGCCGCGAGCGCCAGCACTTCGTCTCCGGCCGGTGCCGGTTCGGGAATGAGTTCGGCGCGATTTCTCTCGATCAGTCCGGTGTCGAGGTCCGCGGTGGCGAAGGCCGCGCAGGCGACCAGCCGCCCGAGGAATTCGCTGTTGGTGGTGACACCCACCACTTGGAACTGCTCAAGCGCCGTGCGCATGCGGGCGAGCGCCGCCTCGCGGTCTTTATCCCAGACGATGAGCTTCGCGATCATCGGATCGTAATGCGGCGAGATCGCGTCGCCGGCGCGCACGCCGGTGTCGATGCGCACGTGGCGCGACTCGGGCGGCGTCGCGAGATGCGCGATCTTGCCCGTCGCGGGCAGGAAGCCCTTTGCCGGATCCTCGGCATAGATGCGCGCTTCGAGCGCGTGGCCGGAGATCGCAAGCTCGTCCTGGGCGCGCGGCAAGGCTTCGCCCGAGGCGACGCGAAGTTGCCATTCGACGAGATCCAGCCCCGTGATCATTTCGGTCACCGGATGCTCGACCTGCAGCCGCGTGTTCATTTCCATGAAATAGAATGTGCCCGCCTCGGCGATGAACTCCACCGTGCCGGCGCCGACGTAGCCGATCGCCTTCGCCGCCGCGACCGCCGCTTCACCCATGCCGTTGCGCCTGGCCTGGGTGAGGCCCGGCGCCGGTGCCTCTTCCAGCACTTTCTGGTGGCGGCGCTGCACCGAGCAGTCGCGCTCGAACAGGTACAGCGCGTTGCCGCGCGCATCGGCGAACACCTGCACTTCGATATGCCGCGGCCGCGTGAGATATTTCTCGAGCAGCACGCGATCGTCGCCGAAGGCGGCCTTTGCTTCGCGCTGGCACGAGGCCAAGGCGGCGGCGAAATCGGCCGCCTTCTCCACGATGCGCATGCCCTTGCCGCCGCCGCCCGAGGAGGCCTTGATCAGCACCGGGTAACCGATGCGCTCGGCTTCGCGCGCGAGGAGCTCGGCGTCCTGAACCACGCCGTGATAGCCGGGGACGAGCGGCACGCCTGCGCGCCCCATGATGTCCTTGGCCGCGCTCTTGCTCCCCATGGCGCGGATGGCGGCGGCCGGCGGGCCGATGAAGACGAGCCCCGCCTTGTCGCAGGCATCGGCGAATTCGGCGTTCTCGGAGAGGAAGCCGTAGCCGGGGTGGATGGCCTCGGCGCCCGAGCGCTGCGCCGCTTCGATGATGCGCTCGGCGCGCAAATAGCTCTCGCGCGCCGCAGCCGGTCCGATGCAATAGGCCTCGTCGGCGAGCGCGACATGGCGCGCGAGGGCATCCGCCTCGGAATACACCGCCACGGTCTTCACGCCCAGGCGCTGCGCGGTCTTCATCACCCGGCAGGCGATCTCGCCGCGGTTGGCTATGAGGATCTTCTTGAACATGGACGGTTCGCCGCGCTCGGCCTTCAGCGCTTGCGCTTCGCCTTAGGCTTCGCCTCTTCGGCCGCGGGTTTTGCTTCCGCCCAGGCGGGTTTGCGCTTCTCCAGGAAGGAACGTATGCCTTCCTTGCCGTCGGCGGAGGCACGCGCGGCGGCGATGCGGCTCGCGGTGTCGGCGATCATTTCCTGGTCGATGACGCCGTGCGCGACGCGGCGGATCAGGTCTTTGCTCGCGGCGATCGCGGCCGGGCTCGCGAGCAGGATCTGCTCGAGCAGCGCGTTGACCGCCTCGTCGAGCTCGGCCGCCGGCACGATGTCGTGTACCAGGCCGATGCGGAACGCCTCCGCGGCGGTAAAGCGCTCGGCGGTGAGGAAATAGCGGCGCGCGTGGCGCTCGCCCATGGCGGCGACGACGTAAGGGCTGATGGTGGCGGCGTTGAGGCCGAGCTTCACTTCCGACAAGCAGAATTCGGCCTCCTGCGCCGCGACGGCGATGTCGCAGGCAGCGACCAGACCCATGCCGCCGGCGAAGGCCGGCCCGTGCACGCGCGCGATCGTCGGCTTTTGCATCATGTAGATGGTGTTCAGCATCCCGGCGAGCCCCATGGCGTCGTCCAGGTTCTGCTTCAGGCTGTAGCCCGCCATCTTCTTCATCCAGTTCAGGTCCGCGCCGGCGCAGAACGCGGGACCTTGCCCCGCGAGCACCACCGCGCGCACGGACTTATCCGCGTCCGCCGCCTTGAACGCCTGGGTGAGCTCGGCGATCATGGTTTCGTTGAAGGCGTTGCGCACATCGGGGCGGTTCATGCAGATCACCGCCACGCCTTGCTTGACCCAGATCTCCAGCGTCTTGTATTTCATCCCTGCTCCTCTCTGACTCTCTTGGCTTTCGGTCCGCATCACATGCGGAACACGCCGAACTTGGTCTGCTCGATGGGCGCGTTCAGTGCGGCCGAGAGCGCGAGGCCGAGCACCCGGCGCGTGTCCTCGGGCGCGATCACGCCGTCGTCCCACAGCCTGGCGCTCGCGTAATAAGGATGGCCGTGCGCATCGTATTGCTCGAGGATCGGCTGTTTGAACGCCTCCTCCTCTTCCTTGCTCCAGCTGCCGCCGCGCGCCTCGATGCCGTCGCGGCGCACCGTGGCGAGCACCGAGGCCGCCTGCTGCCCGCCCATCACCGACACACGCGCGTTCGGCCACATCCAGAGAAAACGCGGCGAATAGGCGCGGCCGCACATGCCGTAATTGCCGGCGCCGTAGCTGCCACCGATGATGAGGGTGAACTTGGGCACGCGCGCGCAGGACACCGCCGTCACCATTTTGGCGCCGTCGCGCGCGAGGCCGCTGTTCTCGTATTTCTTGCCCACCATGAAGCCGGTGATGTTCTGTAAGAACAAGAGCGGAATCCCGCGCTGCGAGCAGAGCTCGACGAAATGCGCCGCCTTCTGCGCGGATTCCGAATACAGGATGCCGTTGTTGGCGACGATGCCCACCGGATAGCCGTGGATGTGCGCGAAGCCGGTCACCAGCGTCGTGCCGTAATTCTGCTTGAATTCGTCCAGTTCGCTCGCGTCGACGATGCGCGCGATGACTTCGCGCACGTCGTAGGGCTTGCGCGTGTCGGCGGGAATCACGCCGCGCAGTTCGTCCACCGGATAGAGCGGCTCGCGCGGCTCGCGCAGCACCGTGGAGACGGGCTTCGTGCGATTGAGGTGGGAGACGATGCGCCGCGCGATGGCGAGCGCATGCGCGTCGTTCACCGCGTAATGATCGGCGACGCCCGACTGGCGGGTGTGCACTTCCGCCCCGCCCAGCTCTTCCGGCGTGACCACTTCGCCCGTCGCGGCTTTCACGAGCGGTGGGCCGCCGAGAAAGATTGTGCCTTGCCCGCGCACGATCACCGCCTCGTCCGACATCGCCGGCACGTAGGCGCCGCCCGCGGTGCAGGACCCCATCACCACCGCGATCTGCGGAATGCCGGCGGCGGACATGTTCGCCTGGTTGTAGAAAATGCGGCCGAAATGCTCGCGATCGGGGAACACCTCTTCCCAGGTGGGCAGGTTCGCTCCGCCCGAATCCACTAGATAGATGCACGGCAAGTTGTTCTGCGCCGCGATCTCCTGCGCGCGCAGGTGCTTCTTCACCGTCATGGGGAAGTAGGTGCCGCCCTTCACCGTGGCGTCGTTCACCACCAGCATGCATTCGTGGCCGTGGATGCGGCCGATGCCGGTGACGACGCCGGCGCAGGGCGCCTCGTTGTCGTACATGTCGAGCGCCGCGAGCTGCGACAGTTCGAGAAAGGGCGAGCCGGCATCGAGCAGGGTGCGCACGCGCTCGCGCGGCAGGAGCTTGCCGCGGCCGACGTGCTTGGCGCGCGCGAGTTCGCCTCCGCCCTGGGCGACCTGGTCGATCTTGGCGCGCAGGTCGTCGACCAGCACCGTCATCGCGCCGGCGTTGGCGCGGAATTCAGCGGAGCGCGCGTTGAGATTGGTCTTGAGTGTGCTCATGGCAGGGGCGGGACGTACGGGCCGGCACTTTCTGCTCGCGTGCGCGAAAGCGCCATTATAGCGGGCCGGGGCAGCGCGCGGCTTCGCGTTGACGGCCGTGCCTGCGCCCCGCACAATCGCCGCGTGGACTCGATTCGAGCGAGAAAAGACCAATGACGGCGAGCTACCGCTCGGTATTTCGCGCGGGGCTATTCGCGGGCAAGGTCGCCATCGTCACCGGCGGCGGCTCGGGCATCGGCCGCTGCACGGCGCACGAGCTTGCCAGCCTGGGCGCCGCCGTGGCGCTCATCGGCCGCACGCGGGAAAAGCTCGAGCGCGTCTGCGCCGAAATCGCCGCGGCGGGCGGCACGGCGAGCGCGCATGTCTGCGACATCCGCGAGGAAGACGCGGTGCGCTCCGCCGTGTCCGAAGTGCTCGTCGAGCACGGCCGCATCGACTCCCTCGTCAACAACGCGGGCGGCCAGTTTCCCGCGCCGCTTGCCAGCATCTCCGCCAAGGGCTGGGACGCGGTGGTGAAGAACAATCTCAGCGGCGGCTTCCTCATGGCGCGCGAGTGCTACACGCAGTGGATGCAGCAGCACGCCGCCGGCTGCGCCATCGTCAACATCATCGCCGACATGTGGCTGGGCATGCCCAACATGGGCCATTCTGGCGCGGCGCGCGCCGGCATGCTCAATCTCACCGAGACCGCGGCGCTCGAATGGGCGCCGGTGCGGGTGAACGCGGTCGCGCCGGGCTGGATCGCCTCGAGCGGCATGGACCATTACGGGCCGGAAATGCGCGCCCGCATCCGCGGGCTGGCCGAGCACGTGCCGCTTGGGCGCCTGGGCACGGAGTCGGAAGTTTCTGCCGCGATCGCCTTCCTACTCTCGCCGGCGGCGGCCTTCGTCTCCGGGGCCTGCCTGCGCGTGGACGGCGCGGTGCCGAACGCGCGGCGCTCTTCGCCGCAAGCGAAGCGGCCGGCGAACGAGCCCTTCAACGCCTTCCCTCTCGCCGAGACGCCCAAAGTTTTGCGCGAGGACGAATGAATTCGAGGAGACGCGCTTGAGCCGAGCCGACCGGCGCTATTACGGCGAAGCGCATGCGCAGTTTCGCGATGCGGTGCGGCGCTTCGTGCGCGATGAAATCCTGCCGCAGATCGAAGCCTGGGAAGAAGCGGGAGAATTTCCGCGCGAGCTCTACCGCAAGGCCGCGAGCGTGGGCTTGCTCGGCATCGGCTTTCCCGAGGAGTACGGCGGCACGCCCGCCGATGTCTTCTACCATCTGGTCGCGCTGGACGAACTTTGCGCGGCGGGCAGCGGCGGCCTGATCGCGAGTTTGCTGTCGCACGGCATCGGCGCGCCGCCGATCCTGCATTGCGCAAGCGACGCCTTGAAGCGCCGCGTGCTGCTGGAGATTTTGTCGGGCGAGAAAATCAGCGCGCTCGCCATCACTGAACCTTCCGGCGGCTCCGACGTCGCGAACCTGCAGACGCGGGCACGCGCCGACGGCGGCGACTACGTCGTCAGCGGCTCGAAGATGTTCATCACTTCGGGCATGCGCGCCGACTACTACACCGTGGCGGTGCGCACCGGCGGTCCGGGCGCAGCCGGCGTGTCGCTGCTCCTCATCGAGCGCGAGCGGGACGGCTTCACGCGCACGCCACTCAAGAAAATGGGCTGGTGGGCCTCCGACACCGCCGCGCTCTATTTCGATGGGGTGCGCGTGCCGCAGGCGAACCTGATCGGTGAGGAAGGGCAAGGCTTCAAAGCCATCATGTCCAACTTCAACCTGGAGCGGCTCACCATGGCGGCGATCGCTTGCGGCATGGCGCGGGTGTGCCTGGAGGACGCGCTCGCCTGGGCGCGCGAGCGGAGCACTTTCGGCGAGCCGCTCGTCGAGCGCCAGGTGATCCGGCATAAGCTCGTCGACATGCAAACGCGGATCGAGGCCTCGCGCGCGCTGCTCGAAGACCTCGCCTATCGCGTCGAACAAGGCGAGCGCCCGGTGGCGCAGCTCGCGATGCAGAAGAACTTCGCCACCCAGACCATGCAGTTCTGCGCCGACCAGGCGGTGCAGATCCTCGGCGGCGCCGGCTACCTGCGCGGCACGCGGCCGGAGCGCATCTACCGCGAAGCGAAGGTGATGATGATAGGCGGCGGCGCCGAGGAGATCATGAAAGACCTCGCCGCGCGCCAGCTCGGCTGGTAGGCGAATACCCGGAGAGCCAGTAACGACGGGCATTTCCGGGCATTTCTCTTTTCGCAGGAGAACTGCCCGGATTGCGATTGACTTGACCGCAGCGCTCGCGCATCATCTCGCCGACGCCGCGAACGCAACCGCAGCGCATAAGAATCCCATCCGCCGATCCCGCCACCATGTCCCGCATCCTGCTCCTCTACGCCTCGGTCGAAGGCCAGACCAAATTGATTTCCGAGCGCGTCGCCGCGCGCCTGCAAAGCCTCGGCCACGAAGTGAAGCTCGTTCCGGCCGAAGGCGCGCAGCCGGATTTCGCCGCGTACGAGGGCGTGATCGTCGGCGCCTCCATCCACTACGGCCATCATCCGGCGTATCTGCGCAGCTTCGTGCGGCGCGAGCGCGAGGCGCTCGCCGCGCGCCCGAACGCCTTCTTCTCGGTGAGCCTGAGCGCGGGCGGCCCCAAGCCGAAGCCCTACGCGGCCGAGCGCTACATCGCCAAGTTCCTGCGCAAGACCGGGTGGCAGCCGCAGCTCGTCGCGAGCTTCGCCGGCGCGGTGAGATACAGCGTCTACGGCCCGATCAAACGCCGCGTGATGATCGTGTTCGTGGGGTTAGGCGGAGGCGAGACCGACACCTCGCGCGACTACGAGTACACCGACTGGAATGCTGTGGATCGCTTCGCCGAGGATTACGCCAAGAGGCTGAAGCCCGCCTGAGCGCGGCGGGGCGGGCGCCTCGTCCTTAGATCAGGCAGGCTTACGCCACGGCGCCGCGCAATCGCTCCCCTGGACCGGTTCCTCGTTGGGGCATGGCGGTTCTTCGCGCGAGGCTTCGATCTCGCCGATCAACTGGCGCATCTGCCTGTTTCTCGCCACCAGCGTGTCCACGCCGCTTGCCGACTCGAATTCGTCCGCAAGGGGATGAATGATCTCGCGCCGGGTGTGGTGTGCATCGTTCGACTTCATGTCTCGCTCTCTGGAACTCCGCGGGACCGACCGCGGCATTTCGAACCAATTAGAGCAAGAAACTACACGCCGGCGGAATCGCCATAAATGGGTATTTCTTCCCATTCGCCGCGGCGTAGGCGAATCGGCTGAGCCGGCGTCATTCGGCATCGCGCGCAAGGCGCAGGCCCGAGAACTGCCATCGGGCATCGGGCGGAAAGAAATTGCGGTAGCTTGCGCGAATGTGGCTCGAAGGCGTCGCGCACGATCCGCCGCGCAGAACGTATTGGCCGCTCATGAACTTGCCGTTGTACTCGCCGATGGCGCCAAGCACGGGTCTGAATCCCGGGTACGGCGCATAGTCGCTGCGCGTCCACTCCCAGACGTCGCCGAATGCTTGCGCAAGCTCCCCCTCGGGGCGGCGCCTCGCGCAGCGCGAGAGGATGCAGCGCGCCGCTTTCAAGGAAGTTTCCGGCAAGAGCGGAGCCGCGTGCCGCCACTTCCCACTCGGCTTCAGTCGAGAGCCGTCCGTTCGCCCATCGCGCATAGGCGTCGGCCTCGTAGAAACTCACATGGCAGATCGGCGTATTCGGGTCCACGCAGACTTCTCCATGCAGCGTAAACGCGAACCAGCGCCCTTCCCGGCGCTCCCAGTATTGGGGCGCCTGCCAGCCGCGGGCGATCACCGCCTCCCAACCCGCCGACAGCCAGAGTTCCGGCCGGCGATAGCCGCCGTCGTCGATGAACTCGATGAAATCGCCGTGAGTGACCGGATGCGAAGCGATCTGGAACGCATCGAGCCAGGTGCGGTGGCGCGGCGTCTCGTTGTCGAAACAGAAGCCGGCGCCGGCATGCCCGATTTCGTAGAGCCCGGCCGCGAAGGAGATCCAGCGCCGCTCGCGCGCCTGGATCGAAGTGAGCGGCCATCGCGTCTGGTATGCGGGCTTCAGAGGATTGCGCGAGAGCAGGTGTTTCACATCGGTGAGGATGAGTTCCTGATGCTGCTGCTCGTGCTGCAGTCCCAGTTCGATCAAGGCGTCGAACTCTAGCGCTCGCTCCTCGGCCAGCAGTTCGAGCATCGCCTCGTCTACGCGATCGCGATAGGCTAGCACTTCGGCCAGCCCTGGACGCGAAAGCATTCCACGCTCCGGCCGCGGGTGCTTGTCGCCGACCGCGTTGTAGTACGAATTGAAGAGAACCCGATAGGATGGATCGACAGGCCGGTAGCCCGGTTGATGCGGCGCGAGCACGAACGTCTCGAAAAACCAGGTCGTGTGCGCCAGATGCCACTTCACCGGGCTTGCGTCCGGCATCGACTGAATCGCGCAATCTTCAGCCGATAGAGGCGCGGCAAGGTCACGCGTTACCTGCCGGGTGGACAAGAACGCTGCGCTGCCGCTGCTGCCTGGGTCAAAATTGCGTGGCGAGGTCTTCGGATCGGTAGGCAAGTCCACGGCAACCTCCGTTTGGGCACTACATGCGGCATCAGTCTTTCTCAGCACGGCGCATGCTCAGCGCGCCAATTATCACATTAGTGTCGATGGCCGGATTTGTCGTTAGGGCATCACCCTTATATAGAACTAGCCGGAACGCGAAATCGACGGTACTCGCGGCAACGTAGCCGGCTTGCGATTCGGCGTTCCGGCGCGTTGGGGCGGCGGGAGCCTCGCCCCTTCTTTTCTGGATAGGAGGGTCAGGCCAAATCGGGCCGGATGTCGGACCTGAACCTACCCCTGCCTGATGATGTCGACCGAAATCTCCACCGCCGGAATCGTTCCTCGGTTCTCGAGCCAGTGCGTGGTGTTCCTGTCCTCAGGCCAACCCACTCCCGGCCCATAGTCGGTCGCTACCCCGTTTCTATGGTCGGTGATCGTTCCTTGCAGTATGTAGACGACGCCTGGCCTGTCTTTGTGGTCGTGCAGCGGGCCGAAGACGGCTCCAGGCTCCATGGTCACCATGCGCATGCGAAGCTGGCGACCGGCCATGCCCTCGATCTCGGGGCCGAGATCGACCGCTGCCAGCAACTGCACCGCAATGCCTTTCGTCTCGGGCGCCGCTTGTTCGTCGCTCATCGTGCTCTCCGCTCAGTACCTCCGGGGCCTAACATGAATTGGCTGACAACACGTCGACTTCGGCAGTTCTGCTGACAATTTTCAAAAGGAGGCGAGGCATGTTCCCTTTCAATGGCTGATTGCCAGGTCGGAACCGGCTTAAGCGGAAAGCTAGACAGGGGCATGACCGCGGTAAATAGGGCCTTCACCCTATTTATCGTCGGAAATGCGACCGGGCTCGCGCGGGGGTGGAGGGTGAGCGAATCGTGACGACCTGACGTCGCCGTTCACCCGGCCGAGGGACGGCGCGCAGCGCCGCTCCCGATGACCGGGTACAACGGCCTGCTAGGGGTATCAAGTTCGAAATCCTGGATGATCCGCTCGTGCACTTTGTCTGTAGCGACTCCGAGCGACTTAAACGACGGCCGATTCACTCGCTCAAGGGCGAGTACGGCTTCGCGCAGCAGAAAGTACGCCTGGACGGCTAGATCCCTGAAGTTCTTGTCGAGCACCTTCGGATGCATGCGCTGAATTCTTCTGAAGCGCTTCAGATTTGGCTCGACGAGATGTGCGAGCGAATGGTGGCTGTACGAACTATGTGAGGCGTGCTCATTCAAATGCTCGCGCAGGCCCTTGAACATTCCTCCGATCGCCTTCGCTCGCTCACCAGCCCGAGGAAGCTCTCCTTCTGGGGCCAACGTTGTCTTTTCCGGGAACTTGCGGAAGTACGTAAGCAACTCGATGTACTCGATGAGCGGCCGAAGGAGCGCCCCGGCCTCCTGACCCAGACCATCGAGGATTAGACTGTACGAGCCAAGTGCAAGATTCTTGCCTTTTAGGGTCGTGAGGCCACAAATGCGGGGGTAGGTTGCTCGTCCCCCATGCTTTTCAAACACGCCTATGCATCGGTCAATGAGGAGAAAAACATCGTCAAATGTCGCTAGCCGCAACGGACGCTCGGTGCGCAAGAAATCGAGAGATGCCTCGCGCACCCTTAAGAAATCTGCACCGATCACGTCCGTAATCTTAACGTGTGAGCCCAGGCGCGGGCGCGCGAGGTTCTTCTACGAAGAAACGCCGCGTTCGCCCGTCGCCCTGGGGCGAAAGGTTAGATTGCAAACCGTCAGGGCGATGCATAGCGGACCCAATGATTGGCGGTGTAGCCAGCGACACACCCGACCGCGATCGCTAGGGCGTAGCCAGCAAGCGAGGCTCCGATGCTGGCCGCAAATAGGATGCACCCAGCCAAAGCGGTGGTCATCTGCCAGAGCTTCGGAAACTTAAAGCCGGCAGGCTCGACAACAGGTGCGCCAACTAGGCCAAGAAAGAAGCCGATCGTTCCGTGGAACACTGCCAACGTGAAGCTGAACATAGGGCCGAAATTACCGCTCACGGCACCGCCGGTGACGAACCCGAAAAGGCCGACGAACACACCCAGAAAGACAACCACTTTCCAAGCTCGCCGGGTGGTAGGCATTTGCAATTTAACTTGAATTAGTTGACAAATTGTCAACTATCTTAATTCTGCGGACATCGTTTCAGCGGTCCCGGAATTGGTGAGACGAGGAGCCACAGATACGAACGCTATTCCGGAACTGCAACGGCGTCCATAGACCGAAAGTTCTAATCCGCGGAAGCCAAAGCGACTTAGCGCCTTTGCTAGCCTCTCGTCTGCTCGCTTTCTCGTCTCGCCCCGAGCACCTCTTCGCGCCGCCGCGATACGCTTTTGTCCCGGCCCGCCGCTTTCGCCTACATCCTCTGCTCATCGAAGAACATCTGCACCTCGCGGAATAGCTGCATCCGGTTCTTCTCGTTGATGATGGAGTGCGTGCCCTCGCCGATGATCACCAGCCGCTTGGGCGCGGCGTTGACAAGCTTAGGGAACAGGCTCTGCGCCATGTAGAGCGGGGTGTCGGCGTCCCACTCGGCGAGGATCAGCATGGTCGGCACGCGGATGTCGGCGGGATCGTAGAGCGGCTTGCCCGCCGACCAGTAGTCGCGGCCGTCCTGCACCACCCCGTTCGGCGCGCGCACATAGGGCGGGGTCGCTTTCGCGCCCAGCGGATCGCTCGCGAACGTCGCCTTGGCCCAGGCTTCGAACCAGGCTTCGGGCATCGGATTCTGTCCAGCCTTGAGGCCCGTGTCCTTGCGCTTGCGCGCCGCGTCCACCGTCACTGTGCGGTAGGCGCCGAGCGCGCCGCCCGAGTCGGTGAGCGATTTCGACTGCCGCAGCCACACCGGCGCGTAGAGCACGAGGCGGTTGACCTTGGCGTTGTTCCTCGAAGTGTAGAGCGCGGTGATCGCCGTGCCCCAGGACCAGCCGAGCACGTCGATTTTGTCCACGCCGCGGCGCGCGCGGATGAAGTCGACCGCTGCGCCGTAGTCGCGCGCCGCGGTATCGGTGTTGACGATGGGTTTGTTCGCCGTCGCGGGCTGATCCATTTCCTGCGGCCGCGACGACTTGCCGTAGCCGCGGACGTCGACCATATAGACGTCGTAGCCGCGCGCGGCGATGTAGTCCATCCACGACAGCCCGTCGAGCTGCAGGTCGAACGCCGTTTCCGCGGGGTAGGTCGCGCCGTGCACGAACAGCACGATGTTGTCCTTGGTGAAGGTGGCGAGGTCGCGCGGCCGCTTGTTCCGCACGTAGAGCTGCACGCCGGGATCGGCGCCGGGGATCATGAATTCCTCGACCGCCAGATCGGCGGACGGCCGGCCCTGCACTTGCGCGCAGCCTGCGGCGAAGAGTGTCAGCGCCGCGAGCAGCGCGAGCGCGAACGGATTGACGGCTGGTTTCATGGCGGGAGCCTCCTTGATGTTGTCGCGTTGTTCGATTGCGCTGATTATTTTTCGTCCAGTCTGCGCCGGACGCGCTGCGCTCAAGTATGGGCGGCCCCATCGCCTGCGTCAAATTCGCACATCGCCCTCGCGCGATCCTGCGGGCTGCGGATCAAAGGGCTACACTGGTTTTCGGTCGCGGTTCGCAGGCTGGGCCGCGGCCCCATCATCGACGAGGAGGAGGCATGGCCAGCATCAAGCGAATCGATCACGTCGCCATCGCGGTGCGCGACGCGGACCAGTCGACCGAGCAGTTCGTGAAGCTGCTGAATGCGGTGCACATCCGCACCGAGGTGCTGCGCGAAAAGGCGGGCATGGTGAAGGTGTCGTACTTGCAGATCGGCGAGAACGTCATTTCCCTTGCGCAGTCGCTCGAGCCCGACGGCTTTCTCAACCAGCACATCGCCAAGCACGGCGAGGGCCTGCATCACATGGGGCTGGAAGTCGACGACCTGGACGAATTCGTGCGCGAAGTCGAGACGAAGGGCTTCAAGATTCCCCTGCGCGACGAGTTCAGCAACCGCAAGGAAGTGGTGCTGCGGCCGCGCGACGCGGCGGGCGTCGTGCTGCAGATCATGGAGTGGAACGGCGGCTGCGAGGTCGGTGTGGAAGAGCGCATCGACCGCATCCGCAAGCTCGCCAATCAGCCGCAGGAGAAATGATGCGGCGACCGGGGGGATTTGCCCCGGGTCATATGCAAGAGATGCCCTATTGACCGAGGCAGGGTTTGCCTCTAGTTTTCGCGGCATGAACTTCTTCGGCCGCATATCGACGCTGCGCCGCATCGCCTGGCTCGCCATCGCCGCCGTGGCGGTGAATGCCTTCTGGCCGCTCGTCGCCCAGTTGAAGCCCGCGGGTTTCGACCCGATGGCGGCGCTCTGCTCCGAGGCGAATCGGCAGGAGGCGCAGCTTGGCGGAAAAGGCGACGCGCCGGCGGAGCCCGCGCCGCTCACGCCGCATTGCGCGTTCTGCACGCTTGCGCCCGGCGGTTTCGCCGTGCTGTCGGCGAACGGCGCGGTCGACGCGCAGCCGGTCGAGGCGGTCGAATTCCGACCGGCCCGGCGCGAGATTGCGGCGCCGGTGTTAGTCGTATATTCCGCGGCGCGGCCGCGCGCGCCTCCCGCAATCCATTCCTGATTCCTGGCTGCAGATCGCCCCGGCGATCGCGGCTTCGCCCTGTCGGCTGCGCTTTGACGCGGCCGAAGTGCAGCGTCGTTCCGCTTCGATCCGCCGGACAAGAACCGCAGCGCCTCGCTGCCGCGCCCGCGCGGCAGCGAGGCGCTCGAACACGGAAGATGGGAGTAGCAATGAATCCGCAATGGCAATGCCGGGCGGCGCGCCGCGCGCCGCCCGGTTCCACCGCCACACGGCTCGCCGTCGTCCTTTTCGCCGCGCTGCTCGCGCTTGCCCCGAAGCCGGCCCTCGCCTGCGCCTGCGGCTGCGGCCTGTTCGACATCGGCACCGCCGCGCTGTTTCCGACCGGCACGGGCGGGGTGGCGTATCTTGAATACGACTACCAGAACCAGAACCGCAACTGGAGCGGCAGATCGAGCGCTCCGGGCGAGAACAATCCGGACAAGCAGATACGCACCCAGTTCTACACCGCCGGGGTCAACTACATGTGGGATCGGAGCTGGGGCCTGATGGTGAAAGCGCCGTACTGGAAGCGCGATTTCGCCACCGACACCGGCGGCGGCAACGTCGAGACTTTTCACGCCAAGTCGATCGGGGACGTGCGCGTCGAGGGTATGTACACGGGCTTCTCGCCCGACATGTCGGCGGGCATCAGCTTCGGTCTGAAGCTGCCGACCGGCGACTACAAGCGGCCCAACTTCGACCGCGACACGCAGATCGGAACCGGCAGCACCGATCTGTTGCTCGGCGCCTATAGTCTCGGCACGCTGGACGAGAACGGCGACTGGAACTGGTTTGCGCAAGGGCATTACCAGCGCGCGCTCGCCACGCGCACCGCGAACGACCCGGACAGCGGCGTCGCCCAGAGCTACCGCCCCGGCGACGAACTGATCGCTGCGCTCGGCGTGGGCTACAGCTTCGGTGCGGTGGGGCCGTTCTCGAATCTGGCGCTCGTCGGGCAGGTCAAGGGGGCGGTTCGCGCGCGCGATACCGGCGGCGCGGCCTTCAACTCCGATACCGGCTACACCCGGGTCTTCGTCGCGCCGGGCATTTCGGCGAAGCTGGGCTCGGTGCTGCTATATGCGGACGTCGAGACCCCGGTCTATCAAAGGGTGAACGGCAACCAGCTCGCCTCGGGCACCGTTTACAAGCTGCTGGTCGGCTTCTATTTCTGACAGGAGACACAAAATGGATAGCCAGCGCTGGCGGCGAATCATCGGAGTGCTGCTCCTCGGGATATCGTGCGCGGCCTCGGCGGCGCTCGCGGCGCCCGCCGTGGGCGAGGCCGCGCCCGCGCTAGCGGCCGAGACGCTGGACGGGCGCGCCTTCGATCTCGCCGCACTGCGTGGCAAGGTGGTCATCGTCAACTTCTGGGCCACCTGGTGTCCGCCCTGCCGCGAGGAAATGCCGGCACTCGACGCTTTTTATCGACGCTATCGCGACAAAGGCTTGGAGCTGATCGGGCTATCGGCGGACAGCGCGCACGACGCCGAGGAAGTGCGGCAAGTCATGCGCGCCTACGCCTATCCCGCGGCCATGCTCGGCAAAGCGCGCGCGAACGGTTTCGGCGCGCCGCGCATTCTGCCCGTGAGTTACGTCGTCGACGCGAACGGCGTGCTGCGCGCCATTCTGCGGCCGGACAAGATCGCCATCACCGAAGACAGCCTGGCGCGCACGCTGCTGCCGCTGCTTGAACCGACCAACCGTTAGTCGCTGCGGCGCTATTTAGCTGCTACACTCGCGCCAGAAGCGCGTTGCACCCTAGACTCGATCCGCCGCCGCGCCCCTGCGGCGGCAAGATGGAAAAGGGAGAATTCGAGCGGTGCAGTTTTTGCAGCTGGTCATCAGCGGTATTGCGGAGGGCTGCATCTACGGCCTGATCGCCCTCGGCTTCGTGCTCATCTACAAGGCGACGGAAACCGTCAACTTCGCCCAAGGCGATCTGATGATGCTGGGCGGTTTCCTCGGCCTCTCCTGCATGGTGGTGCTGGGCATGCCGTTCTGGGCCGCGGTACTCGTGACGCTCGTCATCGCGATGCTCTTCGGCATGCTGATGGAGCGCGCGCTGCTGCGGCCGCTGCTGGGCCAACCGGCGTTCACGGTGGTGATGCTCACCATCGGCGTCGGCTATCTCGCACGCGGGCTCGTCACCATGATCCCGGGCTGGGGCACTGAGACGCACACCTTGCCGGTGCCGTACAAGGACGATGTGCTGCGGCTGGGTAGCGGCGCCGACGCCTTGGTCCTGTCCATGGAGCACCTGGTGATCGTGGCGGTCACGGCCTTCCTCATCGCCGTGCTGTTCCTGTTCTTCCGCTACACCAAGCTCGGCATCGCCATGCAGGCGACCTCGCAAAATCAACTCGCCGCCTTCTACATGGGCATCCCGGTGCGGCGCATCAACATGCTGGTGTGGGGGATTTCCGCCGCGGTGTCGGCCTGCGCCGGCCTCTTGCTCGCGCCGATCACCTTCGTCCACGTCAACATGGGCTACATCGGACTCAAGGCCTTCCCCGCGGCGGTGGTGGGCGGCTTCGGCAGCATCCCGGGCGCGCTGGTGGGCGGCCTCATTATCGGCGTCGTCGAATCGCTCGCCGGCTTCTATCTGCCCGAGGGCTTCAAGGACATCGCCGCCTACATCCTGGTGCTGGTGATGCTCGCCGTGCTGCCCAATGGGCTGTTCGGCGAGAAGATGGGTAAGAAAGTCTGATGCGGTTCCTGTTCAAAACGAAGTACGAACAGGACGTCGCGCTGTTCAAGCATTCCGGGCAGAAGTTCTGGTACGGACTGCTGCTTCTCGGCCTACTACTCGCGCCGGCGCTTTTCTCCGAGTATTTCATTTCGCAGTTGGTGTTCATCTGGATCTATTCGATCGTGGGCCTGGGGCTGATGCTGCTCGTCGGCTTTACCGGCCAAGTGTCGCTCGGCCACGCCGCCTTTCTCGCCATGGGCGCCTACACCGAGGCCTATCTGCAGAGCCGTGGCTGGCCGTTTGTTCTGTCTCTCGCTGCGGCGGCGCTCGCCGGAGGGGCGACGGGCATCGTCGTCGGCCTGCCCGCCTTGCGGGTGAAGGGCATCTATCTCGCCATCGCCACGCTCTCCTTCGGCTTTATCGTCGAGGAGGCGGTGACCCGCGCCGAGGGCATCACCGGCGGCAGCACGGGATTCACCGTGGGCAGCCTGGCGATCTTCGGCGTGCCGATCGACAGCGAGCAGCGTTATTACTACGTCACGCTGCTCATCCTCATCCTGTGCGTCCTCGGAGTGATGAACCTGCTGCGCAGCCCCACCGGCCGCGCCTTCGTCGCGATTCGCGATTCCGAGATTTCGGCGCAGAGCATGGGCATCCACCTCGCGCGCTACAAGACCGTCGCCTTCGCGCTGTCTGCGGCGCTCACCGGCATCGCCGGCGCGCTCTACGCGCACAAGCTGCGCTTTCTCTCGCCGGAGCAGTTCACCATCCTGCAATCGATCGAGCTCCTCATCATGATCGTGATCGGCGGCCTCGGCTCGATCTACGGCGCCATCTTCGGCGCCGCGTTCTGGATCCTGGCGCAGCAGTTCATCGTCACGGCCAAGGACTGGCTGCCGCCCGCGATCGGCCAGCAGACGGGCTTGCAGCCTTCCATCTTCGGGCTGTTCCTGGTGGCGATCGTGCTGTTCGAGCCCATGGGCCTGTACGGCGTGTGGTTGAAGCTGCGCACCTTTCTCGAAATCTTCCCCTTCTACCGCAAAGGCATGTTCAGGCGGCAGAAGAGCTACATGAAATCGGAGCGCCTGCGATGAGCGCGCCGCTGCTCGCAGCGCAGAACCTGTCGATTCATTTCGGCGGCCTGAAGGCGGTGAACGACGTCTCCTTCGAAGTGTGGCCGCACGAAGTGTTCTCCCTCATCGGGCCGAACGGCGCGGGCAAGACCACCATCTTCAATCTCATTTCCAGCCTCAACCGGCCCACCAGCGGCCGGGTGATATTCGAAGGCGAGGCGATCTCGCACCTCGCCGCCTACGAGATTGCGCGCCTCGGGATCGCGCGCACCTTCCAGAACATCGAGCTGTTCGAGCACGCCACCGTGCTGCAGAACCTGCTCGTCGGCCGCCATTGCCAGCGGCATTCGTCGTGGTGGCAGGACTTGATCTTCACCCCGCGCGTGCGCCGCACCGAGCTGCAGTTCCGCCGGCATGCCGAGGAAGTGATCGAATTCCTCGACCTGCAACACTACCGCGACAGCATGGTGGCGGCGCTCCCCTATGGCGTGCGCAAGGTGGTGGAGCTGGGCCGCGCGCTCGCCATGCGGCCGAAGCTCCTGCTGCTCGACGAGCCTTCCTCGGGGCTGAACGCCGAAGAAACCGAGGAGATGGGCTTCTGGATCGACGACATCAAGAACGATCTGGGCATCACCGTGCTCATGGTCGAGCATGACATGAGCCTGGTGTCGCGTGTGTCCGACCGCGTGCTGGCGCTAAACCAGGGCGAAGTGCTCGCGCTCGGCACGGCGGCGGAAGTGCAGGCGCATCCCGGCGTGATCGAGGCCTACCTGGGAGGCGCGGATGACTGAGCGCGCGCCCATCCTGCAGCTCGCCAACGTCGAATCCGCCTACGGGCCGGTGAAGGCGATCCGCGGCGTGTCGCTCAAGGTCGAGGAGGGCAGCATCGTCACCGTGCTCGGCTCGAACGGCGCAGGCAAGTCGACCATCCTGAAGACGATTTCCGGCATCATCGATCCGCAGAAGGGCTCGGTGCTGTATCGCGGCGAGCCGATCCAGAAGCTCGATCCGGCGAAGATCGTGCGCCGCGGCATCGTGCAGGTGCCCGAGGGCCGCGAGATCTTTCCCTTCCTGAGCGTCGCCGAGAACCTGCTCATGGGCGCTTACACCCGGCCCGCGTCGGAGAAGGCCGAGGTGGCGCAGGACCTGGAGGCGGTGTTCGGCTATTTTCCCATCCTGCGCGAGCGCGCGCGCCAGCCGGCGGGCCAGCTCTCCGGCGGCCAGCAGCAGATGCTCGCCATCAGCCGCGCGCTGCTCGCGAAGCCGAGCATCATGCTGCTCGACGAGCCCAGCCTCGGCCTTTCGCCCAAGCTCACCAAGGAGATCTTCGACATCATCGTGAGGATCAACCGCGAGCGCGGCGTGACGCTGCTCCTGGTCGAGCAGAATGCCATGGTCGCGCTCAAGTACGCCGACTACGGCTACGTGCTCGAAGTCGGCCGCATCGTCATGGAGGACTCCTGCGCCGCCCTGCTGGAAAAGGAGGACATCAAGGAGTTCTACCTGGGCGTGAAGGACGCCGGCGTACGCGGCACGCGCCGCTGGAAAAAGAAGAAGAACTGGCGCTGACGGGCATGAACGACGCAAGCAAGCTCGGCACTACTATCATCCCCGGCGAGACCATCGCGCAGATGTTCTGGAATGCGTCCGAGTGGCGGCAGGACGCGGTGATCTTCCGGCAGAAGTCCTTTGGACTGTGGCAGGCGCTGACCTGGCGCGAAGTCGCGCAAATCGTGCGCGAAGTCGGCATGGGGCTCATCGAGCTCGGCTTCGAGCCGGGCGAGCGCGCCTCCATCCTCGGCAACACCGAACAGGACTGGCTCTTCTCCGACCTCGGCGTGCTGTGCGCGGGCGGGGTGAGCTCGGGCATCTATCCCACCGACGCGGCGGCGCAAGTCGAGTACCTGATGCAGGACTCGGATTCCGTCTACCTCTTCGCCGAAGACGAGGAGCAACTCGACAAGGCGCTGGAAGTGCGCGAGCGTCTGCCGCGGCTGCGCAAAATCATCGTCTGGGACATGGAGGGCCTGCGCGGCCTGGACGATCCCATGGTGCTCTCCCTGGAGCGGCTGCGCGTCATCGGGCGCGAGCGGATCGCGCGCCTGGGCGCGGAAGCGGCGGCGGCCGAGTGGCAACGGCGGCTCGCCTCGCGCAAGGGCGAAGACCTCGCCATTCTCATCTACACCTCGGGTACCACCGGCAAGCCCAAGGGGGCGATGCTCTCCAACCACAACGTGATCTATACGGTGCGCGGCCTCAATTCCGTCTTCGTCCAGGACGAGTCGGACGAGCGCATGTCTTTCCTGCCCCTGTGCCATGTCGCCGAGCGCGTGCTCGGCGCTTACCTGGGCCTGTACACCGGCACCAAGCTCAATTTCGTCGAGAATCCGGAAACGATTCCGGAGAACGTGCGCGAAATCGCGCCGACCGTGTTCGGCGCGGTGCCGCGCATCTGGGAAAAATTCTATTCCGCCATCACTATCGCGATCTCGGAAGGCACGCGCTTCGAGCGCTGGGCCTACAAGGCCGCGATCGGCGTCGGCATGCGCATCGTCGTCGAGACCGAAGCCGGCAGGCCGGTCGGCGCAGGTCTGCGCGCGGCGCACTGGCTCGCGCGCGTCCTGGTGCTCGGCAACGTGCGCAAGATCATCGGCATCCATCGCAGCCGGCGGCTGTTCACCGGCGCGGCGCCGATTTCTCCCGACCTCGTGCGCTGGTACCTGGCGCTCGGCGTGCCCATGCTCGAAGTCTGGGGGCAGACCGAGTCCTGCGGTTCGGGCACGGCCATGCCGATCGAGCGCATCAAGCCGGGCATGATAGGCACGGCGGCGGTGTTCAACGAGGTAAAGGTCTCGCCCGAAGGCGAGCTGCTGATCCGCGGCGAGAACGTGTTCATGGGCTATCTCAACCAGCCGGAGAAGACGGCCGAGACCGTCGACGCCGAGGGCTGGCTGCACACCGGGGACGTCGGCTATGTCGACGCCGACGGCTATTTCAAGATTTCCGACCGCTTGAAGGACATCATCATCACGGCGGGCGGCAAGAACATCACGCCCTCGGAAATCGAGAACCAGCTCAAGTTCTCGCCCTACATCACCGACGCGGTGGTGATCGGCGACCGGCGGCCCTACCTCGTCTGCCTGATCATGATCGACCAGGACAACGTGGAAAAGTTCGCCCAGGACCACGACATCCCGTTCTCCAATTACGCCAGTCTGTGCCGCGCGCCGGAAGTGCAGAAGCTGATCGGAGCCGAGCTCGAACGTGTGAACAAGCAGTTCGCGCGCGTCGAGCAGGTCAAGCAGTTCCGCCTGATCGAGCGCAAGCTCGGCGCAGAGGACGAGGAGCTGACGCCGACGATGAAGCTCAAGCGCAAGTTCGTCAGCCAGAAATACGCAGAACTAATAGAATCGATGTACCGTAGTTGACGGCAGCAAGGCATTCAAACCTTTTCCAAAGGGGGAACAATGAAGAAGCTGAGCACTCGCATCGCCTTGACGATCGCGGCATCGGCAGTAGCCGCGGCGGCCTGGGCGGATCAAGGCGTTACCAAGGACCAGATCGTCGTCGGCTCGATCCAGGACTTGTCCGGGCCGCTCGCCGGCTTCGGCAAGCAGCTCAAGAACGGCCTGCTGATGCGCACCGACGAAATCAACGAGGCCGGCGGCATCAACGGGCGCAAGCTGAAGCTCGTGATCGAGGACAGCGGCTACGATCCCAAGAAGGGCTTGCTCGCGGCGCAGAAGATGGTGCAGCAGGACAAGATCTTCGCCATGATCGGAACGCTGGGCACCGGCGTCGCCATGGCGAGCTTCGCGCCGATGTTCGAGAAGAACGTGCCGAACCTGATGCCGCTCACGGCCGCGCGCGAAATGTACGAGCCGCTCAACAAGCTCAAGTTCTCGTTCGCCGCGCCCTATTACGATCAGATACGCATGGGCGTGAAATGGATGGTGAAGGAACGCGGGGCGAAGAAGTTCTGCATCATCTATCAGGACGACGAGTTCGGCCTGGAAGTGTTCCGCGGCGCCGAACAGGGGCTGAAAGACATCAAGCAGGAGTTTGCCGAAAAGACCACGTTCAAGCGCGGCGCCACCGATTTCTCGGCGCAGGTGGCGAAGATGAAAAGCTCGGGTTGCGACACCGTGGTGCTGGGCACGATCATCCGCGAGACCATCGGCACCATCGGCACGGCGAAGAAGCTGGGCTGGGACCCGCATTTCATGGGCACCTCGGCGGCTTATACCGACTTGATCCACAAGCTCGGCGGCAAGGCGATGGACGGCCTGTACGCGACCTTCCAGACCGGCGTGCCCTACATGGACGACCCCTCGAAGAACGTGCGCGACTGGGGCGCGCGCTACAAGGCGAAGTTCAACGAAGAGCCGGGCTTGTTCTCGGCCTATGCCTACGGCGCCATGGACCTGTTCTATCGTGCCGCCGAGAAGGCGGGTCCGAATCTGACGGTGAACGGTCTGGTGAATGCGTTCGAGTCGACGACCTTCCCGCGCGACATGTTCGGCAGCCCGGAATTCAAGTTCACCAAGACCAACCACCTGGGCAACACGCGCTCGCGCATCGGCCAGATTCAGAACGGCAAGTGGCTGGCGGTCACCGATTACATGGATTAGGCGATCCGCAGCTCGTTCTGCCGCAAGAAACAAGAACGGCGCCGCAAGGCGCCGTTTTCTTTTTGATCATTTGCCGGAGCGGCGCCTTTAGCCCCCTCGGGGCCTTGCCGCGCTTGCTAATATTTCCAGCCGCCGCTGGCGAGCCACTTCTCGATTTGCTCGAGCCTGTCCGCGCCCCAGAACGCTTCGCCGTCGACGAAAATGAAGGGCGAGCCGAAGGCGCCGCGCGCGATCGCTTTTTCGACCTCGGTCTTCACCAGTTCCTTCACTGCGGGGTCGTTCAATGCGGCGCCCGCCGCGGCCGCGTCGAGACCGAACTTCGCGCACACGGCGACGGTGTCCTCGGGATTGGAAATGTTCACGTCGTCGACAAAATAGGCGCGGTAGAGCGCGGCGGCGAGCGCTTTGGCGCGCTTCGCGTCGGTCTGATTCAACCAATAAAAGGCGCGCGCCGGTGCCTGGGAAGAAATCGGAAACACGGTCGGCTGCCGGTAATCCACGCCGTAGTATTTGGCGCAGCGGGCGAAATCGCGCTTGGCGTAGTCGCCTTTCATCGGGATGCTGGGAAGCGGCGCGCCGCCCGTGACTTTCATCGCGACGCCGAGCAGGTACGGGCGCCACACGACCTCGCGACCGTACTTCGCGCCGAGCGCGTCGATCTTGGCGCTGGCGAAATAGCCGTAGGGCGAGGAGAAGTCGAAATAGAAGTCGATCGGCGTTGCCATGTGTACTCCCGAGATCGGTTGCTTATTAGCCGGCAATGGCGCGGCCGATGACGAGCCTTTGAATATCGCTGGCCCCTTCGTAGATCTGAGTGACACGCACGTCGCGCCAGATGCGCTCCACCGGGAAATCGCGCAGGTAGCCGTAGCCGCCGTGGATCTGGATGGCGCTGGAGCAGACTTTTTCCGCGGTTTCGGAGGCGAAGAGTTTCGCCATCGACGCTTCTTTCAAGCAGGGCAGTCCTGCGTCGCGCAGCGCGGCCGCATGCAGGTACATCTGCCGTGCCGCCTCGATGCCGGTGGCCATATCGGCGAGCCGGAAATTCACCGCCTGGTGCTCGATGATCGGTTTGCCGAAAGTCTGGCGCTCGCGCGCGTAGGCGAGGGCCGCGTCGAATGCCGAGCGCGCCATGCCCACCGACTGCGCGGCGACGTTGATGCGTCCCGATTCCAGGTTGGAGAGCGCGATGCGGTAGCCTTCGCCTTCGGTGCCGAGGAGATTCGCCGCTGGCACCTTGCAAGCTTCGAGCACGATCTGCGCCGTGTCGGAAGCGTGCTGGCCGGCTTTTTCCTCGACGCGGGCGACGCCGTAGCCGGGCGTGGCGGTCGGCACGACGAAGGCGCTGATGCCTTTTTTGCCGGCGTTCTTGTCGGTCACCGCGAACACGACGGCGAGGTCGGCGTGTTTGCCGGTGGTGATGAACTGCTTCACGCCGTCGAGCACGTAGGCGTCGCCTTTGCGCACGGCGCGGGTGCGAATGGCGCTCGCATCCGAACCGGTGTGCGGTTCGGTCAGCGCAAAGGCCCCCAGCATCTCGCCTTTGGCGAGCGGCTTTAAGAACTTTTCCTTCTGCGCGGCGTTGCCGTAGCCGCCGAGGATGTCGGCGGCGAGGTTGTTCACCTGGATGACGGTCGAAGTCGCGCCGTCGCCCGCGGCGATCTCTTCCAGCGCCACCGCGAGCGCGGTGTGATCCATGCCGGCGCCGCCCCATTCTTCGCCGATTGCCACTGCGTACAGTCCCATGGCGGCGAGTCCCTTCAATTGCTCCTTGGGAAACGTACCGTCGCGATCCCAGGCGGCGGCGTTGGGGGCGAGCTGTTCGCGCGCGAACTGGCGCACCGCGTCGCGCAGCATCTGGTGTTCTTGGCTGAGGATCATGGATTGGCCTTGCGGATGAAGGAAGCGGCGGCGGGGCTTGCGCCTCGCCGCGGACAGATTACGCCAGCTCGATCGCCATGGCGGTGGCTTCGCCCCCGCCTATGCACAAGCTCGCGATGCCGCGCTTGCCGCCGGTGCGGCGCAGCGCGCCGATCAGGCTGACGAGGATGCGCGCGCCGGAGGCGCCGATGGGGTGACCGAGCGCGCAGGCGCCGCCGTGGATGTTCACCTTGTCGTGCGGCAGGCCGTGCTCCTTCATCGCCGCCATGGTGACGATGGCGAAGGCCTCGTTGATTTCATACAAATCGACCTGCTTCGCGCTCCAGCCCGTCTTGTCGTAGAGCTTCTTGATCGCGCCCACCGGCGCCGTGGTGAACCAGGCCGGCTCCTGCGAATGGGTGCTGTGGCCGACGACGACGGCGAGCGGCGCGAGGCCGAGCGTTTGCGCGGTCGAGCGGCGCATCATCACCAGCGCGGCGCCGCCGTCCGAAATCGAACTCGAATTCGCCGCGGTCACCGTGCCGTCTTTCTTGAACGCGGGCTTGAGCGTCGGAATCTTGTCGAGGTTGGCCTTGAACGGCTGCTCGTCCATTTCCATGAAGCGCTCGTCCTTGCCCGCCTTGATGGCCATCGGCACGGTTTCCCAGGCGAACCAGCCGTTCTTGTTCGCGGCCTGCGCGCGCTGGAGCGACGCGATGGCGAACTTGTCCTGCTCGACGCGGCTGAAGGAGTACTTGGAGGCGCATTCCTCGGCGAAGGTGCCCATGAGGCGCCCCCTTTCATAGGCGTCTTCCAGGCCGTCGTAGAACATGTGGTCGAGCACCTGGCCGTGACCCATGCGCAGGCCGGCGCGCGCCTTGGGCAGCAGGTAGGGCGCGTTGGTCATCGACTCCATGCCGCCCGCCACCATGACGGTATTGGTTCCGGCGGCGAGCAGATCGTGGGCGAACATCGTCGCTTTCATGCCCGAGCCGCACATCTTGTTCACCGTGGTGCAGCCGGCCGCGAGCGGCAGCCCCGCGCCGAGCGAAGCCTGGCGCGCAGGCGCCTGCCCCTGGCCGGCAGGGAGCACGCAGCCCATGATGACTTCGTCCACCTGCTCCGGCTTGATTTTGGCGCGCTCCACCGCGGCGCGAATCGCCGCTGCGCCGAGTTCAGGTGCCGTGAACTGCTTCAACTCGCCTTGAAAACCGCCCATCGGAGTGCGGGCTGCGGATACGATGACGATAGGATCATTAGCCATAAGAACCTCCAATTACGTTAAATGGTGCAATCGCGCGATGCGCGTTCAGGCCGTCTCCCCGAACAGTTCGCGGCCGATGAGCATCCTGCGGATTTCCGAAGTGCCGGCGCCGATTTCGTAGAGCTTGGCGTCGCGCCACAGCCTTCCGGTCGGCGTCTCGTTGATGTAACCCATACCGCCCAGCGCCTGGATCGCCTCGCCCGCCATCCAGGTGGCCTTCTCCGCGGCGTAGAGGATCGCGCCGGCGGCGTCCTTGCGCGCGCCGGTGCCCTTGATGTCGCCGCGGTCGAGCGCCTTGCCCACGGCGTAGACATACGCGCGGCAGGCATTCATGGTGGTGTACATGTCGGCGAGCTTGCCTTGCATCAACTGGAATTCGCCGATCGGCTGGCCGAACTGCTTGCGCTCGTGCACGTAGGGCACGACCGCGTCCATGCACGAGGCCATGATGCCGAGCGGTCCGCCGGCGAGCACCGCGCGCTCGTAGTCGAGCCCGCTCATCAGCACGTTCACACCGCGGCCCATGCCGCCGAGGATGTTCTCCTCCGGCACTTCGCAATCGCGGAATACGAGTTCGCAAGTGTTGGAGCCGCGCATGCCCAGCTTGTCCAGCTTCTGCGCCGTGGAAAAGCCGGGAAAGCCGCGCTCGATGAGGAAGGCGGTGATGCCGCGCGGTCCGGCCGCAGCGTCGGTCTTGGCGTAGACCACCAGCACGTCGGCGTTGGGGCCGTTGGTGATCCACATTTTGTTGCCGTTGAGGATGAACTTGCCGCCCTTGAATTCGGCTTTGAGGCGCATGCTGACGACGTCCGAACCTGCGCCCGGTTCCGACATGGCGAGGGCGCCGACATGTTCGCCCGACACCAGCTTCGGCAGGTACTTGCGCTTCTGCTCAGCGGTGCCGTTGCGGTGGATCTGGTTCACGCACAGGTTGGAATGCGCGCCGTAGGACAGGCCCACCGAAGCGGAGCCGCGGCTGATTTCTTCCATGGCGACGATGTGGGCGAGATAGCCCATGGCGGTGCCGCCGTACTCCTCGCCGATGGTGACGCCGAGGAGGCCGAGCGAACCGAACTTGCGCCAAAGATCGGCGGGAAAATCGTTCACCTGGTCGATGTCTGCCGCACGCGGCGCGATCTCTTTAGCGACGAAATCGCGCACCGACTGGCGCAACATGTCGACGTCTTCGCCGAGGTCGAAGGGGAGAGAGGGGATTTCGATCATGGTCGCACCGTGGGATGTGGGGAATGCGCGCCGCGGGGGCGGCCGGCCGGAGCGGAGACTCTACTTGACGTTAACGTAAACGTCAATTCAGCGGGCTCGCCTGCGGGCATCACGCCTCGCTGCGCAGCGCGTCCTTGCTCGCGGCGCCGCGCGCCTTGGTGGCCGCCTTGCCCGTGCCGAGGATTTTGCGGCATTGCGCTTCGAACGCGGAGATTTCCCCCAGCATTTCGTCGATGTCGGCGCGCTGGCGCTCGAGCTGCGCGCGCCGCTCGGCGAGCGACGCCAGGAATTTCTCCAGTTGCGGCTTCTCGTCCGGCGCCGCGTCGTACAAATCGAACATGGCGCCGACTTCGGACAAGGACAGGCCCAGCCGCTTGCCGCGCAGCGTCAGCTTCAGGCGCACGTAGTCGCGTTTGCCGTAGATGCGTCGGCTGCCCGAGCGCTGCGGCGCGAGCAGCCCTTGGTCTTCGTAGAAGCGGATGGCGCGCGGCGTGACGTCGAATTCCCGCGCGAGATCGCTGATGCTGTAAGTCGGTTCGTGTTGGCGTGGGGCGGTGCTCATAGCGTGGCTGGCAGCATCAAATGGCGGGAAGCGCCGATATTTGCGAGAATCGGGGCTCCGGTAACTGGCCTCGTCCGTCTTGGCCATTCTAGCCCAAGCCGAAGCCGCCTCAAACATGGACCCGCAACAGATCCTGCAATTTCCGCATGTGGCCGCGCCCGCCGCGAGCAGCACGCTCGAAGTCGCGCCCGGCGTGCATTGGCTGCGCATGCCGCTGCCGTTCGCGCTTGACCATATCAACCTGTGGCTGCTCGAGGATGGACAGAGCTGGACCATCATCGATTGCGGCATCGCCAGCGAAAAGACCAAAGCCCTGTGGGAGCCGGTGCTCGCCGCGCCCGGCGCGGGAGGGCGGCCGTTCCATGCGGGGCGCGTGCTCGTCACCCATTTTCACCCCGATCACGCCGGCTTGGCGCATTGGCTGTGCCAGCGCTTCGGTGCGGAGTTGTGGATGACGCAGGCGGAATATCTCACGGCGCACGCGATCCGCGAAACCGTCGCAGGCTACACGCCGGAACAGCTGCTCGCCATGTACGCGAAGAACGGCCTCGCCGGAGCGGAGCTCGAGAAAATGGCGACGCGCGGCAACCGCTACCGCCAGGTGGTGCCGGGCTTTCCGACGAGCTATCGTCGCCTGATGGACGGATCGGAGGTGGCCATCGGCGGGCGCAGCTGGCGCGTGCTCACCGGCTACGGCCACTCGCCCGAACACGCGGCGCTGTATTGCGCGGAGCTGGGCGTGCTGATTTCCGGCGACATGCTGCTGCCGAAGATTTCCACCAACATCAGCGTGTCTTCCATCGATCCCGAGGGCAATCCGCTGCAGCATTTCCTCGATTCGATCAAGCGCTATGCGGCGCTGCCGCCCGATACGCTGGTGCTGCCCTCGCACGGCCTGCCGTTTCGCGGCATGCGCGAGCGCATCGAACAGTTGGAAGAGCATCACGCGCAGCGCTGCCAGGACGTGCTGGACGCCTGCGAGCGGCCGCTGTCCGCGTTCGACGCGGTGCCGGCATTGTTCTCGCGCGAGCTCGACATGCATCAGCTGTTCTTCGCCCTGGGCGAGGCGATGGCGCACCTGCATTACCTCCATTACCGCGGCGCGCTCGCCCGCGAAGTCGGCTCGGACGGCGTGATCCGCTTCCGCCGTATCGCCTGATCGCCTGCCAGTTCTGCTTTAGAGTACGCCTAACCACGACCGCTGCAGCCGCCTGCCCGCGGAAGTATGCTTAGCATTTCGCGGATCGAGATAGGGGCGAAAAATGCATAAAGATCAGGCGCAGCCTGGCACCGAAGGCGGGGACGCGGCACGGATCTACGCCGAAGTCGCGCGGCGCTCGAGCCGCATCCTCGGCGATTTTCTCAAGCGCCAGACCAAGCTGCAGGACTCGGTCGTGGCCGATGAGTTCGGCATCTTCCGCGCCTTCATGGATTTCACCGCGCTCGCTTTTTCCAAGCCACAGCACATGGCCGAGGCACAGATGAACATGTTCTGGGACTACGCGCGGCTGTGGCAGAGGAGCTGGTTGCAGCTCCTGGGACACAAGGTCGAGCCGGTGGCCGTCCCGCGGCCGGGCGACAACCGCTTTCGACACGAGGACTGGGAAGACCAATTCCTGTTCGATTACATCAAGCAGTCCTACCTCATCGCGGCGCGCCACATCCATCAAGCGGCATCCAAGGTCGAGCACCTGCCCGAGGAGGCGCGCAAGAAGGTGGACTTCTTCACCCGTCAGTACATCGACGCGCTGTCGCCGACGAACTTCGTGCTCACCAATCCGCAGGTGCTGCGCGAAACGGTCAATACCGGCGGCGAGAATCTGCTGCGCGGGCTGAACAATCTGCTCGCCGACATCGAGCGCGGCGAAGGCCAGCTGCAGATCAGCATGACCGACGCCAAAGCCTTCACTCTGGGCAAGAACGTCGCCACCACGCCGGGCAAGGTGGTGTTCCAGAACGAGCTGATGCAGCTCATCCAGTACCAGCCGACGACGCAGGAGGTGTTCCAGCGGCCGCTGCTGATCATCCCGCCCTGGATCAACAAGTATTACATCCTCGACTTGCGCGAATCGAACTCCTTTGTCAAATGGGCGCTCGATCAGGGTCACAGCGTGTTCGTCGTCTCCTGGGTGAATCCGGACAAGCGGCATGCGGGCATGAGCTTCGAGGACTATCTGCATCTCGGACCCTACGCGGCGCTCGACGCCATCGAGCGGGCGACCGGCGAGCGCGAGGCGAATCTCATCGGCTATTGTCTGGGCGGGACGCTGCTCGGCAGCGCGCTCGCGCAGATGGCGGCGAACGGAGACGCGCGCGCGGCGAGCGCCACCTTCTTCGTGGCGCTGCTCGATTTTTCCATCCCGGGCGAACTGGGCGTGTTCATCGACGAGAAGCAGGTGGAAAACCTGGAGCGGCGCATGAACCAGCGCGGCTATCTGGAAGGCTCGGAGATGGCGGGCACCTTTAACATGCTGCGCGCGAACGATCTCATCTGGTCCTTCGTGGTGAACAACTACCTGATGGGCAAGGACCCGTTCCCCTTCGATCTGCTCTACTGGAATTCGGATTCCACGCGCATGCCGGCAAAGATGCACAGCTTCTATCTGCGCAACATGTATCTCGAAAACCGGCTGAAGGATCCCGGCGGCGTCAGTCTGGACGGCGTGCCGATCGACCTGCGCCGGATCTCGATACCGGCGTATTTCGTCTCCACCGCCGAAGACCACATCGCGCCGTGGAAATCGGTGTACAAGGGCGCGCGCCTGCTCGCGGGGGAGACACGCTTCGTCCTCGGCGGCTCGGGCCACATCGCCGGCATCGTCAATCCGCCGGCGGCGAAGAAATACTGCTATTGGACCCACGCCGCGCTGCCCGAGGACCCGGAGAAGTGGCTGGCGGCAGCGACGCGGCACGAAGGCTCGTGGTGGAACGACTGGCAGAATTGGATCGCGCGCCGCAACGGAGGAAATAAAGTCGCCGCGCGCATCCCCGGGGACGGGAAACTGAAGATCATCGAGGACGCGCCTGGCTCCTATGCGAGCCTGCGGCTGGGTGCGGAGAAAGCGAAGGGCGCGCCGGCGGCGAAGCGCTAGAGGGCGGGGCGTTCAGCCTTAAGAGTCTGTAACAAAACGAGGGGATATCTCCCCTCGTGCTCCCCTAAATTAGCCGGTAACAAACGACATTTGTTACCGGTTCTAAGTCGCGAGCGCCTGCGCGAAGCGGCGCAGGTAGTCCATCGCTGCGATGGCGCGGCTGCCGTACCAGCAAGTCATCTCGCCGTCGATCAATTCGATGCTCTTGCCGCGCAGCGCGGGCAGCGCGCGCAGTTCGGCCAGGTCGCGCTCGCGAAAACGGTAGGGCTCCGTCGCGAGCAGCACGATATCGGCTTCTCCGAGCAGGCCCGCATCCAACTCGAGCCGCGGATAACGTTCGGGCGCGTCCAGCGCTAGGGTGTCGAGGCCGGCAAGCGCCAGCGTGCGCGACACATAGGTATCGCGCGACACCGTCATCCACGGCTTCTTCCAGATCAGGTAGAGCGTGCGTCGGCGCGGCCAGGCAGCGGCTGCCGCCCTAAGGTCGTCGTGGGCGTGGCGGAAACGCTCGGCGAGGGCCGCTGCCGCTTTTTCAGCTCCGAATATGCCGCCGAGCAATCGATACAGCTCGAGATTGTCGAGCGGTGCGAGCGGATGGGTGACGACGAGCTGCGGCACGAACGCGCGCAATGCCTCGGCGAGCGGCTTTTCGTTTTCGTCGATATTGAGCAGCGCATGCGTCGGCGCCAGGGCGCGTACCTTGTCGAGGTCCACGCTCTTCGTGCCGCCTACTTTGGGCACCGACTTCACCATCTCCCGCGGGTGGATGCAGAATCCGGTGCGTCCGACCAGGCGTGAAGCGAGTCCCAGATCGCACACGAGCTCGGTGAGCGAGGGCACCAGCGAGACGATGCGCGCGGCTTCGGCGCGCCGGTGCAGCGTGCCGGCTGCGTCGCGCAGCGGCATCTAGGCCGCAGAGCGCGAGCCTATTTCCCGCGTTCCTTGCGCGCCTGCTCGACCAGGCGATCGACGACTTTCAGCAGTTCGCGCGTGCCGCCCGCCATGTTTGCCGAGGTCAGGTACTTCCCGTCCACGACGAAGCTGGGCACGCCCTTGATCTCGTAGCGGCGTGTCATGTCGCGCGCATCGGCGAGTTTCGCCGAAATTGCCTGCGAGTTATAGATTTCCACGAACTTCGCTT
The DNA here is from genome assembly GCA_964565875.1 of uncultured Enterobacteriaceae bacterium. Taxonomy (GTDB): domain Bacteria; phylum Pseudomonadota; class Gammaproteobacteria; order Burkholderiales; family SG8-39; genus 2-12-FULL-64-23. The sequence goes on from CAZMGP010000001.1 coordinate 49,580, forward strand.
TGTCGATGCCGTTATGCGCCGCCCAGTTCGCCATCACCGGCTCTTCGTTCAGCTTGACGCCGTCGAAATGGAAATTGTCGTAGACGGGCCAGTGCAGCCGCGACAATTGACCCATGCTGTCGAGCGTATAGAAGAGCTTGGCGAAGTTATCCCAGTTGTCGGAGGCGAGGGCAGGAACCCGGCGCAGCGCGATGGAATTGGGGCCGTTGTACACCCAGCGCGACAGCATCGGCTCGAGCTCGTAGCATACCGGGCAGGCATAATAGAAAAATTCGATCACCTCGATCTTGTCGCCGGTGGACACCGGCTGTGGCGGGTCGAGGCGGACATAATCCTGGCTGTGCGCGGACATGGATTGCGCCTGCGCATGAACTGCGGCTCCCAGCGCGAGCAGCAGTGCGGCGATCAAGGCCAGGCTGTTACGGAACGGGTTCATGTTGCGCTCCCTAGGCATGCATGAATTTCAAATCATAGGCGATTCGGCAGCCTTTTGCCAAAACGCTTGTGCGTCGCGGCGGCCTGCCCTTATGCTTGGTCCTATGGGTCATCGAAGCGCAGCCAGGACGCTGCTGCGGACGCTGCGAGCGGCTGCCGCGCTCGCGTGCATGCTGCTCTCTGCATCCGCCGTCGGAGCGCAGACGGACGCGGGCGGCGGCTACGCCGACGAGGACCGCGATTGGGGCGTGGCGCCAACCGAGCGGCTGCGCCAGCCGCCCTATCACGCGCCGACACCGCACGAAATTCCCGGTGCGCGGGTGGTGCGCACGCCGCAGTTGCTGGCGATGCTCGCGGGGAAGCCCGCACCGATACTGATCGACGTCCTCGCCGAGGAAGCTCACACGACGCTCGCCGGCGCGCTCTGGCTGCCGGGCCTCGGCCGCGGCGCGAGCTTCGTCGATCCGCTGCAAGCTATGGCGGTGGAACTGTTAAGGCAGGTGAGCGGCGGCGACCATTCGCGCGCGCTGGTGTTTTTGTGCGCCGGCCCGCAATGCTGGCTGTCGTACAACGCCGCGCTGCGCGCGGCGGCGGCGGGTTATAGCGAAGTCTACTGGTATCGCGGCGGCATCGAGGCCTGGAGTGCGGCGCAACTGCCGCTGGCGCCGGCCGGGCGTTGAGGCGTCTCTGCGAGGCGGCTTCCTGCCGGCCCGGTTCGGCGCGCAGCAGGCTTACGTCCGTTTCCTATTTCTTCGCCGCGGGCTTCGCCAACTTCTTGCGCGCCTGGTCGATCACGTAATCGGCAACCGACAGCATTTGCTCGAAGGACTTGATGTTGTCGGTGTTGACCACGTACTGGCCGTTCACGGCGAGCGTCGGCACGCCCTCGATCTTGTAGGCCTGGGTAAGTTGCTGCGAGCGCTTCACCTTGCCGTCGACGGTGAAGGAATGATAGGCCGCGCCGAACTTCTTCGCGTCGACGCCGTTCTTCGCCAGCCAGGCGCTGAGCGCACCTTCGTCGCCTACGTTCAGGCGCGTGCTCTGGTGCACGGCGTCGAACACGGCTTTGTGCAGACGCGGAATCTCGCCGATTGCTTCGAGCGCGTAGTAGGCGCGCGCGCCGCGGCCCCATTCGTCGTTGAAAATCGCCGGGATGCGGCGGAACTGGACGTCCTTGGGCAGCTTGGCGACCCAGGACTCGAGCAGCGGCTCGAAATTGTAGCAATGCGGGCAGCCGTACCAGAAGAACTCGATGACTTCGATCTTGCCCGGGCTGTCGGTCGCCTGCGGCGGCGAGAGCAGGCGGTATTCGTTGCCGGCGGTGGGCTCGGCCTGTGCCAGACCGGCCGCGATGAGCACGATCAATCCCGTCAATAACTTCTTCAACATGTGATGCCTCCCAGTTTGGGGCCGCGTTCAGTTCGCGGCCGAATCTTTGATTTTGACCAGCGACGCCTCGATTCCGTTCTGCGCCAGTGTCTGCCGCAGCCGGTTGATTTCATCCAGCTTGGTATAGGGTCCGAGTCGCACCCGATACCAGGTACCCTTGTCGGCGAGGTCGATCGGTTCCACGCTCGCCTCCACCCCCAATAGCGCCAGCCGCGCCTTCAGGTTGTCGGCCTCGGCTGGGTTCTGGAACGAACCGACCTGGAGCAGGAAATTTTCCGTCGGCGCACCGGGCTTCGCCGCCTGTTTGATTTGCTGCTCGGTGACCGGTTCCTCCGCGCCCGGAAGAATCTTGTAGAACTCGAAGCGCGGCTTCTCCGCCTGCTGCGTGGTCTTCTCGTCGGGCTTGGGCTGCACGAGTTTGCCGTTGTCCGCCTTCTCCGGCGGCTTCGCCTTGTTGAGGAAGGGGATCGGCGTCTTGTTCATGTACCAGGTGATGCCGACGGCGATGATCAGCCCGAGGATCAGGCCGATGAAGATGCCGAGCAGCGTGCCGCCGCCGCTCTTGCCCTTCGTCCCCGTTCTGTAGTCCTTCGCCATCTGTGTTCGTTGGTTGCCAAATAAACGACGAGCAAATGCCCCGGCGTCTTACATTTTCTCGGGAGCGCTGACGCCGAGCAGCGCGAGACCGTTTTGCAGCACCTGACGCACGGCGACGATCAACGCGAGCCGCGCGACCTTGAGTCCCTCGTCGGCGACGAGTACGCGCTCGGCATTATAGTAGCTGTGGAATTCCCCTGCCAATTCCCGCAGGTAGAACGCCACGGCATGCGGCGCGAACTCGCGCGCAGCCTCCGCGACGACTTCGGGAAATTCCGCGAGCCGCTGCGCCAGGGCGAGCTCGCGCGCATGCGCAAGCGGCGCCAGGTCGACCCCGGCAATCGGCTTCGGGTCTCCACCCCACTGGGCGAGCACCGAGCACACGCGCGCATGGGCGTACTGCACGTAATAGACCGGATTGTCCTCGGTCTGCGATTTGGCCAGATCGATGTCGAATACGAATTCGGTGTCGGCCTTGCGCGAGACGAGGAAGAAGCGCACCGCGTCGCGGCCCACTTCGTCGATGAGGTCGCGCACGGTGACGTAGCTGCCGGCGCGCTTGGAGATCTTCACCTCCTCACCGCCTTTCATCACCGTCACCATCTTGTGCAGCACGTAAGCGGGATAGTCGCGCGGAATGCCGCTGCCGCCCTGCGCGCTAGCCGCCTGCAGGCCGGCGCGCACGCGCGCGATCGTCCCGTGATGGTCCGAGCCCTGGATGTTGACGGCATGGGTGTAGCCCCGCGCCCATTTGCCGAGGTGATAGGCGACGTCGGGGACGAAATAGGTGTAGCTGCCGTCGGACTTGCGCATCACCCGGTCTTTGTCGTCGCCGTATTCCGTGGTCTTCAGCCACAGCGCCCCTTCCAGCTCGTAGGTTTTGCCGGCGGCGACCAGGGCGCGCACCGCGGCCTCGACTTTGCCGTCGGTGTAGAGCGAGGATTCGAGATAGTAGTTGTCGAAGCGCACGCCGAAGGCCTTGAGGTCCTCGTCCTGCTCGCGCCGCAGCGCGGCGACCGCGAACTTGCGCACCGCTTCCAGCTCTCCGGGATCGCCGCCCTGCGCCAGGTAGTCGGCGGCGATTTCGCGGATGTATTCGCCGTGATAGCCCGATTCGGGGAACGCCGCGGGCGCACCCTGCTGCTCGCGCGCGCGCGCCTGCACCGACAGCGCGAGATTCTCGATCTGCACGCCGGCATCGTTGTAATAGAACTCGCGCGTCACCTGCCAGCCCTGCGCTTCGAGCAGCGCCGCAATCGCGTCGCCCAGCGCGGCCTGGCGGCCGTGGCCCACGTGCAGCGGCCCGGTGGGGTTGGCGGAAACGAATTCGACCAGCACCGGCCGCCCGCGGCCCTCATCGGCGCGGCCGTAGGCTGCGCCCGCAGCGAGCACGCTGCGCACCGGCTCGAGCTTCGCCGCCGGTTTCAGGCGCAAATTGATGAAACCCGGGCCGGCCGGCTCGGCGCGATCGAGCCAGGGCGAGGCGGGCAGGGCTGCGATCAGCGCCTGCGCCAGCTCGCGCGGGTTGCGCTTCAGTTCGCGCGCGAGCTGCATGGCAATGTTGCACGCCCAGTCGCCGTGCGCGGCCTGCTTCGGGCGCTCCAGGGCGATGACCGATGCCGGGTATTGCGGCGCGACGCGCGCCAACGCCTGCGTCAGCAGTTCGATCAGATGGGATTTGATGGCAGCGGGCAAAGGAGGGCGTAGCGGCGAAAAAGGGGCCGTATTATACCTTGAACGTGGCGGGCTCCTTCGATCCGCAGCCGTCAGAACTCGATCGGGTCGACGTCCAAATGCCAGCGCACGGCGCGCTGCGGCAGGGCATAGAGCTTCGCGCTCCAGGCGGCGAGATAGGCCTGCAGCGTCTTGCGCGAAACCGATTGAACCAGGAGCTGCGCGCGCTCGCGACCGGCGAGCCGCGCCACCGTCATCGGTACCGGCTGGTAGAGAGTGACACCATCGGGCGCTGCACCGGGCAAGGAAACGGCCTCGCGTAGGAAGCGAAGCGCAGTGTCGAGCTCGGCCGCTTCGGCGCGCAGCACCGCTTCGAAGGCATAGGGCGGAAAGCCCGCCTGCTCGCGTTCGGCCAGCAGCCCGCGGGCGAAGCCGGCATAATCGTGCGCGGCCAGCGCGGCATACAAGGCGTGGCGCGGATATTCCGTCTGGATCAGCACCTCTCCCGGCAGATCTGCCCTTCCGGCCCGGCCCGCGACTTGCGCAAGCTGCGCGAACAGGCGCTCGGGCGCGCGATAGTCGGCGCAATATAGCGCGCTGTCCGCGTTCAACACCGCGACCAGGGTCACGTTGGGAAAGTCGTGTCCCTTGGCGAGGATCTGCGTGCCGACCAAAATGTCTGCGCCGCCGCCGTGGATCTGTTCCAGCATGCGCGTGAAACTGCCGCGATTGCGCGTGCTGTCGCGGTCGATGCGCAGGATGCGCGCTTCGGGAAAGCGCGTTGCGAGCGTCGCTGCGAGCCGCTGCGTGCCGCGGCCCAGCGGATGGATGTCGGCGTTGCCGCAGTCGGGGCAGTGGCGCGGCACGCTCGCCGTCGCGCCGCAATGATGGCAGCGCATCTGCGCGTCCGCCAAGTGCAAGACCATGCGCGTCGAGCACGAGCGGCAGCCGCTCACCCAGTCGCAGGCCGGACACATCAGCACCGGCGCATACCCGCGGCGGTTGAGAAACACCAGGCTCTGCTCGCCGCGGGCAAGCCGCGCGGCGAGCGCTTCCAGCACGGGCGCGGTGAAACCTTCGTCGAGCTTGTGGCTGCGCATGTCGACGGTTCGCACCGTCGGTAGCTGCGCTTGCGCTACGGCGCGCTCGGCGAGTTGCAGCAGGCGGTAGCGCCCGGACAGGGCGTGGGCATAGGTTTCGAGCGAGGGTGTCGCCGAACCGAGCACGATGGGAATGTCGGCCTGGCGGGCGCGAAACACGGCCACATCGCGCGCCGAATAGCGCAAGCCGTCCTGTTGCTTGAAGGACGCGTCCTGCTCCTCGTCCACCACGATGAGGCCCAGCTTCGGCAGAGGCGCGAACACCGCGAGCCGGGTACCGAGTACGATTCCCGCCCCTCCGCTTTGTGCCAGCAGCCAGCTCTGCGTGCGCTCGCCTTCGGCGAGGCCGCTATGCAGGCAAACGAGCGCGGCGTCGGGAAATCGCTCGCGGAATTCCTGCGTAAGCCGCGGCGTCAGATTGATTTCCGGCACCAGCACCAGCGCCTGCTCGCCTTTTGCGAGCACATCCGCGATCAGGCGCAAATAGACCTCGGTCTTGCCGCTGCCGGTGACGCCATGCAGCAAGAACACGCCGAAGCCTGCGCCGCAGCGCTCGATTTCCTCGAGGGCGCCCTGCTGTTCGCGGTTGAGCGACACCTTTTCGACGAACGCGCTGCCCTGGCGCGCGGGGCTGGGATAGCGTTCGATGTGTCCGGCGTTCCGCAACTGGTCGAGCGTTTTCTTCGCGCTCGGCGCGAGGCGGAGCAATTGCTCCTCGCCGCAATCCGAGACGGCGAGCGCTTCGAGGAGCAGGCGTTTCACTTTGGCGCGCGCCGGCAGGCCGGAGAGGGCTTCGCTGCCGCTCGCATGCAAGCGGTAGGACGTCGGCTGCTCGAGCCGCCGCGGCGGGCCGGGTTTGCGCAGCCCCGCGGGCAGGGCGTTGAAGATCACCTCACCCAGAGGGCGGTGGTAATAGCTGCTGCAAAATTTCGCCAGCTCCAGCAGCTCGCGTGCTAATGGCGGCGTCTCGCGCAACACGCGCAGCGCCGACTTCAGCTTCGCTGCGTCGACTTCTGTGCTTTCGGCCACGTCGACGATGACACCGAGCACCTGCTTGCTGCCGAACGGCACCAGCACGCGCATGCCGATGTCGTTTGCACCCGCATCGCCCGCGCGGTAATCGAATAGCCGCGGCAGCGGAAGATCGAGCGCCACCCGCAAGATGCTCATGCGTCGTCGCAGCAGGAAAGATTGGCCAAGGATGCTACGCGTCGAAATTGAAGCGGTTTATATGAAAACTGTTGCATCACCCTATCGCTAAAGAGGAACTTGGGTTGTGCACATTTTTTGTGAATAACTGTGTGAGTAAGTTTGTAATCGTGTTGTAACCGTCTTTGGCAAAAGGAATTTCTGCCTTTGCTCAAAATTTCGGCGAGGCATTTATTTCATTAGAAACAAATAGTTGCATCGCTTCCCTAGCGTGACCGAGGTTTTGGCGAGGAAGCGCACGGGGGAGCACGTTCGTGTGCATAAGTCAAGGCTCCCCCAAACCGCGGAAAGCCTTATGGGGCGCGGCTGTCGCCGCGATTGGCGTGGTAGCGCAGGCTCGATTGGTGGACGCGATCCACCAGCGTTTTTACGATTTCCGGCGGTGTGTGCTGCGAGATGCCGTGGCCGAGATTGAACACGTGACCGCTGCCGTGGCCGTAGGCGGCGAGCAGCTTGTCCACTTCGCGTTCCACCGCATCCGCGGGCGAGAACAGCACTGTGGGATCCAGATTCCCTTGCAGCGCAACACGGTCGCCGACGCGCGCGCGCGCTTGGCCGATGTCGACGCACCAGTCGAGGCCCACCGCGTCGCAGCCGATGGCGGCGATGCTCTCCAGCCAGTTGCCGCCGCCCTTGGTGAACACGACGCTGGGGATGCGCGCGCCGCCATGATCGCGCTTGAGCCCGGCGATGATGCGCCGCAAATAATCGAGGGAGAACTCGAGGTAGGCCGCGTGCGCAAGGCTGCCGCCCCAGGTGTCGAATATCATCACCGCCTGGGCGCCGGCTTCGATCTGGGCGTTGAGATAGCGCGTGACGGCTTCGGCGGTGACTTCGAGGATGTGGTGCAGCAGCGCGGGCCGCGCATACAGCATGGTCTTGATGGTGCGGAAATCTTCGCTTGCGCCGCCTTCCACCATGTAGCAGGCGAGCGTGTACGGGCTGCCGGAGAAGCCGATCAGCGGCACGCTGCCGGCGAGCGCGCGCCGGATCTCGCCGACCGCATCGATGACGTAGCGCAGCTCGACGCCGGGATCGGGAATGGCGAGATCGCGGATCTCCCACTCGTCGCGCAGCGGCCGCTCGAACTTCGGCCCTTCGCCCTCGGCGAAATACAGGCCGAGCCCCATCGCATCGGGAATGGTGAGGATGTCGGAAAACAGGATCGCCGCATCGAGCTCGTAGCGCGCGAGCGGCTGCAGCGTGACTTCGGTGGCGTAGGCCGGGCTCTTGCATAAGCCGAGAAAGCTGCCGGCGCGGGCGCGCGTCTGGTTGTATTCGGGTAGGTAGCGTCCGGCTTGGCGCATCAGCCACACGGGGGTGTATTCCGTGGGTTGGCGCAGCAGCGCGCGTAGCAGGGTGTCATTCTTCAGCTTGGTCATTTCACTTAAGCAGTCTTGTGGTGATGAACTTCCATTCGGCCGGCGAGACCGGCGTGATGGAGAGCCGGTTGCCGCGGGCGAGCAGGCGCATGCCCGCCAATTCTTTATGGCCGCGCAGCTCGGGCAATCCCAGCAGACGCGTCTTCTTGACGAACTTCACCTCGACGTTGACCCAGCGCGGGTTCTCGCGCTTGGATTTGGCGTCGTAGTAGTCGCTTTTGGGATCGAACTGGGTCGCATCGGGAAAGGCAGCGCTGCTCACTTCGGCTAGCCCGGCGATGCCGGGCTCGGGACAACTCGAGTGGTAGAACAGCACCGGGTCGCCGATGGCCATCTCGTCGCGCATGAAATTGCGCGCCTGGTAATTGCGCACACCGAACCATGGCACGCTCTGCTTCGGCGCGCGCGCTAGATCGTCGATGCTGACCTCATCTGGTTCAGACTTCATCAGCCAATAGCGCATCGCAGGGGCCCGGAACTCTACAAACAAAAATCGCAGACCCCATGCGGAGGGTCTGCGATCGGTGAATTAGGGGTCCCCGCAAATGCCGTCAGGCCCCTATCCTCTGAACCTGGTGTTCAGAGTGGTCGCGTTCCGGTCGCCGTAGGTACGTCCACGAGGGACGCGCACAAAAGCGACGCATTGGTCCGCAACCTCAGCACATATATTGGTTCAAGGAATATACGAGCCTTAACGAGCATCGCAGGGAAACTTTTTGCGGCCTCGCCCGCCAGGCGATCTAGAACAGCGAATCTTGCTGCGAGAGCGCTTGATCGAGCTTCGACTGCACTGAATTCATTCTACGCTTTAATTCAGCCATGTCAAAGCCGCTGCCGATCTTGATCGAGAGCAATTCGTTGGCGATGTTGAGCGCAGCCATCACGGCGATGCGCTCGGTGCCGGCCACCTTGCTCGCCGCCTTGATTTCGGTCATTTTCTTGTCGACATAGGCGACCGCGGCCAGCAGCGCTTCGCGTTCGTCGTCGGCGCAGGTGATGCGGTAGTTGCGCCCCATGATGCTGACGTCGATGGCTTTGGCTTTTTCGTTCATTCCGGAACCCGGCGCAGCAAAGTCTCGAGACGGGTCTTCGCCGTATCGACTTTCTGTTCCAGTCGCTTCACGTCGTTTTGGGCCGATGCCAGTTGCAGCCTCAGTTCTTGGTTTTCGCTCTTCAGCCGCTGGCACAGTTGCAGAAACTGATCGATCTTGCCGTCGAGGGTGTCGAAGTCCCTATCCATCGTCACACTATAAGTTTAGAAATTGCGATAAGTCAAGTAATAACAAGCGACTCTAAATGCTCTTTCCATGATGAATTTGGCGCTCTATTTTATTGACTCGATGCAGCATTCGACAACGAACGCCGGTGCGCGGCAACGGCCGGTTTTGGCCCTGCTGCGAGAGCGTGTAAAATCGCTGCGTTCGTAGAGGTGTCCGCCGGCGATTTCTTGCTGGCGGGTGAAACGGGAAAGAGGTGCGGCGCCTCATCGCGCCCAAGCCTTTGCTGCCCCCGCAACGGTAGGTGAGCGCGGGTCTGTCACGACGCCACTGCAAGCAGACGCTTGCGGGAAGGCGACAGATCCGATCCCACGAGCCCGGAGACCGGCCTCCCGCGACAGGTGGATGCACTGCGGGGAGCGGTGCCTTGCTTCGCTTCCCCCTTTCATCCGTGGTCCATTAGTTCGTGCAGCTTGCGGGGACGCTTGCTGCAGGGGGAATCATGAAATCCGAGTTAGTCGCAGCAATCACCGCCATCGCCATGGCGGCGCCCGCGTTCGCCCAAGAAGACGCAGTAGTTGTCACCGCGACGCGCTTTCCGCAGTCGCGCCTCGAGCAGCCGATCGGCGTCACGGTCATCGACCGCGCGCAGATTGAAAACAGTGCCGCCACCACCCTGCCCGAGCTGTTGGCGCAGCATGCGGGCGTCATTGCCCGCAACAACAGCGGCAGTCCCGACGTGCAGATCGACCTGCGCGGATTCGGCATGAGCGGCGACCAGAATACCCTGGTGCTGCTCGACGGCCAGCGCTTGAACGACATCGAGCTGACCACGGTGAGATGGTCGGCGATTCCGCTCGCCGCCGTCGAGCGCGTGGAAATCGAGCGCGGCGGCGGCGCGGTGCTCTACGGCGGCGGCGCGACGGGCGGCACCATCAACATCATCACTCGCTCGCCCATCGCCGGAACCAAGTCGGCAAGCGTCGGCGGTAGCTACGGCACTTACGGTAGCCACGGCGCCAATGCCGCGCTCAACCTCGCGGGGGCGAACACCGGCTTCGCGCTCAACGCGAGCCAGTACGCATCCGACAACTATCGCGCCAACAACCGCTTGCAGCAGGACAACCTGCTCGGCGACTTGCGCTGGAGCGGCGATCGCGCCGGCCTCACGTTCAAGTTCGGCCTGGACAACCAGGGCCTGCGCCTGCCCGGCGCGCGCAGCGCGACGCAACTCTCCAGCGATCCGCGCGGCGCGGCTACGCCCAACGATTACAGCTCGCGCGACGGCAAGAACGCGACCTTATCGGGCCGATACGCCTTCGACGCGATCGATCTCGCAGCCGATCTTTCCTATCGAGACACCGCGCGCAACGCCTTCTTCGACAACTATTTCGGCGCATTCGGGCAGAGCTCCTTCCTCGACACCCGCAGCAAAGTGTGGGCGTTCACGCCGCGGGCGAAGTTGCCGTTCCGTCTCTTCGGGGGCGATCACTCGCTGGTGTTCGGCATGGATGCCGACATTTGGGATTATCGTTCCTTGCGCGCCACGCAGCCGGAGACGATCGGTGCGCCGCTCGTCGACCTCGTGGCCACGCAGAAGGATCGCGCTTTCTACGCGCAAGACAATGTGACGCTCGGCGCGGCAACGCGGCTCAGCCTGGGTGCGCGCCTGCAGCGCTTCGAGATCGCCGCCAACGACCGCGTCAATCCCGCGAGCGCAGCGAACGCCTCGCAGACGCGCAGCCCGCGCGCCTGGGAGCTGGCGCTGCGCCACAACCTCGCCTCCCCCTTCGCGCTCTACGGCAAGCTCGGGGCGAGCTTCCGCGTCGCCACCGTGGACGAGATCTACAACCAGTTCGGCGCCTGCGACCCGAAAACCTTCGTCTGTACCTCCACCCTCACCCCCCTCGAGCCGCAGACTTCGCACGACAAGGAGGTCGGTGCCGAGTACAACTCGGGCGCCACGCACTTGCGCGCGAGCCTGTATCGCATGGATTTGCGCAACGAAATCCATTTCAATGCCGTCACCTTCACCAACATGAACCTATCGCCGACGCGGCGCGAGGGGGCGGAAATCGAAGCGCGGCACAAGTTCGGCGAGCGCTTCGAGCTGACCGGCAGTGCGAGCCATGCGCGCGCCGTGTTCCGCGAAGGGACCTACGTCGACGCGATTAGCGGGGCGAGCGTGGACTTGAGCGGCAAGAACGTGCCTCTCGTGCCGCGCAGTTCGGCTAAACTCGGCTTCACTTGGCTCAGCGCGGCGAAGACCCGCGTTAGCGCCAGCCTCGGCTACGTCGGCAGGCAGTATTTCGACAACGACCAGTCCAATACCTTCCCCAGTCAGATGGCTTCTTACGTGACGGCAGATGCCAAAGTGAGCCACGTCATCGGGCCCTGGACCTTCACTCTGATCGGAAACAACTTGAGCGACAGGAAGTACTACACCTATGCGATACGCAATGCTGCCGGCACCTCGTTCAATGCCTACCCGATGGCGGGACGCAGCCTGCTTCTCACCGCAGCCTACCGCTTCGACTAGCTGCGCTTCGAGCGCGCGCGAGGGCTGAAGAGCCGAGATGGGGCGCGCGCTTGCCATCTGGGGCATGCTCGCCGCAGCCGCGCTTGCGGCGTTTGCGCTGGCGCTGGCGAGCGGCAGCGTCGCCCTGACGCCGGCGGAAATTGTGCACGCGCTCACCTCTCCGGCGGACAGCATGGCCGGCGAAATCCTGCTGCGGCTGCGCCTGCCGCGCGCGCTTGCCGCCTTCGCCGTCGGCGGCTTGCTCGCGCTCGCCGGCGCCCTGATGCAAGTGCTGCTCCGCAATCCCCTTGCCGATCCGTATGTGCTCGGCGTATCCGGCGGCGCAGCGGTCGGTGCGCTCGGTGCCATGCTGTGCGGCCTGGGGGCACTCGCGGTCCATGCCGGCGCCATCCTCGGCGCCTTGGCCGCGATCACATTGGTGTTCACGCTCGCCCGGCGCGATTTCGCACGGGCGCATCTGCTCGGCGCGTTGGACGCCTCGCCGCGGCTGCTGCTCACCGGCGTGGTCATGGCCGCCGGCTGGGGCGCGCTGATCACCCTCATTCTGACCCTTGCTTCCGAAGCGCAGCTGCGCGGCATGCTGTTCTGGCTGATGGGGGATTTGAATGGCGCGCAGAGCTGGGAGCCGGCGCTCGCCGCGCTGGTCTTGGCGCTCGCGGCTTCCTACCCCATGGCGCGCGACCTCAACGTGCTGCTGCGCGGCGAAGCGCTGGCGCATTCGCTCGGCGTGCGCACCGAGCGGCTGCGGCGCACGGTGTACGTCGTCGCTTCGGCTGCAACCGCGCTTGCGGTCACCACTGCGGGGGCGGTCGGCTTCGTCGGCTTGGTGGTGCCGCACGGACTGCGACTGGCCTTCGGCAACGATCAGCGCATGCTGCTGCCGGCGAGCGCACTCGCAGGCGGCGCGCTCGTGCTCGTCGCCGATACCTTTGCGCGCAGCCTGCTCGCGCCGCAACAGCTTCCGGTGGGCGTGATTACGGCGCTCATCGGCGTACCCGCATTCGTGCTGCTGCTGCGCGGATGGCGAAGCAGATGAGCGCGCCGCTACTCGAGGCCGTGGATCTGCGCCTCGGCGTGGATGGGCGCACCCTGGTGCGCGACCTCGATTTTCGCGTTGCGGCGGGCGAAGTTTGGTGCCTGCTCGGCCCGAACGGCGCGGGCAAGAGCACTTTTCTGCACACCGCCGCCGGCTTGCGCGGAGCGCAGGGCGGCGCGCTCGCGCTCGCCGGCAAGCCGCTCGGAGAATGGGAGCCGCTCGCCGCGGCGCGGCAGCGCGCTTTTCTGCCGCAGAATTTCCACGACGCTTTCAGCGCGAGCGTGCTCGACACCGTGATGCTCGGGCGCCATCCCTATTTGTCGCGCTGGGAGTGGGAGGGCGCGGACGCACGCGAAATCGCTTTGGTCGCACTCGCGGCGATGGACCTCGCCGGTTTCGAGGCGCGCGACGTTCTCACCCTTTCCGGCGGCGAGCGCCAGCGCGTGGGCTTGGCGGCACTGCTTGCCCAAGATGCGCCGCTGCTTCTTCTGGATGAGCCGGTGTCTCACCTCGATCTGCACCATCAGGTGCTGGTACTCGATCACTTGGTCGGGCTCGCGCGCAACCAGGGCAAGGGGGTGATCTTCACGGTACACGATCTCAATCTGGCCGCGCGCTTCGCCAGCCACGCGCTGCTGCTCACGCCCGGCGGCAGCGTGCTGCAGGGCGCGCTGGGCGAGGTGTTGACCGAGGCGGCGCTCGCAGCGGCGTTCAGCCATCGCGTGCTGCGCATCGAATCGGCCGGACGTTCGGTGTACGTGCCAGCGTGATACAAGCTGCGCATACTGTTCGCCGCGTGCCCGCGCATCGGCTTACGCGCTTCGTCTTCGCCGCTCTTCTCGCTGCGGCTTCCTTGGCCGCGGGTGCGGTCGAGGCGGTCGATGCCGCCGGAGCGCGGCTGGTGCTCGCGCAAGCAGCGCGGCGCATCGTCAGCCTCGCGCCGAACGTCACCGAACTGCTGTTTGCCGCAGGCGCAGGCGAGCGCGTGGTCGGCGCCGTGCGCTACAGCGACTATCCGGAAGCCGCGCGGCGCATTCCGCGCATCGGCGACGCGAACGCGCTCGACCTGGAACGCATCGTCGCCCTAAAGCCCGACTTGATCGTGTTGTGGCGCTCGGGGGATGCACAGCGGCAGCTCGATGCGCTGCTGCGCGTCGGCATTCCCGTCTACGCCAGCGACGCGCACCGGATAGCGGACATCGCTCGTGACATCGAGCACTTGAGTGTGCTCGCCGGCACGACTGCGCAAGCCGAACGCGCGGCGCAGTCGTTTCGCGCGCGCGCCGCGGCGTTGCGCGAGCGCTACGCCGGCCGTTCGCACGTCCGCGTGTTCTTCCAGGTATGGGACGAGCCGCTGATGACCGTGAACGACGAACACCTCATCAGCGACGTGATCCGCCTCTGCGGTGGGGAGAATGTATTTGCGGGCGTGAAGTCCCTAGCGTCAGTGATCTCGACCGAAGCGGTGCTCGCCGCCGATCCGGAAGCGATCGTCGGCATGGCGGCGGGGGCAGGGAATGAGGCCGGCCTGGATGCATGGAAATCCTGGCCGCGCCTTGCCGCGGTCGCGCGCGGCAACCTAATCCTGCTGCCGGCCGATGTCATAAGCCGTTCCACGCCGCGCGTGCTCGACGGCGCGCAGATGTTGTGCGAGCGGCTGGATGCCGTGCGCGCGCAGCGCCGCTGAGCATTCACCCGCGCGGGGTTCTCTGCTATCGTGCCGTGATGCCGAACGATGAAGTGAATCTGCAGGACGTGCGCCGCGTGCTGGTCACCAAGCTGCGCCATCACGGTGACGTGCTGCTCGCCTCGCCCGTGTTCTCCGTGTTGAAAAGCCATGCGCCGCACGCCGAGATAGACGCGCTGGTGTATGCCGACACCGCACCCATGCTCGAAGGGCATCCGGCGATTGCGCGCGTCTTCGGCATCGATCGGGGCTGGAAATCGCTCGGGACGCTGGCGCAGGCGCGGCAGGAATTGCGCCTCTTGGGCGAACTGCGCGCGCGGCGCTACGAGTTGCTGATTCATCTATCCGAGCATCCGCGCGGCGCCTGGTTGGCGCGGCTGCTGGGTGCGCCGAGCGCCGTGGCACCGGACTACGCCGCGCGCAGCAAATGGTGGAAGCGCAGTTTCACGCATCGCTTTGCTCTGGCGAAGAACGCGCGCCGCCACATGGTCGAGTGGAATCTCGATGCGCTGCGTCGCATCGGCATCCATCCGCTCGACGAAGAAAAGCGGCTCATGCTGGTTCCCGGCGCCGATGCGGAGAGGCAGGCGGCGGCCCTGCTCGAGCAGCGCGGACTGGCGGGCAGCGGCTTCATCCACCTGCATCCCGGCTCGCGCTGGTCGTTCAAGTGCTGGTCTGCGGAACGCAGCGCAATGCTGATAAACGAACTGCAGCGCGGCGGGGAACGGATCGTGCTCACTGCCGCCCCCGATCCCGCTGAGCAGCAACTGATCGCGCGCATACTCGCGCTGGTCGAAAAACCTCCGGTGAACCTGGCCGGAGAACTCTCTCTGAAGTCGCTTGCCGCCGTGACGCGTCGCGCGCGGCTGTTCATCGGCGTCGATTCCGCGCCCATGCATATCGCCGCGGCCATGGGGACGCCGGTGGTCGCGCTGTTCGGTCCCAGCGGCGATTTGGAATGGGGTCCCTGGGGCAGCGCGCAGCGCGTGGTGAGTTCCTCTGCCCATCCCTGTCGCCCCTGCGGCAACGACGGTTGCGGCGGCAGCAAGCGCAGCGATTGCCTCGTCAACTTGCCGGTGTCGGCCGTGTTGGATGCCGCGCACAGCCTGTTGGCTGAGCGATGAAGCGCGCCGGCGCGTCGCGCCTCCCGTTTTCGTTCCTGAGCATCGCTTCGCCGCACCGGCGCGCGCTTCATCGCGCAGCATGAAGATCGCCATCGTCAGGCAGCGCTACAACCCGTACGGGGGCGCCGAGCGCTTCGTCGCTCGCGCCGTCGCGGCGCTCGGCCGCGAGCAGATCGGCGTGACGGTGCTCGCGCGCGATTGGCAGAAAGCCGGAGAGGAAGGCGGGCCGGTCGAACTGCTGCGCTGCGACCCCTTCTTTCTCGGGCGCGCATGGCGCGACCGCAGCTTTGCGCGCGCGGTCTGCGCGACACTTGCGGAGCGGCATTTCGACTTGGTGCAGTCGCACGAACGTATCGCCTGCTGCGATGTCTACCGCGCCGGCGACGGCGTGCACGCGCAGTGGCTGGTCAATCGTGCGCGCGTGTTGGGGCCGGTCGGGCGCCTCGGTCTCGCGCTCAATCCCTATCACCGCTATCTGCTCGAGGCCGAGCGGCGCTTGTTCGCCAGTCCGCGGCTCAAAGCGGTGATCTGCAATTCGCGCATGGTGCGGGACGAGATCCGCGCGCATTTCGGCGTGCCGGAGAACAAGCTGCACGTGATCTACAACGGCGTCGACCTGGAGGCGTTCCACCCGCGTTTGAAATCGGAGCGCGCGGCGGCACGGACGCGCCTGGGAATCGCACCCGATGCCATGCTGTATCTATTCGTCGGATCGGGCTTTGAGCGCAAGGGGCTACCGCAGTTGTTGCACGCGCTGGCGGGGCTGAAAGCGGGAGAATTGATCGTCGTCGGCGCAGACAAGCGCGCCGCGGCGATGAAACAGCTGGCCGCGCGGCTCGGCCTCTCTCGGCGAGCGCATTTCCTTGGCGCGCAGGATGAGGTGAAGCCTTGGTATGGCGCAGCCGATTGCTTCGTGCTGCCGAGTCTTTACGACCCCTTTCCCAATGCGGCATTGGAGGCGATGGCCTGCGGCCTGCCGGTGATCACATCGACGCAGTGCGGCGCCGCCGAATGCATCGAGCCGAACATCAGCGGCGCCGTCTGCGATGCCTGCGACTCGGCCGGTCTGCTCGCTTGCTTGCAAACCATCAATACGCCGCACCAAGCCGGCGCGATGGGCGCGGCCGCGCGCGCGGGCGTCGCGGGCTTCAGTCTGGAGCGCATGGCGACGCAACTGGCCGAGTTGTACCGGCTGTTGATCAAGCCGGGAGAGGCGGCGTCCGAGCGGGTTGCGCCTGCCTGATTTTGGGCTAGAGCGGTTATAATTCAAAGTTTTATGAGCGCTCTATCCCCGGACCCTGCTCCCGCCAGTTCGCGCGAGTTGTATGTGCGGCTGCTGCACTACGTCCGCCCCTATTGGCGGGCGTTCGCGCTCTCCATTCTGGGCATGGTGCTGACGGCAGCAACCGAGCCGCTGTTTCCGGCTTTGATGCGGCCGCTCCTTGACGGCAGCTTCGTCAACAAGGACACCACCAGCCCCTACCTGATTCCCGCGGCGCTGATCGGCATCTTCCTCCTGCGCGGCGTGCTTTCCTATTTGGGTTCCTACACCCTCGCCTGGGTATCGAACCATATCGTGCTCGATCTCCGGAACGCCATGTTCCGCCGGCTGCTGCAGTTGCCGGTGCGCTATTACGACGACCAGTCCTCGGGCGCCCTGATTTCCAAAATCGCCTACGACGTCAACGGCGTCACCAGCGCCGCCACCACGGTGCTCACGGTGCTGGTGCGCGACTCGATCACCGTGCTCGGCCTGCTCGGCTGGCTATTTTGGCTCAACTGGAAGCTGACCTTGATCACCTTTCTCACCGCGCCCGGGATCGCGCTCGCCATCCGGGTGTTCTCCAAACGCCTGCGCCGGATGAGCCTGGGCTCGATGAAGGCGATGGGAGAAATCACCCACTCGCTGGAGGAGGCGATCAGCGGTCATCGCGTGGTGAAGATCTTCGGCGGCCAGGCGATGGAAGCCGAACGCTTCAATCGCGCCAATCAGGCCCTGCGCGGCTTCAACATGCGCCAGACCATCGCCGCGTCCGCCACGGTTCCGATCACGCAGTTGTTCGCAGCCATTGCGCTCTCGATCATCATCAGCCTGGCGATCCAGCAGTCGGCGAGCGATCAGTTCACGGTCGGCAGCTTTGTTTCGTTTATCACGGCGATGCTGATGTTGCTCGCGCCGCTCAAGCACCTCGCCGACGTCAATGCGCCGCTGCAGCGGGGCCTCGCTTCCGCGGAGAGCGTGTTCGAAGTGCTCGACGAAACGCCGGAGCAGGACCTCGGAGGGCAGGAGATCGAGCGCGCCCGCGGCGCGTTGCGTTTCGAAAACGTGGGCTTGATGTACGCGAGCGCCGCCCGTCCCGCGCTGGAAGGCATTTCGCTTGAGATTTCCCCGGGCGAAACCGTGGCGCTGGTCGGGGCGTCCGGAGGCGGCAAGACCTCACTCGTCAATCTGGTGCCGCGCTTCTATCAGCCCACGAGCGGGCGCATTTACCTCGACGGCCACGACCTACAGGAGCTCCGGCTCGCCAGCCTGCGCGCCAACATCGCGCTGGTGAGCCAGGACGTCGTCTTGTTCAACGATACCGTGGCCGGCAACATCGCTTACGGCGCCATGAACGCTGCCAGCCGCGCCGCCATCGAGGAGGCGGCGCGCGCCGCCCATGCGCTCGAATTCATCCGGGAGATGCCGCAAGGTTTCGATACCCTGGTGGGAGAAAACGGCGTGCGCCTGTCCGGCGGCCAGCGCCAGCGCATCGCGATTGCGCGCGCACTGCTCAAGGACGCACCGCTGCTGATCCTCGATGAAGCGACTTCGGCGCTCGACAGCGAATCGGAGCGCCAGGTACAGGCGGCGCTCGCTACCCTGATGCAGGGCCGCACCACCATCGTCATCGCGCATCGCCTGTCCACCATCGAACACGCCGACCGCATCGTGGTTCTTTCCCGCGGCCGCATCGCCGAAATCGGAACTCACGCCGAGCTGCTCGCGCGTGACGGGCTGTATGCGCGCCTATACCGCATCCAGTTTGCCGAACTGCCCGAAGACAGCCAGGCGTGAGCATGCGCCCGTCAAAGCGAAGCCTGCCTGCCGCGGTCGGCGCCGTGGCATGAAAATCCTCCATACCGAAGCCTCCTGCGGCTGGGGCGGGCAGGAAATGCGCATCCTCGCCGAGGCGGCGGGCATGCGCCGGCGCGGCCACGATTTGCTCCTCGCCGCGCCGCCGCAATCGCGCATCTATGCCGAGGCGCAAAAAAGGGGACTGGCGGCGCGCGCGCTGCCGCTAGCGCGCAAGTCGTTCGCTGGCTGGCGCGCCTTGCGCAGTCTGCTCGCGGCGGAAGGGGTGCAGCTGGTCAACACGCACAGCTCCACCGACAGCTGGCTCACGGCGCTCGCCTGCGTCGGCTTGCGCCAGGCGCCGGCGATCGTTCGCACGCGCCACATTTCGGCGCCGATCGCTTCCAATCCGCTCACGCGCTGGCTCTACGTTCGCGCCGCCGTGCGCGTCGTCACCACCGGCGAGGCTTTGCGGCGCGAGGTGATTGCCGCCGCCGGCGCGGAGCCGTCGCACGTGATCTCGGTGCCGACCGGCATCGACCTCGATCGTTATCGACCCGGCGAGCGCAGCGCCGCGCGTGCGGCACTGGGGCTTGCGCCCGAGGATTTTCTGGTCGGCATCGTCGCCACCTTGCGCAGCTGGAAAGGACACCGCTATCTGCTCGATGCCATTGCACGCATCGCGGACCCTAAGGTGAAGGCGGTCGTGGTGGGCGGCGGCCCGGGCGAAGACAACCTGCGTCATCAGGCCGCTGCGCTGGGCGCGCGCGTGGTCATGGCTGGGCAGCGCGACGATGTCGTGCCCTGGCTGCAAAGCTTCGATGTGTTCGCGCTGCCCTCTTATGCGAACGAAGGCGTGCCGCAGGCCATCATGCAGGCCATGGCCTGTGGCCTGCCAGTGGTCACGACGGCGGTCGGCGCCATCGGCGAAGCGGCGAAGGCCGAGGTCACGGCCTTGATGGTCGAGCCGCGGGATGCGGAAGCGCTCGCCGCAGCCATCCTGCGGCTGCGCGAGGACGCCGCGCTGCGCCGCCGCCTCGGCGAGGCGGGGCTGGCCGCGGCACGCGCGCAATTTTCCGAACAGACCATGCTCGAGCGCATGGAAGCGGTATTTCTTTCTGCCGTGCGGGAAAAGGATGCACTATCCGGCGCGGGCGCGGCATGAATCCGCCGTTTGCCGACGCTCTGCTTTACTCGTATGTGAGTCAGCGCGCGCGCAAGGCGCCGGTACAGCCGCTGGCCGAGCTCGATCTGTCGCAAATCCGGCGCGTGCTGGTGGTGCTCACCACCGGCATGGGCGATGCGATTCTGTCTACGCCCGTGCTGCCTGCCCTGCGCCGGGCGCTGCCGGGCGCCGATATTCGCCTGTTTTGCCGCGCCGCCTGGACGCCGTTGTTTCGCTCCGATCCCGACCTCGACGGCGTGATTGCCTATGCCGGCAAGTACCGCCGCATCTTTTCTACGTTGCGCACGCTGCGCGCCTTCGCGCCGGAACTCGCCGTGGTCTTGCACGGCAACGATCCCGATATCCTGCCGCTCTGCTATTTGGCGGGAAGCCGTTTCATCGTGCGCGTGCCGACTACGGGGACACGCTACGGTCATTTGCTTTCCAACGCCGCGCGCGAGCCCGACCGCGCGACGGTGCTCGGATGGCACTACATCGAAAACCGGCTGCGCGTGCTCGACACGCTGGGCATTGCGCCGCTCGACGCGGTGCCGCGGATCCATCTTCCGCGGGAGGCGGCACGCACTGCGGCCGCGTTGCTGCGAGCGCAGATCGGCGAACGCGCCTACTGGGTGATGCACGCCTTCGCCGCCGACGCCTACAAGGTGTGGCCTGTCGAAAAAGCGCGCGCATTGCTGCAACGCGCGGTGACGGCTTGGCCCGAACATGCGATCATGCTCACTGGAAGCGCGGCCGACCGCGAGCGCCTAGGGACACTCGCCGCAGGCATCGACGCCGTACACAACTTGGCCGGCCGACTCGACATCGCCGAGAGCGGCGCGGTGCTCGCGGGCGCGGCCTGCGTGCTGGCGCCGGACACCGGCACCGCCCATCTGGCCGCCGCGCTGGATGCCCCGGTGATCGCGCTTTATGCTCCTACCTTTGCCGAGTTGATCGGTCCGCGCGCGAGGAAACGGCAGCCCATCGTGGTGCAGAAGCCGCAGACCTGCACGCCATGTGTCGAGAAGAAATGCCCCTACACGCCGAAGAACTGCATGGACCAGATCGGCGTCGACGAAGTGCTGGATGCGCTGGCACGGACCCTGAATTGATGCTGCCCACGGTCGTTCACCTGCTGCCGGAATACAACCCGTTCCCGCCGGTCTATCCGGCAGGAACCGAGCTGCGCGTCGAGCAGGTGGCGCGCCGCCAGCAGCGTTATCGGCCGGTCGTGATCTGCCGCGCGTTCCCGGGCGAGCGTGAATCGGAACAGATCGATGCCATGCTGGTGCGGCGCGTGCGCATCGGGCGCCTCTACCGGCGGCTGTTTCAGAAGATCACGCGCCTGGACCCGCTGCCCTACACCGCGCGCATGTGGCGCACTGCGCGCGACGAGGGCGCGGCCCTACTCCACATCCACAACGAGCCGAAGCTGCTGGCTGGACTCCATCCGCTGCTCGCGCGCGAGCCGCTGCCCACGGTAGTACACGTGGCCAACGAGAAGCCCTTGCCGCGCGAAGCCCTGGGCGCCGTGACGCGCTGGGTGGCCTGCAGCCGCTATATCGCGCAATGGCTCGTCGGCGCCAACAGCATTGACGCCGAGCGGGTCAGCGTGATCTACACCGGCGTCGACGCGGCGCGCAGTCGCCCGCTATGGGAACTCGCCGCCGAGCGCAGGCTTGCGCTGCGGCAGCGCTACGGCATCGGTAATCCGCGCACTGCGGTGCTGCTGTTCGCCGGGCGCTTGGTAAAGGAAAAGGGCGTGCAGGAGCTGCTCGATGCCTTCGCGCAACTACGCACGGCCTGCGGCGAAGGCGTGCACTTGCTGGTGGCCGGGAACGTGCGCGATAGCGACGATCCGAATAACGAAAAGGCGGTGTACGGCAAGGCGGTGGTGGCGCGCATGGCAGGGATGGCAGGCGTCACCTGGGTGGGCAGCCTGCATCCGGGCGAAATCCACGAATTCTTGCTCGCCGGCGACATATTCGTCATGCCTTCGCTTTGGCACGACCCGTTCCCGACAGCCATGCTCGAAGCGGCGGCGGCGGGCCTGCCTATCGTAGCCGGTGCGCGCGGGGGTATCAGCGAATTCCTCGAAGGGTGCCCGGAATTCGAGTTCGTGGCCGACCCGGCGGACGCAAATGGGCTTGCCGCTTCGATCGCTGCCTACGTCGACGCCCCGCTACGGCGGGAGGCTGCGGGCAGGTGGCTACGCGCCAAGGTCGAGCGCGAGTTCGACTGGTCGCGCGTATGCGAGGAATTCGAAGACTTGTACGACGCGTTGCTCGGCGCCGGTCGGGGGCGGCGAGCATGAGGAACGCGCTGATCCTCTCGCCTTTCGCGCTGCTATTGTTCATCCTGCCCTTCCCGGGCACCGTCGCTTTCCGGCTCACCTGCCTGGCACTGGCCTTCGCCATTGCGCTCGCCTCGTGGAAGCGGCTGGCGCCGCCTGCGCTGCCGTGTACGGTGGCGCTCGGCCTGTGGGGGATGATCGCGCTTACGTCGCTTGCCTACGCCGTCGATCCGGCCTATAGCCTGGGCGAAATCAAGAACGAAGTCGGCTATACGATGATCGCGTTCATCGCCTTCTTCGTCGTGAGCGGGGACGCCAAGCGCGTGCGGGCACTGCTGCTCGCATTGGCAGCGGGAACTTTCGTCTTGAGCGCCATGGCGCTAGCATCGAGATTCGGTCTGGGTTTCTGGGACGACACCGGCCGTTACGGCGGTGCCGGCGCATTTGCCAGTTACCTAATCGCAACGGTGCCGGCACTTGCCCTGCTCGGCCTGTATTCCGACGAATCCAGGCTGCGCAAGATTTCTATCGGACTGTTGGCCATGTTGCTGCTGACCGGCTATTTCTGCCTGCAGCGCGCCATCTGGCCCATTCTGTTCCTGCAAGCTTGTGTGCTGCTGCTGACGTACTGGAAGAAGCTCGCCGGGGCACGCATCGGCGTGGCGCTGGCGCTGCTGGCACTGGCGGCGGTGGCAGTTCTCGCGCTGACCCAGACCACGCGCCACGAGCAGAATCCCGCGCCCACCATGGAAATGAACAAGGACGTGCGTCTCGCGTTTTGGCCCAGAGTGGGCGCGAATATCCTGGAGCATCCCTTGAGCGGGGCGGGTTTCGGGCGTGAAGCGATGAAGAAGGCCTACCCGGACCTGAGCCCGCCTGCGGGCACCAACCTATGGCACGCGCATAACGTGGTGTTGAATTACGGCCTGTCCATGGGACTGCCGGGCATGCTCGCCTTGCTCGGCGTATTCGGCAGCTTGGCCGCGGCCTACGCGCGGCTAAGTTTTGCGGCGGAGCGGCGGCTGAAAGTGATCGGCGCCTGCGGCCTGGCTCTGGTCATCGGCGTGCTGGCGCGGAACATGACCAACGATTTCTTCGTGCGCGACGCGGCCTTGCTGTTTTGGGCGCTGAACGGGATGCTGCTCGGTTTCGGGGGCAGCTTGGCGACGGTACGCGAGGCAGGATGAAAATCTGCTTCTACAATGTCACCGCGAGCTTCATCCCTGGAGGTCTGGAAACGTACTGCTGGGAAGCGGGCCGCGCGCTTGCGCGCCGCGGCCACGAGGTGTCGATCTTCGCCGGTGACCGCGGACACGCGCGGCACGGGGAGCTGAGACTGGTGAAGTTTCCGTTTCGCATCGAGCAGGATTGGCCTGATTTCGGAGTGCGCTTTCGCCGTTTGATGGAGCGCTTGTCGTTCGCTCGTCATTCCTTGGCGCCCCTTGTCGCATCGAACTTCGATGCCGTGATCGTCAATAAGCCTTTCGACTTTCCCATCCTGTGGCGGGCGCGGCAAATGGGGCTCAGGGCGCAGACGCTGTTCCGTTCCGGCGGCGCCGACTTCTTCCTTAGCGATCGGCTGTTCGCGGGCGCCGTCACCCACTGGGTATCGGCCAGCCGCTACAACGCGCAGCAAGTCGCGGCACGCTATCACCGAGCGGTGGAGGTCATCCACAACGGCGTAGACACCGACGCATTCCGGCCAAACGCGCGGGATCAGAACTTGCGCGCAAGCTACGGTGCGGAGCCGCAGGATTGCCTGCTGGTGAGCGTCGGCCGACTCGTCGGCTGGAAAGGCCTCGGCGTCGTGGTCGAGGCGCTCGCCGGGCTGCCGCAAACCGTGCACTACCTCGTCGTCGGCACCGGGCCCGCGGAGGGCGAGCTCAAGACGGCGGTGCGCGCTCGTCGCCTAGAGAATCGTGTACATTTTGCGGGCCGAATCGCGCATGCCGATCTGCCGCAACTGCTGTCGCAATGCGACGTCTATGTCCAGCCTTCGATCGGCGAGGAGGCGTTTGGCATCAGCGTGGTCGAGGCCATGGCTTGCGGCTTGCCGGTGCTTGCATCCGCTAACGGCGGGCTGCCGGAAATCGTGTTGCCGGAGTCGACTGGGCGCTTGCTCAATCCAGGCGACGTCGCAGCCTGGCGCGAGGCGATCGCGGACGCGGCAGCGAATCGGGCGCGCCTGAAGGCGTGGGGCGCAACTGGGCGCGAGCGCGCCGCCGCGGAATTCACTTGGGCGGCCAACGCGATCAAGCTCGAGCGACTGCTAGGGTCTGTTCACATTTAGCACATGCGCACGACGGGAACAATTTTGGATGCAGGGCAAGGCGCGAGGAGCGCTGTTTGGTCATTCCAAACGAGCGACGAGCAACGCAGCGCTGCGCCAAAATTGCCCCGCCCCTCCGGGTTGCCGCCAAATGCGGCGCCTGCGGCGTTGCGCTCCTTGCGAAGGGAATTACCCTTGGCTGCGTCGCGCGCCTTGCAGTCATCCGCATTCGGCGGCAACGTGTCTCATGCGGTAAATGTGAACAGACCCTAGGAGGAGTGCGTTAATCATGTGCGGCATTCTAGGATTCGTCTCTCGCCCCGGCACGGCAGTTCGGCCGAATCTCGACGCGGCGATCCTGCGCCAGCGCCACCGCGGTCCCGACGACCAGGGCGATTGGCGCGAGAGCGGCATCGAGCTCGGCTTCAACCGGCTGTCCATCATCGATCTTTCTCAGCTCGGGCATCAGCCGATGCAAAGCCCGGACGGTCGCTTCGTCGTCGTCTTCAACGGTGAAATCTATAATTTTCAGGAGCTGCGCGAGAAGCTGGAGGGAGCGGGGGAAACGTTCCGCGGTCACTCCGATACCGAGGTGCTGCTGCGCCTGTTTGCGCGGGACGGACTGGAAAAATGCCTGCAGCAGCTGCGCGGCATGTTCGCGTTCGCCGTGTGGGACCGGGCGGAGAGGACGCTTTCCCTCGCGCGCGACCGCCTGGGCGTGAAGCCGCTGACCTACGCCGAGACAGCGCGCGGGTTCCTCTTCGGTTCCGAAATCCAGACCCTATTTGCGCTTGATCCGGAATTGTCGCGCGCGCCGGATTACCAGGCGCTGGACCACTACCTGACGTTCCAATACATTCCCGCTCCGCTGTCGGGATTTGCCGCAGTGAAGAAGCTGCCGCCGGCGCACGCCATGGTGGTCAAGGACGGCGGCGTGCAGCACATATTCCGTTACTGGGACATCGATCTCGAGCAGCGCTGCACGCTGTCGTTTGGCGACGCCTGTGCGGCCCTGCGCGACCAAGTGCTGGAAGCGACGCGGCTGCGCCTGGTTTCCGATGTGCCGCTGGGGGCTTTTCTTTCCGGCGGCATCGACTCTTCGATTACGGTGGCGGCGATGGCGCACCTCGGCGCGCGTCCGCTCAAGACCTTCTCCATCGGCTTCGAGGACGAGCGCTTCAACGAACTGCCACAAGCGCGAGACGTGGCCACTCATCTGGGCACCGACCACCATGAAATGATGGTGAAGGCGGACGCAGTGCATATCATGCCGCAGATGATCGACCACTTGGGCGAGCCGCTCGCCGACAACTCGGTGATGCCGACCTACTACGTTTCGCAGTTTGCACGCTCGCAGGTGACGGTGGCGCTGACCGGAGATGGTGGCGACGAGGTTTTCGGCGGCTATCGCCGTTTCTACCAGATACGCCGCGCCGAATGGCTGGCGCGGCGCCGCCTGACGCCGCTCTGGCGCGGGCTGAGGCGCCTCACCCTGTCCGTGGAGAACCGCACCCACTCCGGCAGGCGGCCGCGGCGCTTTCCCGCATCGCGCGCCGACGAAATGCTTTCCATGCAGGGACTGGAACGCTACAAGCATCTGCTCGCCTTCTTCTCCGATGGCGAGAAGGAAAGCACGCTCACTCCGCAATTGCGTGAGGCGATCGGCGCCTCGCGCACGACCGATTACCTTGCGGGTCGCTTCGGGCGCGCGGGGGACGACATGCTGAACCGCTACCTCTATCTGGACCTGACTACCTACCTACCCGAAGACATCCTGTTCAAGGTGGACATCGCCAGCATGGCGAACTCGCTCGAGTGCCGCTCGCCCTTCCTTGATCACAAGCTGATCGAGTTTGCGGCCGCGCTGCCCGGCCGTTACAAGCTGTCGATGCGCGGCCGACACAAGCACATCCTGAAGGAGGCGTTCAAGGACTGGCTGCCGCCGGGGTTCATGGATCGCCCGAAGAAAGGATTTTCGGTGCCGCTCACGCGCTGGCTGAAGGAGGATCTGGCCGACATGCTGCACGATACGCTGGTGGAGAAACGCACGCTCGCGCCCTGGTTTCGCCAGGAAGTGGTCGCGCGCGCAGTCGCCGATCACCTGGGCGGGCGCGGCGCACACAGCGCGCGCCTATGGCCGCTGCTGGTGCTGGCCCTCTGGGTCGAGCGCTTTCGCGTCCCGCTCTGAGCGCTCGCCGCGACATGCCGGTCTGTTACCAGGTCAACCTGCAGCAAAGTTTCGGCGGGGGGGAAATCTACACGCGCTTCTTCAGCCAGGCGTTGATGGCGCTCGGCTGGGAGGTCGAGCTGTTCGTGGCGCGCGGCGCCGGGTTCTGGAAGCGGCTGGGCATGGACGGGGTGCGGCTGCGTGAAGTCGCCGGCGAAGCTCAGATCCTGGACGAGTTGCCGCGCAGCCCGGTCCTGATCGTCACCCATACGGCTGCGAGCCCGGGTTTCGCCACGGCGCTCGCCCGGCTCCACCGCTTGACCGGGTTCGTGCATATGCCGCTCTACGAGCGCAACCCGGCAGGCTTCGCCCGCTACGAGCGGCTATTCGCGGTATCGCGCCATGTGCTGGACAGCGCGCGCGCACGCGGCTTGGCTAACGTGCATGCGGAGCCGATGTACGGCGTGGCCGACCTCGCGCCGCGGGCAAGCGGCGCCGGCGCCGGAATCGCCAGACGCAGCCTCTACGATTGGGACCGGCGCAAGCTGCGCGACCGCAGCCTGGGCCTGATCGCTCCGCTCGCGGCGGCGTTCGCCCCCGCCGCGGCGTTCGAACGCCGGCCTGGCTTGACGCTTGGCATCGTGTCACGGCTGACGCCGATCAAGCAGTTCCCGCGCTTGTTCTACATCCTGGCACCGATACTCGCGCGCCACCCTCAGGTGAATCTGGAGGTATTCGGCAGTGGCGGCTATGCGTCGGTGCGCGACCTGAAACGCTCGCTTGCGCCCGCACGCCGCCAGGTACGGTTCTGGGGCCAGCAGGACGACGTCGCGCGCATCTACCCGCAGCTCGACTACGTTTTGTCGGGACTGCCGGAGAAGGAGGCGCTGGGGCTCAACCTGATCGAAGCCCAGGCCTGCGGTACGCCGGTACTGGCAGTGAACGCGCCACCTTTCACAGAGACGGTGATCGACGAAGTGAGCGGCTACCTGTTCGAGGATCCGCGGCGGGATGGCGGGGAGGATTTCGCCCGGCGCCTGGCGAGTCTGCTCGCCGGGGCACCGCGGCCGGATCCGCGCAGCGCAGCCGCGCATCTGGCGCGGTTTTCCCTGGAAGCGTTTGCTGAACGCGTGGCGGGCGCCCTAGCGGCCTTGAATCTGGGCATGGCACACCCCCTCTGAGATGCGCATCCTGTTCCTGCATCCCTACGGCTGGAAGGGCGAGTATCCGATGCTGCTCGAGTTTCGCCGCCACGGCCACGAGGTCTGTGTGCTGGAGGAGCGACGCGAGGGCATGGCAGGAAAGCGCCTGTACAGCGACTACTTGCGCGAGCCGGGCGACGGCATCCGCACCCTGTGGTATCACCCGGGGCGCGGCACGGAGCGACTGCTCACCCTGCCGGTGGATCGCTATTTCCGCAAGACTTTCGACGGCCGCAACCTCGGCCACCGCATGTGGGTGATTCGCGAGGCGGTGCGGCACTTCTCCCCCGATCTAGTCTATTGCACCGACGGTTTTTCCTATGCGCTGCCCGCGGCGCTGGCGAAGGTCTGCGGCTTCTTCGCCCAGCCGATCGTCGCGAGCTACATCGGTGGAGACATCCTCGACTGCTCGCACATGGGCTACGGCCGGCCGCGCACGCGCGAGCTCGATTGGCTGATGCGCACATCCATTCGGCACATCGATGCGCTGCGGCCGCTATGCGATTCGCTCTCGCGCGCGCTGCTCAAGGACGGCGCCGAGCCCACGCGCATCACTTCGATTCCGATCCAGATCGGCTCGCCGCGCGAAGTGTACGAGGCGGTGTACGCGCGGCGCGCAGCGGCGCGCGCGGAGATTCGCGCCCGCCTCGGCATCCCGCAGGATGCGCCGGTGGTGGTGACGCTATCCGACAACTACCGTTCCAAAGGCATTCAGGATTTGGCGCGCGCTTGGCCGGGCGTGCTCGCGGCGCATCCCGCCGCCTGGTGGATCCTCGCCGGTCCCGAAAATCCTTGGCTCGAGCAAGCAGTCTATCCGCTGCTCGGCGCGAGCGTGGGAAGAGATCGCGTGCGGCTCACCGGTCGACTGGATCCCAAAGACATCTATGCTTACCTTGCCGCCGCAGAGCTCAACGTCAACCCTACGCTGTGCGAGGGACTCAACATGGTCACCGTGGATGCGGCGGCCGTCGGCACGCCGACGGTGTGCAGCGATGCCGCGGGCATTGCCGATTGGGTCCTGCGCCACGACTGCGGACTGGTCTATCCCGCGGGCGACGCGCCGGCCTTGGAGCGCGCGGTCGTCGAAGCGCTGGCGCAGCCGGAGCGTCTCGCCCGCTGGAGCGGCAGATGCCGCGGCATGATCGCCGACTTCGGCGCGGAAGCCGTGTTTGCGCGGCTCGCCGATTTGTTCGCCCGCGTTGCCCAACCTGCTAGACTCGACGATTAGGGCAAGTGATGGCGATTTCATGTTGGAGATGGCATTGGCAGGCGGCGCAATAGACCGCAGGGGAGGCGCATGAGCGCGCAAGAGAAGTCGGCCGATCTCAAGGTCATGGCCACTTTGAATCACTATCCGGCGGTGCTGGAGCTGTTTCGCGGTTCCGCTCCGGGGCGGATACTCGACGTGCCCGCTGGGCAGGGTGCATTCGCGCAGGAACTGCTCAAGGCGGGCTACGGCGATATCGATTGCCTGGACATCAACGCCGAGGCCTTCCTGCTGCGCCACCCCCAGGCGCGCTTCACCCGGCACGATGTCATCCATCCCCTGCCTTTCCCCGACGCGCATTTCGATTATGTGTTCAGTATCGAGGGCATCGAGCACTTCGACAATCCCTGGACCTTCACCAAGGAGCTGTGCCGCGTGCTCAAGCCCGGCGGCAAGCTCTATATCAGCACGCCCAATACCTTTTCCGTGGACGCGCGCCTGAAATACCTGGTGTCGGGCTACTTCCCGCGTTTCCGGCCGCTGATGCAGGAGCCGGACAAGGTGCTGGTGCATCCGGTGGACGACGCGCATATCGCGCCGATCTATTTCTGGCAGCTCAATTACTTCCTCATGGGCGGCGGGGTCAAGATCAATCGCATCTCGGCGAACGAGCTGCTGCGCAAACCCCAATGGGCGAAGCGGGTGTTCGAGAATTGGATCGCGGGCATCATCCGCAACAACATCAGGAAACGCGGCTTCCCCGATCCGGGCGTCACTTCGGATGCCGTGCTGTTCGGCGACTGCATCATCATCGAGGGCATCAAGGCGGCGTAGGCGGGACAGCCCGGCGATAGAATGCGGCTCGTCTACGTCTTTCCCGAACCTCTGCCGCTTGCGCGGGCGCGCGGCGTGCAGGTGGCACACATGGTAGCCGAACTCGCGCGCCTGGGCGCGAGCGTGGAGCTCGTCTACGTGCCCAATCCGCCGCACGATCCGCTCGAATATTACGGCGTTGCGGCGCCCTCCGGGCTGTCGCTCACGCCGCTGTCGCGCTCGCTGCCCTGGCCTTTGGCAGCCCTGCATTCCAACCGGCTGTTCGCGCGGCGGCTGGAGCGCCGGCTTGCCTCCGCGCCCGATTCATTGCTTTTCGTGCGACACCTCAAGCTCGCGGCGATGCTGCTCGCGCGTCGGCCGGGACGGAAGCTCGTCTACGAAGCGCACGAGGTGTTTGCCGACACCGCGCCGCAAGCCAAGCGTGGGTTCCAGGCGGAACTAGAGGCGCGGGTGATGCGCGGCGCGGCGCTG
The DNA here is from genome assembly GCA_964565875.1 of uncultured Enterobacteriaceae bacterium. Classification (GTDB taxonomy): domain Bacteria; phylum Pseudomonadota; class Gammaproteobacteria; order Burkholderiales; family SG8-39; genus 2-12-FULL-64-23. The sequence goes on from CAZMGP010000001.1 coordinate 79,632, forward strand.
GTCATCGCCAATTCGCAGCCCACCGCCGCGCGGCTATGCGAGCTCTACGGCGAGCGGCGCATTGAAATCCTGCCGAATGGCGTCGACTGGCCGGAAGACCTGCCACCAAAGGATTGGGAACACGCCGCCCGGCATATCGTCTACGCGGGAAGCTTCTTTGCCTGGAAAGGCGCGGGCGATCTGGTGCGCGCCGCTGCGGAACTCCCGGGCTTTCGCATCACCCTGTTCGGAGGCGACGCGGGGCAGGTCGAACGCGAGCGCGCGCTGGCGAAGCCCGAAGGCGCCGAACTCGACTTTCGCGGCCACGTGCCGCATCCGGAAGTTGCGCGTGCGCTGGGCGAGGCGTGCATCGCAGTGCTGCCCAACCGCGACGATCCGGACAGCCGCTTCACTTCGCCGATCAAGCTGTTCGAATACATGGCGGCGGGCTGTGCCGTGGTGGCGAGCGATCTGCCGCCCTTGCGATACGTGCTCGCCGAAGGCGAGGCGATGTGGTCGCGTCCGGGGGATGCGGCGAGCCTCGCGCAAGGCATACGCCGGCTCGCAGCCGACCCGGCGCTCGCCCGCAGCATGGGCGCGCGCGCGCGCGAAAAGGCGCGCGGCTACACCTGGAAAGCGCGCGCCGAGCGCGTTCTGAAACTCGTTCAAGGGCTTTGACGTTTTTGCCAGCGGGCATCAGCGAGTTTCGCTTCCGCCCATCAAGCGGCGAAGTTTCGGCAAGGTCGCTTCGGCGAAAAACCGATGGCCTTTTGCCGAAAGGTGCCAATGATCGGAAATATAGAGGCTGGCCTTATCGGCATCCGCGAGGCTTGCCAATGCGTCGAAGGCATCGACGTTCGGGATGCCGTGTTGATCCAGAAATGCGCGGAACGCCGTGTACGGCAGCGGCTTGGGTTTCCTGATCTGGTCAAGCGTCGGGAGGTGAAACACGATCAATTTCGCGTTCACCTGCTCGGATTCCAATTTGAGCTTCAGGATCAATTGCCGGCTCAGTTCCCAGCCTTCGGAGTCCCAGGCGAAACCGGGATCGTAGACGACGGTCTCGGGCGCATTCGGTTTGGCGGCAACGGCGGTCGGCGGGACGGTTTGGCGATAAATGCGCGATTGCTCGATCGTGTCCTTCAAGGTGTCGAGGTACTGATACGCGGCGGAATGGTTCCAAAGCCAGCGGATGGCATAGCGGTGTTTGACCTGCAATTTGCGCACTCCGGCGAGCTCGGGGTATTCGTCCTTGAGCGGATTGGGTCCGCCTTTATCGCGCAACGCGACGTTGTTCCAGGTGTCGTTGCCCCAATAGAACGCGAGGATGACGTAATCCGGGTGAAAATAGCGCCCCTTCAGGTGGAACAGTTGCAGTTGATCCCAGGTGCCGGCACCGTCGATCGCAAAATTCATGATCTCCACGCTGCGCCCCAACTGTTTGCTTAGATCTGCCTCCCACAGCGACTTGAACTTCTGCTCGATCGGCGTATACAGGGATGCGGTGACTGAGTCGCCTAGTAGGGCCACGCGCACGGTGTGTGCCGGCTTGGTGCGCGAATATTCGCGATCCGCCATGCCTTCGCTGTTGGTGGTAACAATCTTCGGACTTTCGATGGTGCTGTCGTAGCGGTTGTCGAGCGAGGTCTTCAGGTTGGGGCAATAGACGTTGCCTACGATGCCGTCGAGACAGAGAAACCTGGCCTCGTGCATGCGGTAGCCGGAGACTCGCAAGCCCGCCTCCAGCAGCAGGAAGAACACCAAAATCGAGCCGATCACCAAGCTCGTATTTATCAGTAAGGAACGCAGGGTTTTCACGAAATCGGCCTGTTATAATTCAATTTGAAATCAATTAAGAGCCTACGCTACCCGAGCATAGACCAACGCGCCATGGTCGAACACAATTTGCACCGCGAAGAAACTCTGGAAATGTCTTCCGACAAGACGTTCGGACTGGTTTTTTTCGCGGTGTTCGCGCTGATCGGACTGTTGCCCCTCTTCCATGGCGGGCCGATCCGCATTTGGTCTTTGATCGTGGGAGCGGCATTCTTGTTAGCTGCATTGTTCGCGCCTAGGAGTATTCGACCATTAAACCGCCTGTGGATGCGATTGGGTGCGCTGCTGCACCATATCGTCAGTCCGGTCGCCTTGGCCGTCGTTTTCTACCTGACGGTGGCGCCGATCGGCCTTGGGATGCGACTCTTCGGAAAAGACCCGTTGAAGCTCTCGTTCGACAAAAACCGCACTAGCTATTGGGAACCGCGTCATCCTCCCGGACCGGATCCCGAATCCATGCGCAACCAATTCTAGGAGAGTCCGTTGACGTTCGTCAAAGAACTCATCGCCTTCATGCGTGCACGCAAGAAGTACTGGCTGGCACCGATACTCATCATGATGGCGCTGCTCGGGGTGTTGATCGTGATGGCAAAAGGTTCCGTGGTCGCGCCGTTCATCTATACACTTTTTTGACGGCATGCGCATTGTCGGCATCTCGGCGTATTACCATGACAGTGCCGCAGCCCTCGTCGTCGACGGCCGCATCGTAGCGGCGGCGCAAGAAGAACGATTCACCCGCAAGAAGCACGATCCCGGATTTCCCGCCAACGCATTGCGCTATTGCCTGGCACAGGGCGCCACGTCGCTCGACGGCGTGGACCGCATCGTGTTCTACGACAAGCCGTTCCTCAAGTTCGAACGGCTGCTGGAAACCTATCTGTCGTTTGCACCGAAGGGATTTTCTTCGTTTCGGCTGGCCATTCCTGTCTGGCTGCGGGAAAAGCTGTTCTTGCGCGACCTGCTTTGCCGCGAGCTGCGCAAGCTAAACGGCGCGGGCGAGTTCAACGAGAAATTGCTGTTTTGCGAGCATCATCAATCCCACGCCGCCAGCGCCTTCTTCCCATCGCCTTTCGCGGAAGCGGCAGTGCTGACGCTGGACGGGGTCGGCGAATGGGCGACCAGCTCGGTTGCAATCGGTCGCGGCAATCGTCTGGAGACGGTCAAGGAAATCCATTTCCCGCACTCCCTCGGGCTGCTCTATTCGGCGTTCACCTATTACACCGGATTCAAAGTCAATTCGGGCGAATACAAGCTGATGGGGCTCGCTCCCTACGGCGAGCCGCGTTACGTTGCGCAGATACTCGAACACCTGATCGACTTGAAGGCGGACGGATCCTACCGACTGGACATGGATTACTTCGACTACTGCAGCGGACTGACCATGACCAGCCCGCGCTTCCATGCCCTCTTCGGTGGGCCGCCGCGGCCGGCGGACGCTCCATTGGAGCAGAGGCATATGGATTTGGCCGCATCGATCCAGGCCGTGACGGAAGAAGCGGTCCTGCGCATGGGACGATCGATCGCCGCGGAAACCGGATTGCGCAATCTGTGCATGGCAGGGGGGGTCGCGCTCAATTGCGTTGCGAATGGCAAACTGCTACGCGACGGCGCCTTCGAGCGCATCTGGATTCAGCCGGCGGGTGGCGATGCGGGAGGGGCGTTGGGTGCGGCATTGGCGGCGCACTATCTCCATCTCGATCAACCGCGCGCCGCAGACGGCGTGCGTGACGCCATGCAAGGTTCCTATCTCGGGCCGAGTTTCGCTCAGGACGCAATCGAGGCCAGCTTGTCCGCCCTGGGGGCGAAGTACGAAGTGATGGAGGATGAGGTGCTGCTCGCGCGCTGCGCGGCGGATCTGGCCGAAGGCAAGGCGCTCGGTTGGTTCCAGGGGCGCATGGAGTTCGGTCCCCGTGCCCTGGGCAGTCGATCCATTCTGGGAGACGCACGTTCGCCGAGCATGCAGAAAGTGCTCAACCTGAAGGTCAAGTTCAGGGAATCGTTTCGCCCCTTTGCGCCGTCCGTGTTGCACGAACGCGTGTCGGACTGGTTCGACCTGAAGGATGACAGTCCCTATATGGCGATTGTGGCGAACGTGCGCGCCGAGAAACGACGCAGCATGACGCCGGAAGAAGAGGCTTTGTTCGGCATCGACAAGCTCAATGTGGTGCGCTCCGCCATTCCGGCCGTCACGCACGTGGATTATTCCGCGCGCATCCAGACGGTGCATCGCGAGACCAATCCGCGCTATCACGCTCTGCTGGAGCTGTTCGAGCGGCAGACCGGCTGTCCGGTGCTGGTCAATACAAGCTTCAACGTTCGCGGGGAGCCTATCGTCTGTACGCCGGAGGACGCATTTAGATGCTTTGTCGGCACCGGCATCGAGCGCTTAGCGCTCGGCAACTGCTATTTGCGCAAAGAGGAGCAGGATGAGCGCTTGGCGGTGAACTATGCCGATCGCTTCGAGTTGGATTGAGTTCTGCCTGATTCGCCCCGCAGTCGAACGCCAGCGGCTTATCGCAGGTGCGCAGCCGTCCGTCCAAAGTGTTTTGCCAGGCCGTCGATTTCCGCCACGTCTTGTGGATGGCTCTTGATCCAGTCGTCCAGGGCGTTACGTTCTTGCGCCAGCACAGCGTCCGCGTCAGTCGACGTAAGGCGAAATCCCAATCCAGGACATGACCCGTCGTCGGGGAGGTCAAAGGTGCGGTCGAGCACCAGCTTTCCCAGCGCGCGAGTGAAGTGGGACGACTCCCGATACCAGTGCATGCTCAGCGCCGCATCTGCGAGCGGCGGCATAGCTTCCGCAGTGCATTCGCTGATTCCGCTGAAGTCCCAAAGCGATGCTCGATCGCGACGCGGCGATCGTTCTACCTCGGCCACAAGATCGCGTTTCCATTGTTCGTAGAACGGCCATACCCCGGCTGCCGCATACACATAGCTATGGCGGGCGTGGATCGGATTGACGACGACGGTCAAGCGTATGCCGTTCGTTGCGGCAAGAGTGACGATTTCGTGAAATTGCTCCAACTTCGATCGATAACCGACTCGGAACCGGTCGGAGTTGGCGTCGCGCAAAGCGGCGGAAAGGAAACCCGATTCAGCGCGCATCGATGCGCTATGGTGGCCGCCTTCGCGGATTAGCTGCTCGATATCGTAGGCGTCGTCTTTGAGACCCGAGGGCCGATACGTAGCAACGGATTTGCCTTGGTGGGAAAGCGACCACCAGCTGTCGGAACTCACAGTCCCCGAAAGCAGGATGAAGGCCAAGCGCCGCCGGTACCTTCCTGCGACGAGCTTGCCCGACTCGTCAGTCAGCAGCACGGGGCCGGAGGTGGCTTCCCGTGTATCGGCCGCGGGGTCGAACATGCTGGGGTCAATGGCGAGAAACACTTCGCGCAGCCTGCCGGTCGCCAAGGATTCCAGGAAATAGCGCCTGACTTGACTCAGGTCGGCGCCACCGATCCCCAGGTTGTAGGCGGGCTGGTCGACGAATCCCGGATGCTGCGGATCGTAGCTGGTCTCGGCGCGGGAGTTTCCCAGGATCACGCTAGACGGCTTGAGCCTGGCGACAGCCAAGGCTTTGGCGAGCGGCAGCCGGTGATTGAAGCCCAGGCTGAGTTGATTGACTCCGGCGATCCTTGGGCCGTCGAAATAACCGTAGGGATCGACAAAGGCGTTGAATCCGGCCAGGGCAGCCGTCAGAACCGCCACAAAGCCGGTGAGTAGGCACAAGTGCTTCGACATGCCGCTGGCCATGTTCAGAACTGGTAATACAGGAATTCGCTCACGCGGGTGAGATTGATCGCCGCCGCGACTAGCAGCGCGGCGGTCGCCATGGCCCAGGCTGCGCCCGGTTTCCACTCCAGCCTGCCCGGCGCAGGCGTCTCGCCCGGATAGGTCTCGAGCACCGGGCGGTAGCGGTATAGCAACTGCTGCACGTTGGGCAGTCCCCAGGCCACCAGGAACATGACGATCAATCCCCTCAGTTCCGGCAAGCCGAAATAATAGGGATCGGACCTGCTCGCGCCGTGCAACCCGATCATGCCCTCAAAGATGCTGCGCGCGGCCGCGAGCGATTCGGCGCGGAAGAACACCCAGCCCATCACCACGGCAAAGAAGGTGAGCAGCCGCGCGAGCCAACGCGCGACTGTAGGCGGCAGCAGCTCCGGTTTCGGCAGCGCGCGCCAGGCGTGGTTGATGACGAGAAACAGGCCATGCAGCCCGCCCCAAATGACGAAAGTCCAGCCGGCGCCGTGCCATAGGCCGCCAAGCAGCATGGTGATCATCAGATTCGCGTGCCGGCGCAGCGGATGGCAGCGACCGCCGCCCAGGGGGATGTAGAGATAATCGCGCAGGAAGCGCGATAGCGTCATGTGCCAGCGGCGCCAGAAATCGATGATCGACTCCGCCTTGTAGGGGGAGTTGAAGTTCGCCGGGAACACGATGCCGAACAGCCGCGCGAGGCCGATCGCCATGTCGGAATAACCGGAGAAATCGAAGTAGAGCTGGAAAGTGTAGGACAGCGCACCGCCCCAAGCCGCGAGCAAAGAAAGCGTCGCGCCCTGCGCCGCCGCGTCGAACACCGGCGTCGCGAATTCGGCGATGCCGTCGGCGAGAACGACTTTCTTGAACAGGCCGATGGCGAAGATCGTGAGGCCGACGGCGAAATTGGTCGAGTTCGCGCGCAGCGTCTCCGTCCGCGCGAACTGCGGCATAACTTCGGCGTGATGCAGCACCGGGCCCGCCAGCAGATGCGGGAAGAAGGTGACGAACAAGCCGTAATGGACGAAGCGATATTCCCTCACCTCCTTGCGATAGGCGTCGACGAGATAGGCGATCTGGGTGAAAGTGAAGAATGAAATTCCGAGCGGCAGCACGATGTGCGGCAGCGGCAATGCAAGACTTGTCACTTCATTGAGGTTCGCGGCGAAGAAGTCGGCGTACTTGAACGTTCCGAGCACCAGCAGATTGCCGCCGACGCCGAACCAGAGCACGCGGTGGTCTGCACGGCTGCGCGTCGGGCTCGCGGCCAGCCGCCGTCCGAGGATATAGTTGAAGATGACCGAGCCGATCAGTAGAGCGAGATAGCGCGGGTTCCACCAGCCGTAGAAGAACAAGGAGGCGAGGGCGAGAAAGCCGATCGCGGCCAGCGCCGAACGACGACCGAGCAAGAAGAACAGCAGCAGGCTCGCCGGCAGAAAACCAAACAGGAAGGCGTAAGAATTGAAGAGCATCGTATACTCCGCACGCTTACTCTTCGGGTAAGGCGGCGGGGCTGACGGACGACCCGCATCTTAGCTCAAACAAGCCGGATTCCCTATAACATCGACCCTTTCAGACCCGGTACAGCCGGCCTGCATGGAACAGCGACCCAGTTTCCTCCTCATTCGACGCGACAACATCGGCGATCTGGTGTGCACTACGCCCTTGATCAGCGCGCTGCGCCGGCGCTATCCGCAGGCGCATATCGCAGCGCTGGTGAATACCTACAACCGGCAGGTGCTCGACGGCCATCCGGACTTGAATGCGGTGCATGCTTATGCGAAGGCGAAACACCGTTTGCCCGGAGAGAGCCGGATCGCGCTCTACCGCGATCGGTTTGCGCTCCTGCACGGACTGCGCGCGCAGCGCTTCGACTACGCATTGCTCGCTTCGCCGCAGCCCGGAGCGAGCGCGCTGCGCTTCGCGCGCTGGGTAGCGCCGGCGCACATCGCCGGCTACGCCGAGCCGAGCGGCGCTGTCGACCTCGCACTTGCCAGTTCAGGCGAGGCGCTGCACGAAGTCGAGGCGGTGTATCGCCTGGGACGGCTGTTCGGCATAGAAGGAGCGCCGGGCAAACTCAGCGTCGCGGTGGAGGCCGCGGCGTGCGAACGCACCCGCGAAGCGCTGCGGTCGCTGCCGGTCGGACGCAAGCTCGTCGCGCTTCACATCAGTGCGCGCAAACCCAGCCAGCGATGGGCCGCCGCGCGCTATGCCGAACTGGCACGCGCGCTGGGCGAGGGCTTCAACTTTCTGCTCCTGTGGTCGCCCGGGGCTGAGGATCATCCGCAGCATCCGGGCGACGACGGCAAGGCGCACGCCGTGCTCGAGGCAGCAGCGGGATTGCCGATCCTTGCCTATTCCACACGAGAGCTGAAGGATTTGGTGGCGGCGCTGGCCGTCGCGGACTACGTCATCTGCAGCGATGGCGGCGCCATGCACATCGCCGCCGCGCTCGCCAAGCCCATCGTCTGCTTTTTCGGCGACTCGGACGCCGCGCGCTGGCATCCTTGGGGCGTGCCCTATCGGCTGCTGCAAGCGAAAAGCCGCGACGCGGCCGACATCAGCGTCGCTGCTGCGAGTGCTGCATTTCGGGAGCTGTTGCGGGAGCGCTAGACTGCGGCCGGTACTCGGGGACGCGCAGCGCGAGCTCGCGCCGCAGCGCCTCCGCTCCCGGATTGCCTTGCTGCAGCCAGTGCGCGAGCTCCTGCATCCAGGCGGGATCGGGCGCGCCGCGGGTCTTGGCGATGCGCAGCTTGGGGTGCGGCGTGGGCAGGGTATGCTCGCCGTCGGCGAGCAATTCTTCATAGAGCTTTTCGCCGGGCCGCAAGCCGGTGAATTCGATCGCAATGTCGTTTTCGGCATAGCCGGAGAGCCGGATCAATTCGCGCGCGAGATCGACGATCTTCACCGGCTCGCCCATGTCGAGCACGAAGATCTCGCCGCCCGCGCCCATGAAACCTGCCTGCAACACCAATTGAGCGGCTTCGGCGATCGACATGAAATAGCGCGTGATCTCGGGATGGGTGACGGTGAGCGGACCGCCGTGTGCGATCTGTTCACGGAATTTCGGTATCACGCTGCCGGTGCTGCCGAGCACGTTGCCGAAGCGCACGATGACGAAGCGCGTGGCGCCCTTGGTCTGCAGCGCCTGGCAGACGATTTCCGCCAGGCGCTTGCTCGCGCCCATGATGTTGGTCGGATTCACCGCCTTGTCGGTGGAAACGAGCACGAATTTGTCCACGCCGTTGGCGAGCGCAGCCTCGGCGACACGCCAGGTCCCGAGTACGTTGTTCGCGATCGCTTCCCAGGCGTTTTCCTGCTCCATCAAGGGCACGTGCTTGTAGGCTGCCGCATGGAACACGATCTGTGGCCGAAACTGCGCAAACGCTTCCGCCGCCCGGCCCGCATTCTTGGCATCGCCGATGACGCATTGCAGCTCGATTTCGGGATGGAGCTGGCTGAACTCCTGTTCGACTCGATAGAGCGCGAATTCGCTGTGCTCGAACAGCACCAGGCGCGCCGGGGCGAAGCGGGCAATCTGGCGGCAAAGCTCGGAGCCGATGGATCCGCCGGCGCCGGTGACGAGGACGCTGCGGCCGCGGATCCAACCCTTCACCCGGGTTTCGTCAAGGGCGACGGGATCGCGCCCGAGCAGGTCGTCGAGCTCGATGCTGCGCAGCTGCGACACGGTGACCTTGCCGCTCACCATGTCCTGGTAGGAGGGCACGGTGAGTGCGCTGACCTGCGCGCTGCGGCAAATATCCAGGGCGCGGCGGCGCGCTTGGTGCGAGCCCGGCATGGCGATGATCGCCCGCTCCACGCCCAGGCGCGGCGCGATCTCCGGCAATTCGTCCAGACGTCCGAGCACCGTCACGCCCTGCAGCTCGCGCCCGCGCTTGCCCGGATTGTCGTCGAGCAGCCCCAGCACGCGCCAGTCTCCAGCGCGCGCGAGATTCTTCAGCAGGTCTGCGGCGGCGTCGCCTGCGCCCAGGACCAGCACCGGCGTTCCGGGGACGCGCAGCACGTTGCGCAAGCGCCGCTCCTTCCATGCGCGATAGGCGAGCCGGCTGCCGCCGAGGATCAGGATCAGCAGCATGGGATCGAGCAGCATCACCGAGCGCGGCACGGGCGGATCCTGCGGCGGCAGCATGAGCAGGACCGCGGCGACGATCAGCAGTGCCAGGCCCACGGCCATGGCGATGCGCTGCAGATCGGGGAGGCTCGCGTAGCGCCACATGCCGCGGTACATACCCGAGGCGAAGAAGACGAGCGCCTGCAGCGGCACCACCCAGGCCATGGCAGCGAGCATGTTGGGTACGTTGAAATCCGGTATCTGGGTGTTGAAGCGCAGCCAATACGCGAGATACCAGGCGAGCGCCGCGGCCGCGACGTCGTGGCCGAGCGCCATCCAATTGCGGTAATGCATGATCAGTGCGGTATGCTCAATTTGCGGCCGCGCGCATCACTTTGGCAAGCGCCGCGCAGGTATCGCGCATATCGTCTTCGCCTAAGCCCGGATGCAGCATGAACATCAGAGTGCTGTCGGCAAGCGCGCGTGCCACCTGCAGCCGCTCTTTCGGGGCGATTCCGGCGTCGGCAAACGCCTTTTCCAGATAGATTTCACTGCAGGAGCCGACGCTCGAAGGGATGCCCTCGGCGGTGAGGGCGTCGAGGATGCGCTCGATGCTCCAGCCCGGGCGCAGCCGCTCGCGCTCGAGGAAGACGTAATACTTGTAATAGGCGCGCTCGCTGTGCGCTGGCGGCAGCGCGAGCCGCAGCGCGGGGATGGCGGCGAAGCCGCGATCGAGCTCGGCCGCGTTGCGGCGGCGGATGGCAAGCCATTGCGGCAACTTCTTCAGCTGCTGCCTGCCGATCGCCGCCTGCATCTCGGTCATTCGCCAGTTGGTGCCGAAGCTCTCGTGCAGCCAGCGAAAGCCCGGCGGATGCTCGCGCTCATACACCGCCGCGTAGCTCTTGCCATGGTCTTTGTACGACCAGGCCCTCTCCCAAAGCGCGCGCGAATCCGTGACGAGCATTCCGCCTTCGCCGCCCGTGGTGAGTATCTTGTCCTGGCAGAAGGAAAAGGCACCGATGTCCCCGAGCGAACCGGTCGGCCGGCCGCGATAGCGCGCGCCTACGCTTTGCGCGCAATCTTCGATGACGGCGAGACTGCGCTTCTTCGCCAGGGCGAGGATTTCGTCCATGTCGCAAGGCCAGCCGCCAAGGTGTACGGCGATAATGGCCTTGCTGCGTGGGCCCAACACTCTTTCCACGCTCGCCGCAGTCAGATTCTGGCTGTCGGCGTCGACGTCGGCGACGACGGGAATCGCGCCGACGCGTACGACGCAGCTCGCGCTGGCGATAAAGGTCTTGCTCGGTACCACGACTTCGTCGCCTTCGCCTATGCCGAGAGCATAGAGTGCGAGTTCCAGCGCGGCCGTGCCATTGGCGAGCGCGACGGCGTACTTGACACCGACGTAGGCTGCGAATTCGCGCTCGAACTCGCGCCCCTCTTCGCCCGTCCAGTAGTTGACCCTTCCCGAATGCAAGACCGCCTGGGCCGCTGCGATTTCGTCGTCGGCGAACACCGGCCAGGGCGCGAATGGCCGCGTGCGTACCGGCATCCCGCCTTCGATGGCCAGCCGCGGCGCCTCTGAGGACTTGTCTTCGCGCGCGTTCATGATTGGGCGAGCGGGCGCGCCGGCACGCCCGAGACTCTGGCACCGTCCGCGACGTCGCGGATGACGCAGGCGCCGGCTGCGACGACGGCGTCGCTGCCGATCTTCACGCCCGGGGTTACCGTCGCGCCCACGCCGAGGAAGCTGGCACGCCCCACGCTCACGCCGCCGCATAAATGGCAGCCGGGGGCGATGTGGACCGCTTCGCCGATGCGGCAGTCGTGATCGATGGTCGCGCTGGTGTTGATGATGGCATGTGCCGCGATGTCCGAATCGGAATTGATCACGCAGCCCGCCATGATCACGCATCCGGGCGCGACGCGCGAGCCGCGGCCCAGGCTTGCGCCGGGGTGGACAGCGCTGACGAAACGCCAGCCCTGGCTCGCGAGCAAGGACGCGACGGCGGCGCGGCCGGCATTGTCGCCGATGGCGACAATGGCGCAGCGCAGTCCACCCGCCTGCAGTTGCGGCAGGTCTACGCGCGTTCCCAGCACGGGGTAGCCGTAGAAGCGCTCGCCCTTGCGTTTCGGGTCGTCGTCGACGAGCCCTGCGATCTCGTACTCGGCTTGGCGCTCGATGATGTCGATCACCACCTTGGCGTGGCCGCCTGCGCCATATACCAGGAGTTTTTCTCTAGACTTCAATTCGTGTCGCCGCTCTTCGAGCCGGTGAACTTGCTCATGGTGGCGTGTCCCGGTTGCGAAATGCCCTGCGGCCGCAGCACGCGCCAGGCCGTCAGGGCGAGGATCTTCAAATCGAGCCAGAAGCTCCGGTGCTCCACATACCAGACGTCGAGCTCGAAGCGCGTCTCCCAATCGAGCGCATTTCTGCCGTTTACCTGCGCCCAGCCGGTGATGCCGGGCCGCACCTCGTGGCGCATTGTCTGGCGCTTGCTGTACAAGGAAAGGTATTCCATCAGCAGGGGTCGCGGCCCCACTAGGCTCATGTCGCCCTTCAGTACGTTGAACAGCTGCGGCAGCTCGTCCAGGCTGAATTTTCGCATCAATTGGCCGAATGGTGTGAGTCGCGCCGAGTCCGGCAGCAGCTCGCCTGAGGGGCTCTTCGCCTCGGTCATGGTGCGGAATTTGTAAAAATGAAATGGTGCAGCGCGCAGGCCGGGCCGTACTTGGACAAACAATACCGGCCGGCCCAGGGCGATGCGCACGGCGAAGGCGAGCACGGCGAGCAGCGGCGCGAGGGCGACGAGCAGGGTAAGGGCGACGGCGAAGTCGAAGAGACGCTTGGACATTACCGTGGATTTTCTCTGGTTGCGAGCAGCTTGGCGTAGTAATCGCACAAAGCGGCAGTGACCACGTCTGCGGAAAAATCGCGCAGCGCGCGTTCGCGTGCCCTCTCGCCCATGGATCGCCGTAGCGCGGAATCGGACATAAGTCTGCGCATGCAATCGGCGAGAGCGGCCGCATCGCGCACGGGAAACAGCAGCCCGGTCTCGCCGTCGATCATGGTATCGGCGATGCCATAGATCTTCGAGCCTATGCTCGGCACCCCTGTTGCCGCCGCCTCGAGTATGGTGGTCGGGAAACCCTCGCGGTAGCTGGGAATACAGAAAACGTCGGCCGCCGCGAAATAGTCTTCCGGCGCGTGGGTGAAGGCGACGAAATGTATTCGCGCGGCGCTCGCGCCCGCGGCGGCGGCGATCTGTTGTTCCAGCCCCTCTTCGTCCGGCCCGACGAGGAGCAGGTGGGCGTCAGGGCGCGCGAGAAGCGCAAAGGCACGCGCCAGATCGAGCACGCCCTTGTCGCGGTTGAAGCGGCCCAGGTAGAGGAAAATGACCGCGTCACGCGCGATGCCGTGGCGAGCGCGCACCCTCTCGCGCACTGCGCTATCGGGGCGAAAGCGCACGGCATCGACGCCGCAAAGCGAGCCATTGGCGAGCACGAGCGAGCGTTCCCTCCTTAGAACGCCTTCGCGGATCAAGAACTCGCGTTGCGAGGCGCTGTCAGCGAGAATTTGCGTGGCGAGCACCGCGATCATGCGGTCCGCGCCCTTGAGCAGCGCGCGCATTGCGCCGCTCCGGGTCGCCCAGACCTGGCCGGTATAAGTGTGAAGCCGCAAAGGTACGCGGGTGATGTAGGCGGCCAGCATCGCCAATAACCCCGCCTTGGGCGTGACCGAATGCACGAGGTCATACCCGCCGCGGCGAAACTGGCGCACGAGCGCAGCGAGCGCGCGCAAGTCCGACCAGGGCGAGATGGGACGGGGGATGGCGACCGCTACGCGGGCGACTCCGTCGGGCCAGGGGAAGGCTTCATCTTCGGCGGTGAAGTCGGCGACGGCGGTCACGTCGGCGAACTCGGCGAGTGCGCGCAGGTGGCCGAGCATGAAGGCTTTCAGCGTCAATGGCGCCGCGACGACGATGCAGATGCGCGGCCGGCGGGAGCGATCAGCTTGCATGGGCGCCGGCATCCTCGCTTCCCTTGCCCGCGGTGGCCGAGCGTCTCTGCTCGAGCTCACGCGCCAGCGACTGCAGCCATTCTTTCCAGGCGGTTTCGATTTCGGGCGAGACCACGTCAGGCTGCGGTCCGCCTCGACCGGGCAACGCCGAGGTGACGAGATCGCGCGCCACTTTGGCACCGGTGGCGAGTAGCACAAGGGCGGCATGCGCCCACTCGCGTCGCTCGGCGAAAATTTGCATCTGCGCGCCGAACAGGCAGCGGCGCGCTGTAAAGCGCTTGGACAAGGCAAGCGGCGTCGCGCGATAACCGAGCAATATCTCGTCCATCACCGCGTAACGGCTTTCCTGGTAGGCGCGCAAGAGCAGCTCCTGATCCTGGGAGCGGATCAGCGCCGGCGTACGGTAGCGGTAGCGGCGGAACCAGGCGGTGCGCCCCATCCAGCTCGGATGCACTAAGTAGAATCCGTTCCACGGCCTCGCGCACAGCGCTTCATGCTCGAGGCGGTACGGCCGCTCCCCGGTAACCGCGCCGCCGTCGTCGAAGTCCAGGGTTCGGCATCCAAGCAAGTCGAGCCCGGATTCGTTCTCGAGGCGAGCAAACTGGCGCGCGAACCGCTCCGGAAAGCAAATGTCGTCTGCGTCCATGCGCGCGATATAGCGCCCGACAGCCTCGTCGATACCCTGGTTCAGCCGCGCGGCCAAGCCCATCTGTTTGCCGTCGAGAAGCAGCCGCACGCGAGCATCGCCAAAGCTGCGCGCGATGTCGGGCGAGGCGTCGCGTGAACCGTCGTCGATCACCAGCAGCTCGAAGTCGCGATAGCTTTGCCGCAGCACCGACAGCATCGCGAGCCCCAGCGTTCGGGCACCGTCACGCACCGGCAGCAGGACCGAGATCTCAGGCATAGGCTTCGAGTGGCTGATGATCCATGCGGCGCGGCCTACTGGCGGCTGATGTACTGCCAGCGGCTGATGGCGAGGTCGCGCGCATCCAGTTTCGGGGTCGCGTACCAGGGCGTCGGTGCCACTACGATCTGCTCCGCACTCGCCCCGAGCCAGGCCGCCCACCAGCTGAAGCTGCTGTTGGCGATGATGTGATGTTTGCAGGCGCGCATCAGGGCGAGATCGCAGTGCGGTGTCTCAGCATTGCCGGTCACGAACAGGGCGTCGGCATCCAGCGGCAATTCGCCTCGCGCCCATTGCGGATCGTCGGTGAATACCAGAAAATGACAGTTCGGCTTACGGCTCCGGAGAATCGCGATCGCGCGGCGGTAGTAATCGAGCGAACACGCGCCGTGCATTTTTGCCGCCGTCGCAAGGTGGACGAAGTCGCCGCGGCGCACATGCAGCCCCACGCTGTCGGGTGCGCGCGCGCGATCCAGCATCTGTGCGTTCGCGCCGTGCAGCGGCTCTCGCAGCTCGAAGTCGGCGCGTACGCGCTCGGCGACCTCGCTGAAATAGCGCTCCGATTGCCAGTAACCGACTAGGCAGACCGGCGCCTGGAGGGAAAGCACACGAGGGTCGTAGGCGATGCCCGATTCGAAATACCAGCGGCGAAATAGCGGCCGCGCCAACGCCAGGCGCATGCCGACGTCCACCACCCACTTCGGCCAAGCCGCCAACTCTTCTTCGCTTGCCGCTCTGGCCCGCAGCTGAAAGGGGGCAAGGGCGAAGTCGCGACGGGTGTAGGCGTCGAGCGTCAGAACGTGTTGCAGCGCACGTGTGTCGAGCAGGAGTTTTGCACCTAGCCTGTCGGCGAGCGCCCGCCCCGCGGCATACTGGAACATCTGATTGCCCAGGCCTCCGGTCAGGCGCGCGAGGATCATCGTTCGCGCTTCCGGAGTCGAAACGTAGAGTGCACGGCGTTCGCCTCAAGCCTTCACTGCGGTGACGAAATAGCCGACGGTGAAGCGTTGCTCGCGGTCGAAACGATCGAGCACGCGGCAGAGGACGGGCAGCGCCAGCGCGAGCAGCGGCGCGAGCAGCACCCAGCAGGGCAGCCAGAGGAATTCGAGCGCGAGCGGCATGCCGAGCTTGAACGGGCGAGTCGTCTGCACGAAGCGGATGGCTTCCTGGGAGAAGAAGCGAAAGGAGCCGGCGTTCGCCTCGACTTGGATTTGCGCAAAGCCCGCTTCGCGCAGGAAGTCCTCGTACCAATAGGGCGTGTAGCCGCCGTAATAGTGATACGGCTCCTGATGGATGCCCGACCCCAGCGGTGCCGTGAGCATCAGGCGCCCACCGGGCTTGAGGATGCGCGCCATTTCCTTCACTACCTTGATCGGCTCGCGCACGTGCTCCAGCACTTCGGTGCAGAGGATGGCGTCGAAGCGGCCGGCTTCCACCGGCACGCTGGCGATATCGCAGCGGTAATCGATGTCGCCGTAGCCGCCGTGGCGCAATTGCTCGCCTTCCAAAGCGGCGAAGTCCTGGGCCTCGTACCTGCAATGCGAAAATAGGGAACGGTAGGGGCAGGAGCCAGCGCCCATATCGAGCACCCTCGCTCCGGGGGGGAGCATCGCCGCCTGGCGCGCCACCCAGCGGTCGCGATTGACCACGTTGAAGGCGAAAAGCGAACTCCCTTTGAGCCAGGCCCTTAATGCCACGGCGTAATCCTTTGCAACCTAGTCAAATTTGCTCATTTCGCTGCACCGAGCGCCCGCCAGCTGCGCCCGGCTACGTAGATCGAATTGATGTAAGTGTCGGCGTAGAGCATGTAGTCGTTGGCGAGCATCAAGGCGTGAATGTCCTGGTTCTTGACGCCGCTGCCATCGCCTTGCGCATAGCTGATAGTCTCGACGCAGAACACGTGCGGGTGGTAGGTGCTGAAATCTATCGAGCGCAGGATGTCCAGATCGAGCCCCTCGACGTCGAGCGACACCAGGTCGGGGGGGGTTCCCGCGTACGCGTCGACTGCCTGGGCGAAGGTCTGCACCTGAATGCTCCGAGTTTCGACGATGCGCAATCCGTGCTCGGCGACGTATTTCTGCGCTTCCGCGGTGGAGAAGGTGCTGAGCGTGCGCTGCGACATGACGTAGAAATCGAGTTCCCCCGCCTGCGGTCCGATGCCGATGTTGACGTTGACGTCGCGCCGCCGCGCGCGTCGCAACCTCGCATAAAGCGTCGGATCGGGTTCGATATTCACGCCATGCGCGCCCTGGCGATAGAACAGATAAGTGTTGTTGTAGAACCAGGGATGATGCGCTCCGATATCGATGTAGCTCGGCCGTGGGATCCTGAGCATGTCGAAGAGATAGCGCATGATCAGGTCCTCGCCGCATTGCGACCAGGACTTGCGGTAATAGATGCCGGCTCGCATGCGCAGATAGGCCGCTATCCTGGGCCAACCCGATTCCCGGTCGCCCAGCGCTTGCATCAATTTCGCGACGCGACTCAACGCAGCTTCACCATGGTGAACAGTCCCAGGGCATAGCGCTCGCGCGCCAGTCGGGCGAGCGCCGCCTCGTCGAGCGCCTGCTCCTGGATCTCGCCGCCCTGGCGCACGAGAGTAAGGCTGCGCGGCTCGAGGCAGTGTTCCTCCGCCAGACGCACAATCGATCTGGGGTCGGCGACGCGCTGGCCGTTGAACTCGACGCGTGCGTCGCCGACCGGAACCGACAGATAGAAGACGCCGCCTCGCTTGAGCAGCGCCGCCATGCTCGCGAATCCGTGCTCGAAACCCTGGGGATCGATCGGGTCACCGTAGCGGCCGAGACCGAAGTGTTCCAGTGCGTGAAGGCAAGACAGAGAATCGCAATAAGCGGCCATATCCGGTGCGGGTCGCATGAAATCCGCCTGTTTAAATATCACGCCTGGAATCCGCGCGCTGATCGGACGCACGTCGAACACCTCGATGTCGCGGAAGCTCGCGACGTGGGCGACGAAGCCGTCGACGCGCGAGCCGATGTCCACGTGCCGCTCCGGCCGTGCCTGGAAGATCTGCCTCGCCACCAGCAGGTCCTGCCAGAAGTATTCGAGCTTGGTCGCTCCGCCTTCCTCGTGCCAGTCGTGCAGGCAAGGCAGCAGCTCGAGCCGGCCCTTATATGCGGAAGTGAAGCGCCAGTAATCGCGCAGGAACCGCGGCAGCCCAAGCATCGAGCGCAGCATCTTGCGCGGATCGATACCGAATTGATCGCTTAGCAGCCAGTACGAGCGCGCGAGTACGGTCGAGAGTTTCATGGCGCTGGGCGGTGTCGGAGGGGCTTTTGAATTCGCTTTATTCGGGAGGAGCAGCGTATGTTCGGCCGCTGCTCGCACCCGGAGGGCTCACAGATTAGGCGGCATTGTACGATGGAGCAAGCTCGGTCTGCCTTCGATCGTTTGCATGTTGGGCGCGCTACGCCGGGCCGCTCCGCAGCGGACTTTGCGCCGTGAGCACCGCCATCCAGGCGAGATAGAGCGCGGAAAAGGCGACCGCTGCCGCGACGATACCGGTGGTGCCGAGCCAATAAGCGCCGCCGAAATTCATGGCGACACCCGCCAGCGCGGTGCTGATCTTCGCGGCCATCATGGCCCGCGTGCGCAGCTGACTCATCAGATCCAGGGCGATGACCTGTCCGGCCGCGAACAGGCCGCCGGCGAGGAGCATCCACGGGAGCAGATGGGACACGGCGGCGTATTCGCGCGCGACCAGCAGCTGGAAGATCTCCCGGTGAAACGCCGCGCCGAAGACAAAAGCGGCTGCAGTCGCCGCCAGCGCGGCGACGGTGAGTCGCCAGCTGAGGCCGCTCACCTTGGCTGTGCGGCCGTGGTCGCTCGCGTCGCCCGCGCGCTGGTAGAAGATCGGTGCGAGGAATTGCATCGCCATGGTCGAGGCGATCGACATCGGGTAATAGCCTAGCTGGTAGAGGGCGATGAAAGTGCCGACCTCGCGCGTTGTCGCGTAGAGTTCCAGTGCCCAGCGGTCCGACGCGACCTGCAGCCAGGTGAAAGCACCGAAAACCGATATCGGCCAGGTGTAGTTCCAGATCTGCCGCTGCCAATCGCTTTGCGTCGGCACTGCGCGTGCGTGCGGCAGCAGGCGGCGGAAGAAGGCGTACTGCGAGCCGAGGACCAGGGCGACGCCGAGCACATAACCGAGCATCGCCGCCGTGCTGTTCGCGCCCAGGGCGAGAATCAGTCCGGCAGCAAGCAGCAGCCGCGCCAAAGGCTCGGCGCCCTGGTGCAGCGCCACCACGGCTCGCTGGCGCGCCGCACTTTGCACGCCGTTGAGAATCGCGTTGAGGCCGCTGATGGTGGCGAACGCAAGGGCGGCGCCGGCGAGGCCCATCCAGCGCGCCTCCCCCGCGACCGCGAGCGCAGCTAGCGTAACCACCAGCGCCGCGGCGATGAGTGCGGCGGCAAGGAACAGCAGATGGCGCACGGCGGCGAAATAAGGGGGAAGATCGCTTCGTTCCTGTGCCGGTGCATAGAAACGCGACACGCCGTTGCCCAGCGGCCCGAGCGCGACTTGATTCACCAGGGTAGCGAGCGTCATGCCCAGGGCGAGCTCGCCATAGCTTGCCGGATCGAGCAATTCGGTGAGCAGGCGCACGCCTATGAGGGTGCCCAGCATGGCGGCAGCCTGCCCGAGCACAATCCACATCCCTTCCTTGGATAGACGTCGGATTCGCGCTCGTCCCGCTTCGCGAACTTGCGCCATGCTAATTGCCGCGCTCGAGCGCCATCAGCTTGGCGTACTTGTGAAAGCTGTTGCCGCAGCCGATCAGGATATGCACCAGCCCGGCGCTGCCGTCGAGAAAGCCCAAGCGCAGGAAATAGAATTTGATAAAGCGCAAGCAGGGCGAGAACAAGAGCTGAACGACGCTCGCGCGGTTTCCCGCCGTATACAGAGCCTCGGCCTGCAGGCTGGTGTAGCGGTTCTGCTTGTCGAGATAGCCGGCGAGCGTCTCCGCCGACTCGTGCAGCAGGTCGCCGACAAGCCGCGCCGGCGGGCTGTCGCTGATCACTTTCTCGTGCACCGGGTCGGCGCTCCAGCGTGCGTGGCGGCGGTCGAACAGGCGCAGGCTCCAGTCCGGATAGCCTTCGCCGTGGCGCAGCCAACGCCCCATGAAGCGGTTGCAGCGCGCCATGCTATAGGCATCTGCCGCAGGCGCCTCGAGCGCCGCGAGGATGCTCTCGCGCAAGCGTTCGCTCACGCGTTCGTCGGCGTCCAGACATAGCACCCAGTCGTGCCGCGCCGCCTCGACCGCGAATTGCTTCTGCGGGCCGAAGCCAAGCCATTCCTTCTGCAGCACACGTGCACTGTTTGCGGCGGCGAACTCGGCCGTGCCATCGCTCGAGCCGGAATCGACTACCAGGATCTCGTCGGCGAAGCCGGCGCTCGCAAGACAAGGGCCGAGCTCTTTTGCCGCGTTCTTGGTGATGATGGCGACCGACAGCGGTTGGCGGACTGGTTGTTCGGACATGGTTTTCAGACGTGGACAGCCACGGTGCGTGCGGTTCTGTGGCGCATGCGCGGCATCTTACATGGATACCCGATATTCCCGTCGCCACAGCTCGAATAGCACCAGGGCGAACAAGCGCTCGCTGTTCGTGCGGCCCCGCGCCTGGCCGCGAAATAGCGCCTGCACCGTCGCCTTGTCGAACGACGTCTCGGCCGAATCGAGGAGCACGCTGCGGAAGTAGTCCCGCCAAGTCCCTGCGCGCAGCCAGACATCTAACGGGATGGAGAACCCCTGCTTGCGCTGCCGATCGAATTCGGGGGGAAGCACGCGCGCGGCGAGCTTTTTCAGCAGCAGCTTGCGTCCGCTTGAAGTCGCCTTCAGCCGCGCCGGCACCTTGCCGAAGGCGAACTCGATCACGCGGTGGTCGAGCAGCGGGGCGCGCACTTCGAGCGAATTCGCCATACTGGCGCGGTCGACTTTCACCAATATGTCTTCGGGCAAGTAATTCTCGAAATCCATACGCGTCGAGCGCTGCAGCAGATCTTGTGCGGATGGGATGCGCGCAGCGCGTATGCGTTCGGCGGCGCCATCGCCGGCATTTCGCCCCGCAAGAACGCGTCCGCGCATGCCGCGATCGAACAAGGAGGCAATCAGCGGCAGCCCCGAGCGCAGGTCGACGCTCAGCGCCTCGAGCCAATTGCGTCCCTTGAAGCCCGGTGGTAAAAGCGCATGCGTGGCGCGGGCCGTGAGCTGACGCAAGGCTCGCGGCAGGAGGCGCGATTTTTCGTCCAGCCACAGCAGGCGGCTGTAGTGCGCGTAGCCGCCGAAGAGTTCGTCGCCGCCGTCGCCGCCCAGCGCCACGGTGCAATGCTCGCGCACCAGGCGGCTGACGAGATAGGTGGGGATCATGGACGAATCCACCATCGGCTCGTCGAAGTGACGGGCGAGTAGCGGCAGCAAATCCACGTCGGAACTTCCCGCGTCGAGTTCGACGTGTTCGGTGGCGAAGCGCCGCGCGATCAGCCGCGCGTGCTCGGTTTCATCGTAGCGGCCGTAGCCGGGAAAGCGCACGGTGAAGGTCTTGACTGCGGGCGCTGCGCGCACCGCCATGGCGGTGACCAGGCTCGAGTCGACGCCGCCGGAGAGCAGGATGCCGACCGGAACGTCGGCAACCAGCTGCCGGCGCACAGCGTCTTCCAGCAGGGCTTCCAGTTCGTCTAGCAACGCGCCTTCGTCAGCCTCGCCGGTGTCCTCCATGTCCGGCGGCCGCCAATAGCGCCAGCGCCGCGCCTGGCCGCTCGCCAAATCGAATTCAAGCGCGTGCGCGGGCGGCAATTTGTTCACGCCGCGCAGGATGCAGCGCTCGCCAGGGACGTGGCCGAACGACAGGTAACAGTCCAGCGCCTCCGGGTCGATGCGGCGCGGGAAGGTGTCATCCGCCATCAGGCCCTTCAGCTCGGAGGCGAAGCGCAGCGCGCCATCGGCGAGCGCGTAGAACAGCGGCTTTTCGCCGACGCGATCGCGAGCAAGCAGGAGCGTGCGCCGGCGCGCGTCGTAGAGCGCGAAAGCGAACATCCCGTTTAGTCGCGCGAGGCAGTCGCCGCCCCATTCGCGATAAGCGGCGAGGATGACTTCAGTGTCGCTCTGGGTGCGGAATGCGTAGCCTTTCGCCTGGAGCGTGGCGCGCACCTCGGCGAAATTGTAGATTTCGCCGTTGAAAGAGATGCACAGCCCGCCCTGCGCATCTTGCATCGGCTGATGTCCGCCCGGGGAGAGATCGATGATGGCGAGCCGCCTGTGACCGAGACCGACGCAGCCGTCGGCAGACCACCAGCTACCGGCGTCGTCCGGCCCGCGATGGCGCATCAGGTCGCGGCCCTGGTCGAGCCAGGCCGCGCCAAGCGGCGAAGTCGAGGCGATGCCTATGATGCCGCACATGTCATGGGTTCGGACGTAAGTCTGTAACAAGACGAGGGAATACCTCCCCTCGTGCTCCCCTAATTCAGCCCGTAACAATCGACTTTTGTTACGGGTTATAAGAATGCCAATCGCCTTGGCCGCAGTTCGAACTTCCGCTCGCGGCGCCGGGCTTATAATTCTCCGCGCCTATTCTAACAAGGCCGAAAGCCCGCTCCCTGCGCATGCCGAATATTCTGCTCGTCAAGACGTCTTCGCTCGGCGACGTGGTGCACAATCTGCCCGTGGTGAGCGACATACGCGCGCGCTTCCCCCAGGCGCGAATCGATTGGGTAGTGGAAGAAGCGTATGCCGACATCGTCGCGCTGCATCCGAACGTGCATCGCGTGGTCCCCGTCGCCCTGCGGCGCTGGCGCGCGAACCTGCTGCGGCCGGCGCACTGGCGCGAATTCGGCTCGTTTCGCCGCGCGCTCGCCGGGGTGCGCTACGACTGCATCGTCGACACCCAGGGCTTGGTGAAGAGCGCACTGCTCGCACAGGCGGCGTCCGGCATACGTCATGGCTATGCGGCGGGGAGCGCGCGCGAAGCAATGGCGGCAAAATTCTACGATGTGGTCCACGTCGTCGCTCGCGATCTGCATGCGGTCGAACGCAATCGCCGCCTGGTGGCGGCTGCGCTGGGTTACAGCGCTACCGCCGGCTTCGACTACGGCATCGCCGCCCCCGAGGGCGGCGAGCCGCTTGCGCCGCGGCCGTATTGCGTGCTGCTGCACGCCACCAGCCGCGCGGACAAGCTGTGGCCGGAACGCGCCTGGGAGCGGCTGGGCGGCGAACTCGCGCGTCTGGGCTATGTCTCGATCCTCCCTTGGGGCAATGGGCGCGAACGCGAGCGCAGCGAGCGCATTGCGCGTTCGCTCCCCGGCGCGGTGGTACCGCCTGCGCTCGGCATTTTCGACGCGGCGCGGCTGCTTGGCGGCGCCTGCGTGGTGGTCGGCGTCGATACCGGCTTGACCCATTTCGCTGCCGCTCTCGGCCGCCCGGTCGTGGCGCTTTATTGCGGTAGCGAACCGGGTCTTACCGGCGTCTATCCCGACCGGCGGGCGCGGGCACGCAATCTGGGCGGCAAGGGCATCGTTCCCGAACCGGTCGAGGTCCTTGCGGCCGTAGACGAAGTCCTGACCCGCGCATGATCTGGCGCATCGGCTATCGGCTGTTCCTGTGGCTCGCCTTTCCCTGGGCGCTCGTCCATCTTTGGTGGCGCGGCCGGCGCCAGCCGGGTTACCGTCTGCATGTCGCCGAGCGCTTTGGTTGGTACGAGCTGCGCGCGCAGAAGCCCGTCATCTGGCTGCACGCGGTGTCGGTGGGGGAGATGCGCGCTGCCGAGCCGCTCGCGCGCGCCTTGCTCGATCGCTTTCCGGAGCACCAGCTGCTGCTCACCCAGACCACGCCTACCGGACGCGATACCGCGGAGCGGCTGTTCGCCGGTCGCGCCCTCATCTGCTATTTGCCCTACGACTATCCGGGCGCAGTGGCGCGTTTTCTCGACTACTTTCAGCCGCGCCTGGGCATCCTGATGGAAACGGAAATCTGGTTCAACCTGATCGACGCCGCGGCGCGGCGGGAGCTGCCCCTCCTGCTTGCCAACGCGCGCCTGTCGGAGAAATCCGCGCGCGGCTATGAGCGGGTGGCCTCGCTCACCCGCTCCGCGCTCGTGCGCCTCGCCGCAGTCAGCGCGCAGAGCGAAGCCGACGCCGCACGGCTTGCGCGGCTCGGGGCGCGTGGGATCGAGGTGGCCGGGAACCTCAAGTTCGACCTAAGCGTGCCACGGGCGCTGCTCGCGCTGGGAGAGGAATTCAGGCGCCGCATCGGCCCTCGGCCGGTGCTGCTTGCGGCGAGCACGCGCGAAGGCGAGGAAGAGCTGGTGCTGGATGCCTTCGTGCGCATGACAACGCCGGCCCTACTACTCGTGCTGGTGCCGCGCCATCCACAGCGTTTCGACGCGGTGGCGGCGCTGCTCGCGCGGCGTAAGCTGCCCTTTCAGTGCCGCAGCGAGGCGCGCGATTTGGCGCCTGACTGCCGCGTGCTGCTCGGCGACAGCATGGGCGAAATGCCGGCGTATTACGCCGCTTGCGATGTCGCATTCATCGGCGGCAGCCTGGTGCCGGAAGGCGGGCAAAACCTGATCGAGGCCGCGGCCCTGGCGCGACCGCTGCTGTTCGGACCGTCCATGTACAATTTCGCCGAGGCCTCGCGCCTGGCCCTGGAGGCAGGCGCCGGCGTCCAGGTTGCAGATGTTACGGAATTGGCGGAGCAGGCTGCGCGACTATTCGCGGATTCCGCCCAACGCGCGCACATGGCGGAGGCCGCTCGGGCGTTTTCCCGCGCCCATCAGGGGGCGACGGTGCGCAATCTCGCCATTTGTGAGCGTCTGCTCGCGCAAGGCGTCAAAGGTAAAGCGGGGGGATAGAGGCGCCTGCGCCTCAGTCGGTGCCCAACAGGCGATTGACCGCTTCGAGATCTTCGTCGCTGAGGGCGCCGGCAGCAGCCTTGAGTTTGAGGCCGGCGAGCAGGGTGTCGTAACGCGCTCGCGACAGGTCGCGCTTAGTCGAAAACACTTGCTGCTGCGCGTTGAGCACGTCGATGTTGATGCGCACGCCCACCTCGTAGCCGAGCTTGTTCGAATCGAGAGCACTTTGGCTGGAGACCAGGGCCTGTTCCAGGGCGCGGACTTGAGCCATGCCGTTGGTGACGCCGAGATAGGCTTGCCGCGCGAGCAGGGCGGCGGTGCGGCGCGAATTCTCCAGATCCTGGCGCGCCTTTTCCTGATTGGCCGCGGCTTCGCGCGTGCGCGAGTCGATCAAGCCGCCGGAGTACAGGGGCAGCGTCAACTGCATGCCGATGGTGCCGCCGCGCGTATCGGAGCCGATGCCGGCGGCGGTGATGGTCGGGACCACACCCGCCGCGGTTTCCCCGTAGGTGCCCACCAAATCCAGGGTGGGCAGGTGGCCGGCGCGGTTGCGCTTCACTTCGCGATTGGCGATTTCCAGCGCGGCCTCCTGGATCTGCACCGTGTAGTTCTGCTTTTCTGCGCTTTCCACCCAGGGATCCATGGCATTGGGCTCGGGCGCATTGAGCCGGCTCGCCGCGCGCAAGGGCGTGAGCGCCTCCGGAAACTTGCCGATGAGCTGTTGCAGGGTGCGCTTTTTCAGCTCCAAGTCGCTTTGCGCCGCGATTTCCTGGCTGGTGGCGAGATCGAAGCGGGCCTGGGCTTCGTGGGTGTCGGTGATGGTGGCGGTGCCAACCTCGAAATTGCGCTTGGCTTGCGCCAGCTGCTCGGAGATCGCGACTTTCTGCGCCTGGATGAAGGCGAGGCTGTCCTGGGCCGCAAGCACGTCGAAATAGCCTTGTGCGACGCGCACCACCAGATCCTGCGCTGCTTGGCCGAAGCTCGCCTGCGCCTGGACGACCTGGAACTCGGCCTGCTTGTACTGCACCCAATTCTGTGCCCGGAACAGCGGCTGCGTCAGCGTGACCGACCAGCCGTTGGTGTTATATCTGCGCGCAAACGGGCCCGGCGTAGGCAGATTGCGGAAGATGATGGGATTGTTGTTCCAAATCGTGTTGCCCGAAGCGGAGAGGCTGGGAAGCAACAGCGACAACCCTTGTGGCAGGCGTTCCTTCCCCGCCTCGAGCGCAGCCCGTGCCGAGGCATACACCGGGTCGTTGGCGCGCGCCTCGCGGAACGTCTGCAGCAGATCGGCCGCTGCAAGCGGTTGGCTGATGGCAAGGAGGGCGAGAGGGATGGCGTAGCGTCTCATGCGGCCCTCAATATTTGGCCATGGCGGCGTCGACCCGATCGGCCCAGGCGTGCACGCCGCCCTGCAGGTTGTACAGCTTGTCGAAACCGTTTCTCTCCAGGAACAGCGCGACCTGAAGGCTGCGCCCGCCGTGATGGCAGATGACGACGGTTTCCTGCCGCGGATCCAGCTCCTGCGCTCGCGCCGGGACGGTATTCATGGGCATGAGCGTCGAGCCTTCGATGCGGCAGGTCTGGTATTCCCAAGGCTCGCGCACGTCGAGCAGCAGCGGTGGCTTGCGCCCGCTATCGGCGAGCCATTGCTGCAGCATTATGGGAGTGATTTGCGTCACGCTCAGAAGCTGAAGCGTTCGCCTTCAAGCGCGTTCGCGAGGGGCGCGATGCAGGTTTCCAGCAGATCGAGGGAGCTGTATGCGCCTTCGCCGGTGCAGGTGAACACCCGCGCCGCCATCGCCGGTGCTTTGCCGACCACGGCGAACAGGCGCCCGCCGACCTTGAGCTGCTGCAGCAAAGGCTGCGGCAGGATAGGCGTCGAGCCGGTGAGGACGATCAGGTCGTAGGGCGCGTGCTTGGCCCAGCCGCGGGCACCGTCGCCGAGCTCGAGAGTTGCGTTCGCGACGCCGGCGCGGCGCAGGTTGGCCTCGCCCAGGGCTTTCAACTCCGGCTTGATTTCCACGCTGTAGACATGCTGCGCGCGGTGCGCGAGCAGAGCGGTGAAATAGCCCGATCCGGTGCCGATTTCGAGTACCCGGTCGGTGGACTTGACCGCGAGGCCTTGCAGCACGCGTGCTTCCAGCTTCGGCTGCCACATGTGCTCCCCCTGCCCGATGGGGACTTCGAGATCGGAGAAGGCGAGCAAGCGATAGGCCGGTGGAACGAAATCTTCGCGTTTGACGGTATAGAGCAGGTCCAGAACTCCCTGGTCGAGCACTTCCCAGGGACGAATTTGGTTCTCGACCATATTGGTACGGGCTTGTTCGAGGTTCATGGCAGGTTGACGGATCGGAATCGGAAAAATGGTTGATTGAACGAAAATTTTACCATTGTCTACGCGGGCTTTCCTTTGACCCAGGTCACATGGCCGACAGGCTTTGCCACATCCTAATCGGCAGCTTGCTGCGCTGCGCCGCCCGCACCAGCGGGATCGTTCGCCCGGCTGGCGAACCGCGCGCGCGCCCAGAGGGTGAAATCGTCCAGGTAGGTATAAATCACGGGCACCACCACCAGGGTGAGCAAAGTGGAGGTGATGATGCCGCCGATGACCGCGTGCCCCATGGGCGCGCGCTGTTCCGCGCCCTCGCCTATGCCCAAGGCGAGCGGAATCATGCCGAACACCATGGCGAAGGTCGTCATCAGGATCGGGCGCAGGCGGATGCGCCCGGCCTCCAGTACGGCCTGCGCGCGGCGCGCGCCGCCGGCGCGTGCCTGGTTGACGAAGTCGACCAGCAGAATCGCGTTCTTGGTCACCAGGCCCATGAGCATGATGAAGCCGATGATGGAGAAGATGTTGAGCGTGGAGCGCGCAATCAAGAGTGCGAGCAGCACCCCGATCAGGGACAGCGGCAGGGACATCATGATGGCCACCGGCTGCAGGAAGGAGCCGAACTGGCTGGCGAGTATGAGGTAGATGAATACCACCGCAAGGAGCAGCGCCGACAGCGCGTAGCCCATGGTCTCCTGAATGTCCTTGGTGGAGCCGCCCATGACAAAGCGATAGCCGGGCTGCAGCGGTATCGCGGCAAGCTTCGCCTTGATTTCGTTGCCGAGGTCGCCGGCGGGCCGGCCATAGGCGTTCGCGCTCACCAGGACTTCGCGCGTCAGGTCCTTGCGGTTAATTTGGGTGGCGCCGAGGGTGGGGACGAACTCGGCCACCTGGCGCAGGGCGACCATTTTCGGACTGCCGTCCGCACCCGTCTGGTTGCTGGCAACGTAGATGCGCTCCAGGTCCGCGCGCGTCTCGCGCGCGCTTTTCGGCAGGCGCACGGTGACGTCGTAGTTCTCGTCGTCCGGCGCCTTCCACGCCGACACGGCTTCGCCGGCGAACAGGGGGCGCAGTGCTTCGCCGATCTTGCCCACGCCGACGCCGAGATCGCTCGCAAGTTCCCGCTTCACGCGCACAGCGATAGTCGGCTTCGCCGCCTTGAGGCTGGTATCGATGTCGACCAGGCCGTCGATTCCGCGCATGATGTCCTTCACCTTTCCGGACAAGCGCTCGATCTCGGCCATGTCCGGGCCCTGGACCGAAACCTGCAGCGGTTTGCCGCTGCCGACGGCGACGTAGACGCCGAGATTGGTGATTTCGATGCCGGCGATCTGCGCCAGGCGCGCGCGCATCGGTTGTTGCAGCTGTTTCTGGTTCATGGCGCGTTCGCCGCGGTCGACCAGGCGCACGAAGATGGTGGCGTAGTTCTTGCCCGGCGTGGTGCCGGTATTGATGGTCGAGTAGGTGTAGATCACTTCGGGAAATTCGCGCAGCGCCGCCTCGGCCTGCTGCACCTTGGACTGGGTGTATTCGAGCGATGAGCCCACGGGCGTGTTCAACTGCACCATGATTTCCGCGAGATCCGCCTCGGGCACGAATTCCGAGCCGATGCGCGGCACCAACGCAAACGCGCCGATGAAGCTCGCGGCTGCGATGGCGAGCACCGTCTTCCTGTGTCCTAGCGCCCAGGCGAGGAGCTGCACATAGCGCTCGGCGATGCGCGCGAACAGCACTTCGTTCCAGGCAAGCAGGCGCGCGAAACGGCCGGTCCCGTGCACGCCCTGCGCCGCCGGATCGTGCCATACCGAAGAGAGCATCGGATCGAGCGTGAAGCTCACGAACATCGACAGCAGCACTGCCGCCGCCACCGTGATGCCGAACTGGTGGAAGAAGCGGCCGACGATGCCGCCCATGAAGCCGACGGGTAGGAACACGGCCACGATGCTGAAGGTCGTGGCCATCACCGCCAGGCCGATTTCCTGCGTGCCCGCGAGCGCTGCCTCGTGGTGGCTTTTGCCGGTGGCAAGATGGCGCACGATGTTTTCTCGCACCACGATGGCGTCGTCGATCAACAGGCCCACGCACAGACTCATCGCCATCAGCGTCAGCATGTTGATGGTAAAGCCCGCGGCGTACATCACCAGGAAGGTGCCGATGAGGGAGATCGGCAGGGTGAGGCCGGTGATGACGGTGCTGCGCCAGGAATTCAGGAACAGGAACACGATGAGGATGGTGAGCAGCGCGCCCTCGATCAGCGTGCGCTTGACGTTGTTCACCGAATTGCGGATGCCGCGCGAAGTATCGCGCACGACTTCGAGCTTGACGTCGCCGGGCAGTTGCTTTTTCAGTTCGGCCACGACCTCGAGCACGTTGTCGACGGTCTCGATGGTGTTGGCGCTCTGCGATTTGACGATGTCGAGCGACACCACGCGCTTGCCGTCGACCAGGGCCGCGGTCTCTTCCTCTTCCGCGCCGTCGACCGCAGTCGCCACCTGCGCGAGATACACCGGCTGGCCGCCGCGGCGGGCGACGATGATGCGGTTGAATTGCTCCGGCCGCGCGATCCGTCCCTGCACCTGCACCAGCTGCTCGGCTGCCTTCGAGGTGATCGCGCCGGCAGGCAGTTCCTGGTTCTCGCTGCGCACGGCGGCGATCACCTGATCGATGCCGACCCCCAGCGCTTCCATTTCCGCCGGCTTGAGGAAGATCTGCACCTCACGCTTCACCCCACCGACGAGCGTCGCCTGGCCGACGCCGCGCGCGTTCTCGATGCGCCGCTTCACTACCTGGTCGGCAAGGGTGGTGAGATCGCGCAGCGAGCGGCTGTCCGACTTCAGCGCGAGCGACAGGATGGGCAGATCGTCCGGATTGAATCGGGTGATGCGCGGCTCCTTCACCTCTTTCTTGAAGCCGACCTTGACCACCGCCACTTTCTCGCGCACGTCTTGCGCCGCGGTGGCGGGGTCGACGTTCAGCTCGAATTCGGCGATCACCACCGACAGGCCTTCGTAGGAACGCGAAGACAGCGTCTTGATGCCGCTGATAGTGTTAATCGCCTCTTCGATGCTGCGGCTGATGTCGGTCTCTACGCTCTCCGGCGACGCTCCGGGGTACTCGGTCTGTACCACCACCACCGGGAAATTCACGTCCGGGAACTGGTCCACCGCCAGGCGCTGATAGGAGAACACGCCTAATACCAGGAACGCCGCCATCATCATGGTGGCAAATACGGGATTGTTGATGCTGATGCGGGTGAACCACATGCTGGAAGTTTCCGGCTGCGTGCGCTGCGCTGGGCGCTATTTGCGCTCGGCGGCGATTCTGACCTGGACGCCGGGCCGCAGCAGGTCGAGGTTCGCGCGCACCACGCGGGTTGCACCGTCCAGGCCGCTCGCGATCTGCACCAGGCCCTCCTCCTCGTTCTTCAGGCCGAGGGTGACGGCGCGCGCTTCCAGCTTGCCGTCGATGATGGCGTAGACCCGCGCCTGGCCGCCGGACTCCTGCACCGCGGATAGCGGCAGCACCTGTGCCGCGGGGGCAAGACTGAGCGTCACTCCGCCTTGGGCGAACATGCCGCCTTTCAACGCGCCGTCGGCGTTCGGCAGCACCGCGTACACCAGAATGGAACGCGAGCCGGCCTGCGTCGCCGGGTTGATGCGGTCGATGCGGCCGTGGAATTCGCGCTCGCCGAAGCCCTCGACGCGGAAATGCACTTCCTGGCCGATGCGCACGTTCGGAATGTCGGTCGCAGGCACCGCGGCCTCGACTTCCATTTCACTCAGGTTCACCAGCGTCAGGATCTTGCCGTCCACCGGGAGCTTCTCTCCCGGCTGGGCATGCCGCTGCGACACCATGCCCGCCTGCGGCGCCGTGACCACGGTGTCGGCAAGGGCCTTCTTCGCCACTGCCACTTGCGCATCCAGCGCCTTCAGCTTGGCCTCGGCCACCTGGAAGCTGCTGTTGACGCTGTCGTAGGCGTTCTGCGAGATGAAGTTTTGCCGCAGCAGCGCCTGGTTGTTCGCGCGGTTCTTTTCCGCCAGCGCCAATTGCGCGCGGCCCGCCTCGAGGTCGGCGATCTTCTCGTCCAGTCGTGCCTGGGCATCGAGCGCGTCGAGGCGCGCGAGCAACTGCCCTGCGCGCACCGCCTCACCTTCGCGCACCAGGATCGCCTTGAGTTCTCCCGCGACCTTGGCTTTGACCGTGGTCCACTCCCGCGGCTGCAGCGTGCCGGTGATGGCGAGCGCGCGCCGCAGCTCGCGCGTTTGCGGCTGGATCAATTCGCTCGCGGCGAACTCGATTACCGGTACGCTGGGCGGAGTCGGCCGGGCGCTGTCGCCGTGCTTGATCGAGGCGGCGGCAAGCGCCGCCACCGCGAGGGCGCCGACGGCGATGCGCCAGAGTCTAGTCTTTCCTGCGGCCATGTTTCTTCTCCTTGACGAACGCCGCCTCGAGGCTATGCAGCAGCATGTCGAGGTAGCTGTCCAGATAGCGCTGCGGTTTCAGTTCTTCGGCTCCGCAGCAGGCGAACGAGTGGCGCCAGACGGCGAGCATGATCAGCGGCGCGACGGCGATCTGCACGAACTGCTCCACGTCGATCGGGCGAAATTCGCCCGCATCCATGCCGCGCTGGAGCAGACGGCGGAACAACGACTGCGCGCGCTGGATCACTTCGCCGTAATAAAACTTGGCGATGTCGGGAAAATTGCCGGCTTCGGAGATGATGAGCTTCGGCAGCCCCGAAACCTTGCTCGATCCGGTCTTTTCCCACCAGCCGCGCACCAGCAGGGCGAGCAGTTCCGCGTTGCTGCCTGGAAAAGTCTGAATCAGTTCCTCGCCGTATTCCAGCAGCGGCACTATGTTGGCGCGCACCACCGCCTTGAACAAATCTTCCTTGTTCTCGAAATAGAGATAGAGCGTGCCTTTGCTCACGCCGGCGTGGGTCGCAACGTCGTCCAGTCGGGTCGCGGCGAAACCGCGCTCGGTGAACAGTTCGAGTGCGGCGGCGATGATTTCGTCGGGACGCGCTTCCTTGCGCCGCGTCCAGCGCGGCTGCGTCTTCCTCTGGGGGGCGTTCATCTTCGATGTATATAACTGACCGGTCAGTAATATATGTGATATCGGCGCCTGCGTCAATGGGCGCTTCGTGTCTCCCTGGCGCCAGCGGCGAGCGGATTGCATTGGCATAACGATTGCGGTACCTTCGGCTACAACGTTAGGGGTCCTGCGTTGCGTCGTGCACGCTTTCGCGGGTGAGAGAGTCCCTTTGAACCTGACGCGGATAATGCCGCCGCAGGGAAGCGTCATCAGCCGAACCGCCTGAACCCGCCTCCCTCTGGCTGCACCCGCCGATCGATTTCTTGCGGCTATTTGCGCGGGAATACTATTGCAGGATCGAGATTGGGCACGGTATGCCGCGCAGCCAGTCTGATGCTTGATGAATCGAACTGTTCCGGCAGGGCCGGACGAGGAGCACAGCTTGAACGCAAATCCGAAATTCATCGCCGCGACCGCGCAGGTCGACGTTGCGGCGGTGCAGCCGCTGCCGAACTCGCGCAAGATCTACGTGCAGGGCAGCCGGCCAGACATCCAGGTGCCGATGCGCGAGATCAGCCAGGCCGATACGCCGACCTCCTTCGGTGCCGAGAAGAATCCGCCCATCTACGTCTACGACACCTCGGGCCCCTATACCGATCCGAAGGTGGGCATCGACATCCGCGCGGGCTTGTCCCCGCTGCGTGCGAAGTGGATAGAAGAGCGCGACGACACCGTAGCCCTTGCCGGGCCGAGCTCGCAATTCGGCCAGGCGCGGCTACGCGACCCGCGCCTGGCGGAGTTGCGCTTCGATCTGCAGCGCAAGCCGCGGCGCGCCAAGGCCGGCAGGAACGTGACGCAGATGCACTATGCGCGGCGCGGCATGGTGACGCCGGAGATGGAATTCATCGCCATCCGCGAAAACCTGCAGCGGCGCAAGTACATTGAAAATTTGCGCGCAGCCGGACCGCAGGGCACAAGGCTCGCCGAGCTGCTCGGCCGCCAGCATCCAGGCCAGGCGTTCGGCGCGGCAATCCCTGAAGAAATCACGCCCGAATTCGTGCGCGACGAAGTCGCGCGCGGCCGCGCCATCATTCCGGCCAACATCAACCACCCGGAATCCGAGCCGATGATCATCGGCCGCAACTTCCTGGTGAAGATCAACGCCAACATCGGCAACTCCGCGCTCGGCTCGTCGATCGGCGAGGAGGTGGAGAAGATGACTTGGTCGATCCGCTGGGGCGGCGACACGGTGATGGACCTCTCCACGGGCAAGCACATCCACGAGACGCGCGAATGGATCATCCGCAACGCGCCGGTGCCCATCGGCACCGTGCCCATCTACCAGGCACTTGAAAAAGTCGAGGGCAAGGCGGAAGAGCTCACTTGGGAAATCTTCCGCGACACCTTGATCGAGCAGGCGGAGCAGGGCGTCGACTATTTCACCATCCACGCCGGGGTATTGTTGCGCTATGTGCCGCTGACGGCGCGGCGCATGACCGGCATCGTCAGCCGCGGCGGCTCGATCATGGCTAAATGGTGCCTCGCGCACCACAAGGAGAGCTTCCTCTACACCCATTTCGAAGACATCTGCGACATCATGAAAGCCTACGATGTCGCGTTTTCACTGGGCGACGGGCTGCGTCCGGGCTCGATATACGACGCCAACGACGAGGCGCAGCTCGCCGAGTTGAAGACCCTGGGGGAGCTGACCGACGTCGCGTGGAAGCACGACGTGCAGGTGATGATCGAAGGGCCGGGGCACGTGCCCATGCAGCTGATCCGGGAGAACATGGACCTCGAGCTGCGCGACTGCAAGGAAGCGCCGTTCTACACCCTGGGGCCGCTCACCACCGACATCGCTCCCGGCTACGACCACATCACTTCCGGCATCGGCGCCGCCATGATCGGCTGGTACGGCACGGCGATGCTCTGCTACGTCACGCCGAAGGAACACCTGGGCCTGCCGAACAAGGACGACGTCAAGGACGGCATCGTCACCTACAAGATCGCCGCGCACGCGGCCGACTTGGCGAAGGGGCATCCCGGCGCGCAGATCCGCGACAATGCGCTGTCCAAGGCGCGCTTCGAATTCCGCTGGGAAGACCAGTTCAACCTGGGGCTCGATCCGGACAAGGCACGCGAATTCCACGACGAGACGCTGCCCAAGGAAAGCGCCAAGGTGGCGCATTTCTGTTCCATGTGCGGGCCGCACTTCTGCTCCATGAAGATCACGCAGGATGTGCGCGACTACGCCGCCAGCGTCGGCGTGGACGAACAAGCGGCGCTATCCGAACTGGCGAGCGCGGGCATGGAACAGAAGGCGGACGAATTCGTAAAGAAGGGCGCGCACATCTACAGCAAAGCCTAGACTCACGCTTCAAATTGGGAAGACGGCGCGGCGACGCGCCGTTTTTCTTTGCGCGCAGCGCATTATTTTTCTGCCGTCGACGGCGGCGACAGCGCGCCAGCGCTTACAATCGCGGCCATGGATAATTTGCTGCTCATAAAAGCGCTGATACTAGGCGTAGTCGAAGGCCTGACCGAGTTTCTTCCGGTGTCGAGCACCGGCCATCTCATCCTCGTCGGCGACCTGCTCGACTTCAACGACGACAAGGGAAAGCTGTTCGAAATCGTGATTCAGTGCGGCGCCATCCTGGCGGTATGCTGGGAGTACCGCGCGAAGATCGCCACCGTCCTGCGCCAACTCGGTAGCGAGTCCGTCGCGCAGCGCTTCGTCGCGAATCTCGCCATCGCCTTCATGCCGCTCGCCGTTCTCGGTCTCGCCTTCGGCAAGGCGATCAAGGCGCAGCTGTTCAAACCGCTGCCGGTAGCGCTTGCCTTTATAGTCGGCGGCCTGATCATCCTCTGGGCGGAAAAGCGCGAGCACAAGCTGCGCGTCGCCGAAGTGGAGGACTTGAGCTGGCGCGATGCGCTGCTACTCGGCATCGCCCAGGCGTTCGCGCTGATTCCCGGCACCTCGCGTTCCGGCGCCACCATCATCGGCGGTCTGCTGTTCGGCCTGTCGCGCAAGGCGGCAACGGAATTTTCCTTCTTCCTCGCCATCCCGACTTTGTTCGCGGCCTCGGCCTACGAACTGTACAAGGAGCGCGCGCTGCTCGCGGCGGACGACCTCGCGTTATTCGGCGTCGGCTTCGCCGCCGCTTTCGTCTCGGCATTCCTGTGCGTGCGCTGGCTGCTGCGCTACATCTCGCATCACGATTTCACCGCTTTCGCGTGGTACCGCATCGCTTTCGGCGTGGCGGTGATCGGGACGGCCTATTACGGCGTGGTGGATTGGACGGCGCACTAGCTGCCGTTCAGCTCTGGGTCCAAGGCAATCCGGCTGCGCGCCAGCCGCCCAGCTTGTTGCGCTGACCGTTCGCGTCCTTGTCGCCTTCGAAACCCTGCAGCACGTTGAAAGCATGGGCGTAGCCCGCGTCCCGCGCGGCGATCGCCGCCTGATGCGAGCGCACGCCGCTGCGGCAGAGGAACATGAGGTAGGCGTCCTGCGCGATCACGGCTTCGAGCTGGGCGATGAAGTTGAGGTTGCGGAAGCCTCCCGGCCAAGTGTTCCACTCGATCTGCATGCTGCCGGGGATGGCGCCCACCCATTCGGTTTCGGCGCGCGTGCGCACATCGATGAGCTTGGCGCCGGGGTGCTGCTGCATCAGCGCATGAGCTTCGTCCGGGAGCAGCGCTCCTTCGTAGGGTAGTTTCGTCTCCAGCGCGCGCTGTCGCGCAGTAGCGAGGATTTCCTGTGGCGTTTTCATGAGCGTCGTCCTGGCGCAGAAGTATAAGCGATCGCCGCGGCCGAA
Source organism: uncultured Enterobacteriaceae bacterium (assembly GCA_964565875.1). Lineage (GTDB taxonomy): Bacteria > Pseudomonadota > Gammaproteobacteria > Burkholderiales > SG8-39 > 2-12-FULL-64-23. The sequence goes on from CAZMGP010000001.1 coordinate 115,245, forward strand.
CGAAAAGTCGACTCGGAAACGACTTGCACACAAACGGTGCGCGAATAGGTGATACGCACTAAAGCGGTGCGTCGGTATCTCAATTCACAATCGAAGTTTGCTTGTGGCACAATGCGCTGCTCGGACAGCGTCGGATGGCATGTTTTCTGCTGTGTGTCCCCCGGTTTTCTACCTTTTTCGACTTTAACCGCATTTCGAGGAGAAATTAATGTCCATGTCCCCCGCCGACGTATTGAAACAGATCAAGGACAAGGAGGTGAAGTTCGTTGATCTGCGCTTCACCGATACCCGCGGCAAGGAACAGCACGTATCCGTTCCGGCAAAACTATTCAACATGGAGAAATTCGAGGACGGGCACGCATTCGACGGCTCGTCCATCGCAGGCTGGAAAGGCATCGAAGCCTCCGACATGTTGCTCATGCCCGAAGCCGATACGGCGCGGCTGGACCCGTTTACCGACGAAACCGTGCTCAACATCACTTGCGACGTGATCGAGCCGTCGGACGGCAAGGGCTACGACCGCGATCCGCGCTCGCTCGCCAAGCGCGCCGAGGCTTACCTCAAGTCCACCGGTTTGGGCGACACCGCGTATTTCGGGCCGGAACCCGAATTCTTCATCTTCGATTCCGTGACCTGGAACGTCGACATGTCCGGCAGCTCGGTCAAGATCGATTCGGAAGAAGCGCCCTGGTCCTCCGGCAAGGAGTTCGAAGGCGGCAACATGGCGCATCGCGCGCCGGTGAAGGGCGGTTATTTCCCCGTGCCGCCGGTCGACACCCTGCAGGACATCCGCAACGCCATGTGCTTGGCGATGGAGCAGCAAGGGGTCGAAGTCGAAGTGCATCACCACGAAGTCGCCGCCCCCGGCCAGTGCGAAATCGGCACCAAGTTCGAGAAGCTGGTGAAACGCGCCGACTGGCTGCAGATCCTGAAATACACGGTGTGGAACGTCGCCCATTCCTACGGCAAGACCGCGACCTTCATGCCCAAACCCGTGGTCGGCGACAACGGCTCGGGCATGCACGTGCACCAGTCGATCTGGAAGGGCGGCGAAAACATGTTCGCCGGCAACAAGTACGCCGGGCTGTCCGATTTCGCGCTCTATTACATCGGCGGCATCATCAAGCACGCCAAGGCCTTGAACGCGATTACCAATCCGGGCACGAACTCGTATAAGCGCCTGGTCCCCGGCTTCGAGGCGCCGATCAACCTGGCCTATTCCTCGCGCAACCGCTCGGCCGCTTGCCGCATTCCCTACGCCGTCAGCCCGAAGGCGCGCCGCGTCGAAGTGCGCTTCCCCGATCCCACGGCCAACCCCTATCTCGCGTTTGCCGCGATGATGATGGCGGGTCTGGACGGGGTGCAGAACAAGATCAATCCGGGCGACCCGATCGACAAGAACCTGTACGACTTGCCGCCGTCGCAGGCGAAGAAGGTGCCGAACGTGTGCTCTTCGCTGGAAATGGCGCTCGAGCACTTGGAAAAGGATCACGAATTCCTCACCCGCGGGGGCGTGTTCTCGCAGGGCATGCTCGATGCCTACATCGCGCTGAAGATGGAGGAGGTCACCAGGTTCCGCATGACCACTCATCCGCTCGAATTCGACATGTACTACAGTTCCTGATCGGATTCCGCGCCCACGAGAAAGGCGGGGGCCTGCCCCCCGCCTTTTTTTATGACCAGGCTAGCCAAGACCGGGTTTCGACGAAAAATCGATTTGAAATCAGTCTGATGTTGGCATAGACTTAAACTTCCTTCTCAAAGGTATCGGGATCATGGGGTGTGGCATCAAATGCCTGGCGTGGAGCATCGCCGCGACTTGCGCACTCGCGCTGCCTGCGCTCGCAGACACATTCAAGTGCCTCGATGCTAACGGCCGCCCGACTTACACCAACATCAAGGAAGAAACGCGCGGTAAGAACTGCACCATCGTGATGCGCGAGATTTCCGTCGTCCCCGCGCCAGCGCCCACTCGCAGCGCGGCCAACAGCCCCTCGCCTTCGCGCTTCCCCAAGGTCGACGCCGCGACGCAGAAGAGCCGCGACGACGAGCGCCGCCGCATCCTACAAGAGGAGCTCTCCGGCGAGGAAAAGGCGCTGACCGAAGCCAAGGCCGAGTTGACCGAGCAAGAAGGCATACGTCTGGGCGACGAAAGGAACTATCAAAAAGTCCTCGACCGCCTGCAGAAATACAAGGACGAGGTCGAGCGGCATCAAAAGAATGTCGACGCGCTGAAGAAAGAGCTGAGCAGCGTCAAGTAACGGGCGAGTGGCCAGGCCGGCAGCGGCACTGTCGCTCTTCCGTGCCCTAAGTTGAGACTAGCGTTCGGACACGGGTCGCATATGGCTGCCAGTTCCTTCCACGGCCTCGAATTGCTCGCCACCGCAGTGGTGCTGGTGGATGAGGATTTGCACCTCGTCTACGCCAACCCCGCCGCAGAGACTCTGTTTGCATTCAGCCTGAAGAATGTGTCGCACCAGCCGCTGGCGCAGCTGTTCGCCGATTCGGGGGAGTTCGTCGCAGGCCTGAAGGACGTGCTGGCGCACGACTGGAGCTACACCGGCCGCGATCTCACGCTCACGCGTCCAGGGCAGGAAAGCCTGCAGTTGAACTGCCTGATCACACCCATCGAAGATCCGGCCGCACGCTTGCTGATCGAGTTCCGCCCTTTGGATCAGCTGCTCAGGATCGCGCGCGAGGAGCGGCAGATGGACCAGCAACAGGCGAACCGCGAACTCATCCGCAACCTAGCGCACGAAATTCGCAACCCGCTCGGGGGACTGCGCGGCTCGGCGCAATTGCTCGAGCGCGAGCTGGAACGGCCGGAGCTGCGCGAGTACACCCAGGTAATCATCAAGGAGGCGGACAGGTTGCAGGCACTGATGGACCGGTTGCTCACGCCGCACCGCCCGCCGCAGATCGCCTCCCTCAACATCCACGAGGTGCTGGAGCGGGTACGCACCCTGATCATGGCCGAATTCCCGCAAGGCATCCGCATCCAGCGCGACTACGACGCCAGCCTCCCGGACTTTCACGGCGACAAGGAGCAGCTGATTCAGGCGGTGCTGAACATCGCGCGCAACGCGGCGCAGGCCATGAACGGCAGGGGCGAGATCGAATTTCGCACTCGCGCCGCGCGCCAGGTGACCCTCGCCAAGCAGCGCTACAAGCTGGCATTAGAATTGCAAGTGACGGACAACGGTCCGGGAATTCCGGAGGAACTGCGCGAGCGGATGTTCTATCCCCTGGTGTCGGGCCGCGACGGTGGGAGCGGGCTGGGATTGACGCTGTCGCAGACCTTCGTGCAGCAGCATCACGGCACGATCGAATGCGCGAGCAAGCCGGGACGCACCTGCTTTACGATCTTGCTGCCATTGGAGTGAACGGATGACACACTGTTGCCAGGGCTCGGTACGGAAGCCAAAACTTCCGCACGGGGCGGAGGTGTCGTCGGCCGGCGCCACATCATGAAACCGATTTGGATCATAGACGACGACCGTTCGATACGCTGGGTATTTGAAAAGGCCTTAACGCGCGAAGGCATGCCGTACCGCACCTTCGCCGCGGCGCAAGACGCACTCGCGGCGCTGGATGACGGCGCGCCACAGGTACTGGTGTCCGACATACGCATGCCCGGGACTTCCGGCCTCGAATTGCTGCGGGCGGTGAAAGAACGTGACCCGGCGCTGCCGATCATCGTCATGACCGCCTATTCGGACCTGGAATCCGCGGTGGCGGCGTTCCAAGGCGGCGCATTCGAATATCTGCCCAAGCCGTTCGACGTCGATCAGGCAGTGGCGCTGATTCGCCGCGCCATCAGCGAAAGCATGCGCGAGGCGGAGGGGGAGCAGGCACGCGAGGCCTCGTCCGAAATCCTCGGCCAGGCCCCGACCATGCAGGAGGTGTTTCGAGCCATCGGCCGCCTGTCGCAATCGAATGCCACGGTGCTGATCACGGGCGAATCGGGAACCGGCAAGGAGCTGGTCGCCCTGGCGCTGCACCGGCATTCGGCGCGTGCGGCGAAACCCTTCGTCGCCATCAACACGGCGGCAGTGCCCAAAGACCTGCTCGAATCCGAGCTCTTTGGCCATGAGCGCGGTGCGTTCACAGGGGCGCAGACCATGCGCCGTGGCCGCTTCGAGCAAGCCGAGGGCGGAACGCTGTTCCTGGACGAAATCGGCGACATGCCGGCGGAGTTGCAGACGCGGCTGCTGCGCGTGCTCTCGGACGGGCAGTTCTACCGCGTCGGCGGACACCAGCCGATCAAGGCCAACGTGCGCGTCATCGCCGCCACGCACCAGGACCTGGAGCAGCGCGTGCGTCAGGGCCTATTTCGCGAAGACCTGTTCCATCGCCTCAACGTGATTCGCCTGCGCCTGCCTTCGCTGCGCGAGCGGCGCGAAGACATCCCGCTGCTCGCGCGCCATTTCCTGGCGAAGACGGCGCGCGAGCTCGGCGTCGACGCCAAGCGGCTGTCGGAGGAGGCAATGAGCTTTCTCGCCGCGCAGGATTTTCCCGGCAACGTGCGCCAGCTCGAGAACCTGTGCCACTGGCTGACGGTGATGGCGCCGACGCAGACGATCGAGATCGCAGATCTGCCGGCGGAGTTGAAGCTCGCCGGCGGCAAGTTCCCCGAGTCGGACTGGGTAGGCGCGCTGGAGCGCGAGGTCGAGCTCGCTTTCGCCCGCGGCGAAACCGCGATCCTCGAGCGCTTCGCCCAGGCATTCGAAAAGGCGATGATCGGCAGGGCGCTGGCGCGCACCGGCGGGCGGCGCATCGAGGCGGCGAGTCTGCTCGGCATGGGGCGCAACACCATCACGCGCAAGATTGCCGAACTGGGGCTGGATGCGAAAGACAGTTCCGGCGAGGTCGACTGAGGCGGCCGTCGCCGCGGCCGCAACAGGTCGCGCTTAGGGATTAATGTCGGCGACGACGGGGGCGTGATCCGACGGCCGTTCGGCGCGGCGCGGCTCCAGGTCGATGAAGCAGCCGCTGCAATGGTCGGCGAGTGCAGGGCTGAGCAAGATGTGGTCTATGCGCAGCCCCAGATTGCGCTTGAAACCGTTCATGCGGTAGTCCCACCAGCTAAAGGACTTGTCCGGCTGCTCGAACAGGCGGAAGCCGTCGCGCAAGCCGAGCCCGGTCAGCCTGCGAAACGCTTCGCGCTCGGCCGGGCTCACCAGCACCTGCCCTTCCCAGGCTTTGGGGTCGTGCACGTCGCGATCCTCGGGCGCGATGTTGTAGTCGCCGAGCACGGCAAGCCGCGGGTGCGCGGCGAGTTCCCGCTCGATCCAGGCGCCAAATGCGGCAAGCCAGTCGAGCTTGTAGCGATACTTGTCCGAGTCGACGCTCTGGCCGTTGGGCACGTAGGCGCATACCAGGCGCAGCTCGCCGATGCTGGCGCTGATCACCCGGCGCTGCGGATCTTCATAGCCGGGGACGCCATAAGTCGTGGCCGTGGCCGGCTCGCGGCTGAGGATGGCCACGCCGTTGTAAGTCTTCTGCCCGAAATAGGCGCAGCGATAGCCCGCCGCCTCGATCTCCGCCTTGGGGAAATTCGCGTCTTCGAGCTTCAGCTCCTGCAAGCACAGGGCGTCCGGGCGATGGCGTTCGAGCCAATCCAGCACCTGCGGCAGGCGTACTTTGAGCGAATTGACGTTCCAGCTGGCGATACGCATCGACGGCTTCCTTCCGGATTGTCCGGCGAATTATATGTTAGAGATCAGCGGCACTGCGGTCCCCGGCGCCGCGCTTCTCAGGGTGGGGCCGACCCCAGGGTCGACCCCTGCATTTGACGTCGGTCAAACTTGCGCGCGGCCGTAGCTGCTAACCTCACGAATTACTGGAGAAATTGGGCGAAGCGCCGGCATGCAAGCGCGTTCCGCCCGATCGCCGATGCGATATAAACGTCCAAAACTGCCGGAGCGCTGAGCGAGGCTACGCGGCGCATGCGCTCAAGAACGCTCAAATTCAAGGTCGTCCTGTACCTGGCCCTCGCGCTATCCCTGGCGATGCTGGTATTCGCCCTCGCCGTCGTCAACCATCAGCGCGACGAACTGATGCAGGAGGCGATGAGCCGCGTCGCCCAGATTACCGACGTGATCAAGAAGAGCACGCGCTTCGCCATGCTCACCAACCAACCGACCTACGTCGACAGCATCATCCGCGATGTTGGCAATCAGGGCAGCATAGAAAAGGTGCGCATCCTGAGCAAGGACGGCACCATCATCCACTCGACCTATATGCCCGAACTCGGGCTGAAAGTGGACCGCAAGGCGGAAGCCTGCGTCGCCTGCCACCGCAGCGATCAGCCGCTCGAGCAAGCTGCGCAGGCGCAGCGCTCGCGCATCTTCTCCACGGTCGAGGGGCGGCGCATGCTCGGCAGCATGGACGTGATCCGCAACGAGGTATCCTGCTACTCGGCGAACTGCCACGTGCATAGCAAGTCCCAATCGGTGCTCGGCGTCCTCGATATCGTCTACTCGCTGGACGACATCGACCGCAAGATGCGCACCAGCGCGATCACCATGGCCGTGCTCTCCCTCGGCTTCATCCTCATCGCCGCGGCGAGCGTGGGATTCTTCGTGCACCGGCTGGTCTACGTTCCGCTGCGTGACATGGAAGGCGGTGCGAAGCGCCTCGCCGCCGGAGACTTGGAGCAGATGATTCCGGTGCGCAGCGACGACGAATTCGGCCAGTTGGCGACATCGTTCAATGCCATGACCGTGGCGCTGCGCAATTCGCAGTCGGAACTGCGCGAATGGGGTCACACGCTGGAGCAGAAAGTGGAGAAACGCACGCACGAGCTGCGCGTTGCCGAAGCGGAGACCGTGCGCTCGGAAAAGCTCGCCTCGGTGGGGCTACTCGCCGCCGGCATCGCACACGAACTGAACAACCCGCTCACCGGGGTACTCACCTTCACCACGCTGTTGCGCAAGAAGATGCCGGAGGGGAGCACGGACGCCGAGGACCTCGACTTGGTGATCCGGGAAACCAAGCGCTGCGCCGCGATCATCCGGCGGCTGCTCGATTTCGCGCGCGAGAAGACCCCGGAGAAGAAGTTCACCGATCTCAACCAAGTGATCGAGGACACCGCGCGCATCATCGAACGCCCGGCGTCCTTCCGCGACATCGAGATCGCTTTGGAGCTCGACCGCAGCCTGCCGCCGGTGTGGATCGACGCCGACCTGATCAAGCAGGTCGTCATGAACATGCTGGTCAACGCCCAGCACGCGATCGAGCACCAGGGCAGCATCACCGTGCGCACGCAGCGCGCTCCCGAGGCGAAGAGTCCCGAGCCGGGCAGCGCGCCGGTTCCCATGGTGGAGATCGCCATCATCGATACCGGCTGCGGCATTCCGGAGAAGAACCTGAAGCGCATCTTCGATCCCTTCTTCACTTCGAAGGAGGTGGGTAAAGGCACCGGCCTCGGGCTATCGGTGAGCCACGGCATTGTCAGGTCGCACGGCGGCCTGATCGAAGTCGCGAGCGAGGTCGGCAAAGGCTCCACGTTCCGCGTCTATCTTCCCCTGAATCCACCGCCGGAGGCTGCGGCAAGCAGCAGGAGCAATCAATGAAAGCCAGGATACTGGTCGTCGACGACGAAGAAATCGTCATCAGGAGCTGCGTCCGCATCTTGGGCGAGGATGGCGACTACGAGGTCGAGTCGACGCAGGACGGCGCCGACGCGCTGCACCGGATCGAAGAGGGCCAGTACGACGTCCTCATACTCGACATCATGATGCCCAAGATGGACGGCCTGGAAGTGCTGCAGCGGGTGAAGGAATCGCATCCGGATATCGACGTCATCATGGTGACCGGGCTGTCCCAGATCGAAACCGCGGTGCGTTCGATGAAGCTCGGCGCCTTCGACTACCTGCCCAAACCCTTCGATCCGGACGAATTGAAATTGGTGGTGAAGCGCGCGCTCGAGCGGCGCCGCCTGCTGCAGGAGAACCTCGAGCTGCGCAGCGAAGTGAGCTCCAAGTACCGCTTCGAGAACATCATCGGCGCGAGCCCGCAGATGCAGAACGTCTATCGGCTGATCGCGAAGTGCGCTCCCACCAACAGCACGGTCATGCTCACCGGCGAGAGCGGTACCGGCAAGGAGCTGATCGCCCGCGCCATTCACTACAACAGTCTGCGCAAGGACAAACCTTTCGTCGCTGTCGACTGCAATTCCCTGAGCGAAAGCCTGCTCGAGAGCGAAATGTTCGGTCATGTGAAGGGCTCCTTCACCGGCGCGATCGTCAACAAGAAAGGCATGTTCGAGATCGCCGACAGCGGCACGCTGTTCCTGGACGAGATCGGCAACATCTCGCTCGCGATCCAGGCGAAGCTCCTGCGCGTGATCCAGGAGCGGGAATTCAAGGCCGTCGGCGACACGCGCACCCAGAGCGCAAATTTTCGGCTGATCACTGCGACCAACAAGGATTTGAAGGCGATGGTCGCGAACGGTAGCTTCCGCGAGGACCTGTTCTATCGCATCAACATCTTTCCGATCCAGATACCGCCGATACGGGAACGGCGCGACGACATCCCCGCACTCGCGTTCCATTTCCTCAAGGTGTTCAACGAAGAACTGGGCAAGAAGGTGACCGAATTCTCCGAGGGCGCGATGAGCGCGCTCGTGCACCACGACTGGCCCGGCAACGTGCGCGAACTGGAGAATACGGTACACCGCGCGGTGATCCTCGCCACCGATCAGGTGGTGCGTCAGGCGCATTTGACCAATATCGCCGAGGCACAGGCCGATGTCGACGTGCCCAAGACCAGCGACGAGCTGAAGCGGATCAAGAAGGCCGCGCGGGAGAAATCAGTGGAGAACATCGAAAAGCTGTTCGTGCTCGAAGCACTCAAGCGCAATGCCTGGAACGTCACCAAGAGCGCCGAAGAGACCGGCATGCAGCGTGCAAACTTTCAGGCGCTGATGAAGAAATACGACATCCGCATCCGCGGTACGGAGCCCGACCCTGCCGGGTCGGCCAACGACTAGGCATTACTCCCCTTACCTGCCCGCATTGCCCGCCGAGAACGCTCGGCGTGCAGCACACCTCCGCAACCTGAACGAGACGCCGTCCGTCGCCTAGAACGGAACGGCGTACGCGAGTTGCGTCCGCTGGTTTGGCGGCGCGGCGGGAGGCGGTGCGTCACGTATACCCGATAGCAAATCCCTTCTGCTGTCTGACGTGACAATTGTCAAAACCTACTTGACGGCGGCAGATACCCTTACGCGGTAACTGTCGGGAGACGCAATGTCAAGTTGCCAAGAAGAAGACACGACGACAGGAGGAAAACCCCGCGCGGGTGATCCACTCGCGCCGGCCTCGTTTCCCCGGCATTCAGCTTTCTCGTCACCTGCGTTAGGGGCGGAGTACCGACTCTGTGACGATCGCCGCCCCGACGCGTCGCGCACGCCCACGATCCGATTGCCATATTCGCCTGCTCGAACCGTCACGCAAACGGCATCGCGCCATGGCATTGCGCCACAGGGACAGTGTTGAATGCAGTCACTCGAGTTTCGCAAGATCCATTGGCCGTCGCGGCTTAAGCAGCGCCCAGTACCCTACGGAGGCACGAAATGGTTTTGTTAATCGTCGTTGTCACGATCATCGTCTTTGTCCTGGTGGACTTTGCACTACGCGTGTATCTGGAACAAAGGCGCGAATTGAATCTGAGAAAGGAGCGCGAGCAAGCCCTCGACATCGGCCTGAAGCTCGATGTCTCCAATGAGGCCAAGTCGCTCAAGCGCGTCGAAGTCAACGACCCGAAAGCGAGGATCCTGGCGGTCGACGACGAACCCATCATCCTGGACAGTTTCCGCAAGATTCTCGTCGTCGCCGGCTATAGCATCGATACCGTCGAGCGGGGCAGCGAGGCACTCGGCCTGATCCTCAAGAACGACTACGACTTCGTGTTTACCGACTTGAAGATGCCCGAAATGGACGGCTTGGAAGTGACCAAAGCGGTCAAGCACCTGCGTCCGGACATAGACGTGATCGTCATCACCGGCTATGCCTCGATCGAAACCGCAGTGGAAACGATGAAATTCGGCGCGATGGATTATGTGCAGAAACCGTTTACCGAAGATGAACTGATCGAGTTCTTCAACAAGTCCCTCATAAAACGCAAGGACCGCATCGAGCGGCAGATGAAGCCGACCGTACGTCTGATCACGCCGAGCATCCAGGAGTCCTCGTCGAAGCACGAGTTCAACGTGCCGGCGGGTGTCTTCGTCTCGAAAAACCACACCTGGGTCGACATCGAACTGAACGGCACGGCGCGCGTCGGCATCGACGACTTCGCGCGCAAGATCGTGAAGAAGATCGACCGGCTCGACTTGCCCAAGCCGAACAAGGAAATCAAGAAAGGCGATCCGCTGTTTTCGATTCACAACAATTCGCAGACGATAGCGGTCGCTTCTCCCATCAGCGGCAAGGTCACCCTGGTGAATACGGAACACATCGAGCATCCGGAATGGATCGTGTCGAAGCCCTTCGAGCTCTCCTGGATGTGCTGCGTAGAACCGTCCAATCTCGCGGAAGAGTTGCGCTCGCTGAAGATCGGCGTGGATACGATCAACTGGTACAAGGAAGAAATCGACAAGTACAGCGAGATCGTGAAAGGCGTGGAGAAGGGCGCGCAGCAGCAGGCAGCGACGGGAAGCGCCGCCGACAAAGCGCAGACGCAAGGGTTGGAACAGAAAATTCTCGGAGAATTCGCCAATACTTTCCTCGCCAGATAGCGAACCCCTGGCGGGCGGGCCGCGTGACATTCAATCGCACAAGTGAATAGGGGTGGTCATGCCTAGAAATCTCATCGTCGTGGCAGCAGCGCTGGTGTGGCTCGCCCTGGGCGTGCCCACGGTAGCGAGCGCAGTCGAGGTGCCGATCGATATCACGATCCCCTCGTCGGTAGGCGAAGTGCTGTTTCGCCATCAAGCCCATATCAAGGATCGCTCCATCAACTGCGTCGAATGCCATCATCAGATTAACGCCAAGCAGTTGAAGACGCCGCACCCGGATTACTTCAATTCCTCCTGGATCAACTGCAAGACCTGTCACGAAGCGGGGGAAAAGGCCGCGCAGAAAGCCTTTGTCTGTTCGGAATGCCACCGCGCGACGCCGACCAACATCGCGGACGAAACGCTCAGTGCCAAGGTGGTCGTACACAAGCAATGCTGGAAATGCCATCCAGTGAGCTCAGGCAAGGACGCAAGCGCCGCCTGCGAGCTGTGCCATTTCGGCAAGAAACGCCTCTGAGCGATGCAGTCGCTAATCCGTCTTTAGATAGGGCAGATCATGGACAGAAGACAGTTTCTAACGACATCGGCCGCTGCCGTGATACCGATCAAGGTCGCGAAAGCCGCCGCCAGCGAGGAAAAGAAGGAGTTCATCGGCGTCCTCGTCGACACCACGCGCTGCATAGGATGCAGATCGTGCGAGGTCGCGTGTTCGGTGGCGAACGGCAATTTCATTCCGGACGTGAAGACCGACGGCGCGCTGGAAAAAGTCCGGGATACCACCGAAAGGCAATTCACCGTGGTGAACCGATTCAAGACGGACAAAGGCGACGTGTTCGTCAAGCGACAATGCATGCATTGCTCGCAGCCGGCTTGCGCGGCGATGTGTCTGGTGAATGCGATGGCCAAGACCAAGGACGGGCCGGTCACCTGGGACGGCGACAAGTGCCTGGGATGCAGATTCTGCATGGTTTCCTGCCCGTTCGATATTCCCAAAGCCGAGTATCTCTCGTGGAACCCGCGAATCATGAAGTGCAGCATGTGCTACGAGAGGCTGCAGGAAGGCAAGAAACCCGCGTGCGTGGAGGCCTGTCCGACTGACACCCTGATGTTCGGGCCGAAGCGCCAGCTCATGGAAATCGCGCGCCATCGCGTCTACAGCCATCCCGACAAGTACGTGCACCAGATCTACGGCGAGCACGAAGCCGGTGGCACCGGCTTTCTCTACTTGTCCGCCGTTCCGTTCAACCAGCTCGGCTTCAGGACCGATCTCGGCACCACACCCTACCCCGAGTACACCAAGCCGTTTCTGGTATCCGTGCCGCTCATACTTTTCGGCGTGCCCGCGTTGCTGCTCGGCTTGAGCGAGCTGACGGACAGAAAGAAGGAAGTGGGCGAACGCGAGGGTTGGACAAATGAATAATTCAGCGGTGGTCAGCGGCGAAGTTAGCAGGCTGTTCAAGTTCTTCCTGCAGGAGCTGAAACCGAAAGGCAAGTGGCTGACGCCCTTCAACATCATCTCCATTCCGATCATGCTCGCGGGCCTGGTGATCCTGGTGCTGCGCTTCATCTACGGCATCGGCTCGGTCACCAATCTCAATCAGCAATATCCCCTGGGGATCTGGGTCGGATTCGACGTGGTCACCGGGGTGGCGCTTGCCGGCGGCTCCTACGTCATCTGCTTCGTCGTCTACGTGATGCGAATGGATAAATATCATTCGATCGCGCGCGCCACCGTCCTGAACGGCCTGTTGGCCTACGTCTTCTATGCCGGAGCCTTGACGCTCGACCTTGGGCGGCCTTGGCATATGGTCAACCCGATCATCGGCAACTCCTACGGCTACAACTCGGTGCTGTTCCTGGTCTCGTGGCACTTCTTGCTCTACATGTTCGCCCAGTTCGTGGAGTTCTCCCCGGTCATCGCCGAGTGGGCGCACCTGGAGAAACTGCGCAAGTTCCTGTCCAGCCTGACCCTCGGCGCAGTGATATTCGGCATCACCCTGTCGCTGCTGCACCAATCCGGCCTGGGCGCGCTGTTCCTGATGGCGAAGCCGAAGATCCATCCGTTGTGGTACTCGGAATTCATTCCGATCCTCTTCTTCGTGTCGAGCATCTACGCCGGCTTGGCGATGATCATCTTCGAGGGCACGATCAGCCACAAGGTATTCAAGGACTTGATCGCCGGCCACGATCACCGTCACTACGAAGAAATCGTGCTCGGTTTGGGCAAAGGGGCGGCGATCACCATGTTCGTCTACTATTTCTTCCAGGCCCTGCTGTTCATCCACGAAAAGCGCTGGGCGCTGATTACCGACTTCTGGGGCTACTGGTATCTGTTCGAGGTGATCGGCTTCGTACTCATTCCCTGTTTCATGTTCGCTTACGCGACCAGGAACCGGAACCTCGGCATCATGCGCGTCGCCTCCGTCATGGCGCTGCTGGGGATCATTCTTAATCGCCTGAATGTCACCGTGATCGCCTACCGCTGGTACGACGTGGAGAAATACTATCCGTCGGCAGGCGAGTACATCGTGACCTTGATGGTGGTGTTCACGGAAATCTGGGTGTTCCGCTGGATAGTCACCAGAATGCCCGTGTTCACCAAAGATTAGCCGGAGGATAGTCAATGGAATACTACAGTTACGTCAACATCTTCGAAACCAAGGGCCTGGAATACCTGCTGCTGTTGTCGTTCTTGGTGCTCGGCGGCTTGCTGATCAGATATCTCTCCGCTCCGGAAAAGAAGGACAAGTGATTCGGCAGTTGCCGCACAGCGCCAGGTCGCGGGCGCAGTCCGGGCGCCCGCAAACGAAATGACCTTAGGCGAAACAAAGATCGGCTTGAAGCTGATCGTGGCGGTGGCGGTTGTCACCATCGTCATCATCGGCGCCTTTTCCTACTTCAGCATCCGTGCGCAAAGCGAGGCCTTGCTGTCGCAGGCGGGCATCCACGCCAACAAGCTGAGCGACGCGATAAAGAACGCGACCCGCAGCGGCATGCTGGAAAACCGCAAGGAAGAGGTTCATTCCATCATCAAGACCGTTTCGCACGAACCGAGCATTACGGAAATCAGGATTTTCAACAAAGAAGGGGTCGTCAGCTTTTCCTCCCGCGAAAACTCGATCGGCAAGATGGTGGATAAGCGTGCCGAAAGCTGCTACGCCTGCCACACGGAGAACGCGCCGCTGCAAAAGCTTCCCATCGCCGAACGAATGCGCATTTACAAGATCAGCCAGGATTCGCCGCGCATCCTCGCGGTGATCAATCCGATCTACAACGAGCCGTCGTGCTCGCAGGCGAGCTGCCACGCGCACACCAAGGACCAGACCGTGCTGGGCGTGCTCGACATCAAAATGGACTTGAAGGATGTCGATCGCCAGATCGAGGACAGCAAGTTCCGCTTGATCGTTTTTGCGGCGATCGCCATTCTGGCCTTCAGTTTCTTGCTCGCTTATTTCGTCAGGAAATGGGTCGGCAAACCGGTCACGGAATTGGTGAAGGCGACCAATCAGGTGAGTTCGGGCAATTTGAGCTACACCATCGACAATCCGGGAAAGGACGAACTCGGCGCGTTGGCAAGGTCGTTCAACAAGATGACCAAGAGCCTGGCAGAAGCCAAGGCGCAGCTGTTTCAAGCCGACAAAATGGCTTCCCTCGGCAGACTCGCCGCGGGCGTCGCGCACGAGATCAACAATCCGCTGACGGGCGTCCTGACCCACAGCAGTTTCCTGCTCAAGCGCACCAAGGACAATCCGGAATTGCAGGAGAGCCTGGAAGTCATCGTTCGCGAGACCATCCGCAGCAGGGAAATCGTCAAGGGACTGCTCGATTTTTCGCGGCAGTCGGTACCGAAGAAGCACAGCGCCGACATCAACAAGATCATCAAGAATGCGATCGACGTGGTCGCAACGCAGCTACTGCTCAAGCATATTGCGCTCGACGGCCGTTTCGATGCTTCGCTGCCGGAAATAACAGTCGACGCAAATCAGATTCAGCAGGTATTCATCAACTTGCTGGTGAATGCGGCGGACGCAATCGGGGATAACGGCGGTGAAATAGCGATCGTTCCGTCCTTGATTTCGCTGGCGCCGCACGGTTTGGCGCAGATCAAGGCGGCCGTATGCCCGAAGCACCACGACCTGCTGGATAACGACGTGAGGTGTTACGGATTGCCGACCGTCAAAGTCAAAGTGCTCGCAAACGGGAACGAAGGCGTCGTCAATCTGGACCCAGTCTACGGCAAACACAGACATCAGTACGGAATCGAAATTGGCAATGCGAAAGATCAGAAGATTCTATGTCCGCAGTGCAATACCTCGTTGATCGAGGAGGGCGTGAAATGTCCGAAATGCGCGTCCTCGGTGTATGGTTTCGAAGTGCCGCCGCACGGAATCTTCGAAGGCTGCGCGAACCCGGATTGCGATTGGCAACGCTGGCAAGTGCTGGATGAAGCGGGCCACAAAGATTACATCGAGGTGAGAGTAAAGGATAACGGGCAAGGTATTCCGCCGGAAGATTTGGCGCGAATATTCGAACCGTTCTACACCACCAAAGGGCAATTCGGAACCGGCCTCGGGCTTGCGATCACATGGGGAATCATAGATAATCATCACGGCACGATTAATGTAGAAAGTGACGCAGGGAAGGGAACTACATTCATCGTTCATCTGCCGCTGCAAGCGTGATCGCGGCCGCGGCAGAAGAGTCAAGAAGTCGCTAGTGCCCGATGCAGCTAACACAGCTGATCCCTCAAAGATCCCAATGGGTCGCATGCTTCCGCAGCCTATCGCAATAATCGCGATGGAGTGCGCGACTCGAGATTTCCTGCCGCCCGCGAAAGCAGGATCCGCCAATTCGGCAGCACCACGTCCCGCAGCGTTCCCTGCCGGAACCGTCGGACGCGGCTCCATCACCTTGCCCGATTTCGTTCGGCGGGTTCATCTCAACTAAATCACCTCGAGAGACCGACGCGAGCAAAGCGATGCCGCAGCGCGAGCAGGCAAATTTGAAATGGATAAGCGACAGGGAAAGACCGTATTCCCCGGCAAGGGCAAAGGACGGAGCTGTTAGCGCTTCGATGCGGACGCTAACCTGGCTGTGGACATCGGATTCACGTTTATACGACATGCAATCATAGAGGGCTGAAATGGCGACTTGGCGCAGAAGACGCAACGCGATCGGAACGAAGTTTTGCATCAACTCAATCTCGGCCGTGGCGCACGCGTTGGCGGCGGCAGTGCTCGCGCTTGCGAGCCTCACCGCCGTGGCGGCCGCCGGCCAGATATCCCAAGCCGATCAGCAGTGCCTGGGCTGCCACGGGACCAAAGGCATGGAGACGAAAGCGGCCGATGGCGATACTTTGTCCTTGTATGTGCAAGCCGACCTGTTCGCGAAATCGGTTCACAGCATGATCGGCTGCGCCGTCTGCCACGGCGACGCCACGCTGGCGAACCACCCTCCGCTCAAGAAGAAGATCGCGAGCGTCCGCGAGCACTCGCTCGAATTGACGAAGGTCTGCTCGTCTTGCCACGGTGCCATTGCCAAACAGTACCAGGGCAGCATCCACGCCACGCTATTGCGTAACGGCGTCTCGGTCGCGCCGGTCTGCAGCGATTGCCACAGCCCGCACGCGGTGATGGCGAAAGCCGCCTACGACGCCGCGAGCGGGGCGCCCTGCAGCAAGTGCCACGATTCCATCTTCGGCGCCTATAAGGGCAGCGTGCACGGCAAGGCCACGCTTGCCTGCTCGAACTGCCATAAGTCGCATGACGTGAGCCCCGCGGCGGGCGAGGACAAGCTGAAGAACGCCTGCCTCGGTTGCCATCCGGACGCGTTGACGGCGCACCAGACTTGGCTGCCGAATTCCGAGCGGCACTTCGACGCGGTGTCCTGTCCCGCGTGCCACGTGCCGGGAGCGAAGCGCAAGGTCGACCTCAGGCTCTACGACAATGTGGCGCAGCGGCGCGTCGCCGAAAGAGAGGGCGTGCCGCAATTCGAAAGTCGGGTGCGTTCAGCAGACGCGAAGGGCGTCGGACTGGATGCGATGGCACTGCACAGCCTGCTGCGCGAATTCGGCCGCGACCGCGGCGACAGCAAAATGACCCTGCGCGGCCGGCTGGAAGTCGCGAACGGCGTCGAGGCGCATCAACTTACGCGCAAGGACCAGGCGATTCGCGATTGCACCAAATGCCACCAGCAAGGCGCCGATCCGTTTCAGAGCGTGACCGTTTCCATCGTCGGACCCGACGGCCGGCCGGTGCGCTACGGTGCGCAAAAAGAAGTGCTGAATTCGATCATATCGGTGGATTCGGTGAGCGGGTTCTACGCCATCGGCGGCACCCGGATCAAGCTGCTGGATGCGCTGCTCGTCCTCGCGCTGATGGGCGGCTTCGGCGTGCCGATCGGCCATGCGACGGTGAGATGGTTGTTCAAGAAATACGCGAAGAAGATCAGCGGAAAAGAAGACTCCTGAGGTCGAAGACCCGGATCCTCTCGAGTTGCCACGCCGACCGCACACAGTTAAAGGAACTTCGCAATGGAAAGAATCTACGTTCACCCCTTACCCGTCAGGATCTGGCACTGGATCAACGCGCTCGGTTTCCTGACCATGATGCTCACCGGCTTTCAGATCCGCTACATCGGGTTGTTCGACCTGATGTCGTTCCGCACGGCGGTCGTGGTGCATAACTGGGTGGGTTTCGCCCTCATCGCCAATTTCTTCGTCTGGCTACTGTTTTACCTGTTCTCGGACAAGATCCGCGTCTACCACCCGGAACTGAGCCCGATGAAGCATTTCCAGGCGAGCTTCCGCCAAGCCATGTATTACGGCTACGGCATATTCAAGGGTGATCCCAACCCGCACCATGTCAGCGTCTACCGCAAGTTCAACTCGATGCAGAGCATGAGCTATCAAGTCATCATGCTTCTGCTGGTGCCTATCCAGTTCTATACCGGCGTGCTGCTGTGGGAGGTGAAGGGCTTCTCCGGCATGATCGACCTGCTTGGCGGGGTGCGCGTGGTGGATACGGCGCATGTGCTCATTTTCATATTCTTTGCCGGCTTCATTCCGATGCACATCTATCTTGCGCTTCTCGGCCACACCCCCATGGCGCACATCAAATCCATGTTGACCGGCTACGAAGAAGTAGAGGAAGAGCACGGAGTCAATTGAAGGACGCGGCGAGCCCGCAGCGCCCAACTCGAGCCCGGTCTCGCGCCAATGAAAACGGCCGGGGCGGATTATGGTCCGCCCCGGCCGTCAGCTTGAGGGTCGTGCGTCGGGTTTACTTGGAAGCCCGTAACAAACGGAGGTTTGTTACGGGCCGATTTAGAGGAGCACGAGGGGAGGCGCCCCGCAGGAAGTGCCCTTGGGGCATATCCCCTCGTCTTGTCACAAACTCTTCGTTTCGCTATTTCCCGCCAGCGCCTTGGCGCCGAGCTTGCTCCAGGCTTGCAGGCCGAACCAGAGCAGCATGCCCAGCCCGACAATCGGTCCGATGACGAAGAACGCGAGGCCGATGAACGGGGCCGCCACTAGCATGCCGAACTGTTTCAGCGCGCTCGGCTTCGCCGGAGCTGCGGCCGGCATGCGCGCGGCTTGTTCCGCTTTCTTCTGTTGCGCTTCGATGGCCATCCACGCGAGCATGCCCAGACCAACGATCGGGAAGGTCAGGATGTAGGCGAGGCCGACGAAGGGAGCGGCGAAGAATAGCGCCACGTTCTTGACGAAGCGCAGGATGCCGCCCGCAGCTTTGGGTGCCGGCGCCGCTTCCGCAGCACCTTCGGCAGCGACGGCGGCTGCCGGTGCCGCTGCTTTTTCCGACAGGGCTTTCGCCGCGCTGCCTTCGATCATTTCGGGCGACAGCGGCTTGCGCAGGAAAGCCGATACGCCGGCCGCTTCCGCGCGCGCCTCGTTGTCGCTCGAGCCGTAGCCGGTGACGATGACCACCGGCAGCCACGGCCGCTGCGCTTTGACGCGCTCGGCCATTTCCAGGCCGCTCATGCCGGGCATTTTGATATCGGTGAACACCACGTCGTAATCTTCCGCATCGAGCTTGGCTAATGCCTCTTGGCCATTGTTCGCGGTGATCACCGCGTAGCCCTTTCCGGAAAGAACCCGGTCGAAGCTTTTCCCGACCACCGGATCGTCGTCTACCACTAAAACTTTGCGAATTGCGCTCATGATTTTCTCCTTGTCTCAATAGGTAAAGCTGCTGGCATTACGGCCGGAGCCGGATGCCTGAATCTGTCCCGTACCGTCTTGGCGCATGGCCCATTTCTTCTGCGTCATTGCGCCGTTCGCCACGTTGATCACGTCGTCGGGTCCGACCGGCTTGGCGAGGTAGTCGTAAGCGCCAAGGCGAACCGCCTCCTTCGCGCTCTCGATGGTCGGATAGCCGGTGACAATCACGACCTCGGTTGCCGGCCATCTTTGCTTGAGCGCCTTCAATACCGCCATGCCATCCATGCCGGGCATGCGCAGATCGAGCAGCACCACATCGGCCGCGCGCCGTTCCATCGCCGCGATCGCCTGCTCGCCATCCGCAACCACTTCCACGCTGCAATGAACGCTCGCGAGGGTGCGGATATGGCTCAAGCGCACCACCTCTTCGTCGTCCACCACCAGGACTCTGGTTTTCTCGCTCATGTTCGTCACCTCGGATCAGTCCTTTCACTCGAGGTAATGCAACGTCCATGCCAGAGCCCGACGGCTAGGCGATTCTTCTCTAATCGTCAGAGACTTAAGTCGCGAGCGCGGCTATCGTGGCGCGGGTGAGGGGCGCGTCGTGCGGGCGCCGAAGTATATTTTTCTTATTCAGCTTGCGGCCGGACGAAGGGAAAAATCAGTCGATTTTCAACTGCATAGACCTTGCCCGCAGGCGCGCAAAAAAAATATACGCAGCAGAGCGCCACTTCTGGACGACTGAAACAAAACGAGGGGACAAGTCCCCTCGTTCTGCAATTCACACTAAGGAAGAAATCAGGGCGTAGCCGTCTTGGGATAGCCGGCGGTATCGAGCGCCTCGTTCCAGGCTTGCGCTTCGAAATCCTTCTGCACCACGGTGCCCACCGTCAGCACCGGCACCCGCGGCGCGCCCGCGAGCTTCGTCAGCTGGTCGATTTCTTCCTGGGTGGAGATGACTTTCTCGGCGTACGGCACGCCGCGCTTCTTCAGGAAATCCAGACCCTTCTTGCATGGGTCGCCGCAATCCTTGGAGGTGTAGACCGTGACCGGAAAATTCTTCGTCGCCTGCTCGAGCGCGTAAGGCTTTTGCGGCGCAGCCGCCGGACGCGCCGACTCCTTCTTTTGCACATTCTTTGCGCTCGCCGGCGGCGGCGTGTCGGTGTAGTGCACTGCGCCGCCGTCGTCGGTCCAGCGATAGAGTTGGGCCGCGGCGCTAGTGGCAAGGGCGAACAGACTAACTGCGATGAGTGCGCGCATGGTGCGTCTCGACATTCACCCGGCTTCGGTCATCCGGCTGGAGGCGACGGTGAAATCGAGCGCCTCCATTTTCCGTCACTGCCGTTCAGCCTGTGATCATACCACTGTGCCGCAGCAGCGCGTCGACCGTGGGTTCGCGGCCGCGAAACGCCTTGAACGATTCGAGCGCGGGTCGGCTGCCGCCCATCGCGAGGATCTCGTCGTAGAAGCGCTTGCCGCAGCGCGGGTCGAGCACGCCTTGTTCCTCGAACAGGCTGTAGGCGTCGGCGGAGAGCACCTCGGCCCACTTGTAGCTGTAATAGCCGGCGCTGTAGCCTCCGCCAAAGATGTGCGAGAAGTTGTTGGGGAAGCGGTTGTAGGCGGGCGGGTGTGCCACGGCCACGCGCTGGCGTATCTCTTCGAGCAGCTGTTGCGGCGTCTTCGTTCCGGCGACGTCGAAATCGTAGTGCAGGTGCATGTCGAACAATGAAAACTCGAGCTGGCGCACCATCTGCATGCCGCTCTGAAAGTTCTTCGCGGCGAGCATCTTGTCGAACAGCGCGCGCGGCAGCGGCGCGCCGCTGTCCACGTGCGCCGTCATGTGCGCGAGCACCTCCCATTCCCAGCAGAAGTTCTCCATGAACTGGCTGGGGAGTTCCACCGCGTCCCACTCGACGCCGTGGATGCCCGAAACGCCGACGTAGTCGATGCGCGTGAGTAAATGGTGCAGGCCGTGGCCGAACTCGTGGAACAGCGTCAGCACTTCTTCGTGGGTGAACAACGCCGGCTTGGCCCCGATCGGCGCGGAAAAATTGCAGGTCAAATAGGCCACGGGGGCTTGCACGGCGGCGCCGACGCGGCGGCGGCAGATGGCTTCATCCATCCAGGCGCCGCCGCGCTTGGTGTCGCGCGCATACGGGTCGAGATAGAACTGCCCGATCGGATTTGCCTGGGCGTCCTCGACGCGGAAGAAGCGCACCGTCGGCTCCCAGGTCTCGGCGCGGTCGGCCACGATGCGTACGCCGAAGATCCCCTCCACCAGGCGGAACATTCCCTGAATGACCCGCTCCTCCGGGAAATATTGCTTCACTTCCTGATCGGAAAAGGCGTAGCGTGCGACGCGCAATTGCTCCGACGCATAGGCGAGATCCCAGGCTTCGAGGCGTTCGAGGCCGAGCTTGGCCGCGGCGAATTCGCACAGCTCGGCGTAGTCCTTGCGCGCGTAGGGCAGTGCCTTGGCGGCGAGGTCGTTCAGGAAGTCGAGCACCTGCTGCGGCGATTGCGCCATCTTCGGCACCAGCGACACTTCGGCATGGTTGGCATAGCCGAGCAGCCGCGCCGCCTCGTGATGCAGCTTCAGGATCTGCGCGATCAGGGGCGTGTTGTCGAGCTCCGGTGGGCCGAATTCGCTCGCGCGCGTGACGTAGGCGCGGTACATCTGCTCGCGCAGCGGGCGCGCGGCGCAATACTGCATGAACGGCATATACGAGGGTGCTTGCAGGGTAAATTTCCAGCCGGGTTTGCCCTCCTTCTCGGCGCTGGCGCGCGCCGCCTCGATCACGTCTTCCGGCAGGCCGCGTAGCTGGCCGCGCTCATCGACGTGCAGCGAAAACGCATTGGTTGCGTCGAGCAGGTTTTCCGAAAACTTCGTCGCCAGGCGCGCGAGCTCTTCCGCGATCTGGGCGAAGCGCTGCTTTTGCTCGGGCGGCAGTTCCGCGCCGGAGAGGCGGAAATCCCGGATTTCGTTGTCGACGACGCGGCGCTGAGCGGGGTCGAGCGCAGCAAACTCGGGCGCCGCCTGCAACGCCTTGTACTTGCCGAACAGCACGAGGTTCTGACCGAGTTCGGTGTAATACTGGACCACTTTCGGCTGGTTCTCGCTGTAAGCCGCGCGCAGTTCCGGCGAGTCGAGCACGCCGTGAAGGTGCCCGACCACGCCCCAGGCGCGCGCGAGCCGCTCGTTCGCTTCCTCCAGGGGCGCGACGACGTCGGCCCAACTCGCAGGCGTTTGCGGCTGCGTGACCGCGGCGATGCAGGCGCGTCCCTGCGCGAGCAGCTCGTCCACAGCGGGGGCGACGTGCTCGGGTTTGATCGCCGCGAAACGCGGCAGTCCGGAGAAATCGAGTAAGGGGTTCTGTGCGTTCATTGCCATTGAATTGTCGCGAATGTTACGGGGAGTGCCGCCGCGCAGGCTGCGCGACGGAGAGTCGCTGCACCGAGGCGCGGACTAGGCCGGACCTTTGGTCTTGAGTACCAGCTGCACCAGTTCGGCGACCGAATCGGCTCCCATCTTCTCCATCACGCGGGAACGATGCACCTCGACCGTCTTGATGCTGATGCGCAGGTCGTCCGCGATCTGCTTGTTCAGCTTGCCGCCGACGATGAGATCGAGCACCTCGCGTTCGCGCTGCGTCAGGCGCTCCAGCCGCTGCGCAAGCGAGGCGTTTTCCGCCCGCTTGGCGGCGGCGGCCCGGTCCTGGTTCATGCAGGATTCGATCAGGCGCAGCATGTCCTGATCGTTGAACGGTTTCTCGATGAAATCCGCCGCGCCCTTCTTCAGCGCCGCCACCGCCATCGGCACGTCGCCGTGGCCGGTGATGAAAATTACCGGCAGGGTGGAAGAGCGCGCCTGCAGTTGCTCGTACAGGTCGAGGCCGTTCATGCCCGGCATGCGCACGTCGAGCACCAGGCAGCCGCAGAAGCCCGCGTCGAAGGCGCGCAGGAACTCGTCGCCCGAGGCGTACAGTTCCACGCGCAGGCCGCGCGATTCGAGCAGCCACTTCAGCGAATCGCGCATTGCATCGTCGTCGTCGACGATATGTACTTTGGGATCGGTCATTATGGGTTCAATGGTAGCGTGAAGCTGAAGACGCTGCCACCGCCGGCGTTCGGCACCGCCCACAGGCGTCCGTGGTGGAATTCGATGATCGAGCGGCAGATGTTAAGCCCCATGCCCATGCCCTCGGGCTTGGTGGTGTAGAACGGCGTGAACAGCTTTTCCGTCTGCTCGATCAGCACGCCGTGGCCGCGATCGGCAACCCGCACCTCGATGAAATCGGTGCCGTTGGCGCGTGCGCTGATGGAAAGCTCGCGCTCCCGGCGCGGCGTCTCGTGCATCGATTCGATGCCGTTCTTCACCAGGTTGAGCACCACCTGCTCGATCATGATCTTGTCGGCGTAGGCGGCGGGCAGTCCGCTGGGGACGTTCACGTTGAGGCGCACGCCTGCCTTGCGCGCCTCGATCTCGGCGAAGCCGATGATCTCGTCGATGACGTCGGCGATCTGGATCGCGCCGCGATTCGGTTCGCTCTTCTTCACGAAGTCGCGCACGCGGCGGATGATCTTGCCGGCACGCTCCGCCTGCGCGCTTGCCTTGCGCATCGCCGCGAGCAGCTCATCCGGCCGGTAGTCGTTCGTCTGCAGGCGATTGACGCAGCCCATGTTGTAGTTGGCGATCGCGGCGAGCGGCTGATTCAGCTCGTGCGCCAGGCTGGATGCCATCTCGCCCATGGTGATCAGGCGCGAAGTCTGCTGCAGGCGCTCCAGCTGCTGATTGTTCAGTTCCTGCATGTTCACGCGGTCGGTGATGTCGGTGGCGATTTCCATCCGCACCACGCGCGCATCCACCCATTGAATCGCGCGCTCGCGCAACTGGTACCAGCGCCCGTTCAGCCCGTTCTGCAGCTCGGTATCGTGCAGTTCGAGCGGTGTCTGATGCGGCGCCAGGCTGCGCGCGCGGTCCATGAAGCGGGCCGGGTCCGGGTGGCAGGCGCGCGTGACCTGCCAGCAATTGCGCCCCACGGCGTCGTAGCCGTAGATGTTCTTGAACGCCTTGTTCGCAAACAAGATCTCGTCCGCCTCCAGGTCGGCGACGTAAATTGCCTGGTCCAGGCCTTCGAGCACGGTCATGAAGCGCTGGTGCGAGGCTTCCAGATCGGAGCGCGCGCGCTGCTGCGCCGTGATGTCGTGGATCGAAGCCATCCACCCTGTCTGCCGGCTGTTGGCGTCGACGAGCGGGGCTTCGTGGATGCGCACATCGAAGCGCTCGCCGTTCTTGCGGTGAAAGCGCGCTTCGACGCCGCCGCGGGGCGCATCGCCGACGCGCGCGTGCTGCATTGCGCCGCCGTGCGCGAGCGGATCGTTCTGGTCCCAATAGGGGTAGGGGGCGCCCGCGCCGATCAGCTCTTCCTCGGTGAAGCCGACCATCTTGCACAAGGCGGCGTTCACGTAAGTAATGCGCCCCTGCATGTCGACCGCGCACATGCCGGTGGGCATGGATTCCTCCATCGCCTTGCGGAAGCTCGATTCGGCGCGCCATGCGTCCTCGGCGCGGATACGCCGTAAGAGATTATTGCGCAGCGACCACAGGCTCCATACCACCAACAGGGACAGGCCGGCAATGAGCAGGATCGGCAGCGTTTTCGCCAGGCTCGTCTCCGTGCGGTAGGCGGTCACTTCCATGCGCATGCCGTAACCCGGCGGGTCGAATACGAGGCTGTAGCTCACGCCCTCGTCGCGCGGCCGCACTGCGGAATTTTCCGCCAGCAGCTGGCCGCCGGCCCCGGTGAAGCTCAGATGGTATTTCTCCGCAAACCAAGCGGGCACCAGATAGCGCAGGAGCGAGGGCACCGGGTAGGCTGCGGCAACCGCCCCGAGAAAATCGTGGCCATGCTGGATCGGCACGAAAAGCTCGAACGTCGGACTCGTCCCGTCCGTGGCGGTATGCACTTTAGCGTAGGCCGGGTGGCCGAAGTTACGCGCTGCGGCAAAGGCCCGCCCCTGCTCCTTCTGCGGCAGCGCTTCGCCTGCGTGCCAGGCGTCCCCGCCATGCGCGACGGAACTGCGCACGATTTCGCCGGCGCCGATCCAGGCGATTTCGGCAAGGTGCGGATTGATCGCCAGGTACTGGTTCGCGCGCTTCTGGAAGATGGCATCGTCGACCTGGCCCTCCGCGGTTTCGCGCGCGAGTTCCTGCAGGAACTCCTGGTCGCTTTGCATGTGCAGCCGCAGCGTCTGCTCCGCCCATTGCACGTCGCGGGTGAGGGTCGCCGTCTGCTGGTCGAAATCGCGAATCTGCAACAACCAGACGAGCGCGATCATGGACAGGATGAACGCGCCGACGGCGAGATTCGGCATCATCCAGTGCCAGCGCCGATTGGAGGGAGTGACCGAATTTTCGATTGGGTTGGGCAGCATGCCTGTGCTGTTGCTCAGGTGCGGCAACAAATCCGCTCATTCGTTGTTCAACGGACGGACAATCCTAGCACGACCGCCCCGGCATCATGGCGGGATCATGCCAGCAAGCCGAAGTCGGACTAGTAGGGTTTTCCCGTGCGGCAGCGCGCAGCAACGCTTAGGGTTTGTCCCTATTCCTTGGCGTAGGCCGCCTATCTACACTTCATCGCGGAAGCTGCAACAGGGGTATTCAGGGCTTCTGATTTGCTCAGCTTGTCTCATCCTTTCACCGGGACCTCGTGTCCCGGTTTCTTTTTCCACGCGCAAATCGCGCGGCGGCGTCGGGACTTGGCTCCCTGTATAATTGACCAAGCTCGGATTCAGTCATCCGAAGAAGAAGCGGCTTGCGTGCGGGGCGCACGTCCGTGCAATTTTCCCGCCGCGTCCGATCGCTGGCACGCACTGCCGCTGCAGCACAGAAGGAGTTGCCATGTCAGCCGTGCCCGAACTGCCCGTAAACGACGATATAGATTCCCTCGAAACCGATGAATGGCTGGACGCGCTCGAAGCCGTACTGGAGCGCGAAGGCCCGGAGCGCGCGCACTATCTGCTCGAGCGCTTGATCGACAAGGCGCGCCGCTCGGGCGCCTACCTGCCGTACAAGGCGCAGACCGCCTACATCAACACCATACCGCCGCACATGGAGGAGCGCTCTCCAGGCGACGCGGCGCTCGAGGACCGGATACGCGCCTACTGCCGTTGGAATGCCATGGTGATGGTGGCGCGTGCGAACAAGGGCGAAGGCGAACTCGGCGGCCACATCGCGAGCTTCGCCTCGGTCGGAACCCTGTTCGGCATCGGCCAGAACCACTTCTGGCACGCGCCGAGCGCGCAGCACGGCGGCGACCTGGTCTTCTTTCAAGGCCATTCCGCACCCGGCGTGTACGCGCGCATGCTGCTGGAGGGAAGGCTTTCCGAGGAACAGCTCCTCAACTTCCGCCGCGACGTCGACGGCAAGGGGGTCACCTCCTATCCCCATCCCTGGCTGATGCCCGAGGTGTGGCAGTTCCCGACGGTGTCGATGGGCCTCGGCCCGATCCAGGCGATCTATCAGGCGCGTTACCTCAAGTATCTGCACGCGCGCGGCCTGGCGAACACCGAGGGGCGCAAGGTGTGGGCCTTCCTCGGCGACGGCGAGACCGACGAGCCGGAATCGCTCGGCGCCATTTCCATGGCTTCGCGCGAGAAGCTCGACAACCTGGTATTCGTGATCAACTGCAATCTGCAGCGCCTGGACGGCCCGGTGCGCGGCAACGGCAAGATCATCCAGGAACTGGAGGGTGATTTCCGCGGCGCCGACTGGAACGTGATCAAGCTGATCTGGGGTTCCTACTGGGATCCGCTGCTCGCCTACGACAACGAAGGCATCCTGCAGCGCGTGATGGAGGAGACGGTCGACGGCGAATATCAGAATTGCAAGGCCAACGACGGCGCCTACGTCCGGAAGCACTTCTTCGGCAAGCATCCGAAGCTGCTCGAGATGGTGGCGAAGATGAGCGACGAGGACATCTGGCGGCTCAATCGCGGCGGCCACGATCCGCACAAGATCTACGCGGCCTACGCCGCGGCGATGAAGCACAAGGGCCAGCCGACCGTCATTCTCGCCAAGACCGTGAAGGGTTACGGCATGGGCAAGATCGGCGAAGGCAAGATGGCCACCCACCAGCAGAAGAAGATGGATCTGGCCTCGATCCGCCAGTTCCGCGACCGCTTCAACATTCCCGTCCCCGACGACAAGCTGGAGGAGCTGCCGTTCTACGTCCCGCCCGCGGATTCGCCGGAGATGAAATACCTGCACGCGCGGCGCAAGGCCTTGGGCGGCTATCTGCCGAGCCGCAGGCGCAAGGCGGATAGCGTGCCGGAGGTGCCGCCGCTAGCCGCTCTCGATGCGGTGCTCAAACCCACCGAGCGCGAAATCTCCACCACCATGGCCTTCGTGCGCATCCTCAGCACGCTGCTGCGCGACAAGAATTTGGGCAAGCACATCGTGCCCATCGTTCCGGACGAGGCGCGCACCTTCGGCATGGAGGGCATGTTCCGCCAACTCGGCATCTATTCCCTCGAGGGGCAGAAGTACGTCCCCGTCGATCGCGAGCAGGTGACCTACTACCGCGAGGACAAGGCGGGGCAGATACTGGAAGAGGGCATCAACGAGGCCGGCGCTTTCTGCTCCTGGATCGCCGCCGCCACCTCGTACAGCTCGAGCAATGTCGTCAGCATCCCGTTCTACATCTTCTATTCCATGTTCGGCCTGCAGCGCATCGGCGACCTCGCCTGGGCGGCGGGCGACCAGCGCTGCCGCGGCTTCCTTCTCGGCGGCACCGCCGGGCGCACCACCCTGAACGGCGAAGGCCTGCAGCACGCCGACGGCCATTCGCACGTGCTCGCCTCGGTGATCCCGAACTGCGTCTCCTACGATCCGACCTTCGGCTATGAGCTTGCGCTGATCATCCACGACGGCCTGCGGCGCATGGTGACGAACCAGGAGGACGTCTACTACTACATCACCGTGATGAACGAGAACTACCCCCATCCGGGACTGCCGCAGGGCGCGGAAGCGGGGATACTCAAGGGGATGTATCTGTTCCAAGCCGGGGCGAAGGGGAAGGCCAAGGCAGGGGCGGCGGAGCGGCCGCGCGTGCAGCTGCTCGGTTCGGGCACCATCCTGCGCGAAGTCATCGCCGCGGCGGAGCTGCTGGAAAAAGACTGGGAGGTCGCCGCCGACATCTGGAGCTGCACCAGCTTCACCGAACTGCGCCGCGACGGCCTGGACTGCGACCGCTGGAACCTGCTGCATCCCACCGAAGCGCCGCGCCTATCCTGGGTGGGACAATGCCTGAAAGACGCGCCGGGACCGGTGATCGCATCGAGCGACTACATCAAGACTTTCGCCGATCAGATCCGGCCGTTCATCCCTGCGGGGAAGACCTATCGCGTGCTCGGGACCGACGGCTTCGGCCGCTCCGATACCCGTGACAAGCTGCGCCACTTCTTCGAAGTCGACCGCCGCTGGGTCACGCTGACGGCGCTGAAGGCGCTCGCCGACGAGGGCGCGATCAAGCCGCAAGTGGTGGCGGCTGCGATCAAGAAATACGACATCGATCCGAGCAAACCCAATCCGGCAAAGGTGTGAGAGGGGAGAACCATGGCGAGCAGCATCACCGAAATCAAGATTCCCGACATCGGCGACTTCAAGGAAGTCGATGTGATCGAAGTGCTGGTCAAGCCCGGCGACCGCGTGGCGAAGGAATCCTCGCTCATCACCGTCGAGTCGGACAAGGCGACGATGGAAATTCCCTCGCCCGCCGCGGGGGTGGTGAAAGAGCTGATGGTCAAGCTGGGCGACAAGGTGAGCGAAGGCAGCGCGATCCTGCTGCTCGAGGCGAGCAATGACGAGGTGCAGACGGCACCTGTGCAAACCCGTAGCGCGCCTGCGGTAGCAGTGCAAGCCGCGCCGACGGCGGCGGCGAGCGTGGTCGCACCGCTGCCGACGCGCAAACTCGCCCCGGTCGCACCAGAAGCCGAGGCGCAGCTGTTCCGGCCGCACGCGAGTCCCTCGGTGCGCAAGTTCGCGCGCGAGCTCGGCGTCGAGCTCGCGCGGGTGCAGGGGACCGGCGCCAAGGGGCGCATCACCCAGGAAGACGTGCAGGCCTTCGTCAAGGGCGTGATGACCGCAACGCCGGAAGCCACCGCCGCGGCGGCCAGTGCACGCGGCGGCATACCCTTCAACTTGCCCGAGTGGCCGCAAGTGGACTTCGCAAAGTTTGGCCCGGTCGAAACCAAGCCGCTGTCGAAAATACGCAAGCTCTCGGGCGCCAATTTGCACCGGAACTGGATCTCCATTCCGCACGTCACCCAGTTCGACGAGGCCGACATCACTGAGCTCGAGGGTTTCCGCAAAGAGGCGGGGGCGGCGAGCGAGAAGCAGGGCTTCAAGCTCACGCTGCTCGCCTTCCTGATCAAGGCGAGCGTCACCGCGCTGCGCCAGTTTCCGGAATTCAACGCTTCGCTCGAGCGCGGCGGCGAAAACCTGGTACTGAAGAAATACTTCCACATCGGCGTCGCAGTCGATACGCCGGACGGCTTGGTCGTGCCGGTGATCCGCGACGCCGAGCGCAAAGGCGTCTACGAGCTCGCGCGCGAATTGGCCGATGTATCGGCCGCGGCGCGGGAGAGAAAGCTCAAGCCGAGCGACATGCAGGGCGGCACGTTCAGCATTTCCAGCCTGGGCGGCATAGGCGGCACGGCGTTCACGCCGATCATCAACGCGCCGGAAGTTGCGATCCTCGGCGTGTCGCGCTCGGCGCAGCGCCCCGTCTGGGTCGCTGGCAAAGACGGCGCAGGCGCGTTCGAGCCGCGGCTGATGCTGCCGCTTGCGCTCTCCTACGATCACCGCGTGATCGACGGCGCCGCCGGCGCGCGCTTCCTGAGCTATCTGGCGTCGGTGCTGTCCGACATCCGCCGCTCGCTGCTCTAGCTTCCTGGCAGCGTGAGGCAGTTGGTCCAGATATTGAACCATTTCCGCTCAGGCGAGCGCCCAGCGCCTGTGAGTCCGATTCGGCTTTCATGACCACCATCGTCATCGCCAAGAAAGACGGCCAGGTCGCCATCGGCGCGGACACACTGACGACTTTCGGCGATACGCGCCTTGCCGATCCGTACAAGCGCGCGCACGATAAGATTCTGCATTTCCACGGCTCCTGGATCGCGGTCTGCGGCAGCTCCGCGCATCACCTGGTGCTGGAGAACATCTTCGGCGAAATGAAGACGCTGAAGCTGGGCAGCCGCTCCGAGATATTCGAGACCTTCCGCGGCATCCACCCCATCCTCAAGGAAAGATGCTTCCTCAACCCGAAAGAGGAAGACGACGATCCCTACGAATCCTCGCAGATCACGGCGCTGATTGCCAACCATACGGGCATCTACGGCGTCTATTCCTATCGCGAGGTATTCGACTACGATCGTTTCTGGGCGGCCGGCTCGGGACGCAATTTCGCCCTGGGCGCGATGTTCGCAAGCTACACGCGGGCAAAGAGCGCAGCCGATGTGGCGCGCATCGGGATCGCGGCGGGCACTGAATTCGACAAGAGCTCGGGCGGGCCCTGCGAAGTGCACACCATAAAATTGAAGCGAGGGGTCAGATGACCGACGCAGTCGAGATCAAAGTACCGGACATCGGGGATTTCAAGGACGTCGACGTCATCGAGGTCCTGGTCAAGCCGGGTGACAGGGTGGAGAAGGAAAGCTCCCTCATCACGGTGGAGTCGGACAAGGCGACGATGGAAATCCCCGCGCCGGAAGCCGGCGTGGTGAAGAAGGTGATGCTCAAGGTCGGCGACAAGGTTTCCCAGGGCACGCCCGTCCTCTTGCTCGAGCCGACGGCGGACGCGGAGCAGCAGGCGGCCGTCGCCGCGGCCCCGGCAAAGGCGGAACAGGTCGAGCCGGGCGCCGGAGTGGGCGCGCAAGCGAGCAGAACCTCAGCGGCTACCGGCGCGGACCTGCACGCGGAAGCCGTGGTCCTCGGCGCGGGACCGGGCGGCTACACCGCCGCGTTTCGCGCCGCCGACCTGGGCAAGAAAGTCGTCCTCACCGAGCGTTATCCGGCGCTCGGCGGCGTGTGCCTCAACGTCGGCTGCATACCGTCCAAGGCATTGCTGCATGCGGCGAAAGTGCTGACCGACGCCGAGGAAATGGCGCACGCCGGCATCGCCTTCGGCAGACCGAAGATCGACGTGGAGAAGCTGCGCGCCTGGAAGGAAGGCGTCGTCGGGCGCTTGACCAAGGGTTTGGCCGCGCTCGCCAAGCAGCGCAAGGTGACGGTGATCCAAGGCGCGGCGCAGTTCGAATCGCCGCACGCCATCGCGGTCGAGACCGAGGCGGGACCGAAGCGGGTGTCCTTCGATCATTGCATCGTCGCGGTCGGCTCGAGCGTGGCGCGCCTGCCCGGCTTTCCATATGAGGATCCACGCCTGATGGATTCCACCGGCGCGCTCGCGCTCGCCGACATTCCGCGGCGGCTGCTGGTGATCGGCGGCGGCATCATCGGCCTGGAGATGGCCTGCGTCTACGATGCTCTCGGCTCCAAGGTGACGGTGGTGGAACTGGCCGACGGCCTCATCCCCGGGGCAGACCGCGACCTCATCCGGCCGCTCGCCAAGCGCCTGGAGAAGCGCTACGAGGCGATCTACTTGAACGCCAAGGTGACTAAGCTCGAGGCAAAAGAAGAAGGCTTGCTCGCGAGTTTCGCCGGCGAGGTGAAGCCGGCGCAGCAGATGTTCAATCGCGTGCTGCTGGCGGTCGGGCGAAGACCCAACGGCGCGGCAATCGGCGCCGAGCGCGCCGGCGTCGCAGTGGACGAGCGCGGCTTCATCGCCGTCGACAAGCAGCAGCGCACGAACGTGCCGCACATCTTTGCCATCGGCGACGTCTGCGGCGAACCGATGCTCGCGCACAAGGCGACGCACGAAGCGAAGGTGGCGGCAGAGGTCATCGCCGGGCACAAGGCGGCGTTCGACGCGCTCACCATCCCCTCGGTCGCCTACACCGATCCGGAAGTCGCTTGGATGGGCTTGACCGAAACCGAGGCGAAGCAGCGCGGCATCGATTACGACAAAGCGAGCTTCCCCTGGGCGGCGAGCGGCCGGGCGCTCTCCATCGGCCGCGACGAAGGCTTGACCAAGTTGCTGTATGACAAGGCGAGCAAGCGTCTCCTCGGCGCCGGCATCGTCGGGCCCAACGCGGGCGAGTTGATCGCCGAGTTGGTGCTCGCCTTGGAAATGGGCGCCGACATGGAAGACATCGGTCTCAGCATTCACCCCCACCCGACGCTGTCGGAGACGCCCTATTTCGCCGCCGAGATGGCTCTGGGCAGCATCACCGATCTCTACCTTCCCAAGAAATGACGGCGCGACGCAGGAAAACTTAGCCATGACCCAAGATGAGCTGAAACAGCAAGTCGCCCGCGAGGCGATCAAGTATGTCGTCGAGGACGCGATCGTCGGCGTCGGCACCGGCTCAACGGCCGACCACTTTATCGACGAACTGGCGAAAATCAAGCACCGGATAGACGGTGCGGTAGCGAGTTCGCAGAAGTCGGCGGACCGGCTGAAGGCGCACGGCATCCGCGTGGTCGACCTGAATTCGGTCGCCGAGCTGCCGGTCTATGTCGACGGCGCCGACGAAGTGACCGAACATCTGGGGATGATCAAGGGCGGCGGCGGCGCGCTCACCCGTGAGAAGATCGTCGGCGCCGTCGCGCAAAGCTTCGTCTGTATCGCCGACGAGTCGAAACTGGTGGGCGTTCTGGGCAAATTTCCACTGCCAGTGGAAGTGATCCCCATGGCGCGCTCTTACGTCGCGCGAGAGTTGGTGAAGCTCGGCGGCCAGCCCGAATTGCGGCAGGGATTCACTACCGACAACGGCAACGTCATACTCGACGTCTTCGGCCTGAAGATCCTCAATCCGGTCGAGCTGGAAGAGGAACTGAATAACATCACTGGCGTGGTCACCAACGGCTTGTTCGCACGGCGCGGGGCGGACGTCCTGCTGCTCGGAACGCCGGCCGGAGTAAGAACGATGAAGAGGAAATAGAACCTAGTCAGAAACCGCGGTAACCAAACTGTCACAATGCCATGCTAATCTGCGCAGACGGCGGGAGTCGCGAGTATGCCTGAACACATATCGAAACAATTCGACGCGGAGCTGGAGGCGGTGCGCTCGCGCGTGCTGCAGATGGGCGGACTGGTCGAAGAGCAGATCGTCAAGGCGATCGACGCGCTCGCGAGCGGCGACGTGGCGGTGCTCGATGGCGTGATCGAGGATGATCGTCGCGTCAACGCCATGGAAGTCGGCCTGGACGAGAGCTGCAGCCACATCATCGCGCGGCGTCAGCCCGCGGCGAGCGACTTGCGCCTGGTGATGGCGATCGTGAAGACCATCACCGATCTGGAGCGCATCGGCGACGAGGCGGAAAAGATCGCGCGCATGGCGAAGCTGATCCACGGCGCGGAGCGCTTGCACTTGCCCCGCCTTGAACTCAAGCACGTAGCGAACCTTGCGCTCGCCATGCTGCGTCAGGCGCTAGACGCGTTCGCCCGTCTCGACGCAAATGCGGCGCTGGGCGTGGTGAAGCAGGACCGCAGCGTCGACGACGAGTTCCGCTCCATCCTGCGCCAACTCATCACCTTCATGATGGAAGACCCGCGCACCATCACCCGCTGCCTGGAAATCCTGTTCGTGGCGAAGGCGATCGAGCGCATCGGCGATCACGCCAAGAACATGGCCGAATACGTGGTCTACATGGTCGAAGGCCGCGACGTGCGCCACACCATGGACCAGGCGCAAGCGCAGTAAGCCCGCGCTATTTCTTTGGCGGAACGTAGCCGGCGGCGACGTCCGCCCCATCACCGAAGAAATGCTTCTCCAGCTGTTCGGCGAGATACTTCCGTGCCGCGCTGTCGGCCAGGTTGAGTCGGTTCTCGTTGATCAGCATGGTCTGATGCCGCAGCCACTGCTGCCAGGCTTCCTTGGACACGTTTTCCCAGATGCGCTTGCCCAGTTCGCCGGGGTAGGGCGGAAAATCGAGGCCCTCCGCCTCGCGCCCGAGCTTCACGCATTTGATCGTTCTCGCCATTACCGCAACTCCTATTCGAATAGGGCGCTATTTTAGCGTAATCGGCAGCGCCAAATTCCCACAAACCGCATCCGGCTTTCGCGATGGAGACTTAGAACCCCGTAACAAAAGTTCTTTGTTACGGACTGATTTAGGGGAGCACGAGGGGAGGCGCCCCGAAGGAAGTGCCCTTGGGGCATATCCCCTCGTCTTGTTACAGACCCTCAGTCCGCAGGCTGCGTCAGTCGGCCGGACTGGTAGTCGCGGATCGCCTGTTCGATTTCCTCGCGCGTAT
This sequence comes from uncultured Enterobacteriaceae bacterium, assembly GCA_964565875.1. Taxonomy (GTDB): domain Bacteria; phylum Pseudomonadota; class Gammaproteobacteria; order Burkholderiales; family SG8-39; genus 2-12-FULL-64-23. The sequence goes on from CAZMGP010000001.1 coordinate 149,548, forward strand.
TCATGACGAAGGGGCCATACTGCACCACCGGCTCGCCCAATGGCTTGCCCGCAAGCAGCAGGAAGCGCGCGCCCTCGGCTCCGGCCGTTACCTGCACCGACTCACCCGAGCTCAGCACGCCGGCTGCATGGGTGCCGAGGGTTTCGCCGTCGACGCTTGCGCTGCCTTCGAACACATAGATGAAGGCATTGTGTTCGGCGGGCAAGGACTGGGTGAACGCCGCGGCCGCGGGAAGCGCGACGTCGAGATAGACGGGTTCGGTGCTGAGCCCCTGAATCGGTCCGGCCACGCTACGCCCATCCAGCATCAAGTTGCCGGCGATCACTTTGGCGAGTCCCCCGCCCGGAAGCGATGTCGCAGGGATCTCCGTCGGCTGGATGTCGCGGTAGCCCGCCGGCTTCATCTTTTCGCGCGCCGGCAGATTGATCCAGAGCTGGAAGCCGCGCATGCGCCCGTGTTCCTGCTGCGGCATTTCCGAGTGGATGATGCCGCGGCCGGCGCTCATCCACTGCACCGCACCGCTTTTCAAGTCGCCGCGATGCCCGAGGTGATCTTCGTGCAGCATATGCCCATCGATCAGGTAGGTGACGGTTTCGAAGCCACGGTGGGGATGCGACGGAAAGCCCGCGATGTAGTCGTTCGCATCGAACGACGAAAATTCGTCCAGCATCAGGAAGGGATCGAGACGGGTGAACGGCGACTGCCCCAGGCTGCGACGCAGCTTTACGCCGGCGCCGTCGGAGGTGGCGACGGATTCGATCACGCGTTGCAGCGTGCGTACTGTCTTCTTCGCGCTCATGCGTCTTCCTTTCCGATTTCCGCCCGTATCCATCCTGGATGCAGGCGCGTTACCTGGATATGGTTCCCGGGCGGACAAAATGCAAGCCTTAGGGTGAGCGCCGCGCCAGCCACACGAGCTTTGTGCGGTGGCCGGCCGAGTGATCTGCGGCGGAATCCCGCATGCTCTCGCTGGTCGAATTCCTGTCGTCAATGCGCGACAGCAGGCGATTCCTGCGGTAGAGTTGCGCGCATTTTAGCCGCTAGTCACGGGAGGAAAAAGTGAATACGACAATAGGGGTATGCGCATGATCGAGGCCATTCCCGTCGCTGAACGCGCCGCGCGGCTCGTCGCCGCGGGGCTGGGCGAGGCCAAGGCGCTCGCCTTTCTCGAAGCGCGCGACGCGGCGGCGAGTGAGCTGGCCGAGGGCGACGCGCAAGCGCTACCCGGCGCCGCAGCGAGACTCGGCGCGGTGTGCCGGCAAGGGCGCGAGTTGCTGGCGCGCCTTCCGCTCAGGTCCAGGCGCAATCCCGGCGAAAAGGCCGCGGGACATGCGTTGGCGCATTTGCTCGCCGACGCGGTCTGGCGCTTCTTCCGCGCCTATCGCCAGCCGATCTACGCCGCGCTGACCGCGCACCGCACTCGCTTCCTGCGGGTGGACGATCTCGCCTGGGCGGGTGCTGAGCTTCTGCCCGGCATCCTGCCCAGCAAAGCGGAACTGGCAGAGGAGAGCCGGCAGTTGCAGATGGACAAGGACGGGCTGGAAATCCATCAGGGCCTGTTCTTCAGCCAGCTCTTGAGCGATCGGGAAATCGGGCTGCACCTGTGCACCGCGATGCTGCTGCCGACCGCGTCGGCGCTCACGCGCCTGGACGAGTTCCGCCGGCTCGGCAAGCTCGACCTCGGTGCGGTGCAGTTGGAGGCGCAAGGCGAGGCCGGCTATCTCTATTTCCATCACCCGCGCTACATCAATGCCGAGGACGACGACACCCTCGCGCCCCAGGAACTCGCCTGCGATCTCATCCTGCTGCACCCGGGCTTGCGCATGGGCGTGCTGCGCGGCGCGCCGGTGGATCATCCGAAATATCAGGGACGGCGCATTTTCTCGGCGGGCATCAACCTGACGCGCATCTATCACGGCAAGCAAAGCTATCTGTTCTATCTCACCCGAGACATGGGATTGCTGAACAAGCTGTTTCGCGGTCTCGCCGCCGCGGACGGCGCGGGATCTCCGGAAATCCGAGCCAACGAACCCGAGCAGACGCTGGAGAAGCCGTGGCTTGCCGTGGTCGACGGCTTCGCCATCGGCGGCGGTTGCCAACTGCTGCTGGTGATGGATTATGTCATCGCCGAATCAGGCGCCTATTTCAACCTGCCGGCGCGCAAGGAGGGCATCATTCCGGGCTGCGCGAACCTGCGGCTGCCGCGCTTTATGGGCGAGCGCCTCGCGCGCCAAGCCATCATGTTCGACAAGACCTTCCGCGTCGACGAGCCCGAGGCACGCAGCTTGGTGAACGATGTCGTCGCGCGCGAACGCCTGGACCAAGCGGTCGAGGATTGCGTTGGAAACGCGCTCGGCTCGGGCATGGTGAGCGCCGCGGGCAACCGCAAGGCGATCCGTATCCAGACCGAACCGCTCGACACCTTCCGCGCCTACATGGCGACCTACGCCTACGAGCAGGCGTTCTGCCACTTGAGCGAACAATTGGTGCACAACCTCGAGCGCCACTGGGACGCGAAAAAGCGCAAGCTCTGAGCGCATCGCTGGCCGCGAGCGCGGAAACATTTTGTTACAGCGGAGCGGGGGTCCATTTGCTATGCTGAAACCAGGTGAGGTTTCTGTAGGCGGTGGCCATGAAACCGAAGAAAGCAGTACTCGGTGCGATCGCGCTGCTCGTGGCGCTGGGCGCAAGCGATGCGGCGCTCGCCTGGGGGCGGCATGGACACGCGCACTTCGGCGTGGCGGTAGGTGGGCCGCTCTGGTGGGGGCCACCGTATCCCTACTATTACCCGCCCTCCTACTACTATCCGCCCGTCTATTACCCTGTGGCACCCGCAGCACCGCCGGTCTACGTCGAGCAGGGCGCGGCGCCGCCCGCTGCGCGCGAGAATTATTGGTATTACTGCGCCGAGGCGAAGGGCTATTACCCTTACGTCAAGGAATGTCCCGGCGGCTGGCAGCGCGTGTCGCCCCAGCCACTTAACTGACACGGATCTCCGCCCAGTATGAAGCTGAAGCGCGGCGCTCACGTCGTCCTGCTTGCAGTCGCGCTGCTCGCCGGCTGCGTGAGCGTGCCTAGCGGCCCGAGCGTCCTGGTGCTGCCGGGGACGGGGAAGAATTTCGACCAGTTCCGCGCCGACGACTTCGAATGCAGGCAATACGCGAGCAGCCAGGTCGGTGGAACGAACCCGAACGAGATTGCCGGCGAAAGCGTGGCGAAGAGCGCCGCGCTCGGCACGGTGGTCGGCGCGGCGGCCGGCGCCGCCGTCGGCGGGCAACGCGGCGCGAGCGTGGGTGCGGGCACGGGGCTCGCCGCCGGCACGATCGCCGGGACGAGCGCCGGCAGCAGCTCGAGCTACGCCCTGCAGCAACGCTACGATTACGCGTTCGAGCAGTGCATGTATGCCAAGGGTCACAAGATTCCCGTGGCCGGAGGCTTCGAGTCCGTACCTTCCCCGCCACGGGGAACTTATCCGCCACCGCCGCCCCCTCCTCCGCCTGCGCGCTAGGTCGCCGCGCCGGCGGGCGGACCCCCGCCCCGGATGCTATGCTCCGCGGCGAGTCTTCCACTTTCACACTCACGCCGGAGGCACCATGAGAGCCGTCGCCATTGCCATCTTTGCCGCCATGCTCGCAGCCTGCGGCGTCGACAGCGCGAGCACTGCCGCGACAGTCGCCGCGGCCAAGAAACAGGAGCTCGAGCAAGGCAAGAAGACCATGGAGCAGATGCAGCAGAGCGTGGGGCAGGCGGCGGAGCAGGCCGAGCAGCGCGCGAAGCAATTGGACGAAGCCGCGGCGAAATGAGCGTTGCGCGTCCGTCGCGAAATCTTTGATGTCCCTCAAAGCCGCGGCGCGCGGCGACTTGCTAACATCGGCCGCCAACTATACTGACGGAGCATCGCCCATGAGCCTGCCAACCCAAGTCCTGCCCGATCACCACAAGCATTGCGACGATCTTTTCGTCGCCGCGGAAGACGCAGTCGAGCGCGGCGACTGGGCGGCGGCCGCGGCTGCGTTCGCACGCTTTCAGACGCAGATGCAGGCGCACTTCGCCGCCGAAGAGGACCTGCTGTTCCCGGCGTTCGAATCCGCCACCGGCATGAGAGCCGGCCCGACGCAGATGATGCGGCACGAGCACGAACAAATGCGCTCACTGCTGTCCCAGCTCGAAGAGGCCTGCGCCGCGCGCGATCGCGACGCCTATTCGGGTAGCGCCGAGACGCTGCTGATGTTGATGCAGCAGCACAACATGAAAGAGGAGAACATCCTCTATCCCATGTGCGACCGCGCGCTGGGCGCGCAGGCAGCGGCACTGGGCGATCAAATGAGCGGCATGCTCGAAGCGGGGCATGGCTGAGCCACACGTCATCGATGGCCGTGGCATGCAGCCGCCGGAGCCGCTGGAACTGGCGATGGCAGCGCTGCCCAAGCTCGGAGAAGGCGAGGAGTTGGTGATGCTGCTGCACTGCGAGCCGCTGCCCCTGTATTCGATTCTCGAGCGCAACGGCTACGGCTATCGCTCCGTGCGCCACGCCGACGGCACCAACGAAATTCATATTCGAAAGCTCTGAACCAAGCCGATAGCCGGCGCCAAGGCGATAGCCGGCGCTTTGTGCGCCCGCCCGGCACGCGTCGCGGTGCACTGCGCCGGCGCAGGTCAAAACGATACTTAGCAGCCGAACCGAAGCCGTGAATTCCTCGCAGTCGAGCCTGTCCTTCGAGCAGGCACCGCCGATCTCGGTGCCTTATCGCTTCTTTCTCACCGCGCCGCTGTTCGGCGCCTTGGCCGGTCTCGTCCTGGTGTGGCTCGGCCCGGAAGCGCTCGAATCGCGCTGGGCGCCGGGCGCTTTGGCGATGACGCATCTGATCGTGGTCGATTTCATGCTGCAGACCATGTGCGGATCGCTGCTGCAATTCGTCGCCGTGGTGGCGGGCGCGAACATCTGGCGACCGCGCCTGGTCGCAGCGATCGTGCATCCCTTGATCACGGCGGGTGCGGTGTTCCTGGTCGCCGCCTTCCTGCTGGAGGAGCCGCCCCTATTCCTGCTCGCTGCCCTGGTATTCGCCTGCGCGCTGGGCTTGTTTCTCACCGTCATGGCGCTGGCGCTACTGCGCACACCGGCCCGCGGCATGTCCATCCATGTGCTGCGCATCGCCGTGCTGGGGCTCCTCGTGACGGTCGCGCTCGGCGTCACCCTGGCGAGCATTCTGGGGCTGCAGGAATTTTGGCGACCAGACTGGCCGCTGCTGCCGCTGATCAACGTCCATCTCGCCTGGGGTCTGGGCGGATGGGCGCTGATGCTGGTGGTCGGCGTCTCCTACATGGTGGTGCCGATGTTCCAGCTGACGCCGCCGTATCCGCTCTGGCTGACGCGGCTGCTGCCCGCCGGCCTGTTCGTCGCGGTGTGCCTATGGTCCTTGCAGCTCTTTACCGCGCGCGGCGAAGCCCAGTCCTGGCACGCAGCCGCGGCGGCGGGGGGAATGCTCATCGCCGGTTTCTATGCCGGGGTGACGCTGCGCTTGCAGGCGCAGCGCAAGCGTCGCCAGACCGACGTGACTTTCCTCTTCTGGCGCTGTGCCATGCTGTCGCTCGCGGTACTCGCTGTTTCCTGGCTCGTGTTCCTGCTCGCGCCGCAGCTTGGAAACCATGCGCGCGCGTCGCTGTGGCTCGGCGCGCTGGCGCTGCCGGGCGCGTTCTTTTCCGTCATCAACGGCATGCTGTACAAAATCATGCCCTTCCTCAACTGGCTGCACTTGCAGCAGCAGGGCGGATTTACGCGCAATACGCCGAACATGAAGCAGATGATTCCGGAAGGCGCCATGCGCGGCCAGATGTGGCTGCATTTTGCCGCTTACCTGCTACTGCTTGCGGCTGTGCTGTGGCCTGCGCTCGCGCGCATAGCGGGCCTCGCCTTCGCCGCATCCTGCCTATGGCTGGAATGGAATCTGGCCGGCGCGGCGCGTCTCTACGCCCGACTGAGAGCGCAGCTCCCGAGCGCGCCGCGCGAAGGCGGAGCGGGTGCCGCGCGTTCGCCCTAGAAGACGATGATCTGCCGCACCGCCTGGCCTGCGGCCAAGCGGTCGAAGCCCATGTTGATGTCGTCCAGGCCGATGCGATGGGTGATCAGCTTGTCCACCGGCAGTTTGCCCGCGCGATAGAGTGCGGTGAAGCGCGGAATGTCGCGCGCCGGCACCGCCGAGCCGAGGAAGCTGCCGCGCAGCGTGCGTTCTTCCAGCACCATATTGACCGCGGGCAGAGGGAAGGTGTGCGTGGGATGGGGCAGGCTCACCGTGACCGTGGTGCCGCCCCAACGCGTGATCTTATATGCGGTTTCGAGCGCTACGACCGAACTCGCCGCCTCCACCGCCGCGTCCACGCCGCCGCCGGTCGCGGCCTTGACCTTCGCTACCAGATCGGGGTCGTCGGCGCGGAAGGTGTGGGTGGCGCCGAGGGAACGCGCGATTTCCAGCTTCGAGTCGAGCTTGTCGATGGCGACGATCTGGCGCGCACCGGCCGCGATCGCCCCGAGCATGGCCGATAGGCCGACGCCCCCCAGCCCGACGATGCCGGCGGCGCCGCCGAGCCGCAGCTGCGCCGCATTGATCGCTGCGCCGACGCCGGTGAGCACCGCGCAACCGAACACCGCGGCGATGTCGAGCGGGATGTCATTGTCGATCTTGACCAGGCTGCCGCGCGCCAACACGGCATATTCTGCGAAGCAGGACACACCCGCCTGATGATTGAGCAGGCTGTTGTTGGTGCGGCGCAGCCGTCGGTGCCCGCCCAGCAGCGTGCCCGCCACCGCGGCGTGGAATCCCGGCTCGCACAGCGCCGGACGGCCTTCGCGGCAAGGCATGCAGTGGCCGCAATTGGGAGCGAATACCAGGGCGACATGGTCGCCGCGCTGCAGATCGGTTACGCCCGGCCCGAGCTCTTCAACGATGCCGGCCGCTTCGTGTCCGAGCACGAGTGGCATGGCGCGCGGCCGGTCGCCGTTGATGACCGACAGGTCCGAATGGCACAGCCCCGCCGCGCCCATTTTCACCAACACCTCGCCCGCCCCCGGGGAATCGAGTTCTATGGTTTCGACGCTGACCGGGCGGGACTTCGCATAGGGTTGCGGCTGCTCCATCCGGTCGAGGATGGCGGCACGGATCTTCATGGGAACGTCTCCAGGGAATGTGGCTGAGCGGGGATGGATGCCACCATACCACAGTCGTCGTCGCGCTACCGAGCGCGGCGTTCTTGTCGGCGCAGGCGTATGCCGCTAGACTGTAGTTTTATACAGGAATGGCTGTTCGGTCACGACCGGCAGGCCAAGGCGATGACACCCGCGTATCTGGAAAGCCTCAACCCGGCGCAACGCGCCGCCGTCACTTGCGGCATCGGCAGCGCCGCTGTCGCAGCGCCGCTGCTGGTGATTGCCGGCGCCGGATCGGGCAAGACCAAGACGCTCGCCACGCGTGTGGCGCACTTGATCCTGAACGGCGTCGATCCGCGCCGCATCCTACTCCTCACCTTTGCGCGACGCATGGCGAGCGAAATGCTCCGCCGCGTCGACCAAATCTGCGCCGAGGCACTCAAAGGCAAGAGCACTCATGCCGCGCATGCGGTGCAATGGTCGGGCACGTTTCACGCCGTGGGTGCGCGGCTGCTGCGCCTGTACGCCGAGAGCATAGGACTCGACCCGGCCTTCTCCATCCTCGATCGCGCCGATGCCGCCGACCTGCTCGATCTGGTGCGCGACGAGCTGCGTTTGTCGGAAGCAAAAGGGCGCTTCCCGAAGAAGGCGACTTGCCTCGCCATCTATTCCAGCGTGGTCAACGGCCAGCTCTCGCTGCACGATGCGTTGGCGCGCTTCTTCCCCTGGTGCGGCGAATGGGAAGACGACTTGAAGCGCTTGTTCGCCGCCTATGTCGAGGCGAAGCAGGCGCAATCCGTGCTCGACTTCGACGACCTGCTGCTCTACTGGTCGCAGATGATGGGTGTGGACGAAATCGCGCGCCAGGTGTCGGCGCGCTTCGATCACGTGCTGGTGGACGAATACCAGGACACCAACGCGCTGCAAGCGGCGATCCTGCTCGGGCTGAAGCCGGACGGCAGAGGCTTGACGGTAGTCGGCGACGATGCGCAGTCGATCTATTCCTTCCGCGCGGCGCGGGTGGAGAACATCCTGGAATTTCCCGCGCTGTTCAAGCCGGCGGCGGAACGCGTCACCCTGGAGCAGAACTACCGCTCGAGCCAAGCCATCCTCGCGGCGTGCAACAGGGTGATCGGCCACGCGAGCGCGCGCTTCGCCAAGAATCTTTATTCCGAGCGTAGCGGCGGCAAGCCGCTGATCGCGATGGTCGCCGACGAAACCGAACAGGTCGATTTCGTGGTGGCGCGCGTGCTCGCGAACCGCGAGGCCGGCATGGACCTGCGCGAACAGGCCGTGCTGTTTCGCGCCTCGCAGCACTCGGCGCCGCTGGAACTCGAGCTCTTGCGGCGCGGCATTCCTTTCGTCAAGTACGGCGGACTGAAGTTCCTCGAAGCGGCGCATGTGAAGGACATGCTTGCCTTGCTGCGCTGGATCGAGAACCCGCGCGACCGCACGGCGGGCTTGCGCGTGCTCAAGCTCATCCCAGGAATCGGGCCGGCGATCGCGCGTCGCGCATTGGACGGCATCGAGCGCGAGGGGCGTGGGCTCGCGGCGCTCGCGCGCTTCCGCCCACCTGCCGCCGCCGCGGAAGTGTTTGCGGCCCTGCTCGCGGCGCTGCAGGAGGCCGCGGCCGCCGCACCCTGGCAGGCCCAGATCGAACGGCTGCGGCACTGGTACGACGCGCTGCTCGCGCAGAACTACGACAGCGCGCCTACGCGCCTGGGCGACCTCGACCAGCTCGAGCGCATGGCGGCGCAGCACGCCTCGCGCTCCTCCTTCCTCACCGATCTGACCCTCGATCCGCCTGAAGCGTCAGGGGCCGAGGCCGGCCCGCCGCTGAAAGACGAAGACTGGCTCGTGCTGTCGACCATCCATTCGGCGAAGGGCCAGGAATGGCGCGCAGTCATGGTGCTCAACGTGGTCGATGGCTGCATCCCGTCCGACATGGCGACCGATACGCCGGAAGAGATCGAGGAGGAACGGCGGCTACTCTATGTCGCGATGACGCGCGCACGCGACGATCTGGTGCTGATGCAGCCGCTGCGCTTCTATGTGCACGGGCAGGGCTACGGCGGCGATCGCAGCGTGTATGCGCCGCGCAGCCGCTTCGTCGCCGATGCGGATCTCGATGCGTTCGAACTCGTCGGCGTAGCGCCGCGCGAGCGGCGCTCGAATCAGGCGCCCGCTCCGCTTGCGGCGAGCGTCGACCTCAAACTCGGCATGCGCGAGATGTGGCGCTAGATACGCAAGCGTCCTAGTGCCGTACCGTTCGGCCGTCTTCAGGCAGGCTCAGTACGCGAAATGCCGCGCGGCCTGGTAGAACAGATAGCTCACCGCCCAGGCAAGCGCTAGCGGCCAGGCAATCGCCAGTGCGCTGAAGCCGCGGCTCTTGCTTTCGCTGCGGATGGTGGCGATGGTCGACAGGCAAGGCGTATAGACCAAGGTGAACAGCATGAAGCTGTAGGCCTGCACCCAGTCGATCTGCTGCGCGATGGTGCTCACCAGCGCTGCGCCCTCCCGGCTGTAAATCACGGCGAGAGAGCCGATGACGATTTCCTTCGCGACGAAGCCGAATATCAGCGCCACGGTCAGCTTCGGATCGATGCCGAGCGGGCTGAGGACGGGATTGAGGGCCGCCCCGATCTGACCGGCCCAAGTGTCGGTCCCGCCCGGGGTCACGCCTTGCGGAAAGTTGGTCAGCAGCCACACCAGGACGACGCCGGCGACGATGAAGCGCGTTGCACGGCGCAGGAAGTGGCGCACTTCGCTCCAACCGCGGAAGAACATCTGGCGCGCAGTGGGCAGGCGGTAGGGCGGCATTTCCAGCACGAAGGGATCGTTGTTGACGTAGCGGCGCTTGAAAAGGAGCGAGGTGAGCATCGCCGTCGCGATGCTCATGACGTAGAGAGAGAACAGCACCACGGGCGCGGTCTTGGCGGAGAACAGCGCCGCGATGAAGAAGACGAACACCTGCATGCGCGCGGAACAGAGCGAAAACGGAATGACCAGCATGGTGAGCAGGCGCAAGCCGCGCGAGCGGATGACGCGCGTGCCCATGAGAGCCGGCACGTTGCGGCCGAAGCCCATCAGCACCATGACGAAGCTGCGGCCGTCCAGGCCGAAGCGCGCCATCAGCGCGTCCATCAGGAATGCGGCGCGCGACAGATAACCCGCGTCCTCGACGATGCCCATGCAGAAGAAGAAGAGCACGATGATGGGGACGAAGCCCGCCACCGTGCCCAGGCCGTTATAGACGCCATCGAGCAGGAGTCCACGCAGCAGCGCGGGCAGGGGAGCGAGCAGCGGTTCGAGGGCGTCTGCGCGAACGAGGGTGAACAGCCAGGCGAGGGCGTCCTGCATCGGCTTGCCGAGGATGAAGACGATCTCGAACAGGAGGAACATCACACCGAAGAAGATGGGCAGGCCGAGCCAGGGGTGCAGCAGGAGGCGGTCGATCCGTTCCGTCAGGGCATGCGAGGCCCGCACCGGAACCGACACGCAGGACTTCACCGCGGCCTCGACTTCGTCTGCTTCCAGGGCGGACTCTGCTGCCTCCGCAGGCGACGCCGCCGTGCGGCGGCGCAGCGCCGCATGCATGGCGGGCTGCAGCCGTTCCACGCCCTGACCGTATTTCGCCGACACCAGGCACACGGGTATGCCGAGCTTGGCCGCGAGAGCCTCGGCGTCTATGGTGATGCCGAGCGCCGCCGCTTCATCGACCATGTTGAGCACGAGCAGAACCGGTATGCCGAGGCGCATCACCTGACTCAAGAGCATCGCCTGGCGCTCGATCTGGGAGGCATTGAGGACGACGAGCGCGAGCTCAACTTCGTTTCCTGCAAGAAACGCGGTGACGACCTTCTCGTCCTCGGAATAACCGTGCAAGTCGTAGATGCCGGGCAAGTCGACGAGTTGGACCATCTCGCCGCCGACGAGGAGCCGCGCGCTGAGCAGATCGACAGTCAGCCCGGGCCAGTTGCCGACCTGGGCATGCGCGCCGGTGATGCGATTGAACAGCGTGGACTTGCCCGTATTGGGCATGCCCAGCATCGCGATGCGCTTCATCGGAACTAGGCGGCGGCCAGGCGCTCGGGCGCGATGCGGACGCAGCGCGCCTCCCGCACGCGCAGCATCAACTCCGTGGTGCCGACGCGGACGTGCAGCGGGCCGCCGAAACGGGCGCGGCGCAGCAAGCGGACCTCGATGCCGATGCGCAGGCCAAGTGCCACCAAGCGGCGGTAGAGTTCCTCGCCGGTATCGAGCGCGAGGATAGTCCCGCATTCCCCGGGACCGAGCCGGTTCAGGGTGGAGCTGTTGGCGCTGGAGTTCATGACTGGAATGGTCAAGTTATTGCGAATGGCTCTCATTATGTCCTCGCCTGCAGACTGCGTCAAGCCGTATTCGAACTAGAACTCCCGCTGCCGAAAACCCAGTGCCGACGGCGCTGAACCCACGCCGGCCAGGGCGGCGACGCCTTAAAGGGAGGCGCTCAGGGACTTGCATCGCGGGCGGCTTTATATGAGAATGGTTCTCATTCGTCAGCGAATTTCAGGGAGTGGAACATGCGCATTCATCACCTAGCAATCCGCCTCGCGGCGGCCTTACTTGTCGGCCTTTCAGCCGTGGCTGCTGAAGCGGCGCCGGACGAAATCCAGGTGTACACGGAGGAAATGGACGATCCCGGCGAATTCGGCCTGGAACTGCACGTGAACCAGGTGCTGCGAGGCGCGACCGCGCCGGAATTCGACGGCGAAATGAAATCGGAGCACCGGCTGCAGCTCACGCCGGAGTTCTCCTACGGCATCAGTAAGACCCTGGAGGCAGGGCTCTATCTGCCGGCTGCGGTCGGCGCCGACGGGAATCTGGTCGGCAACGGCATGCGCCTCCGGCTCAAGTACATCGCACCGCGCGAAGAACATGCACGGCTATTTTGGGGACTCAACGGCGAATTAGGTCATTTCGCGCGGCGCGTGTCGGAGAGCAGCAGCGGCATGGAGCTGCGCCCGATCGTCGGTTATCGCGACGCAACTTGGCTCGTGAGTTTCAACCCCATCCTTGACGCGGATTTGTCGAGCAAGGTGAGCCGCGAACCGAAATTCGAACCAGCGTTGAAGCTCACCCGCAAAGCGGGCGCGCGGGTGAATGCAGGTTTCGAGTACTACGGCGAATACGGCCCGATCTTCCATCGCTTGCCCGCTTCCGAGCGCGCGCATTATCTGTTCGCGGTAGCCGATGTCGAGGTCAAGAATTTCGACGTCAATATCGGTATTGGCCACGGATTGCAGGCGGCCGCAGACAAATGGACCGCGAAGGCGATCATCGCCTTTCCCTTCAAGTAGCGCGCCATCGGGCGCGCGCCGCGGCGTCGGTGAAGCTAGCGCGTCAGCTGCCGCAACAATAGATCGAGCGCTGCCGCGGTAAAGGCGTACATGTTGTCCAGCCGATCGGCCTCGCCGGTTTCCAAAGTGATCGCCTCTTCGGCGATGCCGGTGACGGCGATGCAGCTGTGACCAGGCTGGTCGCCATAAGGATTTCCCGTCGGTCCGGCGGCGCCGGTCTCGGCGATGCCCCAACTCGCGCCAAAGCGCTTCTTCGCCGTACGCGCGAGAAGCAGCGCATAGGGCTCCGAAGCGGAGCGCATGCCCTTGACTGCCTCGCGCGGCAGATCCATCAGGAGCTCGCGCGCTTGCCTCGTGTACACCACCGCGCCGCCCAGAAAATAGGCAGAAGCGCCGGGAACGGCGAGCAGGGACGCGGAGAGTAGTCCGCCGGCCGATGACTCTGCCACCGCGACGGTCTCGCGCCGTTCCTTCAGCGCGAGCGCAACGCGTTCGGCGAGTGGCAGGAGCGTTCGCATTCCGGTCTCCCTAGCGCCACTTGTCGATCGACGCAGTCGACGGGCTCGCCATCACCCAGCCCTGCATCATCGCGTTCGCGTCGCCGCCGACCACCGCCACGCGCACATCGTCCTTCGGGTAGACCGGCACCCGCGCGTCGTCGGGCAGATCGAGGTAGTAGGCCGGCCAGCGGTATTTTTTTCCTCCCATTTCACGGCCTTTGAGGATGGGGATGATGAAGCGTTGGTAGTAATGGTCATTGCGAAACTCTTTCATGGTGAGTGTCGCGCTCTTCCAGATGCGTTCCTCCACGTCGCGCTTGCTCAGCCCCTGCTTCGCCAGTTGCTGCGCCGCAGCCGGCGACAGCAGCACCATCATGCCGGTCGGCCATTGGAAGTAGGCGATGTCGCGCGCGAGCCGTTCGATGTCCTGGTGCAGCATATTGCCGGTATGGCTCCATCCGCCGGAGAAGATGGTGATCGTGCTTTCCTCCTTCTTGTAGCCGCGCGACACGTGCAAGGGTTCCCAGGGACTCTCCTTCTCGTTCTCGGCAAAAGCGAACGCATAGGCGCCGACGTTGCCCTGCGTGCCCATTAGGTTGACTTCGTTCTGACCGCCGCCCAAGTTGTAAATGAACAGGCGCAAGGCCCTGCCGATCGCGGCGTTGGCGCGGTTTCCCGGGCCCAGCGCATAGGTGCCCGCGTTCATCCCGATCTCGCGCGCGATCGGGCCGTTGACGATCTGCATGAAGGAGAAGGAATTGGTCGAGCGCACGGTCGAGGAAAAGCCACCCTTGGAAAACGCCTCCACCGCGGCGAGCAAGACCGGCATATATTCCGGCTTGCATCCAGCCATGACGGCATTGATCGCGACTTTTTCCACGGTCACCTGCCAGCCCTCGGGCAGCATGCTCTGGGTCACGACCTCGGCGGCGGCGTGGTGCGTGCCTTTCAGCATCTGTGCCACGTTCTCCTCCGTCGGCGGCACGATCGGCAAGCCATCGGTCCATTTCTGCTCGTAGAAATAATCCTGGATCTGCGCCAGAGTGCCCTCGACGGCGAAGCGCGGCGGTTGGTCGAAGCCACGGGTGCCACCCTGCAATTCCGCCGCAGCGAGCGGCAGGGTGAGCGATTTGACTACCGCCTCAGCAATTGCGGCGATGCGCTCCTCGGCCAGCGCACCGGTACGATCCGGGACGGCGATCAGGCGCAGGGGCGTCCCGACCTTTGCCGCGGTGGCGCGGGTATTGCTCTCCAGCGCTTCGAAATGCAGCACGGTTCCGGGAAGCCCGCGCTTTTCCAGCCCAGCCGACCAGATGACGCTCCACATGGTGGTCGCGGCCGAGTCCGCCGGCACGTAGACGAAGGCGTCGGCGTTCTTCTTTGCGTCCGCCCACAGCTCGGGCTCGTCTTCCGAGTACGCCGACTCCTTGTGCTTGACCACGATCTTCACCTGCGGGAATCGCGCAAGCAATGCCGCCTTCACCGCATCGACCACCGGTTCGAAGCCGGACTGCACATTGGCCGGCCAGGCGTGGATGATGTAGACGACCTTGCCATTGAGGTCGGCGGGCCGCGGGCTGAGCGGCGTGAGCTTCACCTCGGCCAGGTACCCCCGCGGATTGAGCGCACGATAGGTCGGCTCCGCCGCGGATGCGGCGACGCCGATCAATCCCGCCAGCGCGGCGAGCAGCAGCGTAAGCCAACGTGCATAAAGACGCGGCTGGGTGTGATCCATGTCTCTCTCCTCCAAATTCTGCGCGCGTTGTGAAGGGAAGCGGCTGTCTCTCCGCGCTCCACCCCTTCATGGCCTGCGTCGCGCGTGCGGCGCAAGGCCAGACGCGATCAGGCCGGTGTCAGAATGTGGATCGTCCTGCTGGCCAGCAGATCCTTGGTCTTGGCTGCATACGCCGCCATATGCGGCGAGGCCGCATGGGCCTTCAGCGCGTCCATGCTCTCCCATTTTTCGATCACGAGGAAGGTGTCGGCGCCGTATTTGGTCTGGAACTTCGGGCCGTTCTCCAGATCGACGGCTGCGCCGTATTCGATGCATCCCTGCTCGGCTTTGACTGCCGGGACGTTGGCGCGAAATGCTTGCAGGACGGCTTCGCGCATGCCGGGTTTGGCGGTGATGACTGCGACGACATTGATCATGCTTGCTTGCTCCTGGTTGGGATGTGTGCGACGTAACGCGCGATTGAACGCCTGCCGCGGTCGGCTAAAGGCCGCGCTTCCGCGGAAGCGCGAGTTTGGAAGGGTTTCTCTCTTGTCGCCGCGTCCGCATTCCGCCGCGGCGTGATTGGCATCAGCGCTAATGTCGAATTGCAGCTATGTTAATGCAAGGCGCGACAAAGGCATAGGAGCGAGCGGCAGCATTCGGTCATCGCGCAAATTGTCGAGCGCTACTTGAGACGCGATTTCAGCAGCCATTGCATTGCCAGAGCAAGGATGATCGCGGTGGAGAAGGACATCGCCACGCCCCGATGCGGCAAGACCACCGCGAGCGTGAAACAAAAAGTCGTGAAGGAATACAGGCCCAAGACCATGGCGCGCAGGAGCAGCGTGGCAAAGGCGGGTCCGGCGAGGCGATGCGAAAACACCGAGAGGACGATGGCGAGCACGGGAAAGACCGCGAGCATTCCGCTCCATGACGGGCCGATTGCGCTCGCCGCGCCGGTAACCGCGAGCGTGATCGCGGCGCCTGCGATCATGCGCAACAGCAATTCGCCGCGGGGCAATCCGACCGCAGCCAACGGTGCGGAGAGGCGCGGAAACAATTTCGGGGCGGCGAGCAGCGAACCTAGCGCGATCGCGAGCGAGGCGAAATTGCTTAGCGGCAGCCGCGTCACGATCGATGCCGAGAAGCACCAGCTGACGATGCCCGCGGCGAGCGCGGTCCAGGGCGAGGCGCGCACGCAGACGCGGGCATAGGTGACCATATAGGCGACAGCACCGAGTACGGCGGCCAGAGACACGGTGGCGGCCGCGGCGGTGAACGCAGCGCCGTGCTCCAGCGCGAGCAAGAACAGGATCGGTCCGGTCAATGCAGGCAAGCCGGCCAACCAGCCGGCGACGCTCGGCCCCCAGCGCTTGCCGGCGAGTGAAATCAGGGCAAGAAATACCGGGACGAGGAAAAGTTTGAGCGCGAGCATGGGCGAAAAGCGTCTGCGACGAGTGCATTTTCGCCGCTCTTGCGCAATCTGTCTCGACGAGATGCGCGTCGCAGCCCGACGCGCTGGCGCCGTTCAGCCCTTTACGCAGGCCTTCGGCCGCAGATGCGCAACCCGGCGCGCAAGGCCCGCGCGGTCGGTTGCGTCTGCGACTGCGTCGACGTCTTTGTATGCGCCCGGCGCCTCTTCCGCCGCGCCGCGCAGCGAGCGCGTGCGGATGAGGATGCCGTCCGCGGCGAGCTGGTGTATCAGTTCGCGTCCATGCCATTTGCGCAGCGCCTGGTGCCGGCTCATCGCGCGGCCGGCGCCGTGGCTCGCCGAGGCGTAGGCGCCGTTTTGTTCTTGCGGGTTGCCGGCGAGAATCCAGGAGCCGGTGCCCATGCTGCCGCCGATGATCACCGGCTGTCCCACGTCGAGATAGCGCGCGGGCAGAGCCGGATGTCCGGCGCCGAAAGCGCGCGTCGCACCCTTGCGATGCACGTGGAGCTGCCGCGGTTTGCCGTCGACGACGTGCGTTTCCACTTTGCAAGTGTTGTGCGACACGTCGTACAGCGTTTCCAGTTCCGCCTGTGGCAGCACCTGGGCGAAGGCGGCGCGCGCGAGATGGGTGATGATTTGCCGATTGGCGAGGGCGATATTGATCGCGGCGTTCATCGCACCGAGGTACTGCCTGCCTTCCGGCGACTTGATCGGCGCACAGGCGAGCTCACGCTCCGGCAGGCGGATGCCGAGGCGCCTCGCCGCCTTGGCGAGTGTGACCAGATAGTCGGTGCCGACCTGGTGGCCGAGTCCGCGCGAACCGCAGTGGATCGACGCCAGTATCTGTCCCTCGCGCAAGCCATAGGCGGTGGCCGCTTGTTCATCGACTATGCGCTCCACCACCTGGATTTCGAGGTAGTGATTGCCGGAGCCGAGTGTCCCCATTTCGCCCGACTGACGGCGCTTGGCGAGCTCGGATACGCAGCCGGGGTCGGCGCCGGCAACGCAGCCGTGCTCCTCGATGTATTCGAGATCCGCCGCCACGCCGTAGCCGCGGTGCAGCGCCCAGCGCGCGCCGCCGCGCATCACCGCGTCGAGTTCGCCCGGCGACAGCTTGAGCGTCCCTTCCTCGCCGACTCCGGCGGGCACGGCGCGAAACAGCGCATCGGCGAGGCGCTCCAGGCGCGGCGCGATCGTGGGCAGGTCGAGGTTAGTGCGCAGGCAGCGGATGCCGCAGGAAATGTCGAATCCGACGCCGCCGGCGGAGATGATGCCGCCTGTTTCGGCGTCGAACGCGGCGACGCCGCCGATGGGAAAACCATAGCCCCAGTGCGCATCGGGCATGGTCATCGCGGCGCCGACCAGCCCGGGCAGCCGGGCGACGTTGCTGATCTGCTCCAGCACCTTGCTGTCCATGTCCTGCAGCAGCGCCGTGTCGGCATACAAGCGCACCGGCGCCCGCTCTTCATTCGGCAACAGGGCAAGCTCGTAGCACCAGGGGTTCACTTGGGTGAGGCGGGACAGATCCATGGCCTTAGTCTACGCTTCGCAAATCGGCCCGATTCGACGCAAGCAATGTGATTCCCGCGGATCGCAAACTGCTTTCGTCATCTCTACAAGTCCACGACGCAGCGCGCTTCCCACTCGCCTTCGCGTTCGGTCACTTCGAGGCAGGTGAGGGTTGCGCCCTTGACCTCGACTCCGCGCTCCATGGCTTCAGTCCAGGGCGCACCCTCGGCCGATCCCTGCCAGTGGGCTCCATCGTGCCTTAGGCGGAAGCGGCAAAGCAGGAGCGAGCGGCTGCGCGCCTCGCCCAACAGCAGGTTGAGCCAGGAAACGAGGGCGAGTTCCCTATCCGCTTCCGTGAACTCGATCGCCACGCCCGCGCTCGGATGCACGCAGTCGATATCGGACATCAACGCAAACATCGCCCGGGCCGCGTTTTCGAATGCCTCCTCGACGCAAGCGCCGCGTCCGACCACCCCCATGTCGGCACCGTGTTCGAAGTACGCAACGCGTTCAAGCATGATGGTGTCAAACCAAGCGCAGCCTACGCCCGCGTCCGGCGAGGCGTTTGACGGTTGTCAAGACGCCGGGCGCGGCGGCACCGCAAAATACCGATGTAAGTGCTCGAATTCCCTGTCCTTTTCGCAGCGGCGGACCTCATGAGTTCCAGCCTTTCCATCCATCTGCAAGCCGGGGACAGCTTGCTTGCGGTCGATGTCCAAAAGGATTTTCTTCCCGGCGGCAGCCTCGCCGTCCCCGCGGGCGATGCCGTGGTGCCGGTGATCAACCTCTATATTGCGGCATTCGCCGCGCGCGGCTTGGCCGTGTTCGCCACGCGCGATTGGCATCCGCCGAATCACTGCTCGTTCAAGGCGCAAGGCGGCATCTGGCCGCCCCATTGCGTCGCGGCGAGCCCCGGCGCGGCGTTCGCGCCCGGCCTCGCGCTGCCGGACACAGCGCATATCGTATCCAAGGCGACGACTGCCGCGGCCGACGCCTACTCCGGCTTTCAGGGGACCGAGCTCGCTGCGCAGTTGCGCGCATGCGGGAGTCGGCGCCTGTTCGTGGGTGGGCTTGCGACCGATTACTGCGTGCTCAATACCGTGAAGGACGCGCTCGTCCAAGGATTCGCGGTGCTGCTATTGACCGATGCGATTCGCGCAGTCGAGGTGCAGCTCGGTGACGGCGCGCGTGCGCTGGCCGAAATGTGCGCCCTCGGGGCACGCGCCATAGCCTACGAGGATATCGTTCCGTGAGCGCGTCGCGCAGCGCTCTGCTCACCGACCTCTACCAGCTCAGCATGCTGCAGGCCTATTTCGACGAGGGCATGCAGGAGACGGCGGTATTCGAGTTCTTCGTGCGCGCTCTGCCGCCGGCGCGCAACTTCCTCATCGCAGCCGGCTTGGAGCAGGTGCTCGGCTATCTCGAAAACTTGCAGGTGAGCGAAGCCGAACTGGATTGGCTGCGCAGGCAGGGCGGCTTTCGCGAGCCGTTTCTCGCCTCGCTTGAGACGCTGCGCTTCACCGGCGATGTGCACGCCATGCCCGAAGGCACGCTGTGCTTCATCAACGAGCCGCTGCTGCGCATCACCGCGCCCATCGCGCAGGCGCAGCTGGTGGAGAGCCGACTGCTCAGCCTCTTGCACCTGCAAACGCTGATTGCCTCGAAGGCGGCACGCAGCGTGCTCGCGGCGCCAGGAAAGCCACTGGTCGATTTCGGCATGCGCCGCGCGCACGGCGCGGAGGCCGGGCTGCTCGCGGCACGGGCCGCCTATCTTGCCGGGTTTTCCGGAACCGCGACCGTGCTCGCGGGTATCGAATTCGGCGTGCCGCTGTTCGGCACCATGGCGCACTCCTACATCGAGGCGCACGCCGACGAGGTGTCGGCGTTCAAAGCCTTCGCCCGATCCTATCCGTCGAACGTCGTGCTGCTGATCGACACCTACGACACCGAACGCGCGGCGCAGAAGGTGGCGCGCCTCGCACCGGAACTCGCACGCGAGGGCATCAAGCTGCGCGGGGTGCGCCTGGATAGCGGCGACCTCGCAGCGCATGCGCGCGCCGTGCGCGCGATTCTCGACGCGGCGGGCTTGCACGAGGTCACGATCTTTTCCAGCGGCAACCTCGATGAATGGAAGTTGCGCGATCTCCTCGCTGCGGGCGCACCCATCGACGGCTTCGGCATCGGCACCAGCCTGGACACTTCCAGCGACGCGCCTTTCCTAGACTGCGCCTACAAGCTGCAGGAATACGCCGGGACGCCGCGGCGCAAGCATTCCGAAGGGAAGGCGACTTGGCCGGGGCGCAAGCAGGTGTACCGTCATTTCGCACCCGACGGGTCGTTCGCACACGATATCGTCAATCTGGAAGACGCGCTGCAGCGCGGGACGCCTTTGCTCGAGCCGGTAATGCAGGCGGGTAAACGCGTGGCTCCGGTCGAATCGCTCGCCATCGCGCGCGCGCGCGCGGCGGCGCAAATCGCGCGCCTGCCGCCGCGCCTGTGCGGCCTCGATCAGGCAGCGGAGCCCTACCATGTCGATATTGCGCCGCCGCTACGCGCGCTCGCCGAGCAGCTCGATCGCCTCGAGCACTAGCGCCGCCACCTACAGTTTCTTCATCAGCACCTTGGAACGGCGCTGCCAGTTGTAGAGCGACTTCTTCGGTTCGGGCAGGGCGCCGATCGGCCTTTCGCTGAAACCGCGCTCGATGAACCAGTGCGCCGTGCGTGTAGTGAGGACGAACAGCTTCTTGAAACCGAGCTGGCGCGCCTCGACTTCGCCGTGCTCGAGCAGCTTTTCGCCGTAGCCGTGGCCCTGGTATTCGGGCCGCACCGCGACCGCGGCCAGTTCGGCCGACTTGCCGGCGAGGGGATAGAGGGCGGCGCAGCCGACGATCACCGCGTCGTGCTCGATGACGAAGAAGCTCTTCACTTCGCGCTCGAGCAATTCGCGGCCGCGATAGACCAGAACACCCGCGGTCTCGAGCGGCTCGATCAACTGCAGGATGCCGCCGATGTCGTCGATCGTGGCAGGGCGGAGCCGCTCCACCTTGTCCGAAGTGATCATGCTACCCGAGCCGCCGTGGGTGAAGAGCTCCAACAGAAGCGCACCATCCACCTTATGCGACACGACGTGGGCGCGGGCGACGCCTGCGCGCACCGCTTCCACCGCATGGCTGAGATACAGGCGCGTGTCGGCGGTGAGGTGCTTGCCGCGCGCAAGCAGCGCCTCGGCCTCTTGCGCAGAGAGCTCCGGAACCAGGTGCCCGTGATCGTCTTCGACCGGCGCGTCGCTCAAGAACACCAGCTTTGCCGCGTGCAGGGCGTTCGCCACGGCTACGGCGACGTCCTCCATCGACAGGTTGAACACTTCTCCGGTCGGTGAATAGCCGACGCTGGAGACGATGACCAGGTTGTGCGCAGCGAGGCAAGACTCGATCGCGGCCGCGTCGACCTTGCGCACCGTGCCGGTGTATTGCAGGTCGACGCCGTCCAGTACGCCCATCGGCTGGGCGGTGATGAAATTGCCGGATACGGCATTGATCGCGGCACCTGCCATGGGGGTGTTCGGCAGTCCCTGCGACAGCAGCGCATCGAGTTCCACGCGCAGGAGCCCGGCGGCTTCTTTCACGCATTCCAGCGCCAGCGCGTCGGTCACACGCACGCCGGCGTGATAGCGCGAGCGCGCGCGGCGCAACTTCAGCTGCTTCTCGACCTGCGGGCGCGAGCCGTGCACCAGCACCAGGCGAATGCCGGTGCTGCGCAGCAGGTTGATGTCCTGCGTCAGCACGCCGAACTTGCCGTCCGCTACGACCTCGCCGCCGAAGGCGATGACGAAGGTCTTGCCGCGAAAAGCGTTGAAATACGGTGCCGCCGAGCGGAACCAGGCAACGAACTGGCTATGCGCGCTGCTGGCCATGCGCATCCTGCCAAGCAATGGTCTTAGTGGGCGAGGAAAGGCGCGGACTCATTGCGGTTCGATCTTCGCCGTCTTCACGTACTGTCCCCAACGCCCGATCTCCTTCACCAGGAAGGCGCGATATTCTTCCGGGCTGAGCGAGCGCAGTCGCAATCCCATGCCTTCGAGCTGCTCCTTGAACGCCGCATTCGCCTGCGCATCGCGTAGCGCCTGGTTGAGCTTAGTGACGACCGGCTTGGGCGTGCCCGCGGGAGCGGAAAGCGACAGGAAGGCCTGGACCTCATAGCCGGGGTAGAACTCGGCGACCGCGGGCACATCGGGCCAGCGCGCAAGGCGCGAAGATTCGCTGACCGCGATCGGAACGACCTTGCCGCCGGAGATGTGGGCGAAGGCGGCGACGTAGTCCATGAACATGAGCTGGATCTGGCCGCTGATCAAGTCCGGCACGGCATTGGTGATCGACTTGTAGGGCACGCTCTCGATCGGGATGTTGGCGCTTGCCTGCAGCATCGCGCCCGGCACCTGCGAGGAAGTATTGAAGTAGCCGTAGAACACCTTGCCGGGATGCGCTTTCGCGTAGCTCGCGAGTTCGGGAATCGATTTGAACGGGCTGTTTGCCGGCACCAGGGCGACCGAGCCGAAGACCCCGAACAGGCCGATGGCCTCGAAGTCCTTCACCGGATCGTAGGCGAGTTTCTTGAACAGATGCGGCGCCGCGGCGTGGGTGGAATTGCCCGACGCGACCAGGGTGTAGCCATCCGCGGGCGAATTCTTCACCGCCTCGGTGCCGATGATGCCGTTCGCCCCGGCGCGGTTCTCAACCACGACCGGCTGTTTCCAGCGCTCCTCCAGAAATTTTGCGAACAGGCGTGCCGTGATGTCGGTCGATCCGCCCGGACCGAAGGGCACGACGATCTTGATCGGCTTGCTCGGGTAGTCCTGGGCGGACACCTGGCCTGCACAAAGCGCCAGCACGGCAGCGCACAGAAGGCAAATAGATCTAGGCATGTCGTTCCTTGTTATTGTCCCGCGGCGTTCGAGGCCGCGATACGGCTCGCCGCGTCTAGCCGGAGATTGTACCCGGCCGTGCTGCGCCTGGCACCATGGTGCGGGGAGGGCGGTGGCGGCGGCGCGCGCGCATAGTGTCCATACGCGCCGGCGAACGCGCAATTGAACTGTGCTTCGGAACCGCGGTCGAAAGCAGGCCGCGCCGCCGGATGTGGCTCGCGCGCAAGTAGATACGAGGCTTGCGCGCTTGCAGAAAAAGCGGTTAAGCTCCGCTTGATCTGGATCAAAAGAAAACCGGACGCGACAGCTAAACTTCTGGATGTATGACGAGAACCGTTCATTCCGCGATGCGGCCATTCGGCCTGATTTCCCCCCGCTCGGCAAGGCGCTGGGGGCGGTGGTTCGCGTTTGCCTGGCTTGCTATGTGGCTTGCCACCGCGCTTTTGCCTTGCTGCGAAGTGGCGACAGCCGCGGCGGTGCAAGAGCGCATTGCGCACCTCGGTTGCGGGCAGGACGAGGGCGGCGCGGCCAATCCCAATGGCGGCGATCAGCAAGGACACTGTTACGAAATCGCTTCACCCGCCCCTGCTTCGAGCTTTGCAAGTTACCTAGTTGGCGGCAGCAATCCCCTGCCGCATGTTGCCGTAGTCGCACTGCCATCTTCGCTGTTGTCTCCCTACGCGGGTACCTCGCCTCCGATCGTCTATCGCGCTGCGCCGCCGCCCGAAGCGGTGTTTTCGCGCAGCCTACGTCTCCTGATTTGATTTCTGCGCGGTTTCGGCACGCGCGTCCGCTGAGCGATGCGCGTTGCCTGCGTCGCTCGCGCTACGGGCGATGCGTGTTTTTGCGCGTCCCGCGCCGGCGCGGTCGCCCCGAGCGGCCAGTGCGATACCGGGCAGCGACGCGCCCAGGCCGGCTGCGCCGGCACAAACGAAACTTCTTTTATGAAAGGAATTTGCCATGAATCGTATTTCAGCTTTGGTCCTCATGTCGGCGCTCGGCGCCGTCTACGCCCTGCCCGCCGACGCAGACGCGGGACATCAGCATTCCGCGGGCGCGGCCGCTCCCGCGGCGGCGAAGGCGAATGCCGAAGTGCGCAAAGTCGATATGGACGCGGGCACCGTCACCATCAAGCACGGTCCCATTGTCAACATGGACATGCCGGCGATGACTATGGCCTATCGCGTCAAGGACAAGGCCATGCTCGACGGCTTGAAGCCGGGAGACAAGATTCAGTTCGAGGCCGGCAACGTCGGCGGCGCATTCACGCTGACGAGCATCGTCAAGGTGAAATGAGCAGCGCGGTTGCGGCCCAGACAACAAGGAGACAGTCATCATGCTGAACTCGATCGAGCGTTCGCGGCCCGGAGAAGGTCTGCTGATCTTGCTCGCCGCCGCGGGCATCACGCTCTGCAGTTTGCCTGCCTGGGCGGGCGATGCCGCCGAGGGCGCGGCAGCGCGATCCGGGGCTGTATCCTTGCGGCCGCAGCTGCTGCTCGCGGCGGCGCCGCAGTTCGCGCCGGCGGAAACGCCTGCCGTGGTCTCGCTCAAGACGCTCGTCGACGAGGCGCTGCGTAACAACCCGGAGCTGCGCGCAGCCGGCAAGGAAGCCGAAGCGGCCGGCGCGCGCGTACGGCCGGCGGGCGCGCTGGAGGACCCGATGGTCGAAGCGGGGCTGCTCAACGTGCCGATCCAGCCCTGGCGCCTGAACCGCGAAGACATGACCATGAAGATGCTCGGCCTGTCGCAGAAGCTGCCTTATCCGGGCAAGCGCAGTCTGCGCGAACAGGTCGCGGCAAAAGACGCGGAGAGCGCCAAGTACGGCCTGCAGGAAACGGGCAATCGGGTGGTGCGCGAAGTGAAGCTCGCGTACTACGAATTGGCGCTCGCCGAAGAAACGATTCGTTTGCTGAACAACAATCGCTTGATCCTGGAGCAGTTCCTGCGCATCGCCGAAAGCCGCTACGGCGTGGGCCAGGCGCCGCAGGCCGACGTGCTCAAGGCGCAGGCGCAGTTGAGCCGCGTGAACGAGGAACTCCTGCGCATGGAACGCGAGCGTCCGGTGGTGCAGGCCGAACTCGCGCGCCTGCTCGGCCGGCGCGCGGAACCTGCGCCAATCGACGTGGCGCTGCCGGATGTCGGCGATCAGGCGCTCGATGCGAATACGCTCGCCGAAGCGGCGCTGCGCGAGCGGCCGCAACTGCTCGGCCTGAAAAGCGTGATCGAGCGCAGCACCAAGACGCTGGAACTCGCGCGCAAGGAAGCGCAGCCCGACTTCGACCTGCGCTTCTCCTACGGCCAGCGCGAAAAGAATCCGCTCGGCGTGCCGCGCGAGGACGTCGTGAGCCTGACCGTGGCGATGAACCTGCCCGTCTGGCGCAAGGACAAGATCGAGCCGCGCATCGCCGAGGCGGAGGCGATGCGCGAGCAGGCGGAGGAAATGCAACGCGCGCAGCAGAACGAAGTGACGGCGAAGATGCGCCAGCAGGCGGCGGTGGCCGAACAGAGCCGCAAATCCGTGCGCCTGTACGACAGCAGCATCCTGCCGCAGGCGCGGCTTGCGGTGGAGGCGGCATTGTCCGCTTACAAGGTGAGCCGGGTGGATGTGCTGACGTTATTGGACAGCCAGATGACGCTCTACAACGACCAGATCAGCCGCGCCAAGGAAGCGGTCAACTTCAACAAGGCGCTGGCCGAGATCGACCTGCTCGCCGGCAAGCGCTAATTCTTCCACATCGAACTCGCGGGAAAGACAACCATGAAACCCAGCACCGTATTCGCATCGAGCATCGTTCTGGTGGCGGCTTCGCTCGCCGCCGGCTACTGGTGGGGGGCGCAGCGTGCAGCGTCCTCGTCAGCGGCGCCGGCAGATTCCAAGGCGGGCGCGAAATCCGAGCGCAAGATTCTCTTCTACCGCAATCCAATGGCACCGACCGATACTTCGCCAGTGCCGAAGAAGGCCCCGGACGGGATGGACTTCGTCCCGGTGTATGCCGATGATGCGGGGGACGTGGGGGCGGACAAGTCAGAGAAGAAGATTCTCTACTACCGCAATCCCATGGGCCTGCCCGATACCTCGCCGGTGCCGAAGAAGGACCCGATGGGTATGGACTACATCCCGGTGTACGCCGACGAGAACGAAGCGGCCACCCCCGGAGCGCCCACGGTCAAGATCAGCCTTGACAAGGTTCAAAAGCTCGGCGTGAAGACCGAAGCGGCCGCGACGCGCGATATCGCGCGCACCGTGCGTGCGGTGGCGACGGTGCAGCCGAATGAGCGCCTGCTGCACACCGTCAGCACGAAGTTCGACGGCTGGATCCAAAAGCTCAACGTCAATACCACCGGACAGGCGGTGCGCCGCGGTGAGCCGCTGATGGACGTCTATAGCCCCGATCTGATCACGGCGCAGCAGGAGTACGTCATCGCCAAGCGCGGCGTCGCCATGGTCGCCGGAGCGAGCCCGGAAGTTCGAAGCGAAATGCAGCGCCTGGTGGAGAGCGCGCTGCAGCGCATGCGCAACTGGGACATTTCCGACACCGAATTGCAGCACTTGGAAAAGGACGGCAAGGGTCGCCAATACCTGACGCTGCGCTCGCCTGTGAACGGCGTGGTGCTCGACAAGCCGGCCATCCAAGGCAAGCGCTTCATGGCGGGCGAGCCGCTCTACCAGATCGCGGATTTATCCAGCGTCTGGTTGCTCGCGGAGCTGTTCGAACAAGACCTGGCGCAGGTTCGCGTCGGCCAGTCTGCGCAAATCCGCGTCGACGCCTACCCGGACAAGGTGTTCACGGGCAAGGTCACCTTCGTCTACCCCACGCTCACCACTGAGACGCGCACCGCCAAGGTGAGGATCGAGCTTGCCAATCCTCAAGGCCTGCTCAAGCCCTCAATGTATGCCCATGCCGAGTTCGCTTCATCGCGCGGCAAGGGTCAGGTGCTCGCAGTTCCGGAATCGGCGGTGCTCGACACCGGCACGCGGCAGCTCGTGCTGATCGATCGCGGGCAAGGGCGCTTCGAGCCGCGCACGCTGAAGCTCGGCATGCACGGCGACGGCTATGTCGAGGTGCTGGAGGGGCTCAAGGCCGGCGAGCAGGTGGTGGTCAGCGCGAATTTCCTCATCGATGCAGAGAGCAATCTCAAAGCGGCCCTCTCCGGATTCGGCAAGGACGCGCAAGCGAGCGCAGCTCAAAGCGAGGCGGCGCAGAAGCCGGGAGCGGGGCCAACGCATCACGGCGAGGGCAAGGTGGAGGCGGTGGACGCCGCTCGCTCGAGCGTGACGCTCGCGCACGGCGCGATTGCGAGCCTCAAGTGGCCGGCGATGACCATGGATTTCAAGGTCAAGGACGCGGCGCTGCTGCGCGGACTTAAGCCGGGCCAAAGCGTCGGTTTCGACTTGAAGGAGGTGGGCGAAGGCGAGTGGGTCGTCGTCGGCATCGAGCCGGCGGCGGGCGCGGCCGCCAGCGCGCACCAGGGGCACTGACATGCTCGGACGCATCATCGAATGGTCGGTGCGCAACCTGTTTCTGGTGCTGCTGGGAACGATCTTCATCGTCGCAGCGGGCGTCTACGCGCTCGCACGCACGCCGCTTGACGCCATTCCGGACCTCTCCGATGTACAGGTGATCATCTATACGGAATATCCGGGGCAGGCGCCGCAAGTGGTGGAGGACCAGATCACCTACCCCTTGAGCACGGCCATGCTCGCGGTACCGAAGTCGAAAGTCGTGCGCGGGCTGTCGGTGTTCGGCGCGTCCTTCATCTACGTCATCTTCGAGGACGGTACCGACATCTACTGGGCGCGTTCGCGCGTGCTGGAATATCTCAACTTCGCCTCCGGCCGCATGCCGCGAGGCGTGACGCCCTCGCTCGGCCCCGACGCGACCGGCGTCGGCTGGGTGTACGAGTACGCGGTGGTCGCGGCGCAGCGCACGCTCGCCGAGCTGCGCACCATCCAGGACTGGTTCGTGCGCTATCAGCTCACCAAGGCGCAGGGCGTGGCGGAAGTGGCGAGCATAGGCGGGTTCGTGCAGACCTATCAGGTGACGGTGGATCCGCGCAAGCTGCAGGCCTACGGCATTCCGCTTGCGAAAGTGGTCGACGTCATCCGCGCGAGCAACCGCGACGTCGGCGGCCGTGTAATCGAGATGGCGGAGACCGAATTCGTCGTTCGCGGCCGCGGCTATCTGCGCGGCACCTCCGACATCGGCAACCTGGTGGTGAAGGCGGAGAAGGGCACGCCGGTGCTGGTGCGCGACGTCGCGCTCGTCGAGCTCGCGCCCGACGAGCGCCGCGGCTTGACCGAATTGAACGGCGAGGGCGAGGTGGTCGCCGGCGTCGCGGTCGCGCGCTACCGCCAGAATGCGCTCGACGTCATCCACAATCTCAAGGACAAGATCGCCGAGATCTCCTCCGGCCTGCCGCAGGGCGTGTCGCTCGTGTCGGTCTACGACCGCTCCGACCTGATCCATCGCGCCATCGACAATCTAAAGCACACCCTGATCGAGGAGAGCGCGATCGTGGCGCTGGTGTGCGTGATCTTCCTCATGCATGCGCGAAGCGCGCTCGTCGCGATCGTCATGCTGCCGATCGGCGTGCTGATCGCGCTGATCGCCATGCACCTGATGGGGCTCAACTCCAACATCATGAGCCTGGGCGGCATTGCCATCGCCATCGGCGCCATGGTCGACGCCGCCATCGTAATGATCGAGAACGCCCACAAGCACCTGGAGCGCGCCCCGCCGGACAAGCCGCGGCTGCAAATCATGGTCGATGCCTGCCGCGAGGTGGGGCCGGCGCTGTTCTTCAGCCTGCTGATCATCACCGTATCCTTCCTGCCGGTGTTCACGCTGGAAGCGCAGGAAGGGCGGATGTTCGCACCGCTCGCCTATACCAAGACCTACTCCATGGCGGGGGCGGCGTTTCTGTCGATCACGCTGGTACCGGTGCTGATGCTGCTCTTCATCCGCGGCAAGATCATTGCGGAGAAGAAGAATCCGATCAATCGCTTCCTCATCTGGATCTACCGGCCGATCATCGCCTGGGTGATGCGCTGGAAGAAGCTTACCATTCTCGCCGCCGTGGCTGCGCTTGTGGTCTCGGCCTATCCGGCGATGCGGCTCGGCACCGAATTCATGCCGGTGCTGAACGAGGGTTCG
Source organism: uncultured Enterobacteriaceae bacterium (assembly GCA_964565875.1). GTDB lineage: Bacteria > Pseudomonadota > Gammaproteobacteria > Burkholderiales > SG8-39 > 2-12-FULL-64-23. The sequence goes on from CAZMGP010000001.1 coordinate 178,259, forward strand.
CTCCTGTTCATGCCGGCGACGCTGCCCTCGCTCTCCGTGACCAAGTCGGCTGAGCTGCTGCAGACTCAGGACAAGATCCTGAAGAGCTTCCCCGAAGTGGAGTCGGTGTTCGGCAAGGCGGGGCGCGCCGCCACCGCCACCGATCCCGCTCCTCTGGAAATGTTCGAGACGGTGATCAATCTTAAGCCCGAGAGCGAATGGCGCAAGGGCATGACCGTGGACAAGCTGATCGACGAAATGGACAAGGCGGTGCAGATGCCGGGGATATCCAACGCCTGGACCATGCCGATCAAGGCGCGCACCGACATGCTCGCCACCGGCATCCGCACGCCGATCGGCATCAAGGTGTTCGGGAAAGATCTGTCCGAAATCGAGAAATTGGCCAAAGCGATCGAGGCGGTGGTGAAGAGCGTTCCCGGCACGACCAGCGCCTACGCCGAGCGCGTCACCGGCGGCTATTACCTCGACATCGAGCCAGACCGCATGGCGCTCGCCCGCTACGGACTGCCGGTGGGCGATCTGCAGGAGGTGATCGGCACCGCGCTCGGCGGCGAGATGGTCACGACCACGGTGGAAGGGCTGGAGCGCTTCCGCGTCATCGTGCGCTATCCGCGCGAGCTGCGCCAGGATCCGCAGTTGGTCGCGAGCCAGGTGCTGGTGCCGGTGATGGGCGGCGCGATGGTCCCGCTCGGCCAACTCGCGCGAGTGCGACTGCTGCAGGGCCCGCCGTCGATCCGCACCGAGAACGCGCTGTTGACTGCCTATATCTACGTCGACATCCGCGATCGCGACATCGGCGGCTACGTCGCCGACGCGCAGCAGGCGGTGCGGGAAAAGGTCAAGTTCCCGCCGGGCTATTACGCCACCTGGAGCGGGCAGTTCGAGTACATGGAACGCGCCAAGGCGAAGCTCGCGGTGGTCGTGCCGCTCACTTTGCTGATCATCTTCCTGCTGCTTTACCTCAACTTCAAGCGGGTCACCGAAACGCTGATCGTCATGCTCTCCGTTCCCTTCTCGCTGGTCGGAGGCGTGTGGCTGATGTGGCTCCTGGGCTACAACCTGAGCGTAGCGGTCGCCGTGGGTTTCATCGCGCTCGCCGGCGTCGCCGCCGAAACGGGGGTGGTGATGCTGATCTACCTCGACAACGCTTGGGAAGAAGTGCGCGCCGAACGCGCGGCACAAGGCGCGAAGCCGACAATTGCCGATCTCTATGGCGCGATCATGGAAGGCGCGGTCGAGCGCGTGCGGCCGAAGATGATGACCGTGGTCGCCATCATGGCGGGCCTGCTTCCCATCATGTGGGGCAGCGGCACGGGCTCGGAAGTCATGCGCCGCATCGCGGCGCCGATGGTGGGGGGGATGATTTCCTCCACCATCTTGACCCTGATCGTGATCCCGGCCATTTACGGTTTGGTGAAGGAATTCGCGCTGGCGCGTAGTACGACCGGTTCCAGCTGAGATCAATCGAATTCGGGAACATTGACCATGAGCAGGGCTGCACTCGACGAACAGGATCCCGCGAAAGATCGTGGCTGGACGCCGTTGTTTCTCGCTTGGCTCGCCGCGACGGCGGCCACGCTGGGGGCGTTGTTCTTCAGTCAGGTGATGGGCATCGCGCCCTGTGTGCTTTGCTGGTACCAACGCATATTCATGTTCCCCTTGGTGGTCATCCTCGCGCTGGGCCTGTTTCCCTACGATCCCCGCTGCGTGCGCTACGCACTTCCCCTTGCGGCGATCGGCTGGCTGTTCGCCTTGTTTCACGTTCTGGTGGCGGCCGGACTGATACCGGAAAAGATGCAACCGTGCATGCAGGGCATTCCGTGCAAGGAGCAGCCGATCGAGTGGTTCGGCTTTCTCAACATTCCGGTTCTATCCCTCATCGCTTTTTCCCTCGTCGGCTTGCTCTTGGCGGCGGCCTATCTAAAGGAATCCAAATGAATAAGCACGCTCAATCAAAGAAGCAGAATCAACCGGTGAACAAGTCCGGTCAAACGAAGAAGACGGTGTTCGTGGTGTCGGCGGTGTTGCTTCTGCTCGCCTTCGTGCTGGGCGCCTATATTTACGACAAGCAGCGGCAGGAACAGGCGGCAAAGCTCGCCGAGCACAATCTCAGCTATCTCGTGCGCGCCCACGCTCCGAGCGAGGGCACGCCCGAGGCCAAGGTTCACATCGTGGAGTTTTTCGATCCCGCCTGCGGCACTTGTCGCGAGTTCTATCCGCTGGTGAAGGAATTGATGGCGGCGAACCGCGGCAAGGTGCGGCTGTCGCTGCGCTACGCACCGTTTCATCCCGGCTCGGACAACGTGGTGCGCATCCTCGAAGCGGCGCGCAAGCAGGGTAAGTTCTGGGAAACGCTGGAGACCGTTCTAGAGTCCCAACCCTACTGGGCGCCGAACCATCGGGCCGAGGTCGAGCGCGTTTGGCCGCAATTGACGAAGCTGGGACTGGATATCGGAAGGCTGCAGCGCGACATGTATGTACCGGAGGTCGACCGAGTCCTCGCTCAGGATACGGAGGACGCCAAGGCGCTCAACGTCACCATGACTCCGGAATACTTCGTCAACGGCCGTCCTCTGCCGGATTTCGGCTATCCGCAGCTGAAGAAGTTGGTCGAAAGCGCCGTGTCCAGCGCTTACTGAGACACTCGGGCGCAGCGAAGAGGAGAGTTCCCATGGCAATCATTCGGGCAGCCGTCTGCGCGTCTAGCGTGTTAGCCGTCGCGCTGCTGTCGGCAGGCAATACAGCGATCTATGCTCACGACTCGCAGATGAGCCACAGCGCCCACGCGCACGCGAACGCCGCGGGTGAGCCGGGCGATCCGAAGAAGGTCGCGCGTACGGTTGAAGTCACCATGAGCGACGACATGAAATTCACGCCGGCGCGAATCGAGGTGAAACGCGGCCAGACCGTCCGCTTCGTGCTCAAGAATGCGGGAAGGCTGACCCACGAGATGATGATCGGGTCGGGCGCCGAGCTGCGCGAACACGCGGAAATGATGCGCAGCATGCCGGGGATGAAGCACGACGAGCCCAATGCGGCGAGCGTCGCCCCGGGTCGGACGGGAACTCTCATCTGGCGGTTCACGCGCGGCGGCGTGGTCGACTTTGCCTGCCTGGAGCCCGGGCACTTCGAGGCCGGCATGAAGGGCGAGGTTTCCGTCAAATGATCGTTCGCGCCGACCGCCGATACCGAGTTCGAATCTGCAGGAGAAAATCAAGATGAACAAGTTTCGCCCATTACTTGCGGCAGCGGTGCTAGGCGTCGCGGCACCTGTCGTGGCGAGTGCGGAGAGTGCCGTGGTCGAGGTCTACAAGAGCCCGGCTTGCGATTGCTGTTCGGACTGGGCGAAACACCTGCAGAAGAACGGTTTCAAGGTCAACACCCATGAGACCATGAGCGCGTCGGCCAACCGGGCGAAGTTCGGTGTGCCCGATGCGCTCGGCTCCTGTCATACCGCGGTCGTCGGCGGCTACGCGATCGAAGGCCATGTGCCGGCGCGCGAGATCAAGCGCCTGCTCGCGGAGCGGCCCAAGGCGCAGGGAATCGCGGTGCCGTCTATGCCGCTGGGTTCGCCTGGAATGGAAGGGCCGCGCAGCGACCCATACGAAGTCTTGTTGTTTCAGGCAAACGGCAACTATCGTGTCTACCAGAAATACGGACAATGAATCTCCGGACCCGACGCCGCCGGATTGCGCTTGCGCCCGTAGCCGCGGCCATAGCGAGTTACTTGCGGCTCCGGCTGCCATCGTGAACAGCGGCGATTACCGAGTTTGCGCATTGCACAAAGACTGATTACCCACAAGAGAGGAGCTTGACCATGAAAGTGAAGTACACATTGATTCTGGCTGCGTTCGCCTTTGCGCTCAGCGCTGCTCAAGTCGCAAATGCCGCTCCGGAGGAAAAGCCCGCGAAAGCCGAAAAAGCCGAGAAGGCGAAACCGGCGACGAAGGCAAAAGGCAGCGACCATATGCAAATGCACGATCATGGCGCGAGCGGGATGACGGGCGACTCGTGCTGCAGAGATCCGAATAAGGCGGCGAAACAAGCGGATCAGGATCATAACCATAGCGAACCGAAGAAGTAGCCGATGACACGCCCTTAGTGCGCGGCCCGGCGCTGATGCGCCGGAGCGCCCTTTCCTTCGGCACGAACCTCGTCCGGGAGGTTCTGCAGTCGCCGCTCTACACCATCGCGGCGAGAGCAAGCCTGCGCGAGCTTGCCTGCGCGGCCAGCATGCCGCTCGTTTTCGGAATAGGATTGACTCCCTTGCTGCAATGGCTGCTGACGCCGATTGCAGCGCTGCTGCTGTTTCGCGGCATTCGCATCCCAATCCGGCGCAGGGCTGACGGCGACGACTCGCGGGTACGATAGGGACGAACCATCCTCTTTCGGGGGAACGAAATGGCAGAACCCAATTCAACTCATCCTCACCACACTCCCGCTGCAGGCGCGCAACACGCGCACGGCCACGCGCCGCACGCCCATGCCGCACCGATAAGCCTGGGCCCGACCGATCCTGTATGCGGCATGACTGTGGAAGTCGCCACGGCCAAGCATAGCCATCGGCACGGTGGCAAGACCTGGTACTTCTGCAGCGCGCACTGCCGCGACAAATTTGTCGCAGATCCCCAGCGCTACGCTTCGCCGGCGCCTGCGCGGGCATCGGCGCCCGCGGGCGCCATCTATACCTGCCCGATGCACCCGGAAATTCGCCAGCCCGCGCCGGGCAATTGCCCGAAATGCGGTATGGCGCTGGAACCTGTGGTCGCCGCCGGAACCGATGAGCCGAACCCGGAGCTGATCGACATGACGCGTCGCTTCTGGATCGGCCTCGTATTGACCGTTCCCGTATTCGTGTTGACTATGCTCGAGCACGCCCCGGGATTACATATCGAACTGCTCGACCCCGTGGCCTCGGGCTGGGTCCAGCTCGCACTATCCACCCCGGTCGTGCTGTGGGCGGGGTGGCCATTCTTCGTTCGCGGCTGGAAGTCGCTCATCGCCCGCAGCCTCAACATGTATACCTTGATCGGCCTCGGCGTGGGCGTGGCCTTCGTCTACAGTGCCGTGGCGCTGCTTGCGCCCGGCATCTTCCCGCCCGCCTTCCGCGGAGCGTCCGGCCAGGTGGACGTGTACTTCGAAGCGGCCGCGGTGATTGTGGTGCTGGTGCTGCTGGGCGAAGTGCTGCAATTGCGCGCCCGCGAGAACACCAGCGGCGCGATCCGCGCGCTGCTGAATCTCGCCCCGGCGACTGCGCTGCGCGTGCGCGCCGAAGGCGCCGACGAAGAAGTGGCGCTCGAGGCCGTGCAAAAGGGAGACCGGCTGCGCGTGCGGCCGGGAGACAAGGTACCGGTCGACGGGTTGGTGCTCGAAGGCGGCTCGAGCGTGGACGAATCCCTGGTGACGGGCGAGCCGGTTCCGGTGGAAAAGCACGCGGGAGATACGGTCACCGGCGGCACCATCAACGGCGCCGGCTCCTTCGTCATGCGCGCCGAGCGCGTCGGCGCGGAAACCCTGCTCGCGCAGATCGTGCACATGGTGGCCGAAGCGCAGCGCACGCGCGCCCCCATCCAGAACCTCGCCGACCGCGTCTCCGGCTGGTTCGTTCCGGCCGTCGTCGCCGTCGCGGTCGCCGCGTTTCTCGTCTGGTCCAACTACGGACCGCCGCCTGCGATGGCCTTCGCGCTCATCGCCGCGGTATCGGTGCTGATCATCGCCTGCCCCTGCGCGCTGGGATTGGCGACGCCGATGTCGATCATGGTCGGCACCGGACGCGGCGCGCAGGCGGGGGTGCTGATTCGAAACGCGGAGGCGCTCGAGCGCATGGAGCGGATCGACACCCTGGTGGTGGACAAGACCGGGACGCTCACCGAAGGCAAACCCAAGCTCGTTTCGATCGTGCCGGCCGAGTCCATATCCGAGGAGTATCTGCTGCAGCTCGCCGCGAGCCTCGAGCGCGGCAGCGAGCACCCGCTTGCGGCCGCGATTCTCGCCGGCGCCCAAGCGCGCGGCGTTGCGCCGCGGGCAGTGGAGGATTTCGCCGCCGTCGTCGGCAAAGGCGTGAAGGCGAGACTAGACGGCGTGGAGACCGCGCTCGGCAATCTGCGCTATGCCGAGGAGCTGGCCGGGATTCCTCCGGCGATGAAACAAGGCGCGGATGCGCTGAGGCGCAAGGGCGAAACGGTGGTGTTTCTCATCGAAGGCGGGCGGGCGGTGGGCATGCTCGGCGTCGCCGATCCGATCAAGGAGTCGACGCCTCAGGCGCTGAGCGCGCTCGCCGACGAGGGCATACGCGTCGTCATGCTCACCGGCGACAACGAGGTCACGGCAAAGGCGGTCGCGCAGCGCCTGGGCATCGCCGAAGTGCGCGCAGACGTGCTGCCGCAGGAGAAGGGCGCGGTAGTCAAAGCGCTGCGCCAGGAAGGCCGCCGCGTGGCCATGGCGGGAGACGGCGTCAACGACGCGCCGGCGCTCGTTGAGGCGGAGGTCGGGATTGCCATGGGCACCGGCGCGGACGTGGCGATCCAGAGTTCCGGCATCACGCTCGTGCGCGGCGATTTGCGCGGCATCGTGCGCGCGCGCCACCTGTCCCGCGCCACTATGCGCAACATCCGCCAGAACCTGTTCCTCGCCTTCGTCTACAACGCCCTCGGCGTGCCCATCGCCGCCGGCCTGCTCTATCCGTGGCTCGGCCTGCTCCTCAATCCGATGATCGCGGCCGCCGCGATGAGCGCAAGCTCGGTATCCGTCGTCGTGAATGCCCTGCGGCTGCGCGCTGCGACCATATGAGGTCGGCGGACGCTTGGCATGGCGCGTAGACCGGGTGGGGCCAAGACCAGATGTGGCCTATCGTGGTTCCCGACAATCAAGAACATTGTATGAGTGACCCATCCGAACAAACGCCGCGCTGACGGCGGTCATCGACCGCTACAAGACGGATCCCGAGTCCGTCTATAACACCTGGTTCGTCGGCGGCGAAGAGCGGATGAAAGCGTTCCGGGCGATCCGGCGCGGCGTGAAGGATACGGTCGACGCCATCAGTTCGGGCACCTTCGGCAACGACTTTCGCGGCTCGGCTCTCGAGGTGGTGTTGGCCGCCATCACCGAGCAGAAGCAGGTGTTTGAAGGCGCTGCGCATCCGTTCTACTGGAAACCGAAGCTGCGCATCCCGGATATATACGAAAACGAGGCGAACAAGCGAAAATTCGGCACCTTCCTCAACGCGTGCCTGAATGCAGCGCGCGAAGATCAATTGCTGACCGAATTGAGCCGGCTGGCCGAGGCTCGCATCAAGGGCTTGGGCCCCGCAGTGGCCAGTATCGTGTACTTCCTCCACCCCACCGTGATCCCGCCTTTCAACACAGCCATCGTGAACGGCTATAACGCTCTGTTTGGCGCGAAGCAGAAACTCGGCTCCTGGGACAGTTACCTCGCCATGCGCGAGACCATCGTCAGCGCGAACGAGGCGCACCGCAAGCTCCTTTCCAAGGATCTCGGAGCATTTGCGGGACTGCTGTTTGAAATCGGTTCCAATCGGCTCGTCATTTCGGCCAACGCCGATGCGACGCTCAAGGCGGCTGCGGGGCGTTCAGCCAAGGCCGCCGCCAGGCGCCACCAGGAAATCGTGGCGGATCAACAGGAAGCCTCCGAGCACACGCAGGCCCAGCACATGCTGATCAGGATCGGTCGCGCGCTCGGCTACGACGTCTTCGTTGCCCGCAACGACCGGCATCGCATATGCCACGGAGAGGATTTCTCTCTGCTAACCGTCGCCGCGCTGCCGGACCTTGGGTTGGCGCAGGAGGTTCGCGACACCGTGGAGCTGATCGACGTCATCTGGTTCGCCCGCGGCCAACCGCAGATCGTGTGCGCTTTCGAAATCGAGCACAGCACGTCGATCTACTCGGGCATTCTGCGCATGAAAGACTTGGCGCTGTCGCTCGCTACGCAGGAGGCGCGGTTCTATCTGGTCGCGCCGGAGAAGCGCGAACGCGAGGTGCTGGCGCAAATGGCGCGTCCAGCCCTCAACGACGATCGCGAGAAGTTTCTGTTGGCTTACCTGCCCTCAGGCGAACTCAGGCTTCACTGCGACGCCATCTGCAAGTTTGGCGAAGACCACAGCGTTTTGCTGAAGATCGCTCGCTCGCACGCTCTGCCCGGCAGCAATTAGCCGCGGCGCCATTGGCCGATTGCTTGCAGCATGAAATCGAGTGCCCGAGGCGCGCCGCGGAAAGCCGATAGCCGAAGCGGATTGCGCGGCGCGATTACTGCGCTGGAAATGTGATTACGAAGCGGGTAGAGCCGGCATCGGAACTGACTGAAAGCTTTCCGCCGTGCGCATCGACGATCGACTTGGCGATCGCGAGCCCGAGGCCCGTGCCATCGCCGTTGCGCTGGCGCGAGGCATCGGCGCGGTAGAATCGGTCGAATAGCCGCGGCAGGTGCTCCGCGGGAATCGGCTCACCCGTGTTCTCGACGGCAAGACGCACGAGCGCCGGATCGGCGGACGCGATCGACACCACGATCTTGCCTCCCGCCGGCGTGTGCCGCATGGCATTGGACATCAGGTTGCTCACCGCGCGGCGCAACATGAGCCTGTCCCCCGAGATCCGACCTTCTCCCTCGCGTGAAAGGGTGATAGCTTTTTCATCCGCCAACGCGCGGTAGAAGTCGATGAGATCGTCGATGTCCCCGGCAAGCTGGATCTCCTCGCGCCGCGGAATGATCAATCCGTTGTCCGCCTTGGCGATAAAGAGCATGTCGGAAATCATGCGCGTCAACCGCTCGTATTCTTCGAGGTTCGAATAGAGCACTTCCCGGTAATCGTCGGCCGTGCGCACTTTGGAGAGCGCCACCTGCGTCTGCGTGGTCAGGTTGCTCACCGGGGTGCGCAATTCATGGGCGAGGTCGGAGGAGAAATCCGACAGCCGCCCGAAGGAATCGTCAAGGCGCGCGAGCATGTCGTTGAACGCCTGCGCCATATCCGCGAGTTCCGTCGGTACCTGGTCGAGCGGCAAGCGGTCCCGTAGCTGCTCCGCGGATATGCCTTTGGCGATGCGGGCGATGGCGTGCACCGGCGCAAGGCCGCGGCGGGCGGCGAACCAGCCGAGCACGCTGGTGAGCAGGATCGCCGCGACCAACGAGGTCCAAAACGTCTCGTAGAATGCTGCCATGAATTCCATGTGCCGCTCCATGTCCAGTGCCACGGCCACGGTGAACGGCGGCCGAGCCGCGATGCCCGTACGGATCTGCGCCGCAATTCCACGATAGTGGCTATCGCCGCCGCCCCATTCGATCGGACCCGACGGGCCATCTTCGGTGCTTGACCTGAGAAGTTCCGGCGGGAATTCTGCACCGGTAGTCGCAAATAGCGGTTTTCCGTCTGCGCCGACGACCGTTACCCACAGTCCGGAGTGGCCGACCAGCGCGTTGCCGAGGCGCCTAGGCACTTCATGCAGGTCGCTTTCATCGCGCGCCTCCGACAGCAGCCGCCGCGTGAGCGCGATCTTGTCGACCATGTCGTGAATGTCGAGTTTCTTGAAGTGTTCTTCGACGAGATAACCGATCATCGCGCTGAACGCGAGCAGCACCACAGTGGAAATTGCCGCGAAGAATAGCGCAAGCCGGAGAGTGATCGATTTGCGCCGCGTCATTGTGACGCCGAAGCGTCGAGGACATAGCCCATGCCGCGAACGGTCTGTATAAGCTTGGGTTCGAATTCGTCGTCGACCTTGGCGCGCAAGCGCCGCACGGCCACGTCGATGACGTTGGTATCGCTGTCGAAATTCATGTCCCAGACCTGCGAGGCGATGAGCGAGCGCGGCAGCACCTCCCCTTGGCGCCGCAGCAGCAGTTCGAGCAGCGCGAACTCCTTGGCGGTGAGTTCGATGCGCTTGCCCGACCGGCTCGCGCGTCGGCGCAGAAGGTCGAGTTCCAGGTCCGCGAAGCGCAGCGTATCGGACTCCGCGGACTTTCCTCCGCGCCTGAGCAGAACCCTGACCCGGGCGAGCAGTTCAGAGAAAGCAAAGGGCTTCACCAGATAGTCGTCCGCGCCGAGTTCCAAGCCTTTGACTCGATCCGCCACCTCGTCGCGAGCGGTCAGGAACAGTACCGGCATGTCCTTTCCCGCGCGGCGGATTGCCTGCAGAATCTGCCAGCCGTCGGCGCCCGGCAGCATCACGTCCAGCACGACGAGGTCATAAGCCTCATTGACCGCCAAGTGCATGCCGTCGAGCCCGTCGCACGCGAGATCGACGACGAATCCCGCTTCGGACAGACCCTGCTTGAGATAGCTGCCCGTCTTGGCTTCGTCTTCGACGATCAGAATCTTCATTTGCTCACTTCGCAGCCCTTTGCCCAATTGCAATTGTGCACGAAACATCAGCCTTGTGTCCCTTCTAACTTTGGTTGGGTTCCGGTTGGGCGTCAGCGCATTCCCGCGGGCCGCGCCAATCCACGCCGGTCAAGTCATATTTCGCTTGTTATTCAGGGCCTCACAATCGAGTCCTGGAGCTGCATCGCGAGCGCAGTCACTGCTGCTTATGGAACTTCAGGTGGTCGTGCAGGGGTTTTGCGGGAGTGCTGACGGGCTCGACGGCGCCGGGCGCGATGCCCTGCTTGTTGGCCTCGTAATGATTGTGAGGCTTGACGCGCGGCTTGACCGATTGTTCGAGCTTAACCGGTTTCTCGGCGGGCATGGCCTGGTCCTGGCTCATGTCCATGCCTTGATGCATATCCTCGGCTGCCGCCACGGCGAAGCTGGTTGCCAACGCGGCGAACAAGCCCGCGAGTATCACGGTATGTTTCATCGATGTTCTCCTGATCCTGCGTTCGGTGTGGGGGTCCCGAAGTAGGAGCCGTGCGCGGGGCGGCTCCCGCCTCGGGGGAGTGTGCTCAGTACGCGGGCGGGGCGATGTAGGACGGGGCTTTGCTCGACGCGCCGGAGCCGCCGTTCAGGTCCATGACCTGCTTGGTGTGGCGCGCGGCGGGTGCGTCAGGAGAGCCACCCGGATCGGTGTGAAAGCCGCCTTGCCAGGTGCCGGTGTTCACCGCCGTGCTCACCCCGGCTACCTTTTCCTGCATCACGTACTTGGTGTGGCTTGCCGCCGGGGCGTCAGGGGTGCCGCCCGCGTCGGTATGGATGCCCCCTTGCCAGGTGCCGGCAGCCTGCGCAAAAGCGGAAGGCGCTGCCGCGGCGAGCGCGACGGCGGAGGCGATGATGGTGAGGCGGATTTTGCTGTTGATGCTCATGGTCAGATCTCCTAGTTAAGTAATCTGCAATTTCGACCAGGCGTTTCAAGCATCACCCGGTTCGCTCTACGTCTTCGTTCGTAGTGATTGCACTATAAGAGACCCGCTCCAACACCAACATGACGCGAAAATTACATGTGTGTAATGTTTTTTTGCCCGTCGGAGCGCCCCTCTCATTGGCGCTGAGGTGGCGGAAGCAACAGACAAGGGGGCGAGCTTGGCGCCATCGGCCGCGAAGGCCGTGGCGGGCGCAGTCACCGCAGCCCTCGCTCTCGCGGGCCGCGCTTCCCCCATGACAAGGAAACCGCCTTGGCTGCAGGAAGGGGCGGCGGTCGCCCGAATCCCGGAGGCACATCGAAATCGTGCCCTGCAATATCAAGCGCGGCGAAGCCTGTCTCCGCTCTAAGCTGCTCGCCCAGGCAGCTCGATGTCGCCGGTCGGCCCAACTCCGATTACGTGTCGCTTCCTCTTTCCATTGAAGCTCAGCTAACACGGGGGGCGTGAACCTATAAGCAGTTCGGACGAGGCACACCCTTGGAGGCGAGAAACGCGGGGTTCCGGAGCATGGATTGGTGGCGCGTCCCAGGTTCGCCGCGGTTTGTTCCTTGACCGGGCCGCCAGCGTTGAGGAACTTGGCCTTGCCTAGCACCTTGCAGCCGGCTGCCTCCGAGGCCGCCCACAGGCGGATCGGCGGCTCGATCTTTCAGCGTGGTTTGTAGGTGTGTATGAAAGCGGCTTCCCGCCGTCTTGGGAGCGGGTTCGACGCAGTTTGCGCGGCGGGGTGCTCCGGCAAAACCATGATCTTCGGGCTTTGCCCTCTGATGAAATGAACCCCAATTTGACCTTGGCAATAGTCCGCATACAGTGAATTGGAATAGAATGAGAGGCAATGCGTCGCACCCTTCACTCTTTGCTGCTTGCGCTTCTGCTCCTCGTCGGGCAGCAGGCAACGCACGTGCACGCGCTTTCGCACCTCGCGCACGACCTTGCCGTAGCGGCGCATGGCGAGAAGGGGGCTCCGCCCGTAGGCCACGGCGTGGCGAAGTGCATGGTTTTCCATGCGCTCGGCTCAGTTCTACCCGGCGCAGTGGCGACGGTCTCCGTCGTTCCTTGTGCGTTGGCTCCCGCTCTGCATTTTGCGCTGCCGACCCCGTCTTCCCCGCGGATCGTATTCGATTCGCGCGCTCCTCCCGCGCTCTCCTGAAATTTCACACCTAGGACTTCGCCTCGGGTATCTCGAGGCGGGGACGTTGGCGATTCACCTTCGCGTGATTCGTCTTCCTTTGTCACGGAGAAGCGCGATGTTAAGAAAGCTCCTGGCCGCAATCGCGGCCGGCGCAGGGCTCGGTTTGTTCCAACTCGCCGCAATGGCGGCGGACGCAGATGTCAAGGCAAGCGCGGCGGGCCTTGGCGAGATACGCGGCTCGGTCAAGGACGCGCTCGATCGGCCTTTGGCCGGAGCCACGCTTAGCCTTCGGGCGGCGAGCGGTACCGTCATCGCTCAGACGCAGAGCGATGACGCAGGCGCCTTCTCGTTCCGCGCTCTGGCGCCGGACGTCTACGCCGTCATTGCGGAAAAGCCGGGCTTTCAAGCCGGAACGTCGATCGCGACCGTCACGGCGGCGGGAGCAGCTTCGGTCACGGTAACGCTCGCTTCGGAGAATGCGCTCGATGTTCAGGTGTCCGCCACGCGGCTTAATCGCGCGCGAAATAGCCTCTCGCCGAAGACGGGCAGTAGCCAGTACACGTTTCAGCAAAGCGACGTCGAGGCGCTGCCGCAAGGCGAGAACACCGCTTTCAACGAGTTGCTGCTGCGGGCCCCCGGAGTGGCGAACGACAACTTCGGTCAGCTTCACATCCGCGGTGATCACGGCAACATCCAGTACCGGATCAACGGTGTCATTCTGCCCGAAGGAATCACCGGGTTCGGCTCGGCTCTCGACACCCGCTTTGCAAACCGCATCGATCTCCTGACGGGAGCCCTTCCCGCTCAGTACGGCTACCGCACGGCCGGGGTGGTCGAGATCGAGACGAAGAGCGCGTATCAGGCCGGCGGCCGCGTCGGGCTTTACGGGGGAGCAAACGGGACCGTCAATCCGTCGCTCGAATTGAGCGGCGCCACTGGCCCGATCAACTACTACCTCACCGGCTCTTTCCTGCGGAATAATCTCGGGCTGGAGAACCCGACCGGGAACGTCAGCGCCCTACACGACCGAACCGAACAATCGAAGGGTTTCGGCTACTTCTCGATCCTGCCCAGCGCGACAACGCGCGTCAGTGCCATGTTCGGCAGCTACCAGGGCAAATTCCAAATTCCGAACGTCGCCGGAAATCAGCCGGACCAGACCACGGGATTCACCACGCTCTCGGGCAGCACCCGCTTCGACTCGGGCGCTCTGAACGAGAACCAACGCGAGATCAATCGCTACGGAATTCTCGCCCTGCAGAGCACCTATGGAGACAACATCGATTATCAAGTCGCGCTCTTTCGGCGCTACACGAGCCTGCACTTTACGCCCGACCCGAATGGCGACCTGGCGTTCCTCGGCAATGCGTCGGAGCTCTTCAAGAGCGACGCCGCAACCGGCGTGCAGGGCGATGCGAGCCTAATCTTGAATGAGCGGCATACGCTGCGTAGCGGCGTCTTCTTCAGCAACGAATCGGTGGTGAGCGACAACACCGCAACGGTTTTCGATGCCAGCAACAACATCGTCACGATACAAGACAACAACCCCAAGGGCGGCAATCGCCTCTTCGGCATCTACCTGCAGGACGAATGGAAGGCGAGCGCCAAGCTCACCGTGAACTACGGCGTGCGCTATGACCGGATGAACGAATTCGTGAAAGCCGATCAGTTGAGCCCGCGCCTGGGCACCGTCTACCAATGGACGCCACGGACGGCGTTCCACGCAGCGTACGCCCGCTATTTCACGCCGCCGCCGACGGAACTCGTGTCGCCCAAGACGATCGCGCTGTTTGCGAATACTTCGGCCGCCGCGCCAGCGGGCGTGCCGAACGATTCGGTATTGCCCGAGCGCACGCATTATCTGGATGTCGGCATGACGCACCGGCTGACGCCTGCGCTCAACGTGGGGATAGACGCCTATTACAAGTGGATCAAGGATCTGCTCGACGAAGGCCAATTTGGCCCCGCGCCGATCTTCACGCCGTTCAACTACAGGCAAGGTCAGGCCGCCGGCATCGAATTCACCGCCAACTACAAGAAAGACAATATCACCGCGTACGCCAATTTCGCCTGGGCGGCCGCCCTCGGCAAGGAAATCGTCTCCTCCCAAGCCGCTTCGGGTTTCACACGGAGCGACCTGAACTTCATCGCCGGAAACTGGGTGCATCTGGATCACGACCAGACCTACACGGCCACTGCCGGAGCGTCCTATCTGTGGGGTAGAACGCGCTACAGCGCGGACGCCATATTCGGCTCGGGCTTAAGGCGCACCCCGGCCGATTCGGATAACAGGAACAGCGGCCATCTGCCCGCATACTTCACCATGAACCTTGCCGCGAGCTACCGTTTCGACACTTCGCTGCTTGGCCGGGTGGACGGACGCATCGCGGTCATCAACCTGTTCGACAGGACCTACGAGCTTCGCGACGGCACAGGCATCGGGGTCGGCCCGCCGGCGTTCGGCGCGCGCCGCGCGCTCTATGTCGGCGTAAGCAAGCCCTTCTAACCCAACTGATTTGAGGTGAAAGATGCAAGAACTACACAACGCGTGGGTCGCACTCCAGTATGGCGGGGCGATGGTCTATCCGCTTCTTGCTTTGGCGCTCGTCGCGATCATTCTGATTCTGGACAAGCTCTACGCCTACGGACGTTACGCGCGCGCGCCAAAGCCCCTTGTCGACCTGGTGGAGACGTTTCGATTCGCCTGGGGGGACCTCGAGAGCCAATTAACGCGCCTGCGCAGCGGCAATTACTATGGCCAGTTCATCGGCGTAATCCTGCAGAACAGGGAAAAGCCCGCCTGGTGGGTCGAATCGCGCGCGGCGGACGAAGCGCAGATGATCGAAAAGGCGTTCGGACGCGGATTGTGGGTGCTCGAGACCATCGTCACCGCCGCGCCTTTGCTGGGGCTGCTCGGCACCATCGTCGGCATGATGAACGCCTTCAAGCTAATTAGCGGGGATAATCTTGTCGATCCGGCCGGCGTCACGGGGGGCGTGGCACAGGCGCTCATCGCCACCGCCTTGGGGCTCCTCATCGCGCTGATTGCGCTCTTCGCGTTCAACTTCTTCTCCAAGCTGCAAGCCGCGACGGTAGACGAACTCGAGCGCATGGGCACGCGGCTGATCGATCACATTCGCCTCGACGAAGAGGAAAGGGGGAGAGCATGAAAGTTCGCAGGTCGCGCGAGCGGCGCCGTGGCCGCATCGAAATCATCCCGATGATCGACGTGATGTTCTTTTTGCTCGTCACCTTCATGCTCGCTTCGCTATCGATGCAGAATCTGCATTCGCTTCGCGTCAACCTGCCCAAAGGGCATGCGACGCCGACGCAAACCAAGTCGACTGTGACGCTCACGGTGACGCGCGATGGCCGCATCCTTGTCGATAACACGCCGGTCACGCTCGAATCGGTCTCGGGAACGCTGCGTCCGATGTTGAAGAGCGCCGACACGAGCGTCATCCTCAACGCCGATGCCGCGGCATCGCACGGCTTGACCGTTGAGGCGATGCTCCAGGCGCGAATGGCGGGCGTGCAGCGCTTCCAGATTGCGGTGAGCCACGCCGATTAGCCGATATTCGCGTGACGAGCATTCTCGAACTCGATAATCCCTGGCGGCGGCTGCCGTGGAGTCTGCCGCTCGCTATTGCGATTTGCACGGCTGTCCTTCTCGAACTCGGCCACATGCTCGAGCGGCCCCCCGCGCCATCGGGCGTTCCCCTGTCGATCGAGGCGGAGTTGGTGGAAGTGCCCCCACCCGAACCGAAGACGGTGAAACAACCTTCGCCTGCGCGCCAGAAACCAGTAGCGCGCCCGCCAGATGCGGAAAAGAAGCCGATTAGCCCGGCGCGGCAACCCGTCGATGCCGCGCCGCCTGCTCCCGTAACGCTGCCAGAGGCGCCTGCCGCGTCAACCGAAAGAGGCCCCGCGCCTGTCTCGCCGTCTCCAGCGCCGCCGAAGACCGCAATGCCATCTGCGGTTGACGGAAAATCGGCCGGCAGCTCGACCATGGGCGCGCAGGCGATCGTCCGTCCTTTACCGAAAATCCCCGACGACCTGCTCGATGAAGCATTCAGTGCCGTCGCGATTGCGCGCTTTCACGTCGCCGCAGACGGTAGCGCCACCTTCGAGCTCGCAAGGGCAACGCCCAATCCAAGGCTCAACCGATTGCTCCTAGAGAAGCTGAAGGAGTGGCGGTTCTTCCCGGCCACGCGCGACGGCAAACCCGTGTCGTCGGTGCAAGATGTCCGAATCACCTTTGAGGTGAAGTGAGGTTTCTGTTCGATTCCGTCTGCGTGATCGCCGCGGGCGGCATTCCATGGCGGCAAGCGTTCGTGCGCATTGCGCATGCCGCGGCCGTTCGCGGCTCTGTCGCTGTGCTTATTGGATTTGCGGCAGCGCCGGGCACTTGGGGGCGAGGCTGCTACGCCGCTCGGGAAAATCCCCCGCGTTCGGCCTATCCGCAGGTTCTCGTCGAAAGCGCCGGAACACCTGGCATACGCACAAGCAGCCGACGGCTCGATCGATTTGACGATTCGCGAGGATCGTCGCGCCGGACGGATCACACGATGCAGGAAACGCAAATGTAATCTCTGTGTAATCTACGTGTCAGGATGCAAGGCCCAGAATCGGCGGGCGTCACCTGATCATCCGGGCCGCGTCCAGTAGCGCGGTCTCTGATCACATTCGATTCGCTCAAACCTGCGGCGCGAAAACGCCTTTTTTGCTTTCTGCCGATTTTCTATAGGAACCGATAATTATGACCAAGCTCGCAAAGCTGCTACTTCTTCTCAGCGTGCTCGCGCTCACCGCTTGCGCTTCCGACGGCGTGTACGATGAGTCGCCGCACGATTCTTCCGGGCACTCTTCGCATCGGCACTGAGGTGTCGGAAGCAGCAGGCAAGGGGGCGCGCTTGGCGCCATCGGCCGCGAAGGCCGCGGCGGGCGCAGTCGCCGCGGCCCTCGCTCTCGCGGGCTGCGCTTCTCCCATGACACGGGAACCGCCTTGGCTGCAGGAAAGTGCGGCAGTCGCTCAAAACCCGCAGGAACATCGGAATCGCGCCTCGGAATACGAAGCGCAGGCGAGTACGCTTCTGCTCAAAGCGGCATTACATGATCGCCAGGCACTGGCCTACGGCCCGCCGACGGCATACGCGCGCTTAGAGAACGACTTAGCGCGACATTGCCTTTATGTTGCATCGCTGTATCGGGAACTTGCCGAATCGAACCTGCGCTTGGCACGGCTTCACCAGCTACTGTACGAAGACTGAGCCCAGTTTGTGGAGGCGCTCATCGCTCACGTCGGATTTCCGCTTAATTTCCAGTAGCGCGCCACCAATGTTCGCAGCATTGCGCGGACAACGCGCTCGTCCTGGTCGGCAATCTCCGAATACAAGGCCGGCAATAGCGGATCCAATACGTCGAGAATCCGCGGATCGAAATCGGTTCCGCGGCCTTCGCGCAGGATGGCTCGCGCCTGGTCAAGCGCCAAGGGCTCCTTGTAGGGGCGTCGAGAGACGAGAGCGTCGAAGACGTCCACCAAGGCGAAGATCCGCGCGTTCAGCGGAATAGTTTCGCCCTTGATCCCGTGGAGGTATCCGCTTCCGTCGAATCTTTCGTGATGGAACTCGACGACATCGCGGGCTCCCTTGAGCCAATTGGCTCGCGCGATGATATCCAGCCCGATTAACACATGCTTGCGCATGATCTGCATCTCCGCTTGCGTGAGCGGACCCGGTTTGAGCAGGATGTTGTCGCTTATCCCGATCTTGCCCACATCATGCAAGAATGCACCGGCAATCAGCCGCCGGATGTCCGCGTTTGCGCACCCCAGAGCCTGCGCGAGGCGGATGGCGTAAATGGTGACCCGATAGTTGTGCAGATCGGTATCCGAATCGCGCTTGGCGATGGCGCTGCCCAAGGTTTCCATCAACTCGATATTGCTTTTCAACAGGGCCGAGGAAAGCGCGACAAGACCCCGATTGAGCAGCACGATGAGGGGATAGAGCGCGATTGAAGTGACGAGAATCACCACGACCGTCAAGGTCAGCGCGCCGGCTATGCGGCTCTTGATATCGCTTTCCGCCTGCGGGCTTACCTTGTAGACCCCTTCGAAGAAGCCGAGAGGCGTTTCCGCCCTTATGATCGGTTGCAGCACCTGCATAAACGGTTCGCCGCCGATCCAATGGGTGTGATAGTGGGAAAGATCGTCCGCTGCCAATGGATGGACATGCTCCTTGATCTGCAGTCCCGGTTCGTCCTCGCGGGCCGTGGCGATTTCGAGAACTTTGCGCTGTGCGTTGTCGTATATGCGTACGCTGATGAATCCGGTCTGCAGGAGGTCGCGCGCCTTGTTTTTTAGCGCCTCGAGATGGTTTAAGTCCTCGGGCAGCATGTGTTCGGTGAGCGCGCGCGACTCCGACGTCGCCAAGTCCAACATCAGGGCGTCCACCTTCCCCATCTCCAGGTAGAACACGACGGCGCCCAATGCGATGGACAGTACGATCCACGCCGCGAAGAGCCGTATGAGAACAGTTCGATGCAGATGCGAGGGCTTCATCGGCCTGTAGGGATGTCGCCTGCGCGGGACGCGGAGGTGCGAGTCCGCGTTTCGAACTAAGGATCGCGCAAGGGGCTCAAGTCTTCAGCGTTGCTCCGCTTCCGCGTGATGTGCTTCACGGGGCTCATCCGGCGAGGACGGCTGCGGAGCCGGATCGTCCGCGCCATGCGCATCCGTCTGCGCCGCGTTCTCGGACGCGTGATGCGAGCCAAGCGAGCCCATATGGCCGCCCGGGCCACCTGCCAGCAGCGCTATCATGAGAACCATCATTACTGCCATCGTTCCTCCATTCGGGTCTTCGCAAAAAAATATACGCGTGGATCCAATCTTGGCGCCACTACGCCGCGCAAACAGGCGTCGCGGGCGTCATGCAAAGCGCCGCGGACGATCCTATACGATTTTTGCCGGTAGCACGTAGACCCGAAGAACGAAATTCGCACAAGCCCCAGGCCGAAGTCGAGCAAGGCTAATGTGGCCGGCGTCGCCGACAAAAAAAGGCCTCGTCAAGCGAGGCCGATCTCGCGCCGCGAGGCGCTTCCGCATGGGGCAGGTGCCTGTGGACCCGATCTATCCCTGTTTGTGCACTTTCAGGTGGTCGTGCAGGGGTTTTGCGGGAGTGCTGACGGGCTCGACGGCGCCGGGCGCGATGCCCTGCTTGTTGGCCTCGTAATGATTGTGAGGCTTGACGCGCGGCTTGACCGATTGTTCGAGCTTAACCGGTTTCTCGGCGGGCATGGCCTGGTCCTGGCTCATGTCCATGCCTTGATGCATATCCTCGGCTGCCGCCACGGCGAAGCTGGTTGCCAACGCGGCGAACAAGCCCGCGAGTATCACGGTATGTTTCATCGATGTTCTCCTGATCCTGCGTTCGGTGTGGGGGTCCCGAAGTAGGAGCCGTGCGCGGGGCGGCTCCCGCCTCGGGGGAGTGTGCTCAGTACGCGGGCGGGGCGATGTAGGACGGGGCTTTGCTCGACGCGCCGGAGCCGCCGTTCAGGTCCATGACCTGCTTGGTGTGGCGCGCGGCGGGTGCGTCAGGAGAGCCACCCGGATCGGTGTGAAAGCCGCCTTGCCAGGTGCCGGTGTTCACCGCCGTGCTCACCCCGGCTACCTTTTCCTGCATCACGTACTTGGTGTGGCTTGCCGCCGGGGCGTCAGGGGTGCCGCCCGCGTCGGTATGGATGCCCCCTTGCCAGGTGCCGGCAGCCTGCGCAAAAGCGGAAGGCGCTGCCGCGGCGAGCGCGACGGCGGAGGCGATGATGGTGAGGCGGATTTTGCTGTTGATGCTCATGGTCAGATCTCCTAGTTAAGTAATCTGCAATTTCGACCAGGCGTTTCAAGCATCACCCGGTTCGCTCTACGTCTTCGTTCGTAGTGATTGCACTATAAGAGACCCGCTCCAACACCAACATGACGCGAAAATTACATGTGTGTAATATCTGCTTGCCCAACGCCGCCGCGCGAGTCGGCGGGTGCGCGACCTGTCCGAGATCGCGCACTCGACCGCGCGCGAGCCGATCCCGCGCGTCCCGCTCATCTCTGAACATTCGGTTGGGCGCCGAAGCGGCGGCCTCGCCAGGAGGCCGCCGTAGGCGCACGCGGCCGGGAGCTATCTTCCCGCCGGTGAACCGCGATGCGGGCCGTACTTCAGGAAGTAGTCGGTTCGCGCAACTTCGTTTCCGTTCATCGCGATTTGCGTACCGTCCTTGGCGTGCATGACCTCGCCTTGCCTCATGTCAACGGCGCTGCCAAACCTGTTTTCCATGCCCATCTTGCCGTCCGCGAATATGTATAGGGTCGAACCGTCCTTTAGATTGACGCTACGAGTCCAAGTGCTCGGCGCCTCGGCATACGCCGAAAGCGCAAACACACCAATCGCAGCCGCAACCGCCACTTTTGCAAACATACACAATGCTCCTATTGTTGGTGGAAAGAGTACCGGCCGGCCGCAGTTCCGCGTCGCCCGACCGAATCCATATCTTACGCAGCGCATCCTTTCAGGAGCGTGACCACCGGATTACTCTTTTTACAGCTTCGCGCTGTCCCGCTCGGCCGTTGTCGCAGTCGCTTTCGCGCCGCTCGAGCCGATGCTTTTCGAGCGCTCGCGCCTACGGGGCGTCGCGCCGGCTTGCGCAATGCTACGGCTGCGCTTCCGGCAGAAGCTTCCAAGAAATCGGAGGGCGCATCGACGTCGATCTGATTCTGCGAAGAAGGCAAGACGACGGGTGCCGCATGCACGAAGCCGCCGGGCTGCATGACGCCTAATGACGCGATCGCGGCGGATGTCGCCAACCGCCGTCCAGCCGCCGCTCCATCGCTTTTCGGTCATGCCAGCTGCGTGCCTACTTCACTATTTCCAACTGCACCACCGTAAGCGCGCCGCCGCTATTCTCCGCGATGAAATGAATCTTGTCGCCCACTTTGACCCGATCCAGCATTGCCGGATCTTTCACGCGGAAGACCATCGTCATCGCAGGCATGTCCAAATTGGAGAGAGGGCCATGTTTGATGGTGATCTTTCCAGCCTCCTTGTCGACCTTGCGGACTTCGCCCGCCGCCATCGCGGCCGCGGGAGCGAGCGCAGCCGCACTGGGCAAAGCCTTATGGCTGGAGTCCTCCGCGAGGGCCTGAAAAGCGAGCGCCAAACCCAGCATCAGCGTTGCCAACCGCATACGAGTTCCGATCATGCATCTCTCCTTTCGCCGAAAATCCGTCGTGGGATCGCGGCAAGTGCTTACCCGCGGCGCGACAGATTATTTCGAGGCAGGTTTCGGCGCGGCAACCGAAATCGTTCCGCGCATGCCGGCATCAAAATGCCCCGGAACTAGGCAAGCGAAATCGAAGGTGCCGGCCTTGGTGAACTGCCAGACCAGTTCGCCCGTCTTGCCCGCAGCGACACTCACCATGTTCGGATCGGCATGCTCCATCTCCGGCATCTTCCGCATCATCGCCGCGTGCGCCTTCAGTTCTTTCATGGAGCCGAAGACCATCTCGTGTTTCACCTGTCCGATGTTCTTGGCGACGAATCTTACGGTCTCGCCACGCTCCACGTCGATCCGGTTCGGCGTAAAGCGCATGTCGTCGCTCATCACGACTTCGACGGTGCGCGTTGCCTTCGTCGGATCCCCAGGCTTGCCGACGGCGCTCGCGTGCTCATGACCATGGCCGGTCTTGCCGTGCGTCATTCCTTGCATCATTTCGTCGTGCCCATCCCCATGCGCGAGCGCGCCGGACGATGCAAGGGTAATGGTCAGGGCAGTCGCCATCAAAACGCTTTTCATTGAAACCTCCTTGGCTAATTGCGTACGTTGGGAAAAGAATGTACATCAATGACCGGAGCGGCCCGGGCCACGACGTACGTTGAGCGTGCGGCCGTCGCCTGCGGCGGGCTGCGTGCGAGCGATCGCCGGTTCGGCGCCGGACCACTCGTAGGCAACCGTGCCACTCGGATGCCGGTACCAGCCCGGGTCCCTGTAATCGCCGCGCGCCAGACCTTCTCTGACTTTGACGATCGTGAACATGCCGCCCATTTCGAGCGGTCCAAAAGGACCGGCGCCGCTCATCATCGGCAGCGTGTTATCCGGCAGCGGCATTTCCATGGCGCCCATATCGGCCATGCCGCTCTCGCCCATTGCCATGTAGTCGGGAACGAGCTTGGAAATCTGCTCCGCGACAGCACGCTGATCGATTCCGATCATCGTCGGTACATCGTGCCCCATCGCGTTCATGACGTGATGCGACTTGTGGCAGTGGAACGCCCAGTCCCCCGGGTTGTCGGCGACGAACTCGACCGCCCGCATTTGACCGATGGCCATGTCCACCGTCGTTTCAGGCCAACGCGCGCTCTTCGGAACCCAGCCGCCGTCGGTACAGGTGACTTCGAAGTCGTTGCCGTGAATGTGGATCGGATGATTGGTCATGGTGAGGTTGCCCATGCGGATGCGCACGCGGTCCCCCTTGCGCACGACGAGTGGGTCGATCCCCGGGAAAACGCGGCTGTTCCATGCCCAAAGATTGAAATCGAGCATTGTCGCGACTTTGGGCGTATAGCTGCCCGGCTCGATGTCGAACGCGTTGATGAGGAAGACGAAGTCGCGGTCCACGCGCATGAAGCTCCGGTTCTTCGGATGCACTACGATGAAGCCCATCATGCCCATCGCCATCTGCACCATTTCGTCGGCATGCGGGTGATACATAAACGTCCCCGATTTCGGCATGAGGAACTCGTAGACGTAGGTCTTGCCCGTGGCAATGTGCGGCTGCGTGAGGCCGCCCACGCCGTCCATGCCGTTGGGCAGCAGGACGCCGTGCCAGTGAACGCTGGTGTGCTCGGGCAGCCTGTTGGTGACGAAGATGCGCACTCGGTCTCCTTCGACACACTCGATGGTCGGCCCCGGCGACTGCCCGTTGTAGCCCCAAAGATGGGCCTTCATTCCGGCCGCCAACTCGCGCACCACCGGTTCTGCGACCAGGTGGAATTCTTTCCAGCCGCCGTTCATGCGCCACGGCAAGCTCCAACCGTTGAGTGTCACGACGGGGTGATAGGGCCTTCCCGTGGCCGGTGGCAAGGGCGCTTGCGTGGACGCGGTCGCGGCCGAGGGCGCTTCGGGCAGCGATGCCGCCTGCACCCGGTTGACGAGCGCGGCTCCAAGCAGCGTGGCGCCGGAGCGCCGCAGAAAATCACGACGTGTCTGCATATCTTCAGTCCTTTGATTCAGTGACCCGCCAGAGCGGGGGTGCGGGCGATCGCGCGCGTCGCCTCTGGTACCGCTTCCGCGCGCGGGCGGCGACCCGCGCCGTTCAATGCGCTCTGAAGATCGGTCTGCGCCAGCCAGAAATCGCGTTGCGCCTCGATCGAGGCGTTGACGCTCGCCACTTGCTCTCTTGCATCGGCGAGCAATTCGAACACGCTGATCAACATGCCGTTGTAGCGCTGCAGATCTTCCTCGGAGATCGCTTTCCGCAGCGGTACGATCTGGTCGCGATAGCGCTCGGCAATATCGTACGCGGTGCGAGTAGCGGCATAGCTCTCGCGCACTTCGGATTGCGCGGCGATGCCCAGCTCGGCAAGGCGATGGACCGACTGCATGTATATCGCTTCGGCTTTGGCGACGCGCGCACTGCCCCAGTCGAACAAAGGCACCTCCAGGCTCACTTCGTAGCCCCGTTTCCACGGTGTCGGATCCTCTCTCGTGCGCGCGGGGCCCAGTTCAAGCGCGTTGATGAGCCGGGTCGTCCTGGTGAGCCCCAGCGACTGCGCGAGCGCTGCACTTGCCTGTTTTGCGGCCTGGATGTCGTAACGCTGCGCCATCGCGGTGGCCTCCAAATCGCGCACGTCCTGCGCCGCGGCAGGCAGATCGGGCAGCCGCTCGGGCAGCTTGAAAGAGATTTCCTTTCCCTGAAGGCCTGCGAGACTGGTAAGACGTTCGCGCTGACTGAGCGCGGTCTGCTTGGCGCGCGCGAGCCGGGCTAGGACTTCGGCGTAGAACACTTGCTCTCGCATCTGCGCGAGCTTTGGAAAGTTGCCGGCGCGCGCCATGCGCTGCGCCAGTTCCGCGCCCGCCTCCGCACTCGTCTTTGCCTGTTCCATGTAGCGCACCGCTTGGTCGGCGGCGACGGCGGCATACCAGGCGCGGCGCGTATCGAGGGCGACGGCGATGGTGGCGGCGGCGACGGCAAGCCTCACTTCGTCGAAGCGGTGCTGCTCCATCCGCTTGCGCAACGGCATGGTCAGGAGATCGATGACGGGGAACGCAAGCGACCATTCGATCTTGCTTTCCTCGCCATCGCTCGTGCGCAGGTAGGCAAAGTGCGGATTGGTCATGCGTCCGGCCTGGACGAGATCCGCTTCCGCGATCCCGAGCTCCGCGTAGGTGGCTTGCAAGCCGGGATTGTTGAGCAACGCGAGCTGTTCGGCGTCGTCCACGGAGAGCGGCTTGGCGAGCAAGTCGGCGACGACGACGCGCGCGCTCTCGACCTCCATCGCGCTCCTGGTCCACTTCGCCTGCTTTCCCAACCGTTCCTGCGCGGCGTCTTGCGCTGTCCCAAAGCCGCCATCGACCGAGAATTCTGCACAACCGCCCAGCAATCCCACGGAAAACGCGACCGCCGACGCTTTGAGGCGAAATCCGGTCTTTTGCATGGTCCCTCCTATGACCGCCGCATGTCCGCTCGGCGACGACGCGGAGTTGCTGTGTCGAACGCAGGCGGCAACGCGCATGCGAGCGCGATCGATGCCCTGAATCTTTTTCCTGAATGGTGCGCGAAGCGTGCGCGTGCGCTCGAGGTGCGGCAGCGCGCAAAGCGACCTACGACTTCTTCAGAGCGGGATCAGGCGCGGGGCGGTCGCGCAGGTTGCTCGGGAACGAACTGCGTGGAAAGGAGAGGTGCCGACGCGTGCATCGTCGGCAAGGCCGACGCGCCGATTGCCATAGGCGCGGTCGGAATGGCGGGAGGAAAGTGCTGGCAGGAGGCGTGGTTGGAATCTTTGTGCTTGGAACCCTCGTGAGCGGTTTGATCCTGGGTCGCGCCCGCATCATCATGGACATGAATCCGGGCGGCGGGCGACTGGCGGTGGTCGTCCGACGGCCCGCACAGGAGCGCATTGAAGACAGTTGCGGCTCCCTGCAAGGGCAAAATAACGAGCAGCGCAAACACTGCGATGAGGCGGAAGCGTCGGATCATGGGCTGCCAGTCTAGAGAAAAACGCCCTGCGGCGCAATCGGGTGTGCAACCTAAAATCATGACGGCAAGGTTTCGTCAAGCTCTTGATCCATTTGGCTGATGTGGTCTTTTACGACGGTCTGCCCATTCGGCGGTGTCGCCGTTTAGCTCAGCCGGTGCAGGTAAATCGGGGCGCAACGAACGGACGGCTTTGCACCAAGGCGCAGGGAATGCGGCGCCGGGCTCAGCCGCGTTGCGGCCGCGCCGACGGACTGCGCAATCCGAATCTTTCGGTGCTACGCTTGGGTTGCGTGTTCGACCGCGCGCTGCGCGCGAACACGATCTTGCGTCGGTGTGGCGAGCGGGATCGGGCGATCGGTCGCTTCCGGCGTGCGCGTCACACGAGTACCGAGGCGGGAATGTGAATCCGTCATCGCGGCGCGAATCGCCGCGGCGACACGCTCTTGGGTGAACGGCCGAGAAACGACGGCGGTCGCTCCGAATTCTCGGCACACGGCGCGATCCAGGTCGCTGGCGTGCACCCACGAGAGAATGATGGGTTGGGTTACGCCGGCGAGCCGAAGCCGCCTGCATAGCGCGAGCGCCTCTTTGCCAAGCGCGTAGCCGTCGACCACGATCAGAGCGTGCTCGCACGACCCGCGTCTCCACTCCTCCAATGCCGTTGACGGTGCCGAAGGCGCGATTCTATTCGCAAACAGATGCAGGATCCGGGGCAGATCCTGATCGCAGACCGCGTCATTCGAAACAAATGCGATGTCCAGTACCGGTTGATTCGCGACCATGTGGCTGACTCCACGCTCGCGCCGGCATCGCCGGCGTAAATCCCAACCGCGATGATGGCGGGCAATGCTTGCGCAAGTCTTGCGGAAGTGTTGCGGATTGCTGCCAGAAACCGCTGGAGTCGGGCGCCCGATCGGCACGGCGGATCGCCGCGGCCGGCATTACGCATTTGTAACTCGGCCGTCACGCGCGCGTTGGGATCGCAAGCCTATAGTCGAATCACTACGGACGTCATCGTAGTCCGCGCCGGCGAAGCTCGAATTGCCTCGTGGGTATTGCAACCAAAGTGAGTATAGGAGATTGTGTCATGTCGATCAGCAAGAAGTTTCGCCTCAGTATCATCGCTTCAACGGTCATGTTCGCCGCAGCGGCCCCGGCAGCATTTGCCGAGTACGGAAGTTGGGACGCGCAGGGCTTCCATACCGATCCGGGCGGAACCCCGGATGCGCCCGCGGCGCGCCACAGTCGGGAAGTCATGGAGAAGAACTCTGCGGCGGGCAGCATGACAGCCAACGCCGGCACGTGGTACCAGGGCATCCACACCGATCCGGGCGGAACCGCCGATGCGCCCGCGGCGCGCCACAGCCAGGAGGTGATGCAGATGAAGGTTGTGCCGAGCAACCCCGCCGTTCCCGACCTGCCCAAGCCTTGGGTTCCGCCGTACTGAGCGCGTTCGGGGGATTGCCCTCGCGCGGCGTTGCCGCAGCACCCCCGACGGCCTGATCGCTGCGCTTCGGGCGATTGGATCGGCGGCGGGTGCTGCGTGGGGGGGATGGCCAGCCGCGCGTAAGGGCGCGCCGTGCGAATCGTTCAAAACCGCCGGTCCGGATACGGACTTCTAATCTGCAGGGCGTCTGCCCAAGCGGCGCCGCATCCTCGCATAATCTGCCGACTGCCGTTCAGTAGGGACCGATAGCGCGATCTTAACTTGCGCGACGGTGTAAGTTCTTTTCTTAGAGCGCGGCCTATTCGGAGCTTACGTCGCTTCGTTCCGCAATCGGCGATATTCGATGCCGGCGCGCCTGCAGCGGCGCAAGAATTGATGGTAGCGAGACAGATAGCCGCCGTGAAGGTCGCGCGCGGCCGCGCTCCCTGCGCGAAACAGAGAATACGCCGCGTCCGCCGCTTCGGACTGCGCCTCGGTCTCGACGATGATGATCCTCCTGCGCAGTTTGACTCCGAGATGATGCAGATCAAGCACAAGGCAATTGCCGCGATGTGCGCGGTCCGGTTCGATCATGAGGAGTTCACAAACGCGCAGGCCGAATAGGCCGGCGAGTTTCAGGCGCATGGCAACATGCTCGCCCACGGGTTCCATGGCCGCGACGGCTCGCGCCCAGAGCGTCGTCTGGATGTCGTTGAGCCGGGGCGCACGGTATCCGCCTTCATCGAGCGCGCGGCTGGCCTGCTCATGTCCTTGCTGCGCGGCTTCGGCGAGAAATCTGACCGCAACGACATCGGCTTCCTCGCCTCGCGTTTCATGTGCATTGGGCGTGCGCGAAGATTGGACGTCGCGCAACAGCCTGAGGGCTGCCCGATACTGCGCCTCGGGGTGCCCGCGGCGCGCGGCCTCGAACAGCCATTCGCGTGCGCTCTCCTGGTCGCGGAAGCTGCAGTTTTCGTGTGCGTACAGCAGTGCAAGAAAGAAACAGGCTTTGGCCGATCCGAGCGAGGCGGCGCGCTCGAGCCAGCGCACGGCCTTCTTGAAATTTCGAAGGTTGGGCGCTCCGCCGGCATCGCGGCACCATCCTATGGCGTGTCGCAGGCCAAGCTCCTCGCAAGCAAGCGGGTGCCGTGCCGCAGCGGCACGTTCGAGCAAGCGCGCGGCAGGCTCCCCGCGCAGCGCCCTCAACATGCCGAAGCGGTAGCAGACCTCGGCGTCGCGCAAATCGACGCAGCGTGAATACCAGACATACGCGCGCTCGGCATCGCTTTCCCGCCAGTAGTAGTCGCCTAAATGCCGTGCCGCCGCGGTCTTGCCCGCGGCGTGCGCCTGCTCGAGCAGCGCAATCGCCTCCGCGGCGCTGGATCCGCGATCGACGTCGTCTTTCAATAGACAGATGCCCAGCTCGAGCTTGGCGCCGGCTTCTCCTTGGGCGGCGGCGCTGCGCAGCAATCGCATCGCCGCCTGCGGCGGCTGCGGCACGGCGGTCGAAGCCTGATCCGACAACAGCAGCTTGGCGAGCTTCACCTGGGCCATCACGCAACCGTCGTTGGCGGCGAGTTCGTACCAGCGTCGCAATCTGCGCGACGAATCCGCATGGCCCGCGACGCCCGGCGAGACGCTCTGTCCGATCAGTTGCCACGCGGCGCCGTGTCCCTGCGCCGCCGCCTTGTCCAACCAGAGGAAGGCAGAGTGCTGGTTGGCGCCCAGGCCGAGACCTCCCTTCAAATAGAGCTTGCCGAGGTTGAATTGACTCTCGACATCGCCGGCTCGCGCTTGTCGAATCAGGTGCAGGATGCTTCGGTTCGCCATTGGGCCTCTCGTTGGATCGCCATGTCGATGCTGGTTTGCTCGCGGCGCTCGCGACCGGCGAACGGAGAAACGCCGCACGTCGCAACGCGCAATGTAATCGAATGGGCGTGGCGAAGCTGTGACGTAGTTATGGCGAAAGTGTTGCGCGCAACCGCCTCGGCATTTTCCATAGCTTTCTCCGAAAGAGAAGTTCTTCTTCTAGTCGCAAATCTTCTGCGCATCCAATAATGCGCTTCGCGACGCGACGTGTGGCCACTCCCGTAGGCGCCGGTGTCGCGCGAGAGGTTGTCGAGACACAACACGCATGTCCGAGACCGTGGCTCTCCACCGAATTTTGACGAAATTCATTAGCGGGATCGTTCCGCTGCGTGTCGCACTGAATAGAGTCGGCAGCACTTGGGGCTGCCGAGCTTTGCCAATGCTAGTCCAGGCGCCGGGAAATCGGTGCAGGAAGTGGCGGCAGTGTTGGTGGTGTCCCAGGGCCATCCCAACAGCGAAAGGAAAACATGATGCATAAAAAGCAACTCTTGGTCGTGGCGGTCGCAGGCGCGCTCGCCGCGCCTATGGCTGCGCTTGCACAAACGGCAACGCCATCCCCGGGCGGGTACCACAAGGACGAACCGGCGGCGGCTACCGCCGCCGCCCCCGCCGGCGGCGGCAGCAGCGTCACCATCAGCGGCAGCCTGCTGTTAAGCGTCGACAACCAGAGCATCAGCAATGTCTACGCCCAGGTGCCGGGTCGGCTGAACACCAGCGAAACCCGCGTGCAGGACGAGTCGACGACCCTGGTATTCGGCATGCGAGAGAATCTCGGCAACGGCTTGGCCGCCGTGGGCCGGCTCGACTTCAGACCCAATATCCCTACCGGGTCACTCGCGTTGACGGGCGAGAGCTGGGTGGGCCTGGATAGCACCCAATGGGGCAGCATCACCGCCGGCCGGCATGCGCTGCACTATTTCAAGACGCCGGAAGACGCGTACTTCATGGGTGCGAGCTATCGGCTGGCTCCGAGCTCGCTCATCGATTTCGCCGGCGGCGGCCGGGTTGCGATCGCGAACGCGACGCGGACCCCGAACACCATCAAGTGGACGTCGCCGAACTGGAGCGGATTCCAGGCAGCGGTCGCCTATTCCGCCAATCCGGCGGGCACGGGTGTGTCGCCGTCCGATCTGACCCTGGGAAACAGCAGCCGCGCCGGCCGCGCGTGGAACTTCAACCCGACTTACACCGCCGGGAATTGGGCCGCGGGCTGGAGCTACTGGGACGGGAAGATGGATAACCCGGGCGGCGCGCTTACCGCGGCCAACATCGCTGCCTTCCAGGGACTGGGAAACGTGGGCGGCAACGTCGGCGTGTACGCTCCCGGCGCGAACTCGGCGCTGGGCCAGCTCGTTTCCGCGGACCAGCGCAGCGACTCGCTCTACGGCCACTACATGTTCGGCGGATGGAAAGTCGGCTTGATGTGGAATAAGTCGAAACTCACCGCGGCAACGACGGCGGCGGGTCTGGCGTCCGTCGGCACCGAGCTGAGCAATCGGACCGCCTGGTCGATTCCGGTGCGGTACTTGACCGGTCCGCACGGCTTCCATGTGACCTATACCAAGGCGCAGGACGACAGCGCGACGCCGGTGCAAGACGGCGCGAAGCAGGTAGCGCTGACCTACTCGTACGCCCTCTCCAAGCGCACGTACCTCGCGCTCTCATGGGCCAAGCTCACCAACGACGCCGCCGGCTCGTATACGCCCTACGTGAGCACCGCCGGCGTGAACGGCGGCCTGGCTCCGGGCGAAAGCACGCGCACCATCGCACTCGGCGTGCGGCACAACTTCTGATCATTGCGGACGGCGCGGAAACTGCCGACCCGCGCCGCCCGCAGCAAGAAGTTTCTCCTAGTGGACCTCCTTGGGGGTCCTTTAGAACGCCTCGTCGAGGCGTTCTTTTTTTTGCCCGGAAACCAGGCAGGGCAAGTTGCCGGAGGCGCTGATTTACCACGCGACGTGGCGCGCGCACGTATCCGGGAGGAGGCGAACGATGCCGCTGCATGCGCCAAATCCACGCGAAAACACAGAATAGGCCGCATTTGTAATTTCCGCGTCATCCTGCCGTAATCCATCGCGCCGCATGATGTATTGAAAGAGTATGGCGTTTCCCGTGCAGAAGTGGGAGCGGTTGGAGGAGGTTGCGATGAGTGATGCTGAGACGCAGAGTCATCCCGATTCGCGCGCCCAAGTTCCCGGGCGCCGTCTACGAACAACATTTGAGCGCAGTCGCGACGACATGTCGGATCGCGATTCGCCGCATCCTGCAGTTGGCGCGTCGCCATCGGTGTTAGAGACACGAGCGGGGGCGGCAGACGATCGTGCGACGGAATTGTTACTCGATCGAAGCGTCCTCGTGGTCGACGACTCGACCGAATTGGCGCACTTGGTGGCTAGTCGACTGCGCGAATTCGTAAAGTCAGTCGCAATCTGCGGCGACGGGCGCGCGGCGCTCGATATGCTGACGCGGCATCCCTGCGATCTGCTGGTGCTCGACCTGGTGTTGCCCGGGCTCGGCGGTCTCGAGGTCTGCCGCGCCCTGCGCGCGGCGGAAGCGCCTCCGCTGATATTGATGCTCACCGCGAAGGCGACGGAATTGGACCGGATCGTCGGACTCGAATTCGGGGCGGACGACTACATGGTCAAGCCGTTCAGTCTTCTCGAACTGGCCGCGCGCGTCAAAGCTCTGTTTCGCCGACTGCAGCGTCCGCCTACGCAAGCCGCATCCGCCACGGAAAGTATTCGGGTCGACGATTTAGTGATCGATCCGTCCGCACGCCAGGTGTTTCGCGCAGGGGTTGAGATTCATCTGACCGAAAAGGAATTTGACCTTCTCCATCTTTTTGCCAGCAAACCCGGGAGGGTGTTTTCCAGAAATCAACTTCTCGACTTGGTCTGGGGATGCAACAACGGAGTGTACGAATACACCGTTACCTCGCATATGAGTCGATTGCGCTCGAAAATCGAATCCGATCCGGCCAACCCGCGCATCATTCAGACGGCCTGGGGCATAGGCTACCGTCTGATGCAGGCGTCCTGCGCGATCGGCAAGGATGCGTGAGTTCGATGCGGGTGCTGCCGCGTTCGCTATTCAGCCACCTCGCGGTGGTGCAGATCGTCTACGGTCTACTGCTCGCTTGCAGCTTCCTGGCAGTGATCGGCCTGACCCACGCGCGCTACCATCTCGAGGCGACACAGCGCATGAGTTTGGGGTGGGCCGGAGGCGTCCTTGCGCGCCACCGCGACGCGTTCACGTCGGCGGTGTTCGAGGCGAACGACGCGCAATTGCGCAATTTGTTGTCGGAATTCAGCCGATTCAGCTTGGCGATCGACTACTACGTGATCGACGAGGCGGGCAAGATACTTTTGTCGTCCGTCCCCGGCGCGCGGCGGAAGGCGGAAACCGTCGATATCGGCGCCGTCGCCTCGGTCATCCAAAATCCGCAGGTATTGCCGGTGACCCTCGCCGATCCGACCGATCCGGGCGTTTCCAGAATCTTCTCCGCCGCACCCATCGGCCGCGGGGGCGCACCTGCGGCCTATCTGTTGCTGGTGTTGCGGGGCCAGGACAGCGGGGCTTTTCTGACCCACCAGCGCAGCCGCGTATTGCTCGAATCCGCCGTGATGATCGTCGGTGCCAGTATTCTCGCGTTTGGCGCTGCCATCATCCTTCTCGGTTACATTTCGAAGCCGATTCGCAGGCTTTCCGGAGACATGATTCAATTTCGCAAGGAAAGCGGCATTGCCTGGCCGAGCGCGAATACTTCAGAGGGAACCGAACTGGAGCGCCTCGGTTTTCATTTTAGGGAAATGGCCGACCAGATAACGGATCTACTCCATCGACTCAAAGATGAAGACCGCAGGATGCGCGAAATGTTCGCGAATATATCCCACGATCTGCGTACTCCGCTTACCGTCATTCAAGGTTGTCTGGAGAGCGCGCGGACGACGGCCACATCGCTGCCCGTTGTCGACCGCTGGGAATTGATTGGTACCGCGCTGGCGCAAAGCCGTTCGCTAGGCCGCCTAATCGACGGCGTATTCGAACTGTCAAAACTGGAGAGCGCCGACTATCAGTTGCACAGGGAACCGTTTTCGATTGCAGAACTGGTGCAAGATATTGTCATAAAATTTTCGCTCAAAGCGGCTGCGCGTGAAATTGCAGTCCGCATACGCGGCGATGCCAAGCACATCCAGGTAACTGCCGACGTCTTTCTTATCGAACGGGTATTCGACAATCTTTTTGAAAATGCGCTGCGTCACGCAAAAGGGGCACGTGAGGTCTGGATCCAAATGCAGGAGCATCGAGATAGCGTCGAGATCCTCGTATGGGATGACGGCTCCGGTATTTCCGCCGAAAGATGGCATAACCTTGTATCGGAAGATTCGAGTCGGCGAATATCCACCCAGGATCAGTCGGAAGCGCGAAGAGGACTTGGTTTGCGCATTGTCAGACGCATCCTCGAGCTTCACCATACCGCCTTGGAGCTCGTGCCTGCCGCGGGAAAGGGCGCAAAGTTTCGCTTTACGCTCGAAAAAGCGACTCCGGCCGCTGCTTTGCTCCCTCCTTCCGTCATTCCGAGAGAGTCGCGACCGAGCGCCGCTTAACGCGCGCGCCCGGCGACGCGGCGGATCAGTTTATGCACATCGCCGCGATTTGATGCCGAAGCGGGAGAAGAACGGTTGGAACCGTAAGGCGCTGTACTTCGACGTGGGCAAACCCGGCCGATCGAAGCAGCGATTCGGTGTCGCGGCACAGATCGCATCCCTCGAACACCCATTGCCACCCACGGCGACATATTCGTTGGACATGATGAATCCCGGAACCTTCGGGTGCCGCGACGTGCTCGACACACGCAAAGCGCCCGCCAGGGCGCAACAAACGGCGCACCTCTGCGACGACTCTCTCGGGCTCGCCAACCGAGCACAAGACCAAAGAGCCGAATACGAAATCAACCGACTCGGAAGGCAGATCAAGCGTCTCGGCTGCGGTTCCTCGGAGTTCTAGCGCGATGCCGTACTCGCTTGCGCGGCGACTCAGCACGCGGTGCATCTGTCGGTTGGGTTCGAACGCTATGAGGCGCGTGCCGCGCGGCAGGTAGCGCAGATTCGCCCCGACTCCGGGGCCGAGTTCGACCGCCACGGCCGGCAGGTTCGAAAAGAGCCGCGCCTTGATGCCGGCGTATTTGGAGTCCATATAGGAGTCCAGAGCCCGAAGCAGCCACGCGTTCAGTCGACCCCGTAGCGGGTGGTCGATTGTGACGATTCCGTCCGGTTCCTCCCGGCAATTCCGCTGCTGCCCGCATGCGTGCATGACAAGATGTTGATTCATGGATGCTTGCAGGGAGATGACGCCTGGATTACGGCTTTGTAATGATCATTTATGCCTTTCGCGGCGATATTCGGGGCGTGGCTGCGACTGCATCGGTGTTCCAATCGCTTCAGCCGGAATGCGGCAGGTAACTAGGCTTCGTACTTGAGCGTAAGGAGGCGTCTCGAAAATGGGTATTGCCCCAACGAATGGCTTGCCGTCTGCGGCCCCGACGTCGGCTGCCGAGCACGGCTCGCATTCGGGTGCGTCGACGCGGACTGCGGATTTTCCGGGCGCCCTCCAGTCGCGCCTGCAAGGCTACGGGGTTTCCGGACCGTCAAGTGCGGGGTCCGCGACTGCCGCAACCGGAGCGCACGTGCAAAGCCATGCCGGTTCCGGCGCGGGCGGCAGATCCGGGCACATTCCCCTTCGCGGGGCGCAGTCTCCAGATTCTGACGACCATATTCACGAACGCGCATTGAAGATTCGCGCCTACCGCATGCAACTGCTTGCATCGAACATCGCCAATGCCGACACGCCGGGCTACAAAGCGCGCGACATCGACGTCGCGGAAGCGTTGCGGATGAAGATCGAGTCGCCAGAGGAAATACCAGTCAAATACGTGACGCCCAGCCAACCGAGTGTGGACGGAAATACGGTGGACATGGACGTCGCGCGGGCAAAATTCGCGGAGAACGCGTTGATGTATCAATTTTCCCTCGACCGCGTGAGCGGGCATTATCGCGACATGATGGATTTGTTCCAGAAACTGAAGGACTGATCCCACGCCGGTCGCGAACGGGGCCGAACATTCGCCGGTCGTGGATTACGGGCGCGCTCTCCTGCCGCGGCGCGAGAAATCGCCGCGACGGGCATTGCCCGAGCGAGCGTCCCAGGCGGGGCTAAATGAATTGCGTTAAAATGCCCGTCAGGACATCGAATTAGAGGTCCGGGTGTGGCTGGAAATGCAGTTTGTTAGGGAAGGCCCTATGCCACATTATTACAACCCTAGGAGAACCGCTATGACGCTGATCGACAGGAAGTTCCGACCCATTATGTTTGCTTCGACGCTCGCCCTTGCGCTCGCGACACCCGCCGCGTTCGCCCAGGGCGCAGGGACGACGGACAAGGCAGGGATTCATACCGACCCGGGCGGCACGCCCGACGCTCCGGCGGCGCGGCACACGCAGGAAGTAATGAAAAAGAAAGGCGGGTCCAAGGCCGGCGCAGCCGACACCGGCAAGACCGACAAAGCAGGTATCCACACCGACCCGGGCGGCACGCCGGACGCTCCGGCGGCGCAGCACACGGAGAAGGTGATGAAGAAGAAGGTCACGTCCAAGGGCGCGGCCGCCGAAGCCGGGTCGACGGACAAATCGGGCATTCACACCGATCCGGGCGGCACGCCGGATGCGCCCGCGGCGCGGCACAGCCCCGATGTAATGAAGAAATAGGCCGCGCTCACCGGCGGCTCCACGGGGGGGGCGTCCACATCCGCACGGGACGTTCCCCCACGCTTCACCCACTGGAACACTTCGCCCTGCGCGTCGCGCGCGGGGCAGAGCCTGCGATGACAGTCGCCGGCTTTGCCGCATGGCGCGCATGTGCGACGAGCTCGTGCAGATCTTCAACCTCTAAGTTCTGTAGTGCCCTGTTCCCGCTTCAGGATGCGGCTTCGGCTCGCCGCTGCCCGCGTGCTCGCGCTCCGTCGTTGAGCGCGGCTCGCCTAGCGGCCGTTGCCCTGGGAAGATTGCCGTAGATCGAGCGCAATCGCCCGTTGGGAATTCAGCCGCGTGCTTCGCAACGAAATCTCAAGGGGAAAGAGCACGCCGGACGCATCGCGACCGTGGAAATTGCGCCACGCCTCGCGTGGCCAGAAATGCGCGAAGGCGAGGTTGTAACCCGGGGTGGCCGAGCGCAAAGGCAGCGTCGGAATCAGGAACGAGACGGGCTTCCTCAGCAACGACCCCGTTTCGTAACCGAATATCTGTGCGGCATTCACGTTGCACAGCGCGATCTCACCCAGCGAATCCAGTACCAGGATGCCCTGCCGCTGCGCGTCCTGCGTCCGGATCGCATTTCGTTTGATTTCGACACGGGCCGCGTTTCGTGGCCTGCGCGCTACTGCTTCCGGTGACGGATTGTCTTGCATTGCTTTCCTTCTTGTTGCTGCTTCGGTGCTTCGTTCCGCGACACCGCGGAGTTGGACTGCCGTGCTCAAGTGTTCCAGGCAGGCAATGTCTTTATTTGAGAAAAATCAAAGATTACCGGCTTGTAATAAAGCTATGCTGCGAGACTCCGCAATCGTGAGCTGTTGGTTCCGCCTTGGGGACGCCACATGACAGAGATGTAATGTTGCCGTCATGTTCGCGATGGCTCCTGAAGCGCACACTGGCGTCAACGTGACTTGGGAATCCAATTCGCGTTATCCAAAATACCTGATCGAGGAGATATCCATGACCCTGAAAAAGCCGCTGTTTATCGCGTTGATCGCCTTCGCGCCGGCGTTATCGATCAGCGCCTACGCCGCGGAAGTCGAAAAGAGCGGCACCGAAGCGCAGACCGAGAAGGCTCCCGTCAAGAAGGTGCAGCCGCACTCGCATATGCAGGAGAAGACGGGGGTCGCGCCATCCGTGGAGAGTGCAAGTCCCGACTCGAAGTCCCGCGGCGCGGCAGCGCCATTGAAGGCGGACAAAGACAGGACCAAGCACTTCCATCCGCGCGACGGAAAGTGAGAGCGGTTTGCGCGCGCCAACACGGCGAGCCTTCATCGAATTCCTTTGCGGGCAAATTGCTAGGGAAAGGACACAATCATGGGAGAGAAACTTCAACAATCGCAGCAATCTCCGTTCCAGCACGACGAGCACGAACATTCGGCAAACGGCGGTAACTTTGTGTGGTGGGTGTTTGCGGCCGCCGCCCTGGCCTTCCTGTTCGTAGAGCATCGCGAGCACCTCTCCGGCATGCTGCCCTATCTATTGCTCCTTGCCTGCCCTCTGATGCACATCTTCATGCACGGCGGCAAGCACGGCCACGGGCACGCGGGGAATGAAGAGAAGGACAAATCCTGAGAAGAAACGCCCATGGCGCCTGCCGGCGTGCCGCGCTTCCCTGCGGATAACGCAAACATTTGTTGTCGGGTGCTGACAAGCGAGCAGCGCGATTACCCAGCGAACGATCGATGCGGTCGAACGCGCCTCCTCTGTAAGTCGGGTCTGCGGTCGGGGTGACAAAGAAGTACTGCGATGGCGATTGATCCCGTATGTGGCATGAGCGTCGACGAGTCCACCGCCGCCGGAACCTTGGCGGACGGCGCTAACACGTACTACTTCTGCTCCGAGGAGTGCCTACGCCAATTCGCGGCCAAACTCGAAGCGAATGCCCGACTGACAAGCAAGAGCTCGCAGATCGGCACGATCTGCGCCGTGCACGGCCCTGTGGTCGACATCGTCTGTGACCGCCTCCCCCCATTGCATCAGGCGCTATACGCGCGGATCGACCACGAAACCTACATGTTCGAAACGCATCTACATCTCGATCAACGGCGCGTGCGCGCCGTTACGTTGAATCGAACCGGTGGACTGCAACGCGGAATGCCGGTGTTTGACACCGGCGCTTCGCTGCAGGTCCCGGTGGCGCGCGAGTGTCTGGGTAGGCTGCTCAACGTTTTCGGCGAGCCGCTCGATAGTGGCCTACCGCTGCCCAAAAGCGAATCCCGCAGCATTCTCGCCCGCTCGGCGCCGCTACATGAAATTGTAAGTGCGCGCGGAATCCTTGAGACAGGCATTAAAGTCGTCGACCTCCTGGCGCCCTTCGTCAGAGGCGGCAAGACGGGTCTTTTTGGTGGCGCCGGCGTCGGCAAGACGGTACTTATCATGGAATTCATGCACGCCATCGTCGCTTTGCACCGGGGTGTTTCGGTCTTTGCGGGTGTCGGCGAACGCATTCGTGAAGGGCACGAGCTGTGGCACGAGATGCGCGAAGCCGGCGTAATGCCGCAGACGGTGATGGTTTTCGGTCAGATGGATGAATCGCCGGGCGTGCGATTCCGGGTCGGCATGTCGGCGCTCGCCTATGCGGAGTACCTACGCGACTGTTTGCGCAAGGAAGTATTGCTGTTGATGGACAACGTCTTTCGCTACGTGCAGGCAGGAAGCGAAATTTCGGGGCTGCTGGGGCGCATGCCGGCTACCGTCGGTTACCAACCTACGCTTCTCACCGAGGTCGCCGAACTGCAGGATCGCATCGTTTCCACGGCGGCGGGCGACATCACTTCGGTCCAGGCGATTTATGTGCCCGCGGATGATATGACCGATCCTGCCGTAAGCGCCATTCTCGGGCATCTCGACACCACGGTCATCCTCTCCCGCGCCCAAGCGGCGAAGGGCATTTATCCGGCGGTCGATCCGCTTCAGTCTGCAAGCAAGATGATGGACAGACATTTCCTTGGTGATCGCCATTACGCGATCGCCGACGGGGTGCGTGCCCACCTCGCGCGCTATCGCGAGCTTGAGGACATCATCATGATGCTCGGTATGGAAGAGCTCTCCGATGCGGATCGTCGCATCGTACTGCGGGCGCGCAAACTCCAACGCTACCTAACGCAGCCCTTCCACGTTGTCGCGCAGCACACCGGGATTGCCGGAGTGAGCGTACCGCTGAAGGAGACCCTGGACGATTGCGAGGCTTTCCTGCGCGGAGATTACGACGACTTGCCTGAGGACAGGTGCTACATGCGCGCGAGCATGAAAGGCACGCTGTGAAGACGTTTGTACTGCATCTGCAGAGTGCCACCCAGTATGAACGTATCGATGATGCGATCAGCTTCGTCGGCACGGACGCATCCGGCAGCTTCGGCATTCTGGCTGATCACGAGCGGGCGATAACCTGCCTTGGAAGCGGTCTTGCCCGCTTTCGCGTGGCGAGCGGCGGCTGGCGCTTCTTGGCGCTTCCGGGCGCGGTGCTCTACTTCGTCGAAAATGAGTTGTTCGTCAATGCGCGACGCTACGTCCAGGACAGCGATTATCGGCGAGTGAGCCGGGCCTGGCGTGAAGAACTGATGGCCGAGGAGCGCGAACTGCGCTCTGTCACCGAGAGCCTCAATCGGCTCGAGGACGAGATGCTGAAGCGGCTTTGGCTGATTGAGCGCGAAATGAGGGCTGTCGCATGAGCAAGGAGCGTAACGGCGTCGAGCGCGAAGTGGAAAAGAGCGCCGAACGCTTGGCACGTGCCGAGCGCGAACGCCCGACGCTGCTTGCACAAACCGCGTACGTGGGCGTTCTCGGATTGCTGTTCGTGGTGCCGGTGGTGGCGGGTGCCTACGCCGGCCTCTGGATCGACAGCCTGTTTGCAGGTTATTCGATGCGCTGGACCTTGAGCCTAATTGTCCTTGGCACGATCGTGGGCGCCGTCAACGTCTATTTCTACATCAAGGAATAAACATGGCCGCGGTAGGCAACTTTATCTCGGTGGCCTTTTACATCGGGCCGCTGGCGATCACGAATACCGTAGTGGTTACCTGGGGAATCATGGCGATGGCGGTCGCCGTCGCGTGGACCGTGCGCCGTCGACTCGCCGACACGCCCGGGCCGCTGCAGGCTGCCGTCGAGGGCGTAGTCGGCGCAATCGAAGAGGCGATCCGTACCGTGCTTCCGGACCAGGTGCGAGAGGTTTTGCCTTTCGTCGGCACACTGTGGATATTCATCCTCGCCGCCAATTTGGCAAGCCTCATTCCCGGCGTGC
Organism: uncultured Enterobacteriaceae bacterium; assembly: GCA_964565875.1. Lineage (GTDB taxonomy): Bacteria > Pseudomonadota > Gammaproteobacteria > Burkholderiales > SG8-39 > 2-12-FULL-64-23. The sequence goes on from CAZMGP010000001.1 coordinate 218,282, forward strand.
GTTCGCCCACAGGGGACTTGTCCTTGACTGCGGGACTTGCGCTTCTCGTATTTCTTGCCGTCCATTGGTACGGCATCCGCAGTCACGGCCTGAAAAGCTATCTCCGACACTACTTGCAGCCAAATCCCATCCTGCTGCCCTTTCACCTGATCGGCGAAATCTCGCGCACCTTGGCGCTCGCCGTGCGCCTATTCGGCAACATGTTCAGTCTTCAGATGGCGGCGCTCCTTGTGCTCCTCGTGGCGGGTTTCCTCGCGCCGGTGCCGGTATTGATGTTGCACATCGTTGAAGCAGTGGTACAGGCCTACATATTCGGAACGCTCGCATTGATCTACATCGCCGGCGCCATCCAATCGCAGGAACTTAAGCATCATCTGAATAGGGAGTGAGCTATGAGTGACATCACGTGGTTTGCCACCGCATCTACCGTTATTGCAGCTCTTGCCATTGCGTTCGGCGTTTTCCTGCCTGCGCTCGCTATGGGGCGCGCGATTTCCCAAGCTCTGGAGGCGCTCGCTCGGCAGCCGGAAGCGGAGAAAGCAATCACCCGCACTCTTTTCATCGGCCTCGCGATGATTGAATCGCTGGCGATCTATGTGCTGGTCGTCGTTCTGATCGTTCTGTTCCGCAATCCTCTGCTCGAATACCTGCTCAACAAGTAGGCGCGGCCACATGGAATTCGACGCCACCACATTCGCCCTCGAGATAATCAACTTCCTTGTTCTCGTCTGGTTGCTAAAACGTTTGCTCTATCAACCGATTATCGCAGCGGTCGCGAGTCGCCAAGCAGGTATCGAACGCCTGCAGCTCGAGGCGCGCGCGATACGCAATGAGGCTGAAGCACTGAAAGGCGAGTACGACTGTCGCATGGCCGCTTGGGAAGAAGAAAGAGCGAATGCGCGCCAACTTCTCGCAGACGAGATGACCATCGAGCGCAGCCGGTTGACGGCGGCATTGCGGGAGAGCCTTGACCGGGAGCACGAGCGGCAGCGCGTGATCGAGCAGCGGCGCGCGCTTGACGAACGCGCGCGGCTGGAGTCGGACGCAAGAATCGAGGGCGGGCGGTTTGCCGGCCGCGTCCTGTCGCGCCTTGCGGACGCCGATCTCGAAGAGCGCATCCGCCTGTTGCTGCTCGAAGACCTGCCGAGGTTGCCCGACGATGAAATACGCACGCTGCGAAAGGCAAGCGAACCAGGCAAAGCCGACGTTACGAGCGTCTATCCTCTCAACGAGGAACAGCGCTCGGGTGTCGCCCGGGCGCTCGGCCAAATTGCGGGCCGGCCTATCGCATGCGCGTTCGCACAGGATGCAGAGTTGATGGCAGGGCTGCGGATAAATCTCGGGCCCTGGACGATTCGGGCCAACCTGCAGGACGAGCTCAGATTCTTCGCAGAGGCTCAGCATGGACGCACGACTTCCTAAGGCTTCGACCGGCGGTGATTGGCTCGCCGGCTATCGTTTTGCGCCGCGCCTGACGGAGCAGGGCCGCGTCGTTTCCGTCGGAGACGGAATCGTATGGATCACAGGCCTGCCATCGGCTGCCATGGACGAGGTGCTCGATCTCGAAGACGGTAGTCGCGCACTGGTGTTTCATCTAGAGGAGGATCTGCTCGGCGCAATCCTCCTTGAGCAGACCGCAAGCCTTACCGCGGGAGCGTACGCCTACCGCTCGGGCAGGCGCTTATCCCTCGGCGTGGGCGACGCGCTGCTGGGTCGAGTTATCGATCCCCTCGGCGTACCGCTTGACGGCAGGAGTGTGCCGATCTGCGCGGTTTCGCGCGAGCTCGAAGTGCTTTCGCCGCCAATTGTCGCCCGCGACTTTGTGGACGAACCACTGTATACGGGCAATACGATAGTGGATACCGTCGTTCCAATCGGTAAAGGTCAGCGCCAACTGATCATCGGCGATAACGGAACGGGAAAGAGCGCGCTTGCGCTCGATACGGTGATAAACCAGAAGGGTAAGGAGGTCTACTGCGTATATGTTGTGATCGGGCAGAAGCTCTCCGGTGTAGTCAGCACGCTTGAAATCCTGCGAGAATCGGGCGCCATCGCCCACACGACCGTCGTCGTGGCCGAGGCCACGGCTATGCCGGGACTCAAATATCTGGCGCCTTACGCGGGGTGCGCCGTGGCCGAGGGCTGGATGTGGCAGGGCAAGGATACGTTGATTGTCTACGACGACCTCACCACCCATGCGCGCGCCTACCGTGAGCTGTCGCTTCTGCTTCGCCGACCGCCGGGGCGAGAGGCCTATCCCGGCGATGTCTTCTATTTGCATGCCCGTTTGCTTGAGCGTTCGACCCGGCTCGCATCGGTGCATGGCGGCGGGAGCATGACCGCGTTGCCGCTGGTCGAGACAGAGCAAGGTGAAATTGCCGCTTACATTCCGACCAACCTCGTGTCGATCACCGATGGTCAGGTCTATCTGGACCAAACCCTTTTTGCCGCAGGCCAGCTCCCTGCAATCGACGTCACGCGTTCGGTATCGCGCATCGGCGGCAAAGCGCAGCACGCGCGCATCAAGAAGGAGGCGGGGCGGATGAAGCTCGACTACCTCCAGTTCATCGAGCTTGAAGCGTTTACGCGCTTTAACGCGCAACTGGAACCCGCTATGGAAGCCAAGATTCGGCGCGGCCGATTGCTACGCGAAATCTTCCGCCAGGATCGACTTGCGCCGCTTCCAATCGAATTTCAGCTTGCCTGGATGATTGCGTACAACGAGGGCCTATTCGATGCATTCTCGGCCGAAACCATTCGCCCGCGTCTCGCGCGGCTGGTGCAATGCGTGAATAGCAGCGGTCTCAGGCTTGCCGACGCTTGGGAGACGTGGCTGAAGGCCGTGCGCGCTTGGATGACGGATCAGACCCCATGAGTAGGCGACGGCAAATCGAGCGCCGTGTCGCGGCGTTGACGGAAATCGGCGACATCATGGCCGCGATGAAGAACATCGCGGTAATCGAAACCCATAACCTCGGACGATATCTCAATCACCAACATCGCGTGCTCGCAGGAGTCGAAGCCGCCGCAGCGGATTTTCTCAGCCACCATCCCGCTTACGCCGTTGCGCCGGACACGACCGATATCGTTGTCGCCATCGGGTCTCAACGCGGCTTTTGCGGAGACTTCAACGACTCGGTGTTGCGGGCGCTCCAAGAGCATTTGAGGCGGACGGATAGCGCGAAAGCCAAAGCGCTGGTTGTGGGACGGCGTCTCGGAACAAGATTGGCCGGGAGCTTGCTCAGCGCCGAAATACTGGACGGCCCGAGCGTCGCGGCGGAGGTTGCGCCCGTTATGGGCCATCTCATGGATGGTCTTGTGCGCTTGCAGGCAAGTGATCGAACGGCCACGCCGCGCGCCATCACCGTATTCGCCCATTGCGAAGGTCAATATGACCCGCGCGCGCACACGATCCTGCCCGCACCGCCGGTCGGAGGTCTGCGTAACGTTCCCTATCCGCCGTTATTGAATCTTCAGCCTCAGGAGGTATTTTCTGAACTTGCGCACCATTACCTGTGGGCCCAAATGCATGACCTGTTCTACGGTTCGCTTATGGAGGAGAACCGCCGGCGGTTGCAGCATCTCGAAGGTGCGATCCAAAGAATGGACGATAAGATCGTCAACTTGCGACGACGCTGCAATGGATTGCGGCAGGAAGAAATTACCGAAGAAATCGAAGTAATTTTGTTGAGTATCGGATCGCCGTCCCGCAATCGGTCAAGAGCGGGCGGCACATCGTGATAGCAATGCGCGCCGGCGGATCGCGGTTGCCAAAAGAAAGGGAATCCGCCTAATCCTTCAACTTTATTAAGAACTGGTTTCAAAATGAAATGAGGGGCTGTTAACTTGATTCGATTTCTG
>CAZMGP010000002.1:0-179198 GCA_964565875.1 uncultured Enterobacteriaceae bacterium
ATGCTGGCGCAGGCTACAGCAGTCTCAGACTTCATTTTGAAACCGGTTCTAAGTAAGAAGAATTATCACATGCCAAATATCGCCATTGTCCTCAAACAAGAAGTTTCGCGGCTTGCGCGCAAAGAGACGCGGGTACGGACAAAATCGCTACACAAGGGCTCAAGCAAGCTCCGCCGAGATTTGGCGCAGATGAAGAAGCAACATGCGAGGCTGCAGGCGGAGCTGTCGCGACTTCGGCGTCAGAACCTCGAAGGTAGCACGGACACTTTTGGGAATCCTCCGCGGAAAATGATTCGATTCAGTCCAAAGAGCGTTAAGTCGCAGCGCAAGCGCCTGCGGCTTTCGGCGGCCGACTTTGGCAGGCTGATCGGCGTGAGCGCGCATACCGTGTACAAGTGGGAACATGGTGCCGCACGCGCCAGAAACACACAATTGGCCGCGCTCGCGGCCGTGCGCGCTCTGGGCATTACCGAGTCACGCGAACGGCTCGGGAACGCCGATGGAAAGAAGCGAAGATCGCCACGCGCAAAAGGTTAATCGTGCGCGACGCTCCATATCAGGGACTACTCGATGTTTTAAGTTGCTCATTGATTTCTCCTATTTAGCTGCGTTCGACGATTTGTCGGGGCCCGCAATCCGGATCAAACTTCCCCGGCCTTTTCATCAAGATGACAGGTAGGACACGCGGCACCACAGTAACGCGTTCTTTTGAGGACCCCTACAGTACCGCGAAGTCGACATGAGCCAAACGAACTTGTCGATCTATCAATACGACTATCCCACCATCGACGCGTTACTCTGCAAGACGTGAGGGAGTGGCCACAACGATTCGAGAACCGTTAGCGATGTGACGCGCCAAGCAATTCTACGCAGTGCCCTTGCGCGAATTGCGCTCTTCACGACGCCGCAAACTCGATCGCGCCCGACGCGTCTACTCATGCTCAGGTGAACGCGACGCGGATGTTCAGGTCTGACGCCGGCTGCCGTAGCGCAGCGCATAGAGGCGGGTGAACTCGGCGCCGAGAAAGAAGATCTGTGCCGAGTAATAGATCCACAGCAGCAGCGCGACGACGGAGCCCGCCGCGCCGAAGCTCGAGGCAATGGCGCTGCTGCCGAGGTATAGGCCGATCACGTACTTCCCGAGGCTGAACAAGGCGGCGGTGAAGAGGGCGCCGATCCAGACGTCGCGCCAGGAGAGCGCCACGTCGGGCAGCATCCTGTAAATCACGGCGAACAGACAGGCGATGACGCCGAATGACACGAGCGAAGAGAGCGGTGCGAGGATGAGGCCGACTCCGCTCCAGGCGCTGCCGGCATAACGCTCGAGCAGGCCGATGGCGGCACCCGCGGTAAGAGATGCGAGCAGCAGCAGCGCGAGCAGCAGCACCAAGCCGAAGGCGAGAAGTTGCGCGCGCAAGTGCAGGCGAAAGCCCGTGCGGCGCGAGCGTTCGATTCCCCACAAGTCGTCGAGGCTGCCTTTCAGCTCGACGAAGACGCTGGTCGCACCGAGCAGCAGCAGCGCGCCCGCGGCGAGGGTGGCGAGCAGGCCGGAGGCGCGATTTTGCGCCGCGGCAAGCAGCACCTGGATCGCGTGCGCCCCGTTCGGCCCAACCTGCTCCTGAATCCGCGCCAGCACCTCGCCCTGCGCCGCTTCGGCGCCGAAGAAATAGCCGGCGAGCACCACGGCGAGCAACAGGATGGGAGTGAGCGAAAACAAAGTGTAGAAGGCAAGTGCCGCGCCCTTGCTCGCAGCGCGGTGTTCGAGCCAGGCCTTGAGCGAGTCGGTGAGCAGCGCGCGCATCGCGATGATTCAGGCGCGCCGTGCCGCGGATCGGACACCTTGCGTGTTGCGCCGCATCTGGTCCGGCTAGAGTAGCAACAGGGGCACCAGCCCCAGCGCCGCCAAAACGAGCAGGAGAATCAGGCTCTGCACGCCGACTTCGCGCGGCGCGAGGACATAGGCGTACACTCCTTTCGCTACATTATTGCTGGCGGCGGCGATCAGTATCCCCGCCGCGGCAAGCGGAATCGGCGTGAGCGCTGGCGCCGCCTGGGTCAGACCCATGATGAATGGATCGACATCGGTGACGCCCATGATGGTCGCAAGCGCATAAATGCCGGTTTCCCCCAGATGGACCACGACCAGATGGGTCGCGATCAGCAGTGCGACGAATAAACCGGCGAACAGAAAGGCGGCACTCAACTCGAGCGGATTGTCGGGCTCGTAGTCGCGCTTCAGGCCTTCGGACTTCATCGCGCCCAGATGCGACCACAGCCAGCCCGCGCCGACCGCGAGCGCCGCGAGCACTGCGAAGGACGGCGTCAGCAACTTCATCAACTCGCTGTTGAACAGCGCTAGCAGGATGGCGAGGCGCAGGTACATCACGCCGGAGGCGATGAGGATCGCGCCGGCAAACAGGTGCGCCTGCTGGCCGCGCGCCGCGCGGCGCGACATTGCTACGGTAGTGAGGGTGGAGGAATACGCCCCGCCGAGGATTGCAGCGAGGATCACCCCGCCCTGGCCCTTGGTCAGGCGCAGCAGCACATAGCTGCCGTAGGAGATGCCGCTCACCGCGACCACCACCAGCCAGGTCTTGAGCGGATTGAGACGGTAGGGCGTGAATTCCTCGTTCGGCAGGATCGGCAGGATGATTGCCGTGAGCAGCAGGAACTTGGTGAAAGTGAGGATGTCTTCCGGCTCGATGCGCTTTGCGAGGCCCTCCAGAAACGCCTTCAGTTCCAGCAGCATGATCGAGGCGACGCTGATCGCCGTGGCGATCCAGAACTCGTCATGCGCCACCAAGGCGCCGACCATGTAGGTGGTTAGGGCGGACATTTCAGAAGTGATGCCTGCGCGCGGCGTGTTCACCAGCTTGTGCCAGTAGGACAGCCAGAGAAATCCCGCGACTGCGACCAGGCCCAGCGCCTGCGGCAGGATTTCCGCGCCGGAAAGGTGCGCCATGGCATAGCCGATCAGGCCGATGAGCGGGAAGGTGCGCACACCGCCGAAGGCGTAATGCTCCTCGCCTGACTTACGCTCCTCCCGCTCCAAGCCGATGAGAAAGGCGAGAAACAGGGCGAGGAAGATCTTCACTCCCTGCGGGGGCAGCCATTCGATCAGAGTCATCGCTTCCGCCTGGAATCGACTGGTGTTGAGGGCGCTTGCCGGTGGCGCCGCTTATGCCTAACGGAGTCTCAAGCGTACCACTTCCCTGCATGCCGCGTCCCTGCTGCGCTGGGGTAACATGAATGGCTGCGATGAAGACCTTGTTGATCGTCTACCATTCCATGACCGGTGGCACGCAGCAGATGGCGCAGGCTGCCGCCGCCGGCGCCGCCAGCGAGGGAATGCTAGCGGTAAGGATGCTGCGCGCCAGCGATGCGCAAGCCGAGGACATGCTGCAGGCGGACGGCTATCTATTCGCGACGCCGGAAAACCTCGCCGCGATGGCGGGGATGATGAAAGACTTCTTCGACCGCAGCTATTACGCAGCGCTCGAGCGCATCAACGGCCGCCCGTATGCCGTCCTGATCTGCGCCGGCAGCGACGGTCAGAACGCGGCGCGGCAGGTGGAGCGGATAGCGACGGGCTGGCGCTTGCGGCCCGTGTGTTCACCGCTCATCGTCTGCACCCACGCGCAAACGAAGGAGGAAATCCTCCGCCCCAAAGCGATCGCCCCTGCCGATCTCAAACGCTGCGAGGAGATCGGCGCCACGCTCGCTGCGGGCCTCGCCCTGGGAGTGTATTGACGGAAGTCAGGCGCTCCGGCGCGCACCGGGAACGAGGTCGCGATAGGCGTGCCAGGTTGCATGGCCCAGCCAGGGCACGATCAGGGCAAGGCCGAGGAGAAAGGTGGCAAAGCCGATCGCCGTCAACAATGCGATCGACGCCGCCCAAAGCAGCATCGCCGCGGGATTGGCCCCCATCGCTTTGAGGCTGGTGAGAACGGCGGTCGTGGTATCGGCGGCGCCGTCGAAAATCATCGGCGCCGCAACGGCAGCGAGGGCGAAGGCGATGAGCGCGAACACGGCACCCGTCGCAATGTAGGTGGCGAAGAACAGGCCGTAATTCCAGTCGAGCACCGTGCGGTAGAAATTGTCGTGAACCGTAGGAAGCATTCCGCCGAACGCCTGCTCGAACAGAAGACCCGATAGCGCGACCCAGGTCAGTGCGAGCAGCGCCAGCAGGAGCCCCAGGTAGGCAAGGCGCCTGCCACTGCGCAGCGCGCCCTCGAGCGAGGCATCGAAAGTCGCCTCCTGCCCCGCTGCGCGTAAGCGCGACAGTTCGTAGAATCCGGCACAGAAAAGCGGTCCGAGCAGCAGGAAACCCGATGTCGCCGCCGCGAGCAGATCGATATGCGCGCTGAAGAACAGCAGAACCAGCCAGCCGCCGAGGACGAACAGCAGTCCTTGGCCGATGCTCGGCGCGGCGCAGCGGCGCAAGTCTTCCCACCCTAAACGCAACCACGACAGCACCCGGCTGGGTGCGATGCGCGCGACTTGCGGCAGCGCGGGCAGATGGTAGAAAGCGCGGATAGGTCGGTCCATGGCACTTTCCTCCGGCTAATTTCACTATGACCACTACCTGGGGAATAGTTCATTGCCCCGACGCAACCACAACGCGCAGAGGGGTTTGTCGCGCAAGTGTGGCGGCTGCGACCGGGTCGGTGCGGCAGTAACGGGCTAGGCGGCGCTGCCCAGGGTGAAGTAGAAAGTGGCGCCCTGACCCATTTCGCTCGTTGCCCACACGCGCCCGCCGTGGCGCTCGACGATGCGCTTGACGATGGTGAGCCCGATGCCGGTGCCGCTGAATTCGGATTCGCGATGCAGGCGCTGGAACATCTTGAACAGGCGGTCTGCATACTTCGCATCGAAGCCGGTGCCGTTGTCCTTGACGAAATAGGCGGATTCGCCGTTCGCCTGCGTGTGGCCGATCTCGATCTTCGGCTTGTCGCGCTTGGCGGAGAACTTGAGCGCGTTCCCGATCAGGTTTGCGAGCACTTGGCGCAACATCGCCGCATCGCCCATGGCTTTCGGCAAAGGATCGACGCGGACATCCGCCGCCGCATAGGGCTCGCGGACTTCCTCGACCACCTGTCTGGCGAGATCGTGGAGGTCGACCTCGATGCGATTGAGCTTGTCCCGGCCGAGCCGGGAAAAGCGCAGGATGTCGTCGATCAGCTCCGTCATCTTCCCGGCGTTCGCGCCGATGCGCGTCAGCATGTCGCGCGCGTCCGCGCTCAAGGCGGAGAGATCGCATGCCTGCAGCAGCGACCAGTAGCCGCTAATCGCCCGCAGCGGAGCGCGCAGGTCGTGGGAGACCGAATAGGAAAATGCTTCGAGTTCGCGGTTTGCGAACTCGAGCTCCGCCGTGCGCTCGGTCACTTTGCGTTCCAGGCAGGCGTTCATCTCCTTGACGGAGTTCTCGGCCTGCATGCGCTTGGTGATGTCGTTGGCGAGCACCAGGCGCGCCACCTTCCCGGAATAGTCGATCTGGTGCGAGACGATGTCGACGTCGATCACTTCGCCCGACTTCTTCACATGGCGCCAGTGTCCTGAGCGCCACAGGCCGCTGTCTTTGCCCGGAATATTGGCGCGCAGTTTGGACACGTCCTCGGGCGGGCGGATGTCGGCGATGGTCATGCGCATGAACTCGTCCGCGCTGTAGCCGTATTGGCGCACCGCCGCCTCGTTCACCGCGAGGAACCCTAGGGTCTTCGTTTCGTACACCCACATCGGCAGCGGATTCGCGTCGAACAGCATGCGATAGCGCCGTTCGCTTTGCAGCAGGGCGACCGCCGCCGAGCGCGCCATGGTGACGTCGCGCGAGGAGATTGCGACGCCCTCTCCCACCGTGATCACCTGCTGGCGCAGCCACTGCATGTCGCGTTCGAGCACGTCGACCGGGAATTCCTCGTCCATGGGCTTGCCGGTCTTCACCACCTGCACGTATTTGTCGATCAAGCCGGGAATGCGGCGCAGGGGCAGAACGTTCGACAGCCTTTGGCCGATCGCCTGGCCGCGCGCGATGCCGAACATCTTTTCGGCACTTGCATTGATGTCGGAGAATTCGAAATCCGCGATCTCGCCGCGATCGTCGCGCACGCTCCTGAGAATGAACAGCGCATCGAGATTGGCCTCCGCCGCCGCGCGGAAGCGCTCCTCGGCAGTCTTGAGCGATGCTTCGAGGCGCTGCTCGCGCGCACGTACGCGATGGGCGGCGATGCCGAAGGAAAGATCGTCCGCGGCTTCGAGCAGCAGCTTGACTTCCGTTTCATCGAATGCGTCGGGTTCCTCTGCATAGATCACGAGCGCGCCGATGACTGCGGCTTGCGCTCGCAGCGGCAGGGCGAGTACGGAGGAATAGCCATAGGTGAGCGCCAGTTCCCGCCAGGGTTTGAGCGGCGGGTCGGATTGGATATTCTGCGTCGCGACCGGGGCGCCGTCGCGGATGGCGACGCCGACCGGGCCCATGCCGCGCTCCGTCTGCGCCCAGCTGATCTGCAGATCTTGGAGAAAGCCGAGCGGCGCGGCGAACGAGGCCGCCGGTCGCACGCTTTTCTCGGCGTCGTCTTCCGCGAACCCGACCCAGGCCATGCGGTAGCCCCCGGCCTCCACCACCACGCGGCACATGTCACCCAGCAGCGCGAATTCGTTCTTGGTGCGGAAAAGCGTGCGATTGCCCGTCGAAAGCACCCGCAGCGCGCGGGTGGAGCGCCGGATTTGCTGCTCGTTCACCTCGATCGCCGCCGCCATGTCGTCGAAGGCGCGCGCCAATCTGCCCAACTCGTCGTCGCTGCGGGCGAGCCCGGTGCGGGCACTCAAGTCGCCGCGTCGCAGCCGTTCCGCAGCCGCCGACAGCGCCGCCACCGGGCGCAGGAACCAGCGCGAGCCGCCGATGGACAGCGAACCGAAAGTAAGCACGAGCAAGACGATTGCGGCCAGCACCGTCCAGATGAATCCCTGTTCCGAAGGAGCCATGGCGACGGCCTTTTCCACGCCCACCCAGAGGAATATCGGCCCGGCGACAGTGTCGGCAAAGCGGGCAAAAGCATAGATGATCGCGCTGCCTTCCGCGCCCGAAACCTCCGCGGTTCCGTCGCCGCCCTTCGCCATGAGCGTCTTGTACAACTGCACGTCGACGACGCTCCTACCGATCCAGCCGTTGGTGTAGGGGTCGCGCGCGAGAACGATGCCGTTCGCGTCGACCAAGGCGAGGCGCGCGCCTTGCGGGCGGCGCACGCTCAACAACTGCCGTCCGATCCACGACAGGTCGAGCGACACGAACGCGACGCCGCGCGCTTGGCCAGATTTGTCGCGGATGGCGCGCGCGAAGGTGATCGCCGGCTTGCCCGTGGTGCGGGCGACGAGCACTTCGGTGAGCACGGCGTCCTTGGCCTTCAGCGCCTGTTGGAAATACGCGCGGTCGGCAACGTTGACGACCTGCGGCGAGGGCGTCGCATTGCAGACGATGTCGCCCTTGACGTCGACGCGGCCCATGTTGGTGAACTCCGGCCGCTGGTGCAGGATCACGGACAGCGCGTTGGCACAGTCCGGGTCGGATTTCGCCTGCACGATGGCGGGATCCAGCGTGAGCTGCAGCAGCATGCCCTCGGCATGCTCGAATACGTTCTCCTGTTCGGCGGCGATCATTTCCGCCGTGTGCTGCAGGTGCTGCTTGATGTTGGCCAGGCGTTCCGAACGCTCGGAGACGACGTGATAGCCGGTCATGCCGAGCATGACCGCAAACGCGCACGCGAGGAGCAGCAGGGCCCGCACGCGCAGGCTGGACCAGGGATTCACCATTGTTCGATTTAGTCGCCGAGACCCCGCGGAATGCCGGTATCACGGCCAGGATCTAGCTCGGCAGCTTGTTGAGCAGGATTGCCGCGGGGACGATAGCAAAGGCACAAGCAGCGCCACCTGATGTAGATCAAATAATGATCCAGATCACGCTCATCGCCCGAGTCGGGGAGGATAGGCATCGGTCCGCGCTGGGTGCCCACCCGCGACCTAGCTGGACAGAGTCCGAGTATTGCTAAGGGTCTATCGCTCCGGCTTGCCGGGGCTGTGCCAGGCGGGTGGCCTCAGAGATCGCCCCAGAGCGACTGCAACACCGCAATGGCCGCGAGCGGCGCCGTTTCGGTGCGCAGCACGCGCGGTCCCAGATTCACTGCCTGGAATCCGCCCGCGGTGGCCGCCTTGCGCTCCGCCGGCGTAAAGCCGCCCTCCGCGCCGACCAATAGCACCGCGCCGGTCGAAAGCGCGACCTCCTTCAACGGCCGCGTTGCGTCGGGATCGAGCAGCAGCAAAGGCTGGCTGCAGTCGACCCGCGCGAGATAATCGAAAAGCGAGCGCACCGGAGCGACCGGAGGGACGCGGTTGCGCCCGCATTGCTCGCAGGCTGCAATCACCACGTTCTGCCAGTGCTGCACGCGCCGGTCCGCGCGTTCGCCTGCGAGCCGCACCACGCTGCGGTCGGTCGCAAGCGGCTGAATCGCCGCGACGCCGAGTTCAGTCGCTTTTTGCAGGCTGTAGTCCATGCGTTCGCCCGCCGATATGCCTAGCGCCAAGTTGATCGCGAGCGGCGATTCGCGCTCGACAGCGTCGAAACCGGTGAGGCGCACACGCGCTTCGCGTTTATTGGCCGCGACCAGTACGCCGTGGTACTCGCCGCCCGTGCCGTTGAACAGCGCGAGCGGCGCCCCTTCTTCGAGGCGCAACACGGCGAGGGCGTGGTGCGCGCTCGCCTCGGGAAGGACGATTTCCGCCCCGGGGGAGAGCGGGGCGTCGCAGTACAAGCGTCGTGCTTCGCAACGGGGTGCCTGGGACTTCATGCTAAAATTCTAGCAGGCTGGGCGAGCGCGGTCGCACTGGCATCCATCGCGCTGCGGCCGATCTTCACTAGCAGCCACCCCTCAATTCGCCGCCCCGCTGCGCCCCGCTGCACCGAGGTCGATGCCCGTACGCGAAAGCCGGATGTGAGCCGCTCCATCGAAGTCGACAGGCTGGTCAAGCGCTACGGCAGCGTGCGCGCGGTGGACGGCGTGAGCTTTGCAGTCGAGGCCGGCATCACCTGCGCGCTCCTGGGCGGGAACGGTGCAGGCAAGACGACCACGCTCGCCATCCTGCTCGGGCTGTTACTGCCTACGTCGGGAAACGCCCGCGTGCTGGGCGTGGACGTGACGCGCGATCGCTACCGCGTGCTGCCGCGCATGAATTTCACCTCGCCTTACGTCGACCTGCCGAAGAAGCTGACGGTCGAGCAGAACCTCGTCGTCTTCGCCCACCTTTATGGCTTGCGCGGCATACGCCGGCGCATCCACGATCTTGCCGAGCAATTCGAATTCGCCGCGCTGCTCGCGCGCGACTACGGCACGCTGTCGGCCGGGCAGCGCACGCGGGTGTCGGTGGCGAAGGCGCTGCTCAACCGCCCAGAGGTGCTGTTGCTCGACGAACCGACGGCCTCGCTCGACCCGGACATCGCCGACCGCATCCGCACGCGCCTGCTCGAATATCAGAGGGAATCCGGCGCGACCATGCTGCTCGCGTCGCACAACATGGTGGAAGTGGAGCGCATCTGCCACCAGGTGCTGATGATGAAGGAAGGGTGCATCGTCGATCGCGGCGCGCCGGCCGAGCTGATCGTGCGCTACGGCCGCTCCAGCATGGAAGAGGTGTTCCTCGACGTCGCGCGCACCGCGCAGCCGAGCGCCGAGGTCGCGGCGGACGAGTTGCACCGATGAGCGGCGCGCTGCAGCGGATCTTCGGCATGGTGCTGCGCCATGTGTACTTGTGGCGCCGCTCCTGGGTGCGGGTGCTGGAGACCGCCTACTGGCCGACAATGAACATGGTGCTGTGGGGCTTCATCGCCAAGTATTTCGCCACCAATTCCTCGGTGGTGGCGCAGGTGCCGGGCCTGCTCGTCTCGGGCCTGCTGCTGTGGGAGGTGCTGTTCCGCGGACAGCTCTCCTTCGCGCTCGCCTTTCTCGAGGAGCTGTATTCGCGCAACCTCGGGCATCTGTTCGTGAGTCCGCTGCGGCCGCGCGAGCTGGTCGCGGCGATGATCGCCGTGAGCTTCCTGCGCACCTGCGTCGGCGTCGGCGCCGCGACGGCGCTCGCAATCCTGCTCTACGCGGCTTCGATCTTCGATCTTGGCCTGCCGCTCCTCGCCTTCTTCGCCAGCCTGCTCGTCACCGGCTGGGCGGTCGGCCTGATGGTGGCGGCGCTGGTGCTGCGCTACGGCCTCGCCGCGGAGAACCTCGCCTGGGGAACGATTTTCGTCGTTGCGCCGATCTCGGGCATCTACTATCCGATCGGCGTGCTGCCCGCCTGGCTGCAGCAAGTCGCCTGGTGCCTGCCGACGAGCTACGTGTTCGAGGGCATGCGCGGCGTGCTGCTCGAGTCGAGCTTCAAGTGGAATCTGTTCGTCGGCGCGACGGCCTTGAATGCAGTCTACGTCGCAGTGGGCATAGGCATATTCTTCGCCGCGTTTCGCGGCGCGCGCCGCCGCGGCACGCTGTTGCAGATGGGGGAGTGATTTACCGGGTGCAAGCCCAGGCGGCGAGCTCGCAGGCCTTCGCGGCGCACAGGCGCAGCGCCTTGGCTTCTGCTTCCTGCCGCGTCGCGCCGGTGGCGGGAAAGTATCCCTTCGCGCCGCGCGCGCGGTCGCGGGCAAGGCCGCCGCAGGCATTGCTGAAGCTCACGACGACCTCGCAACGCGCGGAACTGCATTGCCGCAGGGCTTCCATCTTCGCCGCGCGCGAACTTGCGGCATTGTAGGCATAGCCGACCTGGCCGGTTTCGCGTTCGAGCGCGATCGCGCCATGGGCGCCTTGCTTCGCCGCACGCGGGGACGCGGCCTGTGCGAGGGTGAAACTGAAGAAAGCGAGCAGGACAACCGCGCCGCGCCAGGCGGCGTGGGGGACGCAAGGCTTCGGACGCTCGCGCCCGGCGTGCATCACATGGTCGCGACCAGAGTTGGACGGCGCGCCCATCTACATGGTCGCGCCTAGGACCCAGGGGGCGAATTCGTCTTCGCCGTAGCCGAAGACTTCGCTCTTCGTCTTTGCGCCGGAAGCCGTCTTGAGGATCAAGTCGAACAGCTTCTGCCCGACCTCGGCGATCGACTCCTTGCCGTCGACGATGGTGCCGCAGTTCAGATCCATGTCTTCTTCCTGGTGCTCGTATAGGCGTGTATTGGTGGCGAGCTTGAGCGAGGGGGCGGGTTTGCAGCCGTAGGCCGAGCCGCGCCCGGTGGTGAAGCACACCAGGTTCGCGCCGCCCGCGATCTGTCCGGTTGCCGACACCGGGTCATAGCCGGGGGTGTCCATGTAGACGAATCCCTTGGCGGTGACGGGCTCGGCGTATTCGTACACGTCGACCAGATTGGTGGTGCCGCCCTTGGCAACCGCGCCGAGCGATTTTTCCAGGATGGTGGTGAGCCCCCCCGCCTTGTTGCCGGGCGAAGGGTTGTTGTTCATCTCGTTGCCGTTGCGCGCGGTGTAGTCTTCCCACCATTTGATGCGGCGGATCAGTTTCTCGCCGACTTCGCGCGTCACGGCGCGGCGGGTGAGCAGATGCTCGGCGCCGTAGATTTCCGGCGTCTCCGACAGGATCGCCGAGCCGCCGTGGCGCACCACCAGGTCCACCGCCGCGCCCAGCGCCGGATTGCCCGATATGCCGGAGTAGCCGTCCGAGCCCCCGCATTGCAGTGCGAGGAGCAGATGGCTCGCGGGCACCGTCTCGCGCTTCACCTTGTTGGCTTCGGGCAGGATCGCCTCGATGCGGGCAATGCCTTCGCGCACCGCTTTCATGGTGCCGCCCTTCTCCTGGATGCTGAAGGCGGCGAACTTGTCACTGCGCTTCAACTGCTGCGTTGCGAGCAGGCTGTTGATCTGGTTCGCTTCGCAGCCCAGGCCCACCACCTGCACCGCATAGAAGTTCACATGGCGCGCATAGCCGGCCATGGTCCGGCGCAGCACTTCGATCGGTTCGCCCTCGGAAGCCATGCCGCATCCCGATTTGTGCGTGAGCGCGACCACGCCGTCGACGTTGGGATAGGCGTCGAGTCGATTCTCGAAATGCTTGGCGATCAGGCGCGCGACGGTCGCAGAGCAGTTGACGCTGGTGAGAACGCCGATGTAGTTGCGCGTCGCGACGCGGCCCGCATTCGGGCCATCTGCGCGCACGATGCCTTGGAAGCTCGCGGGCGTGGCGACGTAATCGGTGGGTTTCGCGTCGGCGCAAAAGGCGTAGTCGCGGTCGAACGCGCCCATGGCGATGTTGTGCACGTGCACGTGCTCTCCCGCGGCGATGTCGCGGGTGGCGAAACCGATGATCTGGTTGTAGCGCCGCACCGGATTGCCGGATTTGATCGCGCGCACGGCGATCTTGTGCCCGGCCGGCACGCGCGCGGCGACCCGTACGCCTCCCTCCTTGGGCAGGGTCGTCCCCTCGGGAATCTCGACGCGTGAGATGACGACGTCGTCGGCTGGATTCAAGCGGATGGTCAAGTCGGCAGCTTGGAGCATGGTGGGACCTCTTTCGTTGCGCCGGGGCAACGCGGTCATTCTACTCCCGCGCCCGCCCCGCTTTGTGAGCTGAAATCAGGGCATGAATTTCCGCGGCAGCCACAGTGCGATCTCAGGTACGTAAGTGATCAGGACGAGGCTGGCGAGCAGCGGCACCAGCCAAGGCAGAATAGCTATGGTGGTGCGCTCGAAGGAGAGCTTCGACACCCGCGCGAGCACGAACAGCACCATGCCCATGGGCGGATGCAGCAGCCCGATCATCAGGTTCAACACCATCACCAGGCCGAAGTGCACCGGATCGATACCGAGTTGGTGGCAGATCGGCAGCAGGATGGGCACGAGGATGGTGATGGCCGCGGTCGGTTCGAGAAAACAGCCGACGAAAAGCATCAGCAGATTGGCGATGAGCAGGAACATGGCCGGGTTGTGGGTGTAGGCGAGCACCCCGGCCGCGACCGCGTCGGTGACGCGGGTGACGGTCAGTAACCAACCGAAGATCGACGCGGCGGCAACGATCAGCAGCACCGTCGCGGTGGTCTCGATGGTGTCCATCGACACCTTGATCAGCATCTTCCAATTGAGCGTGCGATACCAGACGAGACCCAGGAACATCGCCCAGACGCAAGCGGCAATCGCGCCTTCGGTGGCGGTGAATATTCCGCTGGTCATGCCGCCGATGAGGAGCACGGGCGTCATGATCGGCAGCACGGCGTTGAAGCGGTAGATGCGGTCAGCGAAAAGCAGCAGCGCCAAGGCGGCGAAGAAGGTGGGCGCCGGTTCGGTGCCCCAGTCCGTCGCGAACCAAATTGCGGTGGGGAAACCGACGACGATGGCGAGCTCGATCAAGGCCTTGCCGATCTTCGCCCAGGCGAAGTCGACGTCGCGCCCCCAGTTGTTCTTGTGCGCGAAGTAGGCGACCGTCGCCATCATGAGTATGGCCATGACGCCGCCGGGGAGGATGCCGGCGAGGAACAGCTGCCCCACCGACACGTTGGCGAACATGGCGTAGATGACGAAGGGCAGCGACGGCGGGATGATCGGCCCCAGCGTCGCGGAAGCGGCGGTGACGCCCACTGAGAATTCCGTCGAGTAGCCGTGGTCCTTCATCGCCTTGATTTCGATCGTGCCGAGGCCCGCCGCGTCGGCGATCGCGGTGCCGGACATGCCGGCGAAGATCACCGAGCCGATGACGTTGACGTGACCGAGGCCACCCTTCAGCCAGCCGACCAGCGCCAAGGCGAAGTTATAGATGCGATTGGTGATGCCGGCGGAATTCATCAGGTTGCCGGCCATGATGAAGAACGGCACCGCGAGCAGCGGGAAGCTGTCGATGCCGTTTACCATGCGGTGGATGACGACGAAGTCGGGCACGTTGCCGGAAATCATGACGTAGAGGAGCGACGCTCCGGCCATGGAAAGGGCGACCGGCACGCCGATCACCATGAGCACGAGGAAGGTGATGAGCAGCGCGGCGGTCATGCTTCTTCGCTCCCGGTCGTCTCCGGCCGCTCCAGCACGGAAAAGCCCTGGCGCCAGTGCTTCACTGAGTTGGTCACCGCGCGAAAGCACATGAGGACAATGCCGAACATCACGCCCGCATAGATGAGCCCGATCGGCCAATCGATGATGGACATCGGCTGCTTGCCGATCTTGTCCATCAGCGCGTAGGTGAGATACACCATGTAGGCGAGCAGCAGGACACGGAACAAGTCCACCAGCGTCGACAGCAGCCGCGCCATAGCGCTAGGCATGAAACGGTAGAACAGGTCGACCTGAATGTGGGTGTTCTTGCGCATCGGCATCGCGGCGCCGACGAACACGGTGCAGATCAAGAGATAGCGCGATATCTCCTCCGTCCACGACGCGGAGTCGTTGAGCGCGTAGCGGGTGAAGAACTGGTAGAAGACGGTAGCGGCGAGCAACGCGAAAAAGCCGGACGCGATCCAGTCCTCGAAATGGTAATGCGTGAGATCAATCGGCTCGTCGGTGACGTGAAATTCACCGTCGGCGCCGAGGACGTGTTCGTTCTCGTTCAGTATGTCCGGTGCGTGCGTCGACATCGTTCCTCCTCCCCAGAGGG
Organism: uncultured Enterobacteriaceae bacterium; assembly: GCA_964565875.1. Lineage (GTDB taxonomy): Bacteria > Pseudomonadota > Gammaproteobacteria > Burkholderiales > SG8-39 > 2-12-FULL-64-23. Next base: position 14,614 of record CAZMGP010000002.1, read on the forward strand.
AGATTTTATGTTTATGTAATTGCTTTGAGCCAGCGAGCGCTAATGGTTGTCTTTCGGCACTGCCGCGCCGCTGCTCCCCACGAGGAAATCGAGGTCGGCGCCCTTGTCGGCCTGCAGCACGTGCTCGACGTAGAGCCTCACGTAGCCGCGGCTCATGGGAAGCGCGGGCGCCTTCCACTTCTTGCGCCGCCGCGCCAATTCTTCCTCGGACACGTCCAGGTGCAGCCGGCGCTTGGCGACGTCGAGCTCGATCATGTCGCCGGTCTGCACCAGCGCGAGCGTTCCGCCGGCGGCGGCCTCGGGCGCGATGTGCAGCACCACCGTGCCGTAGGCGGTGCCGCTCATGCGCGCATCCGAAATCCGCACCATGTCGGTAATGCCTTTCTTCAGCACCTTGGGCGGCAGCGGCATGTTGCCGACTTCGGCCATGCCCGGATAGCCTTTGGGGCCGCAGTTCTGCAGCACCATGACACAGTTCTCGTCGATGTCGAGCTTTGGGTCGTCGATGCGGCGGTGAAAGTCGGCAATGTCCTTGAACACCACGGCGCGCCCGCGATGCTTCATCAGCCTGGGCGTCGCCGCCGACGGTTTGATGATGGCACCGTCCGGGCACAGATTACCGCGCAGCACGGCGATGCCGGTGTTCTTCTTGAACGGTTTCTCGAACGGGGTGACGACGGTGCGGTCGTAGCAGGGCGCTTTCTTGTTGTTGTCCCAGATGGTCTTGCCGTTGACGGTGAGCGCGCGCTTGTTGAGCAAGCCCTGTTCGCCGAGCGTACGCAGCACCGCGGGCAGCCCGCCCGCGTAGTAGAAGTCCTCCATCAGGAATTTGCCCGAGGGCATGAGGTCCACCAAGGTGTGCACGCCGCGGCCGAGGCGGTCCCAATCGTCTAGTTCGAGCTTCACGCCGACGCGGCGCGCGAGCGCGATCAGGTGAATCACCGCGTTGGTCGAGCCGCCGATCGCGGCGTTGGCGCGGATCGCGTTCTCGAAGGCTTCGCGCTTGAGGATCTTCGATATTCTCAAGTCCTCCTTCACCATGTCGACGATGCGCCGACCGGCCATGCGCGCGAGCACGTTGCGCCGCGCGTCCGCCGCGGGAATCGCTGCGTTGCCGGGCATGCCCATGCCCAAGGCCTCCACCATGCAGGCCATGGTCGAGGCGGTGCCCATGGTCATGCAATGGCCGTGCGAGCGGTGCATGCAGGACTCGGCTTCGTGGAATTCTTCCATGGTCATCTTGCCGGCGCGCACGTCCTCCGACATCGACCAGGTGTTGGTCCCCGAACCGATGTCGGTGCCGCGGTACTTGCCCGAGAGCATGGGGCCGCCGGAAATGGCGATGGCGGGGATGTCGACGCTCGCCGTGCCCATCAGGAGCGAAGGCGTGGTCTTGTCGCAGCCGACGAGCAGGATTACGCCGTCCAGGGGATTGGCGCGGATCGACTCTTCCACGTCCATGGAGGCGAGGTTGCGGAACAGCATCGCCGTCGGCCGCATCAATGTTTCGCCCAGGGACATCACCGGAAATTCGAGGGGAAAGCCGCCCGCTTCCAGGATGCCGTTCTTGACGTGCTCGGCGATGACGCGAAAGTGGGTGTTGCAGGGCGTGAGCTCGGACCAGGTGTTGCAGATGCCGATCACCGGCCGGCCGTCGAACTGGTCGTGCGGCACGCCGCGGTTCTTCACCCAGGAGCGGTAAATGAATCCATAGATGTCTTCCCTTCCGAACCAATTCTGGCTGCGGAGCGGTTTCTTCTTAGCCATGTCTCGATCCTATAGTTGCAAACGGAATTAATAAGTCGCGCGGCCGCCGGAGATGTCGAACACCCCGCCGGTGGTAAAGGAGCAGTCGGCGGAGGCGAGCCAGCTAGCCATGGCGGCGATTTCCTCGACCAGGACGAAGCGGCCCATGGGGATCTTCGCCAGCATGTAGTTGATGTGCTGCTCCGTCATCTGGTCGAAGATGGCGGTTTTCGCCGCGGCGGGGGTGATGCAGTTGACGCATATGCCGTCTTTGGCGAGTTCCTTGCCGAGCGACTTGGTGAGCGAAATCACGCCGGCCTTGGAAGCGGAGTACGCCACCGCGTTGGGATTGCCTTCCTTGCCGGCAATGGAGGCGATATTCACGATGCGGCCGTATTTCTGCTTCACCATGTGCGGGGCCACCGTGCGGCAGGTGAGGAACTGGCTGGTGAGGTTGGTCCTTAACACCCGCTCCCATTCATCCACCGGGTAGTCGACCGTGGGCGCATTGAGGCCGGCGATGCCGGCGTTGTTGACCAGGATGTCGATTTTACCCAGGGCCGCGGCTGCGGCGGCGGTCGCCTGCTCGACCGACTTCTGCGCGGAGACGTCGACGGCTTCGCCCGAAACCGGCCCTTTCAGTGCGGCGAGGCACTGCGCGAGCAGCTTCTCGTCGCGGTCCCAAATGCGCACGCTGGCGCCGGACTCGAGCAGGCGTTTGACGATGGCGAGCCCGATGCCCTGCGCGCCGCCGGTGACGATGGCGGCGCGGCCCTTCAGATCGATTTGGTTCATGGTCTGGTCCTCGAGTGGATGAGTGCCGCGGGTCCGCGCGTGCAGCGCCGCCGTCGCTGTTGCTGTGACGGCGGCTATTCCTTGACCGCGCCGGTCATGCCCGCGACGTAATATTCGACGAAGAAGGAATACATCACCGCGACCGGGACCGAGCCGAGGAGTGCGCCCGCCATGAGCGCACCCCAGTGATAGACGTCGCCCTCCACCAACTCAGTGATCACCCCCACCGGGACGGTCTTGTTTTCAGACGATGAGATGAAGGTCAGCGCGTAGATGAATTCGTTCCAGGACAGGGTGAAGGCGAATATTCCGGCGGAGATGAGGCCGGGCACGGCGAGCGGCAGCACGATCTTGGTCAGGATCTGCAGCCGCGTGGCGCCGTCGATCAGGGCGCATTCCTCGAGTTCGAACGGGATCGAGCGGAAATAGCCCATCAGCAGCCAGGTGCAGAACGGAATCAGGAAGGTCGGGTAGGTGAGGATCAGCGCCCAGCGCGTGTCGTATAGGCCGAGCTTGAACACCATGAACGCCAGCGGGATGAACAGGATCGACGGCGGAACCAGATAGGCGAGAAAAATGCCCAGGCCGAGCTGGCGCGAACCGGTGAAGCGCAGGCGCTCGATCGCGTAGGCGGCAAGCACCGCGGCGAACAAGGAAAAGAACGTCGATACCACCGACACGATCACCGTGTTCCACATCCAGTCGGGATAGGAGGTCTCGAACAGCAGCTTCTTGAAGTGCGCCAGCGTCGGGTCGATCAGCCAGAACGGATTGCCTTCGCGCGACAGCAGCTCATGGTCCGGCTTGAACGCCGTGACCACCATCCAGTAGAACGGGAAGAGCAGCACGAACAGGAATACGAACAGCGGAACGTAGATGGTCACCACCTTGCGCGGCAGCGAGACCAGGTAATTCATTCCCTGGGTGTCTTGAAGTTCGTCTTTGCTCATTTGTCGGTACTGCCTTGCTGCCAGGCCCGTTTCTGCAAGCCAAAATAACTGAACAATATCGCGGCCAACAGGAACGGCACCATGGAAATGGCGAGCGCCGCGCCTTCGCCGAGATTGCCCCCGGAAATTGCGCGCTGGAACGACAGCGTCGCCATCAGGTGCGTCGCATTGAGCGGCCCGCCGCGGGTGAGTACGTAGATCAGCTGGAAGTCCGTGAACGTCAGCAGTACCGAAAACGTCATGACCACCGCGATGATCGGGGTCAGCAGCGGCAGCGTCACGTACCAGAACTGCTGCAGCGGCCGCGCGCCGTCGATCGATGCAGCCTCGTAGAGCGAGGTCGGAATGGTCTGCAGGCCGGCGAGCAGGCAGATGGCGACGAAAGGCACGCCGCGCCAGATATTGGCGATGATGGTCGACATGCGCGCGAGCCAGGGGTCGCCGAGAAAATCGATGTAGCGGTCGATCCAGCCCATCTTCACCAGCACCCAGCTCACTACGGAGAACTGCGCGTCGTAGATCCACCAGAAGGCGATCGCCGACAGTGCGGTGGGCACGATGAACGGCAGCAGCACCACGGCGCGCATGAAGGACTTGAAGGCGATGTTCTTGTTCAGCAGGATCGCGAGCCACAGGCCGAGGGCGAACTTGATCGCGCTCGCGACCACCGTGTAGAAGAGTGTGTTGAACAGCGACAACCGCGCCACGGCGTCGCCGAACAGGAATTCGTAGTTGTCTATGCCTATCCATTCGCCGGCGCGGCCTACTTTGGCGTCGGTGAAGCCGAGCCAGACACCCAGACCCAGCGGATAGGTGAGGAATAGCAGCAACAGGCACGCGGCCGGGAGCATGAACACCAGGCCGAGGAAGTTGCGGCTTTCGAGCAGTCGTCTCAAGATTGCAGCACAGTCCGTTGCAGCGGGCGCGCCCGCAGATCAGTCAATGGGTGAAAGCCGGGAGCCGGCTCGAGCCGGCTCCCGCGCTTGTCGCGCTCAGGTCGGCATCAGACCTTGTAATAGCGTTGTGCGCGTTTTTCGGCGTCCTCCGCCGCCTTCTTCGGCGTCTTCGCGCCGCTAGCAGCCTCGGCGATCATGTCGAGCACGATGTAGTCCGCCAAGCAGGCCGCCGAAGCGTAGCCGAGCGGGCCGGAATAGCCGTGATCGAGCATGAGTTTGGGGCCGTCGCGGTAGGGCGTCGCCTTCGGGTCGTCGGTCCACACCGAATTCGACTCGAATGCCCTGAGCGGCTGACAGGTGTAGCCGATCGACGCCTTCATCCACGGGTTGTACTGCTCGCCTTCCATCATGAACTGCAGGAATGCCTTGGCGGCGTTCGGGTACTTGGAGTACTTGAACAGGAACATCTGCGTGACCTGCATCAGTTCGGTCGGCTTGCCGACCGGGCCGATGGGGAAGCGCGCGTGCTGGATGTCCTTGGCCATCTCCTTCAGCTTCGCGTCGCTCGAGTTCACGGCGGCGTAGTAGACCGAGATGCCGTTGGCGGTCAGGCTGACCTGGCCGTCGAGGAAGGCCTTATTGTTGTTCGGATCGAGCCAGGACAGCGTGCCCGGGACGAAGGTCTCGTATAGCTGCTTGGCGTATTCGAGCGAGGCGATGGTCTCGGGCGAATTGACCACGACGTTGCCCTTGTCGTCCACCAGCTTGCCGCCGTGCGACCAGAGCAGCCAGTGCGCCCAGTTGTTGCCGTCGCCCACCGCATGGCCGAGAGCGAAGCCGCTGGGCGTGCCTTTGGCCTTCATCGCCTGGCACAGCTTGAGGAAGCCCGCCGTATCCTTGGGAATGCCGTCGAAACCGGCCGCCTTGACATGACTTTCGCGGTAGACGATGGCGTTGCCGATGATGCCGAGCGGAATGGCGATCCACTTTCCCTGGCGCGTGCCGTATTTCTTGCACACATCGTACCAGCCGCCGTACTTCGCGCCGAGGTAGCCGGCGACGTCGGAGACATCGACCAGCTTGTCCGGGAATTGATGCGGATCGTCGAACCAGCCGACGATGATGTCCGGGCCGGAACCGATGTTCGCCGCGACCGCCGCCTTGGGCCGCACGTCTTCCCAGCCCTCGTTGTCCACGCGCACTTCGACGCCGGTCTTCTCGGTGAATTTCTTGGCGTTCGCCATCCACAGCTCTTCATCGCCGGCGACGAAGCGCTTCCAGCGCAGCACGCGCAGCTTTGCGCCTTTTTCCGGCTTCAGGTTGAGGGTCGGAACGGCGGCAGCAGCTGCCGGTTTTGCAGCCTCCTTCTTGGCGGCGGCCAAGACGTCGCCGGCGGCGGCGCCTGCGGCGAGGCCGGCCGACATTTTCAAGAAGTTACGACGATCGATGTTGCTCATACATGCCTCCTTTGGTTGGAACTACAGTGTCACAGCCTCGTCCCGCTTGAAGGATCAAACAGGAAGGTGAGTTCAGGGTACAAGCTGATGGCCTCGCCCGGCTTGAACTCGTGGCGCTCTCGCATCACCGCGGTGACGTCGGTGCCACCGATCTTGCAGTAGATCTGGGTGTCGGCGCCGGTGGGCTCGACCACCACCACTTCGGCGCGCACGCCGTCGGCGCGCACGCTCAGGTGCTCGGGACGCACGCCGACGATCACTTCGCTGCCTTCGCTGGCGCGCGTCGCCGGTGCCGGCAGCAGCAGGCCGTCCGCCATGCGCACCTGCATGCCGGCGCCGTTCTTCACCAGCGTGCCTTTGAGGAAATTCATCGCCGGCGAGCCGATGAATCCGGCGACGAACAGGTTGCCCGGATTGTCGTAGAGCTCGAGCGGCGAGCCGATCTGCTCCACTTTGCCGGCGTTCATCACCACGATCTTGTCCGCCATGGTCATGGCCTCGATCTGGTCGTGGGTGACGTAGATGGAGGTGGTGGTGAGCCGCTGATGCAGCTCCTTGATCTCGGTGCGCATCTGCACCCTGAGCTTCGCGTCGAGGTTCGACAGCGGCTCGTCGAACAGGAACACCTGCGGGTCGCGCACGATGGCGCGGCCCATGGCGACGCGCTGGCGCTGGCCGCCGGAGAGCTGGCGCGGATAGCGCTCGAGGTACTCCTTCAGCCCGAGGATGCTCGCCGCGGCTTCGACGCGCTCGCGCATCTGGTCGCGGGATTCGCCCGCGAGCTTGAGCGAGAACGCCATGTTGTCGAACACGGTCATGTGCGGATAGAGCGCGTAGTTCTGGAACACCATGGCGATGTCGCGCTCCTTGGGCGCCATCTTGTTCACCACGCGGCCGGCGATTTCGATCTCGCCGCCGCTGATTTCCTCCAGGCCCGCGATCATGCGCAGCAGCGTCGACTTGCCGCAGCCGGAGGGCCCGACCAGCACGCAGAACTCGCCGTCTTCGATCTTGATGTCCACGCCGTGCACGACGCGGGTGGAGCCGAAGGACTTGAATACGCCTTTGAGGGTGACTGCTGCCATGGTTAGTTAGCTAGGCTCCATTCCTTGATGTAGCGATTGTGCGTCTGCGCCATATGCTCGCGCATCGCGGCGCGGGCGGCGGCGGCATCGTGCCGCATGATGGCCTCGACGATGGCGCGGTGCTCGCGCACCGTTTCCGCCGCCATTTTCGGGTATTCGAGTTTGCGCTCCAGGCTGCGGTAGAGCGGGCCCATGCGCTGGTCCCACAGCGTCTGCACCAACAGCACCAGTGCGCTGTTGCCGCTCGCCTCGGCGATTCTTACATGAAAGCGCCGGTCGACCCCTAGCGGATTATGGTGATGCTTGCTTTCCCGGAGCATGTCCGCATGGGCGTCGCGGATCGCGCGCAATTGCGCCGCGCTCGCGTGCTTCGCCGCCAGCGCGGCGCACTCGCCTTCGATCAGCCGGCGCGCGCGGATGACCTCGAACGGACCGGAATCGCCCAGCAGGGAACTGCGCCGGCGCCGGCTCGGTTGGGTGACGTAGATGCCCGAGCCGACGCGCACGTCGAGCAGGCCTTCGACTTCGAGCGCGATCAGCGCTTCGCGCACCGAGGGCCGGGAGACGCCCAGCTGCTTCGCCAGATCGCGCTCCGGCGGCAGGCGTGCGCCCGGCCGGTATTCACCGTCCTTGATGAGCACGCTGATTTGATCCGCGATTTGACGGTAGAGGCGGCGCGGCCCGACCGCTTGCAATGGCATTGTTGGAGTGTTCTGTTGAGCTTGCGAAAGTCGACCGCAGAATAGCGGCGAGCCTGCTCCCTGGTCAAGTGGTCCGACCAATTTTTGCTTGTGCGAGCGATATTGCGCTGCAGCATCGATCGCCGTTTGGCTGGCCGCAGTCGTTTGCGGGTATGATTGGCCTCCTCCGAAGGACGGGAAACGACGGGAGACTCCGATGAGCGGCAGACTGGCGGGCAAGATTGCATTCATCACGGCGGCAGGGCAGGGCATGGGCAAGGCCGCGGCCATCGCCTTCGCGCAGGAGGGCGCGAAGGTCTGGGCGAGCGACATCAATCCCGGGCCGCTGCGCACGCTCGAAGGCAAACCGGGCATCACCACGCGAGCGCTCGATGCCACCGACGAGCAGGCGATCGCCAGGCTCGCCGCGGAGGTCGGAAGCATAGACGTGCTACTCAACTGCGCCGGCTACGTGCACAACGGCAGCATCCTCGATTGCACCCCGGGCGACTGGGACTTCAGCATGAACGTCAACGTGCGCTCGATGTTTCTGATGACGCGCGCCTTCCTGCCGGGAATGCTGGCGAAAAAGCGCGGCTCGATCATCAACATGGCCTCGATCGCATCGAGCCTGCGCGGCCTGCCCAATCGCTGCGTCTACGGCACCTCGAAAGCGGCGGTCATCGGGCTCACCAAATCGATCGCCGCCGATTACGTGAAGCAGGGAATACGCTGCAACGCCGTCTGCCCCGGCACCATCGACACGCCCTCGCTCGCCGATCGCATCAACGCCTTGCCCGATCCGGTGCAGGCGCGCAAGGACTTCATCGCACGCCAGCCGATGGGGCGGCTGGGGACGGTGGAAGACATGGTGCCGCTGTTTATCTTCCTCGCCTCGGACGAGTCCTCATTCGCGACGGGAACGACGTTTTCGGTCGACGGCGGCATGACTATTTGACCGGTCGACCCTCGCCCCCGAGGCGATCCTGCGAGTGCGAAACCGCGAAAATCGGGGGAAAAAGTTGGGGATTTCGGAATTGCTAAGTAAAATAGCCGGAATCGTCAAAACAACAATTCCCACGCGGAATTCCGGGTCCCTCGAAACGGAGAGAATATGAAACTATGTCGTTACGGTAAGAATGGCTTTGAGAAGCCGGGCATGATCGATGCACAGGGCAACATCCGTGATCTGTCGGCGGTGGTGGAGCAGATCGATCAGGGGACGATCTCGCCGGCTGGGCTGGCAAAGCTTCGTAAAATCAAGGCCGAAACTCTGCCGCTGGTCAAAGGGGAGCCGCGCCTGGGCGTGCCCTACATCGGCATCTCCAAGTTCGTCGCCATCGGCCTGAACTACGCCGACCACGCGCGCGAGGCGAACATGCCGATTCCGCCGGAACCGGTGGTGTTCATGAAGGCGACCACCTGCATCGGCGGGCCGAATGACAAGGTGATCATGCCCAAGAATTCGACCAAGCTCGACTGGGAATGCGAGCTCGGCGTGGTGATCTCGAAGAAGGCGCAGTACGTGGCGGAGGACAAGGCGATCGATTACGTCGCCGGCTACTGCGTGGTGAACGACGTGTCCGAGCGTGCCTTCCAACTGCAATCGAGCCAGTGGGACAAGGGCAAGGGCTGCGACACCTTCGGTCCGATCGGTCCGTGGCTAGTTACCACCGACGAAATCCGCGATCCGCAGAACCTCGACATGTGGCTGGACGTCAACGGCGTGCGCATGCAGAAGGGGAACACCCGCACCATGATTTTCGGCGTGGCGAAATTGGTTTCCTATTGCAGCCAGTACATGACGCTGATGCCGGGCGACATCATCACCACCGGCACCCCGCCGGGCGTGGGCCTGGGGATGAAGCCCGAACCGATCTTCCTCAAGCCGGGCGATGTGATGAACCTGGGCATCCAGGGCTTGGGCGAGCAAAGGCAGGAGGTCGTCGCTTACCCCGGCTGACGATCGCGCCTGCGGACGCAGGCCGCGCCATCCCGGCCCGGAGTTTCCAGCCCCGAGAACATGAGAATCGCAGTATTGGGCGCGGGCGTCGTCGGTGTCACCAGCGCCTGGTATCTGGCCAAGGCTGGACATGAGGTGACCGTCCTCGAGCGCCAGTCGGCGGCGGCGATGGAAACCAGCTTCGCCAACGGCGGCCAAATATCCACCAGCCACGCCGAACCCTGGGCGAATCCGGGCACCCCGAAGCAGGTGCTGAAATGGTTCGGGCGCGAGGATTCGCCCCTGCTGTTCCGGCTGCGCGCCGACCCGTACCAGTGGGCCTGGGGCCTCGCCTTCATGCGCGAGTGCCTGCCCGCGCGCACCCGCGCCAACGCGGCGCAAATCGCCGCGATCAACCGCTACAGCCGCGAGCAGCTGCGCTCGCTGCGCGAGGAAACCGGCATCCAATACGACCAGCAGACGCGCGGCATCCTGCGCATCTACGAGACGCGCGCCGCGCTGGACGAGGCGCTCGCGGCGGCCGAGGTGGAAACGGCGCATGGCATCGAGTTGCGCAGCCTGAGTCCGGAGGAGTGCGTGCGCCTGGAACCGGCCCTCGCCGGTTGTGCAGGGCGCCTAGTCGGCGGCGTGCACGCGCCGGGGGATGAATCCGGGGACGCGCACAAGTTCACCCAAGCGCTCGCCGCGCTGGCCGCGGCTCAGGGCGTGCGCTTTCGCTACGACACCAGCCTCGATGGCATCGAAACGGCGGCGAAGCGTGTCTCCGGCCTGCGCCTAGCCACTGGCGAATTCGTCGAAGCAGACGGCTATCTGGTGGCGGCGGGGAGCTACAGCGCGCCGCTATTACGCACGCTCGGCATTTCCGTTCCGGTGTATCCGCTCAAGGGCTATTCGATCACCATCCCGCTCGCGGAGGGCGACATTGCGCCACACATCAGCCTCTCCGACGGCGCCTACAAGCTGGTCATGTCGCGTCTCGGGGATCGGCTGCGCGTTGCCGGCACGGCCGAACTCACGGGCTACAACACGGCGATTAACGAAGTGCGCTGCCGCGCCATCGTGCGCCGCACCTTCGAGCTCTTTCCCAAGGCGGGTAAGCCCGAGCAGGCGGAGTTCTGGACAGGCCTCAGACCCGCGACGCCCGGGGGGGTGCCCTGCATCGGCCGCACGCGCTACTCGAACCTCTACGTCAACACCGGGCACGGGACGCTGGGCTGGACCATGGCCTGCGGTTCGGGCGCGGCCATCGCCGACATCGTAAGCGGGCGCAGGCCCGAAGTCGACTTCCGCTTCTTCCGCGGCTGAACGCCTCGCGGCTCGCCTTGCCTACTTGGCGCGAGCTTCAGCTGCGCGCGCCGCCCATCTCGGCAGTCACCGCATCGATCAAGCGGCGCGCGATGGAAATGCGCGCCGGCAGCCGCGGCAAGGCGTCCAGCCTGAACCACTGCGCGTCCTCGATCTCGCCCGGAGCTGGAACGATCTCACCGCCGGCGTAATCGGCGACGAAGGCGATCATCAGCGAATGCGGAAACGGCCAGGGCTGGCTGGCGAAATAGCGCACGTCGGCGACGCGGATGCCGGTCTCTTCCATCACCTCGCGCTCGACGCATTGCTCCAGCGTCTCGCCGGGCTCGACGAAGCCGGCGAGCGCGCTGTACATGCCGGGCAGGAAGTGCGGCGAGCGCGCGAGCAGGATCTCGCCCTCGCGCTTGATCAGGCACATCACCGCGGGGGCGATGCGCGGATAAGCGATTTGTCCGCAGGCAGCGCATTCGCGTGCACGCTCGTTATTGCGCAGGCGCGTCAGCGTGCCGCAGCGGCCGCAATACTGGTGCGTGCGGTCCCAGTCGACGAGCTGCAGCGCGCGGCCGGCGAGCGCGAACTCGTCGTCGTCCAGCCGGTTGAATAGCGAACGCAGGCCCTGCCATTGCAGTCCTTCCGGCGCGGGCGTGTCGGGCTGGAACTCGTAGGCGAAGCAGCCGCGCCCGCCCAGGGTGCCGAGATACAGGCGCCGCAGCGGCGCGGCGGCGATGGCGGCGAGATCGCCCGGTGCGGGCAGGCGCGTCCCCGTCTCGCCCGTCGCGACCAGCAGCTGCGACTGCTGGAACGCGTAGCAAAGGCTCTCTGCGTCCGGCTCGCCTGCGGCGACCACGCCTCCGACGTAGGAGGCGGGCGCCCGGAACGGCATCATCATCGCGGCTCGCTCAATCTCGCCCGGCAGCGGCTAGGCCTTGCGCAGCCTGCGGATGAGACTGGAGGTGTCCCAGCGCTTGCCGCCCAGTTGCTGCACCTCGGCATAGAAACCGTCGACGATCGCCGTCACCGGAAGCTGCGCGCCGTTCTTCTTCGCCTCTTCCAGCGATATGCGCAGGTCCTTGCGCATCCAGTCGACGGCGAAGCCGAAGTCGAATTTGTCGTCGATCATGGTCTTGCCGCGGTTGTCCATCTGCCAGGACTGCGCCGCACCCTTGCCGATGACTTCGAGGACCTGTTTCATATCCAACCCTGCGCGCATGCCGAAATTGATGCCCTCCGACAGCGCCTGCACCAAGCCGGCGATGCAGATCTGGTTGACCATTTTGGTGAGCTGGCCCGCGCCCGACGGTCCGAGCAGGGTCACGGCCTTGGCGAAGTGGGCGATCAGCGGCTTGGCTTTTTCGAAGGCGGCTGCGTCGCCGCCGCACATCACCGTCAGCGTACCGTTTTCCGCTCCTGCCTGGCCGCCCGAGACGGGCGCATCGATGAATTGAACTTGTTTCTTCGCAGCCTCGGCACACAACTCGCGCGCGACGTTGGCCGATGCCGTGGTGTGATCGACGTAAATGCTGCCCGCCGCCATGCCCGCGAATGCGCCGTTCGCGCCCAGCGTCACTGCGCGCAGGTCGGGATCGTCGCCGACGCAGGAGAACACGACGGCCGCTCCCTGGGCGGCGGCCTTGGGCGTGTCGGCCGCCTTGCCGCCGTGCTTGGCGACCCAGGCGTCGGCTTTGGCCCGCGTGCGGTTGTAGACCGTCACCTCGTGACCGTTCTTAGCCAGATAGCCCGCCATGGGAAAGCCCATGACCCCCAGACCCAAAAATGCGAGTTTTGCCATTCTCTGTCTCCAATGATTTGTTGTTTGCAGGGCGCGTCGCGCCGGACCCGGCCGCGTGTCGGTTCAATACGCGATTATAGATGCTTGTGGTATTTGCGGCCGCAAATCGGCTGCCATGGCGGCAAACGGCGCCATGGAAAAATGGTCTCGCATCGACGATAATTGCCCCTTCGTTCTTCCCCCTCCGCCATGAAAGCCAACACCACCGAACTCGCCAACGCCATCCGCGCCCTTTCCATGGATGCGGTGCAAGCCGCCAATTCCGGTCATCCGGGCATGCCCATGGGCACGGCGGAAATCGCCGTCGCCCTGTGGACGCGGCATCTGCGCCACAACCCGACCAATCCGAAATGGGCCGATCGCGACCGCTTCGTGCTCTCCAACGGCCACGGTTCGATGTTGCTCTATTCTCTGCTGCACCTGACCGGCTACGCGCTGCCGATGGAGGAGCTCAAGCGCTTCCGCCAACTGCATTCGATGACGCCCGGCCATCCGGAATTCGGTTGCGCGCCCGGCGTCGAGACCACCACCGGACCCCTCGGCCAAGGCATCAGCAATGCAGTGGGCATGGCGCTCGCCGAGCGGCTGTTGGCGGCAGAGTTCAACCGGCCGGGCGCGGCGATCGTCGATCACTACACCTACGCCTTCGTCGGCGACGGCTGCCTGATGGAAGGCATTTCGCACGAGGCCTGCTCGCTTGCCGGCACCTGGAAGCTGGGCAAGCTGATCGCGCTCTACGACGACAACGGCATTTCTATCGACGGGAAAGTGCGGGGGTGGTTTACGGATGACACGCCCAAGCGCTTCGAAGCCTACGGCTGGCACGTCATCCGGAGCGTAGACGGCCACGACGTCGACGCGGTCGATGCGGCGATCGCTGCGGCGAAGGCGGTCGCCGACAAGCCGAGCCTCATTTGCTGCAAGACCGTCATCGGCAAGGGCGCGCCGAACAAAGCCGGCTCGCACGATTGCCACGGCGCTGCGCTGGGGGAGAAGGAGGTCGCGGCGACGCGCGCTGCGCTCGGCTGGAACCATCCGCCGTTCGAAGTACCGCAAAGCGTATATGAGGGCTGGGACGCGCGCGGGCGCGGCGCCGAATTCGAGCGCGCCTGGAACGAGCGCTTTGCCGCCTACGAAAAGGCGCAACCGGAACTCGCGCGCGAATTCCGCCGCCGCATGGCGGGCGAACTGCCCGCGAACTGGAATGCACATTGCGAAGCGCTGCTCGCGAAGATCGAAGCCAAGGCGGAAACCATTGCGACGCGCAAGGCATCGCAGAACGCAATCGAAGGGCTGGCCTCGGCCCTGCCCGAATTCGTCGGCGGCTCGGCCGATCTCACCGGCTCGAACCTCACCAACTGGTCGGGCGCGAAGACGGTGGGCGCGAGCGGGGGCGGCAACTACATCTCCTACGGCGTGCGCGAATTCGGCATGGCGGGCATCAGCAACGGCATGGTGCTGCACGGCGGAGTGCTGCCGTTCAGCGGCACCTTCCTCACATTTTCGGATTACGCCCGCAATGCGCTGCGCATGGCGGCGCTGATGAAGCTGCGCAACATCTTCGTCTTCACCCACGATTCGATCGGCCTGGGCGAGGACGGGCCGACGCATCAGTCGGTCGAGCACATCGCCAGTCTGCGCCTCCTGCCCAATCTGGACCTGTGGCGGCCTTGCGACACGGTCGAATCGGCGGTGGCCTGGATCCAGGCGGTGGAGCGCACCGACGGCCCGAGCGCGCTGGTGTTCTCTCGGCAGAACCTGCCTTTCCAGAAGCGCGACGCGCAGACGCGCGCGGCGATCGCGCGCGGCGGCTATGTGCTCGCCGACTGCGAGGGAGGACCGCAGGCGCTGATCATTGCCACCGGCTCCGAAATGCAGCTCGCCCTCGCGGCGCAGGCGCAGCTCGCAGGCGAAGGCGTGCGCGTGCGCGTGGTGTCCATGCCTTCGACCAACGTTTTCGACCGCCAGGACCAGGCCTACCGCGAAAGCGTGCTGCCGCGCGGCGTGCCGCGCGTCGCGGTCGAGGCGGGGGTGTCCGACGGTTGGCGTAAGTACGTGGGCCTGGAGGGCGCGGTCATCGGCATCGACCGCTACGGCGAGTCGGCGCCGGGACCGGAGCTGTTCAAGTTTTTCGGCTTCACCGCGGACAAGGTGGCAAGCGCGGTGAAGGCGGTGATCTGAGGCGCACCGCGGCGCGCATTGATTCTACTCAAACCGGGCCGGCGGCGATCCGTGTATATATTTCGGCATAGACGGGTCGGTTAGAAGTCCATATTTTTCGCTAGGAGCAAGTCATGACTATCAAGGTCGCAATCAACGGCTACGGCCGCATCGGTCGCAATATCGTGCGTGCGCTCTACGAAGGAGGCAAGAAGCACGACATCCAGATCGTCGCCGTCAACGACCTGGGTAATGCCCAGACCAACGCCCACCTCACGCGTTACGACACCGCGCACGGCAAGTTCCCCGGCACGGTGACGGTCGACGGCGATTACATGGTGGTGAACGGCGACAAGATCCGCGTCTGCGCCGTGCGCAACCCGGCCGAGCTGCCGTGGAAGGACCTGGGCGTCGACGTGGTGATGGAATGCACGGGCCTGTTCACCAGCAAGGAAAAGGCAGGCGCGCATTTGAAGGCGGGCGCAAAGAAAGTGATCATTTCCGCCCCCGGCGGCAAGGACGTCGATGCCACCGTGGTCTACGGCGTCAATCACAATGTGCTGAAGGCGTCGCACAGCGTGATCTCGAACGCCTCCTGCACCACCAACTGCCTGGCGCCGATGGTGAAGCCCTTGCACGAGAAGATCGGCCTTGCCTGCGGCCTGATGACCACCATCCATGCCTATACCAACGACCAGGTGCTGACCGACGTCTATCATGAAGACCTGCGCCGCGCGCGCTCGGCCACCATGTCGATGATCCCGACCAAGACCGGCGCGGCAGCGGCCGTCGG
The DNA here is from genome assembly GCA_964565875.1 of uncultured Enterobacteriaceae bacterium. Taxonomy (GTDB): domain Bacteria; phylum Pseudomonadota; class Gammaproteobacteria; order Burkholderiales; family SG8-39; genus 2-12-FULL-64-23. Next base: position 30,233 of record CAZMGP010000002.1, read on the forward strand.
GCTCGTGCTGCCCGAGCTGAACGGCAAGCTCGACGGCTACGCCATGCGCGTGCCGACCATCAACGTTTCCGTCGTCGACCTGTCCTTCGTCGCCAAGCGCGCCACCAGCGCGGACGAAATCAACCAGGTGATGAAGGAAGCGGCGGCGGGCGAACTGAAGGGCATCCTCGCCTACAACTCCGAGCCGCTGGTGTCGATCGACTTCAACCACAATCCGCATTCGAGCATTTTCGATTCCACCCTGACCAAGGTTTCGAGCGGCACATTGGTCAAGGTTTCGTCCTGGTACGACAACGAATGGGGATTCAGCAACCGCATGCTGGACACGACGGTCGCGTTCATGAACGCGAAATAGTCGCGAACATGCATGGCGCCTTGCGGCCGCGTCGGCGCGGCCGCGCGGATTCGAGGCGGCAAGGCCATGCCGCCTGAATCCGTTCCAGCCGTCCTAATCGAGCGCCACGGCGCGCTCGCACTGGTGCGGCTCAACCGGCCGGCGGCGATGAACGCCGTGGACGCGAGCCTGCGCGCGGCGCTCACCGCCGCGATGGCCGAACTGAATGCGAACCCCGCAGTCAAAGCCGCGGTGATCGCGGGGGCGGGGCAGCGCGCTTTCTGCGCCGGCCAGGACTTGCACGAGGCGATGACTCTCGCGGTCGACGAGGTCGAGGGCTGGCTCGAGCGTCAGCACGCGATGTACCAGGCGGTGCGCGATTTCGACAAGCCGCTGGTCGCGGCGCTGAACGGCGTCGCCGCAGGCGCAGGTTTCCAGATCGCGCTCTGCTGCGATCTGCGCGTCGCTTATCCCGAGCTGCGCATTGGTCAGCCGGAGATCAGAGCCGGGCTGGCGAGCATCGTTGGCAGCTATCTCATGACGCTGCAGCTGCCGCTCTCGCTCAACCAACAATTCTCCCTCGCCGGTGAACTCATAGACGGCAGTCGCGCCTATGCGCTTGGCCTGGTCAACCATCTGATGCCGCGCGGCGAGGTGCTCGAGCGCGCCTTGCTCCTCGCGGCAGAGCTCGCCGAGCAACCTGTAGCCGCTTACACCGCTACCAAGCGGCGGCTGCGCGAACTGTCGCAACCCGGATTCGACGAGGCGCTGGCTGCGGCCAAGCCGGCGCAGAGGGCGCTCTATGCGAGCGGGGAGCCGCAGCGCGTGATGCGCGAATTCTTCGAAAGGAAGCGCAGCGCCAAGAACTGATTCGTCGGCCGCTGCGCGGTTCGCATTGCGGACTGTTTAGACAAGGAGCTTGTCATGGCAATACTCAAAATGACCGATCTCGATCTGCGCGGCAAGCGCGTGCTGATCCGCGTCGATTTCAACGTCCCGGCTGAAGGCGGCACGATACGCGACGACACGCGCATCCGCGCCGCGCTCCCCGGCATCCGCGCCGCGCTCGCGCAGGGCGCGCGGGTGATGCTCGCATCGCACTTCGGCCGACCGAAGGAAGGCGAATGGAGCGAAGCCGAATCCTTGGGGCCGGTGGCGCGCCATCTCTCCGCTCTGTTGGGGGCGGAGGTGCCGCTCGCGCGCGATTGGCTGGATGGCGTCGAGGTCGCGCCGGGCAAGGCGGTGCTGCTGGAGAACTGCCGCTTCAACAAGGGCGAGAAGAAGGACGACGAGGGGCTCGCGCGACGCATCGCGGCGCTGTGCGACGTCTACGTGAACGACGCCTTCGGTACGGCGCATCGCGCCGAAGCGACCACCCACGGCGCGGCGAAGTTCGCGCCCGTCGCCTGCGCCGGTCCGCTGATGGCGGCGGAACTCGATGCTCTGGGCAAGGCGCTCGCCGCGCCGGCGCGGCCGCTCGTCGCCATAGTCGCCGGTTCGAAGGTGTCGACCAAGCTCACCATCCTCGCGGCGCTGGCGCAGAAAGTCGATCAGTTGATCGTCGGCGGCGGCATCGCCAACACCTTCATGCTCGCAGCCGGCCTGCCGATCGGTAAATCGCTCGCCGAAGCGGATCTGGTGGCGGAAGCGAAGAAGATTATCGAGGCGATGAAGGCGCGCGGCGCCGAGGTGCCGATCCCGAGCGATGTGGTCGTGGGCAAGGAATTCGCGGCGAGCGCGCCGGCGACGGTGAAGCCGGCGAGCGCGGTCGGCGCAGACGAGATGATCCTCGACATCGGACCGGAGACCGCGGCGCGCCTGGCCGAGGGCCTGAAGCGCGCCGGCACCATCGTCTGGAACGGCCCGGTGGGGGTGTTCGAGTTCGATCAGTTCGCCGCGGGGACGAAGACCATCGCCGCGGCGATCGCCGCATCCAAGGGCTTCTCCATCGCCGGCGGCGGTGACACCGTCGCCGCCATCAACAAGTTCGGCGTGGCGAAGGACATCGGCTACATCTCGACTGCGGGCGGGGCCTTCCTCGAGTTTCTGGAAGGGAAGAAACTGCCGGCGGTGGCAGTGCTGGAATCGCGCGCCGCCGGTTGACTGCGTCGCCGTCCGCCGCCGGGCCTAGGATTTCCCGAGGTCGCTGAAATACTCGTGTTCGGCGGTGTTCACCAGGCTCGTGCGCAGCTCTACCGGCAAGTTGTGATAAGTGAGGGCGGTGCGGCGGATACGCAGCAGCGGCGCGCCTACGCGCACGCCCAGCAGTTTGGCGCTCGATTGGTCGGCGAGCGCCGCGCTCAGGCGCTCGGCGCTCTTCACCACGTTGATGCCGTAGCGCTCCTGATAGAGCTGGTAGATGGTGGCATCGCGCTCGCGAAACACCTTTTCCGTGAGCTTAGGAAAGCGCTCGGCGGGCAGGGTGATTTCGTCCAGCACCACCGGCTTTCCTCGCAGCCGCAACAGATTGCGGATCGCGTACACCGGCGCGCCGGGGCGGATCTGCAGCCGCTCGGCGCACGCCGCGTCGGCGCGCTCGCGCGCGAAGGCGAGGAGCTCGGTGTCCGGCAGAAGCTTCGCGCCGTCGACGGGGACGATGTGGAAGAAATGAAACAGGGTGCGGCGCGCGTCGTGCCCGGCGACGTAGGTGCCGCGGCCCTGCTGGCGCACCAGGATGCGCGCCGCGACGAGCTCGTCGATCGCCTTGCGCACGGTGCCGATCGAGACGCGATAGCGCTCGGCGAGGCGGGTTTCGGAAGGCAGCGCCACGCCCGGCGGCCACTCGCCTGAAGCGAGGCTCTGCGTGAGCAGGCGCTTCACTTCCTTGTAAAGCGGGAGCTGCTCGGGGGCTTCCAGCGCGTCGCTCATCGGGGCTTCGCTCGCATGCATCGGCGCATGTTAGCACATCATCTAAATCATACAAGTCATCTAGTTGACTTTGCTCCGGCGCGCGCCTACCATTCTCCGTTCCGCAACCGCTTGCGGCAAATGAGGAGGGAGGCATGAGTAGGGAGCAGGGGCCCCGGCTGGCGGGGATGCGACCGGCTACGATTGCCTCCGAACGCCGACAACGCGGTCTATGGAATTTGAATCTGACACGGAGGCGTTAGCATGATCCATTTCGTAGTGCATGACGAACACGACTCGGTCGGCGTGGTGGTCGTCGAAGGCATCAAATCCGGCCAGGAACTCACCGGCTGGATCATGGACCAGGACAAGGAAATCAAGGTCAAGGCCAAGAACGATATTCCCATCGGCCACAAGCTGGCGATCAAGGTCTTGAAGGCGAACGACACGGTGATCAAGTACGGCGTGGACATCGGCCGAACCGTGGCGGCGATCGCGGTGGGCGAGCACACCCACGTGCACAATCTCAAGACCAAACGCTGGTAGACGAGGAAAACATGGATCTTTCGAAAGCGACTTTCTGGGGCTACAAGCGCGAAAACGGCCGCATCGGCGTGCGCAACCACGTCATCATCCTGCCGGTCGACGATCTGTCCAACGCCGCAGCCGAGGCCGTGGCGCACAATATCAAGGGGGCGATGGCGTTGCCGCACCCCTACGGGCGGCTGCAGTTCGGCGCCGACCTGGATCTGCATTTCCGCACCCTCATCGGCACCGGCTGCAGCCCGAACGTCGCGGCAGTGGTGGTGATCGGCATCGAAGAGGAATGGACCAAGCGCGTCGTCGACGGCATCGCCAAGAGCGGCAAGCCGGTGTCCGGATTCGGCATCGAGCAGCATGGCGGCCACGACACCATCATGCGCGCCTCGCGCGCGGCGAAGCAGTATATGCAGTGGGCCGCCGAGCTGCGGCGCGAAGAGCGGCCGCTGAAGGACCTGTGGGTGTCGACCAAGTGCGGCGAATCCGATACTACTTCGGGCTGCGGTGCGAATCCGACCGTCGGTAACCTCTACGATCGCATCTATCCCCACAAGACGACGCTCGTGTTCGGCGAAACCACCGAAATCACCGGCGGCGAGCACTTGGTGGCCGAACGCTGCCGCACGCCGGAAGTGAAGAAGCAGTTCATGGCGATGTTCGACCGCTATCAGGAAGTGATCGAGCGCCACAAGACCAGCGATCTGATGGATTCGCAGCCGACTAAGGGCAATATCCTCGGCGGCCTCACCACCATCGAGGAAAAGGCGCTCGGCAATATCCAGAAGATCGGCAAGAAGTGCAAGGTCGACGGCGTGCTCGACAAGGCGGAAGTGCCAACCGGGCCCGGCCTGTGGTTCATGGATTCGTCCTCGGCCGCGGCGGAGATGGTGACCTTGGTCGCGGCCGCGGGCTTCGTCGTGCACCTGTTCCCGACCGGCCAGGGCAATGTCATCGGCAATCCCATCCTGCCGGTGATCAAGCTCTCTGCCAATCCGCGCACGGTGCGCACCATGTCCGAACACATCGACGTCGACGTGTCGGGCCTGCTGCGACGCGAGATGACGCAGGACCAGGCGGGCGATGCGCTGATCGACTGCATGTTCCGCACCGCCAACGGGCGGCTCACCTCGGCCGAAGTGCTCGGCCACCGCGAGTTCGTGCTGACGCGGCTGTACGAAAGCGCTTGAGTCCTGACGCGGCGCAGGGCCACATTGGGCCTTGCGCCGCCGGCCGCGGCAGGCGTGCCTTCCTGCGCAGGCTGCGGCCGACCGGGTAGAATCCCCGCATGGACCTGCTCAAAGTTTCCGTTTGGCGCGGCACGGCTTCCGGCGGCTACCGCACCTACGAGGTGCCGCGCCAGGAAAGCCAGAGCGTGCTGGATGTGGTGACTTACATTCAGCGGCGCATCGATCCCACCCTGTCTTACCGCTTCGCCTGCCGCGTCGGCATGTGCGGCGCCTGCGCCATGACGGTGAACGGGGTTGCGCGCTGGACCTGCCGCACCCACGTGGATAAGGTCGTGCAGGGAAATGCGCTGCAGATCGCGCCGCTCGCCAATCTGCCGGTGGTGAAGGACCTGGTCACCGACATGCGTGAGTTCTTCGACAAATGGGCGCGGGCGCGCGGCCAATTCGCCTCGCGCGCCACGCGCAAAGACGAATTCGCCCGCGTCAAGGCCGGATCGCCCGAGCGCGCACTGATCGACGCCGCCATCGAGTGCATCGGTTGCAGCGTGTGCTATTCGTCCTGCGACGTCGTCACCTGGAATCAGGACTACCTCGGGCCGGCCGCGCTGAACCGCGCCTGGACGCTCACGAACGACGTGCGCGACGAAGCGAAGAAGGAGCGCCTGGCGGCGGTCGCGGGCGACGCGGGCTGCCACGCGTGCCATACCCACGTCTCCTGCAGCGAGCGCTGTCCCAAGAAGATCGCGCCCACCGCTTCCATCGCAGGATTGAAGCGCGCGGTGGCGAGCGCTCTGTGGAAGGGGGAGCTGTGAACGGAGCGAGCGGCGAACTTTCCGGCGCGCAAGCCCCGGCTTCGCTCGCCCGGGTGAAGTTCGAGAGCTGGCTGTGGCTCGCGCAGCGCGCGAGTGCCGTGCTCCTCGCCTTCTGCGTGCTGGTGCACCTCGCGACCATCGTCTACGCCGTGCACAAAGGCCTGTCGGGCGCAGCCATCCTCGGGCGCACCCGCGGCAATGCCATTGGGCTCGGCTTCTACTTCCTCTATGTGCTCGCCATCGCCGTGCACGCGCCGATCGGGTTGCGCACCGTCTGCCAGGAATGGCTGGGCTGGCGCGATACGACGCTAGACTGGGCCACCGCCGCGCTCGCCTGCCTGCTATTCGCCCTCGGCCTGCGCGCGGGCTGGGCTGTATTTGCATGAGCCCGAGAGCAGGGGCCCCGCGTAGCGGGGATGCGACCAGGGCGAAGGCAAAAAGCCGCCGACGGGGACATGCGCGCGCCAAAATGGCGCACGTGGAGGCGGCATTAGGGCGACGCCCGGGATGAAGAACGACTTTCGCGCGCGCAATCATCCTGCCTGGTGGGCCTTCCTCGTGCATCGCCTGTCGGGCATCGCGCTCGCGCTTTTCCTGCCGCTTCATTTCTGGGCGCTGTCGCAGGCGCTGCAGGGCGAGGCGCGTCTCGACTCGCTTCTGCGCTGGACGGAGCAGCCACTGGTGAAATTCGCCGAGACCGGGCTGATCTTCCTCCTTGCTGCGCATCTCACCGGTGGCCTGAGGTTGCTGGCGCTCGAGTTTCTTCCCTGGCGCGAATGGCAGAAGACGCTGCTCGCGCTCGCCGCCGGCGCGGCCTTCCTCGCCGCCCTCGCCTTCGCACTCGCCTTGTAGACCGGCTACGCCGGACGTTCATCGCGCTTCCGTCCGCGGTTCGTCTACGTCGCAAAACCTGTTCTCCCCTCCGGGCAACGGGATGTGCGCTCCAGCAAGCGGCAATGGCAGCCGCTCAGGGAGGGGGTTAGAATGAGCCTAGAAGGCAGAATTACAGAATAAGAGCAGTCTGAGAGAGGAGATCGAAATGAAATTCGCGAGAACGCTGGCGTTCGTACTGTGCCTGGCCTGCGGCGCCGCCTGGGCGCAGGGCTATCCCACCAAACCGGTCAAGATCATCGTTCCCTTTCCGCCCGGCGGGGCAACCGACATCGTGACGCGCCTTGCGGCGCAAAAGCTCTCCGAAGCCTGGGGGCAGTCCGTGATCGTCGAAAACCACGGCGGCGCAGGCGGCAACATCGGCGGGGAGGTTGCCGCAAGGTCCGCGCCCGACGGCTATACGCTGTTCATGACCTCGGGGTCGATCGTCACGGCGAACCCCTACATCTACAAGACCATGCCCTTCGATCCCGCCAAGGATTTGCTGCCGATCACCAATGTGGCGAGCGGCCCGCAGGTGATCGTAGTGAATCCGGGCTCGCCGGCAAAGACGCTGCAGCAGTTCATCGATCTCGCGCGCGCCAAGCCCGGCGCGCTCAATTACGGCCACGCCGGCATCGGCAGCCAGACGCACCTCGCCGCCGAAAGTTTTCTCTACGCCGCGAACCTCGACGTGATCAGCATTCCCTACAAGGGCGAGGGGCCGGCGGTGACCGATCTGGTGTCGAACCAGATCAACATGGTGACGTCCAACATTGCGGCGGTGATTGCCTTCGTCAACCAGGGCAAGCTGCGCGCGCTGGCGGTGACAGGCAAGGAGCGCTCGCCGCAGCTGCCCAGCGTGCCGACTGTGGCGGAGACCTTGCCCGGATTCGAGAATACCGGCTGGTTCGGCTTGATGGCGCCCGCGGGAACGCCCAAGGCGATCGTCGACAAGGTCTATCGCGATACCGCCAAGTTCCTGGATAGCACGGAACTACGTGCGCGGCTGTACGTGCTCGGCATGGTCCCGGTGGGCAATTCGCCGGCGGAGTTCGCCCGCGCCATCGAACACGAGTCGGCGCGCTGGGCCAAGGTTGTGCGCGAGCGCAAGATCGTGGTCAAATGAGGGCGCATGAAGCTTGATCTGAAACAGGTGGAAGAGGCGGCCAAGGAACTCTACGTTCGCGCGCTGAAGCTGCTGCCGCCCGACATCAAATCGGGAATCGACGGTCTCGCCCGGGCGGAGACCGATGCGACGGCGCGATCGATCCTCGGCACCATGATCAAGAACATCAGCGTGGCCGAGGAGAATGCGAATCTCCTTTGCCAGGACACCGGCATTCCGATCTACAACGTCGTCATCGGCCGCGGCGTCGAGCTCGACGGCTATGGCCTGAAGCAGGCGATTCGCGCCGGTTGCGCGCGCGCGACGCGCGAACACCCGCTGCGCTCCTCGGTGGTGCATCCGGTGACGCGCCAGAACGAGCACACTTCCTGCGGCCGCGGCGTGCCGGTGATCAACATCGATTTTGCCGAACAAGCAGAGACGCTCACCATCGAAATGATCCCCAAGGGCTCGGGATCGGAGAACAGTTCCTGGCTGAAATTGGCGATTCCGGCCGAGGGCGTCAATGCCATCAAGACCTTCGTCATCGACTGCGTGCTCGAGTCCGGCGGCAAGAGTTGCCCGCCCACCATCGTCGGCGTGGGCGTAGGCGGCACCGCCGACCTGTGCGTGCATCTGGCAAAAGTCGCGGCGACGCGAGCGCTGGGCTCGCGCTGCGAGGACCCAGAAGGGGCGGCACTCGAAGGCGCGCTGTCCGCCGCTGTCAACCGCCTGGGTGTCGGTCCGCAAGGCCTGGGCGGAGACGCGACCGCCTTCGCCGTGCACGTGGAAACGGCCGCCACCCACATCACCATGAATCCAGTAGCGGTGAATATGCAATGCCATTCGGCGCGGCGCGCGCGGGCGAGTTTTTCCCCGAGCGGACTGGTCTACGGCTACTAGGACGGAACGACGATGCACATGATGCGATTCGCCGCGCTGCTCGCTTTGCTGATCGCGCTGCCGGCGCAGGCGCTGGAACTCGCCGGCGTGGCGGTCGAGGACAAGGCCAAAGTGGGTGCGAGCGAACTGGTGCTGAACGGCGCGGGCATCCGCACCCGAGCGATATTCAAGGTGTATGTCGGCGCGCTCTACTTGACGCAGAAGAAAGCGAATGCCGCCGAGGCGGTGGCGCAGGCGGGGGCGAAACGCGTTTCGCTGACGCTGCTGCGCGATCTTTCTGGACGGCAGTTGAGCGAAGCCTTGAACGACGGCCTCGAGGCCAACGTCGCCGCGACCGAACTCGCCGGGCTTAAGACTAAGGTCGACGATCTGCTCGCGCGCTTCACCGACGGCAAGAAAGGCGACGTCATCCTCCTCGACTACCTGCCCGAGTCGGGCACGGCGGTGCGCCTGAACGGCGAGCCGCGCGGCAAGCCGATCCCGGGCGAGGATTTTTACCGCGCGCTGTTGCGCATCTGGCTCGGCGACAAACCGGTCGATGGCGATCTGAAGAAAGGCATGCTGGGGCAGGCGCTCTGATGGCCCACTACGATTTCACCACCCCCGTCGACGAAGCCGCGGTCCGCGCCTTGCGCGTCGGCGACACGGTGAGCCTGAACGGTACGCTCTACGGCATCCGCGACGCGACGCAGATCCATATGTTCGACCGCGGGCGCAAGACGCGCTTCGACCTCGCGGGCCATGCCGTGATCCACACCGCGCCGAACGTGCGCAAGGTGGAACGCTCGGCCGAATTTCCCGCGGGCTACGCGCCGGTGTGCATCGGCACCACCACCAGCGCGCGCATGGAACGTTTCACCCGCCCGCTGATGAGCCAGTACGGCGTGCGCATGATCATCGGCAAGGGCGGCATGCTCGCCGATTCGCAGGCCGCGTTCGCCGAACTGGGCGGCGTCTATCTCGCCATCGTCGGCGGCGCGGCCGCGCTGGAAACCACCTGGATCGAGAGCATCGAGGACGTGGATCTGGACGACCTCAATCCGGAAAGCCTGTGGCGCTTTCGCGTCAAGGATTTCGGCCCACTGCTCGTCGCCATGGACAGCCATGGCGGCAGCCTCTATACGGAGTTGAAGAAAACTGCCGCGTCGCGCCGCGCGGCGGCTCTCGCCAGCCTCGGCATCAAGTGAGTTCATTCCTCGCCGCGGCTATGGCGCGGCTCCTCTGATTTCCGTTCGTTACCCATGACCTTCCCGACCACTGAGAACCTCAACGTCGCCTCGTTCGAGACCATGCCTTCGCCGCAGGATCTGCACGAACGCGTGCCGCTGTCCGATGCGGGCGCGGAATTCGTCGCCGACGCGCGCCGCACGCTGTGCCGCGTGCTCGACCGCAGCGATCCGCGGCTGCTAGTCATTGTCGGCCCCTGCTCGATTCACGATCCGGTCGCGGCGCTGGATTACGCTCAGCGGCTGCACGCCCTCGCCGCCGAAGTGCGCGATGCCTTCTACATCGTGATGCGGGTGTATTTCGAAAAGCCGCGTACGGTGACCGGATGGAAGGGCTTCATCAACGATCCGCACATGGACGATTCCTTCCAGATCGCCGAAGGCATGGAGCGCGCGCGGCACTTCCTCGTCGATTTGGCGGCGCTGGGAATGCCGGCGGCGACCGAGGCGCTCGACCCGGCTTCGCCCCAATACCTGGGTGACCTCGTCGCCTGGTACGCGATCGGCGCGCGCACCAGCGAATCGCAGACGCATCGCGAAATGGCGAGCGGACTTTCCGCTCCGGTCGGCTTCAAGAACGCGACCGACGGCAACATCGGCGTCGCCATCAACGCCATTCGCTCCTCGCGCGAGCCGCACAGCTTCCTCGGCATCGCGTTTGACGGCACCCAGGCCATCGTGCGCACTCGCGGCAATCCCTACGGCCACATCGTGCTACGCGGCGGGCAGAACCCGAACTACGACACGGCGCAGATCGCCGTCGTCGAAGAGGAGCTGCGCGCCAAGGACCTGAGCCCGAACCTGGTCGTTGACTGCGCCCATGCGAATTCCCTGAAGAAGCCGGAACTACAGCCTCTGGTGTTCAAGGACTGCATCCACCAGATCGTGGAGGGCAATAGTTCCATCGTCGGACTGATGCTGGAGAGCAATATCGTCGCCGGCAACCAGCCCATTCTCGAGGACAAGACCAAGCTCGTCTATGGCTGCTCGGTCACCGACCCGTGCATCAGCTGGGAGACGACCGAGCGCCTGCTGCGCGACTCGGCGCGGCTGGTGGCGCCTGCGCTTAAGAGCCGCGCGCGGCCGGCGTAGATGAGCGAACCGCGCAGCCTGCAGGAGCTTGCGCGGCGGCTACGCGCCTTCGCCGCCGAGCGCGACTGGGACCAGTTCCACACGCCCAAGAACCTCGCCATGGGCGTCGCCATCGAGGCGGCGGAGCTCATGGAGGAGTTCCACTGGCTAACGCCCGAGCAGTCGGCGCAGCTCGCGCCCGAACAACTGCAGGCAGTGCGCCACGAACTCGCCGACGTGTTCGTCTATCTGGTGCTGCTCGCCGATCACCTCGACATCGACCTCCTGGCAGCCGCGGGCGAGAAGATCGCGGTCAACGCCGACAAGTATCCGGCGGAGAAGGTGCGCGGGAAGGCGACCAAGTACGATAAGTATTGAAGAAGGAGGCGGGGTTACCGCCGTCGAGACGAAGACGCCGTGTTCAGCTATCGCCATGCGTTTCACGCGGGCAATCACGCCGATGTGCTGAAGCACGTCGTCCTGGTGCAGCTGCTGCGCTATCTCACGCAGAAGGAAAAGCCGCTGTGGTACATCGATACCCACGCGGGCGCCGCGGCCTATGCGCTCGACGCGGGCCACGCCGCGACCAGTACGGAATTTCAGAGCGGCATCGCCCGGCTGTGGCATCGCGACGACCTGCCGCCCGCCGTGGCGGAATACGTGGCCGAAGTGCGCGCGCAGAACGCGGACGGTGCGCTGCACCGCTATCCGGGTTCGCCGCAGCTCGCCTTGCAGCTATTGCGCGCGCAGGACCGCCTGCGCCTGTTCGAGCTGCACACTACCGATGCGCGGCTGCTCGAGGCTTACTTCCGCGACGGCGGCACGCGCGCGATCGCACGCAAGGAAGATGGTTTCGCGGCATTGCAGGGGCTGTTGCCCCCGCCCTCGCGGCGCGCGCTGGTGCTCATCGATCCGCCCTATGAAGACAAGGACGATTATCGCCGGGTCATGGTTGCCTTGCGCGAAGCGAAGAAGCGCTTCGCCACCGGCGTCTATTGCCTGTGGTATCCGCAAGTGCAGCGGCCCGAATCGCGCCGCTTCCCGACGTTGCTGAAGGGGCTGCAGCCCAAGGATTGGCTGCACGCGAGCCTCAAGGTCAAAGCGCCGACTGCGGACGGCTTCGGCCTGCACGGCAGCGGCGTGTTCGTCCTGAACCCGCCGTGGTCGCTGCCCGACGTACTGCGTAGCGCGCTTCCCTTTCTCGCACGCGAACTGGCGCAGGATGCGAGCGCCGGCTTCGAGCTAGAGTTCGAGCTGGCGTGAGGAGGGCGCAAATTACTTGCGTCGCTGCTCGGATGCGCCCGACCCGTGCATAGCGCGCGAGCCCTTGTTCTACCCGCCGAGGATGGTCTGCACGGCATCCAATACCGATGCGGCCGTCGCCGGCTTGGATAGATAACCGTCTGCGCCCAAAGCCACGCCCTGCGCGAGTTCTGCCGGTCCCGAGTGCGCGGTAAATAGAATGACCGGCAGGCTCGCCAGGCGGGGATGCGCCCGGAGCTTGCTGAGGATCTTCAGGCCATTCACGTCCGGCAGATGGATGTCGAGTATCAGCAGGTCGGGCAGCGGCTTTAGATTCATCGCCGCGATGAACTCGGCGCCGTTGCCTGCCACCCGCGTTTTGTAGCCGGCGCGCGCCAGCATGAGATTAAGCAAGGTGCGGGTGGGCACGTCGTCTTCGGTGACCAATATGGTGGTCGCGCCGCGGTCGAGATTGCGCTTGGGCCGGGAGCGGGCGAAGTTGACGAAGAAATTGCCCGCCGCCACGGATCCCGCGCCGATGAGGATTTCCTTGGGGATCGCCTTGGGCGCAGGCGGCGCCGGCGGCGGTAGCTTCAAGTCGGCAAGCCGGAACACCCCGGTGAAATCCAGATCCATCGGGTCGTTCACAGGCTTTCCGGTCGGCTGGGGCATTTTCGGCTCGCTCACGCTGCCGGATTATATGCGCGCCGCAGCCGCTACGCCCGCTAAGCCGCGTCAGACGACGTGGTCGGGCGCGAGCGCGCAGGGATGGAGCTTGTCGCCGCGTTCGACCTGGATGGTGGCGTGGCCGACATGGAAGCGCTCGCGCAGCTCCGCCGATACCTGCGCGATGAAGCGGTCGCTCGGATTGCCTTCCGGCATGACCAGGTGCACCGTGAGCGCCGTTTCCGTGGTGCTCATGCCCCAGATGTGCAGATCGTGGATTTCGATTACGCCGGCGAGGCCGCTGAGGTAGCCGCGCACGCGCTCGGTGTCGATGCGCGCCGGCACGGCGTGCAGCGAGAGATTCAGGGCGTCGCGCAATAGGCCCCAGGTGCTGGCGACGATGGCCGCCGCGATGGCGAGGCTCATGGCCGGATCGAGCCAGACCCAGCCGGTGTAGAGGATGCCGATGCCGGCGAGCGCCACGCCGAGCGACACTGCGGCATCGGCGGCCATGTGCAGGAAAGCGCCCTTGATGTTGAGGTCGTGCTCGCGGTCGCGAAGGAAGAAGAGCGCGGTCGCCGTGTTCACCACGATGCCGGCGAGCGCCACCCAGATGATGGTGGCGGTCGCCACCGGCACCGGCTCCATCAGCCGCTGGATCGCTTCGAGCGCGATGCCGCCGACCACCAGCATGAGCAGCATGGCGTTGAACAGCGCAGCGAGTATGGACGAGCTGCGCAAGCCGTAGGTGTAGCGCGCCGAGGGCTCGCGCTGGCCGAGCACGCTCGCTCCCCAGGCCAGGGCGAGCGCCAGAACGTCGCTGAAATTGTGGCCGGCGTCGGCGAGCAGGGCCACGGAGTGCGACAGCAGGCCATACACCGATTCCACCCCGACGAAGGCGAGGTTGAGCGCGATGCCGAAAGCGAAGGCGCGGTCGTGTCGGTGCGGCGCCGCGCTTTCGCCGTGAGGCGCATGTTGTGGCATATCCATGGTCAGCAGTCTCCGGCCGAGCGAGGATTGTAATCCCGGCTGGCGCCTTAGCGGCTTGCCTGGAGGAGTCGTCCGAGCTCTTCCGCCGGCATGGGTTTGCCGAACAGGTAGCCCTGCACTTCGTCGCAGCTATGCCGGCGCAGGAAGGCGAGCTGCTCCTCGGTTTCCACGCCTTCGGCGATGACGCGCAGGTTCATGCTGTGGCCGAGGTTGATCACCGCCTGCACGATCGCCGCATCGTCGGCGTCGGTGCCGATGTCGCGCACGAAGGACTGGTCGATCTTCAGGCGGTCGACCGGGAAGCGCTTGAGGTAGCTCAAGCTCGAATAGCCCGTGCCGAAATCGTCGACCGACAGCGTCACGCCCATGTCGTGGAAGGCCTGCAGGGCGGCGATGACGTGCTGGGCGTCGTGCATGATCACGCTTTCCGTGACCTCGAGTTCGAGCCACTTCGGTTCCAGCCCTGTCTGCTCGAGGATGTTCTGGATCACCTGCAGCAGGCTTTTCTCCCGGAACTGGCGCGCCGAGATGTTCACCGCCACGGTGATGGGGGCGAGACCCGCCTGCTGCCAGGCCTTGTTCTGCGCGCAGGCGGTGCGCACCACCCATTCGCCGATGGGCACGATGAGGCCCGTTTCCTCGGCGAGGGGGATGAATTTCGCCGGGGACACCATGCCGAGTTCCGGCTGGTTCCAGCGCAGCAGCGCTTCGCAGCCGATGACGCGCTGGCCGGCGAGTTCGATCTGCGGCTGGAAATGAAGCGAAAACTCGCCGTGCTCGAGCGCGCGGCGCAGCTTGTTTTCCAGCGCCAGGCGCTCCGTCACCCGCGTCTGCAGTTCCGCGGTGTAGAGCTGGTACGTATTGCGCCCGGAATCCTTCGCTCGATACATCGCGAGCTCGGCGCTCTTCAGCAGCGTCTCCGCGTCCTTGGAGTCTTGCGGATAGAGCGCAACGCCGATGCTCGCTGTGATGAACACGTCGCGGCCTTCGACGGAGAAGGGTTCGGAGAATGCGTCGATGATGCGTTTCATCTCCGCTGACACCCACTGTTCGCTCTGCTGGTCGGATAGAACGAGCACGAACTCGTCCCCGCCCAGACGCGCCACCGTATCCATGGCGCGCAGCGACGACTCTAGCCGGGTCGCCACCGCGCGCAACAACTGGTCGCCGCGGCTATGACCGAGGCTGTCGTTCACCAACTTGAAGTTGTCCAGGTCGAGGAAGGCGACCGTGGCCACGTTGCCGAAGCGCTGCGCGCGCGCGCAGGCGTGGCCGATGCGGTCCCACAGCAGATTGCGGTTCGGCAGGCCGGTGAGCGCGTCGTGATTGGCCTGGTGCGCGAGTTCGTCCTGGTGCTGTTTCGCGCCGGTGATGTCGCTGTGCACGCCGATGTAGTGGGTGACTGCCCCGGCCTCGTCGCGCACCGGCGCGATGTTGAGTTCGTTCCAGTACATGCTGCCGTCCTTGCGGTAATTGCGCAGGACGACGTGGCAGGGACGGCCGTCGTGGATGGCGGCGCGGATCGTGATGAGCTCGGGTTGGGCGATGTCCGTGCCCTGGAGGAAGCGCGCGTTGCGCCCCAGCGCTTCCGCGCTCGGGTAGCCGGTGATGCGCTCGAACGCGGGATTGACGTAGACGATGGGATTGTCCGACGCCCTATTGTCGGTGATGCAGATGGCGTTGACGCTCGATTCGATGGCGCGGTCGCGCAGCCGCAGATCGGCCTCGGCGGTCGCCATCGCACTGAGCGTGCGGTGCACGAGCAGGTAGAGCAGCCAGCCCGAGGCGATGACAAACAGCCAGCCGGAGAGCGTTTGCAGCCACGTCACGCGCTCGATCTTCAGGTCGAGGAACAGCGCGAAGGGGATGCCGCTTTGCACGAACACCCAGATGCCAACGAGCAGCGAGAACAGCACCGCGATGCGCACGATCGCGGATCTCGTGGAGGCCACCGTCTTGGGAGAATGGGCGGTCACGGCGTGTTTCTGCGATTCTCGTTAAGGCGCCAAAGTGTGCCTGCGCTCGGGCAATCGCGGCAGTTTGCGCGATATCCAGGTCAAACAGGATTCCATTCTACGCCGGGGGAGCGAGAGTTTTCATCGCTCTAGGCTTCTGCTAAGCTCGCCGGCGTGAATCAGCGCATCGACATCGGCATCGTCAGCCTGGGGGTGATGGGGCAGAGAATGCTCGGGCGCCTCGCCGAACACCCCCGCACTCGTCCCCTGCTGGCCTGGGATCCCAATCCTGCCGTGGTCGAGGAAGTGCGCAAGCGCTATCCGGATCTGCGCATTGCGGCGGACGCCGCCGAGGTCATCGCGGCGCCGGGGCTCGCCTGCCTGTACATTGCCTCGCCGCCCGCGAACCATCTCGACTACGCCAACGCCGCATTCGACGCCGGACTGGCCGTATTCTGCGAAAAGCCGCTGACAGTGGATTTCGCCGCGGGCCGCAGGACGATCGCGCGCATCGCGGCGGAGAATCGCCGCGCGGCGGTCAATTACTCACTTGCGACTTCCCCGGGTCTGGCGGCGATGCGCACGGCGGTCGCCGACGGCTCGATCGGCGAAGCGCAGCGCATCGAGATCGAGCTTGCGTTCGAGCGCTGGCCGCGCCCCTGGCAAGCGGCCGCCGGGCGCTGGCTATCCGAGCGCGTCGAAGGCGGTTTCTCGCGCGAGGTGTTGTCGCATTTCATCTTCGCGCTGCAGCGCGTGTTCGGTCAGGCGACGGTGGAAAGCTCCCAACCCGACTATCCTGCGGACGGCGTTTCCGCGGAAACAGGTTTGAAAGCGCGGCTCAGCCTTGGCGGCCTGCCGCTAACGGTGGATGCGCGCGTCGGCGGCGGCCTTCCCGATTCCAATCGCCTGAGCCTGATCGGCAGCAGGGGGACGGTGGAGCTGCACGACTGGTTCGGTGTGCGGCGCAGGCAGGGCGAAGGCGCATGGCAGCCGCAGGAGACGCCGCAGGCCAATCGCGAGATCGGTCAGAAGAGCCAGCTCGATCAGCTGCTCGCCATGATCGAGGGCAAAGAGCACAGCCTGCCGAGTTTCGCCGAGGCGCTTGCCGTGCAGGAAACCATAGAAGCCTTGCTCAAAGGGCGTTAGTCGGTCGGCAAGTCCTGCACCGCCGGTGTGCGCGTAGGGGGAGCCATGAAGAAGAAATCTGTCGTCCGGACGCCAGCGCGCGCCGCCAGAAGCAGCTCCAGCAGCGCGGCGCTCGCAGCCTTGGAGCAGACCAAAGATCGCTTCAGACCGGGATGCGCCGAAGAGAAGCTAAAGTTGCTCGCACGGCTCGAGCGCGCACGCCTGTCCTCGGCGCGCGCGGTGCTGCGGCTGCACGAGCTCCTGTGTTTCCTGCGCGCCTATCCCGACGACGGAGAAGTGCTTGCCGTCGTGGAACGCATGCTTATGCGCTTTGCCGCACGCGCCGATCTCAAGCGCGCACGCGAAGCGCTCGCCGACAGCGGCATCGCCGGCACTGCGATCCGCTACCGCTTCTTTTGGTCGACGGTGCGCTGGCTCGCCCGCCGCTGGCCACAGCAGCTCGCGATCGAGCGCGGCGAAGTCGAAATCGAAGAAAGGATCGGGGCCGCGCTGCCGCTGCTCGTCAGTTACGCCGAAGCGACCGCCTTGAAGGCTTTCGAACCGCCTGCGTTCGCGGCGATCGACCGTTTGCGCGCGCGCGGCCAGAGCGATGCCGCGTTCTTCGTCGAGCGCATCGCCAAACTGCCGGGCGACGGTTTCACGCGCGAGGCATTCCACGATGGCATCGAGCCGAGCTATGAACTGCAGCCCGCTGCCGACACGCCTTCACGCAGCCGTGCAAAGCATGCCGCAGCGCCGATGGCCTATCAGCGCAAGCCGCTCGTGCGCAGGCGCCCCGATCTGCGCGCGGAGTTCGGGCGGCTGTATCGCGCCGAGCGCGCGGTGTCTGCGCGCGAGGGGGAGCAGCTCATCGAACTCGCGCGCTCGGCGATGGTGACGCGTTCGCGTGACCTCGATGCCTTCGCCTACGGCAATGCGCGCGACGTGCGCCTGGTCGACGACGGCGATGGCCTCGCCTTTGCCTTGATCGGTGTCGTGCCCGAGCGCCGCGCGCTGCTCCCCGCCACCTGCGGCTATCTCATCCTGCATAACGGCGTGCCCGTCGGCTACGGTGAAGCCTACGTCGTCGGCCGCTCCGCCATCATGACCTTCAACGTATTTGCGAGCTTTCGCGGCGGCGAGGCGGCCCATACCTTCGCGCGCACGCTCGCCACGGTGCGCCATGTGTACGGGGCAGAATCGTTCAGCCTCGATCCCTATCAGCTCGGCAAGGACAACGACGAGGCCATCGCTTCCGGCGCCTGGTGGTTCTACTACAAGTTGGGATTCCGCCCGATCGCGGCGGGTGCGCGCCGCCTGATGCGCCGCGAGCTCGCGCGCATGCGCACCGATCGCGACTACCGGTCGAGCGCCGCTACGCTGCGCGCGCTGGCGGAGTCGCATCTGCTGTTCGATTTCGATCGCAGTCGCAGACCGACTCTGCCGCCGGTCGCGGAAGTGGGCCTGAAGATCGGCGATGCGCTGGCGCGCACGAACGACATGAGCCGCGAGCAGGCGCTGGAAGCGTGCAGCCGCGAGTGCATGCGGCTCACCGGTATTCGCTCCCTTGCCGGTTTCTCCGCGGCCGAGCGCCTCGCCTGGCAACGGTGGAGCCCGCTCGTCGTCTATGCCTTGCCCGCCGTGGAACGCTGGCCGCTTGCCGACCGGCGCGCACTTGCGGGGGTGATCCGCGCCAAGGGCGGGCGCGACGAATTCGAGTTCGTCGCGCGCTTCGCCGCGCATCCGCGGCTCGCGCGCGCGCTGTTCGGCAAGTCCTGACGCGCCGCGCTCGGCGGTTAAATGCTGAATTCGATGAGGAAGGGCCCGCGGCGGCCGCAGGCCGACTTGAACACGTCGGCGAAACTCTCCAGCGTATCTACCCGCTTCGCCTCCACCCCCATGCCGCCGGCGAGCCGCACCCAATCGAGTTCGGGCCGCGCCAAATCGAAGAGTTCGTTGGAAGCGCGTCCCGGCTGCGCGCCCACCGAGACCAGTTCACCGTAGAGGATTTTGTAAATGCGGTTGGCGAAGACGACGTTCACCACGTCGCACTTCTCGCGTGCCTGCGTCCACAACGCCTGCAGCGAATACATGCCCGCGCCGTCGGCTTGCAGGCATACGACCTTGCGCTCCGGGCAGGCGAGCGCCGCGCCCGTGGCGCACGGGAAGGCGTGGCCGATGGCACCGCCGGTGTTTTGCAGCCAGTCGTTGGGCGCGGCATTGAAGGTCGGAGCGAACAGCGCGCGGCCCGAAGTGACACCGTCTTCGGAAACGATGCAGTTCTCAGGCAGCAGCGCCGCGAGCGTGCTGGCAAACGCCACCGGCTCGAACTTGCCGCGCACGAGTTCGGGCTTGGTGCCGCCGTCAGGTATGGGCACGTTCTTCGGCGCGCCGAGCTCGTCCGCGAGCTGATCGAGCGCGGCGATCGCGTCCTGCTCCGGCCGCGCCAGTACATGGGTCATCGCGTCGGCGGGGGCCATGAGGCTGGGCTTGCCCGGATAAGCGAAGAAAGCGGTGGGCGGTTTCGCGCCGACGAGGATCACCTGCTTGGTACCGGCGAGCATCTTGAGCGCGCCGTCGACTACGTAGGGGATGCGATCGACCGGTACACGGCCGCGGCCGCGCGCCATGCGCGAAACTTGGGTAGGGCTCCTGAGTTTCGCGCCGCTCGCGTGGGCAACGCGGTTCGCCGCGACGAGGCCCGTTTCGGAAAGCGCCTGGCCGAAGAGCACCAGCACGCTCGGCTCCTTGCGCCGCAGCACTTGGGCGATGCTGCGGATGGTGTCGGGCGCAACCGGGGATCGCGCGGGTATCGGCAGCGCGTCGGCAACCACGCCGCCCTCGTTCCAGGCCGTATCGGCGGGCAGAATCAAGGTCGCGATCTGGCCAGGCGCCGTGTTCGCCGCCTGTACCGCAGCCGCCGCGTCCGCCCCCACCGTCAGTGATGAAGTGCTGGTGCGCACCCAGTGCGAGGTCGCGCGCGCCAGGCCTTCGGTATCCGCAGTGAGCGGGGCGTCCAGAGGGCGGTGGTAAGTCGCCTGGTCGCCGACGATGTTGACCATGGGCGAGTGGGCACGGCGCGCATTGTGCACATTGGCGAGGCTGTTGGCGAAGCCCGGTCCACAGTGGAGCAGGGTGGCGGCAGGCTTGCCCGCCATGCGGCCGTAGCCGTCGGCGCAGCCGCTGACGACGGTTTCCGCCATGCCGAGGATGCAGCGCATGCCTTCGACTTTGTCCAGGGCTGCGACGAAATGCATCTCGGAAGTTCCGGGGTTGGCAAAACAGGTATCCACGCCGCTGGCGAGCAGCGTGCGCACGAGGCTTTCAGCGCCATTCATGAGGGGAGTCCGTTCTAGTAGGGGTTTGCGATGGCCTTGCGCCGTCGCTGGCGACAGCGCGGCCCCTATAGGCTACTCGGCCGACGCACTAACATCAACCGCGGCAAAACCATTAAACTGCTGCACCTCGTCAGCAATCGCTACCGCGGCCGGTTCTTGCCCGGCTGGTTGCCATCGCACCATGACCGATGTGCGCGCGCTTCTCGCCTACGCCGCACCCTACCGCACGACCCTTGCCGCTTGCGCGCTATTGATGCTGGGCGAGAGCGCGGCGGCGCTCGCGGTCCCCTGGGCCGGCGGCCTGTTCGCCGGTTCCATGCTGCACTCCGCCGGCGCCGCAAGCCCGGCGGCCGAAACCATCCTCGGCGGCCTCTGCCTCTTGTTTGCGCTGCAGGCGTTGCTCAAGTTCGCCAATGGCTTTCTGCTCGGCACCGCCTCGGACCGTATCGTCGCCGATCTGAAGGTGCGGCTATACGATCATCTCCAGGCGCTGCCGCTTGGCTTCTACCAGGAGCGGCGCCTGGGCGATACGCTTGCCTTGCTCACCAACGATGTGTACGTCGTCGGCGCTTACCTGAGCGGGACTTTGGTCGCGCTGGCACCGCTCGCAGTCGCAGCAGGCGGTGCAGTGCTGCTCATGTTTCGCATCCGGCCGCTGCTCGCACTGGCGACGGTGATTCTGATCCCGGTGTTCTTTCTGGCATTGAAAATCGTCGGCCGCCGCCTGCGACCCTTGGCGGCCGAGTTGCAGCAGGAGCAGGCGGCAGCGATCGCCATCGCACACGAGAACCTCGACTCGCTGCCGGCAATCAAGAGCTTCACCCGCGAGCGGCAGGAATCGGCGCGCTATCGCGCGCAAATCGATCGCATCCTGCACCTGACCACCAGGCAGCGGGGCATCGCCGCGGCGCTCGAACCTATGGTCCAGTTCATTGCCGCCATGGCGATCGTGGCGGTGCTCGCCCTGGCTAGCCGCGAGTTGACCGAGGGCGCAATGACTCCCGCGCAACTGGTGAGCTTTCTCCTCTACGCCGCCCTGCTCACGCGACCGGTCGCGGGACTCGCCGATGTCTACGGCCAGACACAGCACACCTGGGGCGCGTGGATGCGCCTGCGCGAGGCGATGGAAGAGGCCCCTGAGCCCGGCGCGGACGTCGGAACGGTTTTGCCGCAGGCGAAGGGCGAGATCGAGTTCCGTGGCGTGAGTTTCGCCTATCCCGGCCGGCCGCCTGCGCTCGATCGGCTCGATCTGCACATCGCCGCGGGAGAAACGCTCGCCATCGTCGGCCAGAACGGTGCCGGCAAGAGCACCTTGGGCCATCTGCTCACGCGCTTGCACGAGCCCTCCTCGGGTCGCATATTCGTCGACGGCACCGATATCGCCAGCGTGTCGCTTGCGAGCCTGCGCGGCCAGATCGGCGTGGTGCCGCAGCACGTGCTGCTGTTCAACGCTTCGGTGCGCGACAACATCGCCTACGGTCGCCCCGAGCCTGAGCAAGCCGAGATCGAAGCCGCTGCGCACGCCGCGCGTGCCGAAGATTTCATCAAGTCCCTGCCGCAGGGCTATGACACTTTGATCGGCGATCGCGGCGTGCGCCTCTCCGGCGGGCAGCAACAGCGCATCGCTCTGGCGCGGGCACTGCTGAAAGACCCGTCGATCCTGATTCTCGACGAAGCCACGGCGATGTTCGATCCGCAGGGCGAAGCGGAGTTCCTCGACGCCTGCCGCGACAGCCTCCGAGGCCGTACCGTGATACTGATCACCCATCGGCCGGCGAGCCTTGCGGTGGCCGATCGCATCGTGCACATGCAGGCGGGACGCATCGCCGAGGTGCAGGGGAAGGTTCTTGGCCGAGCCTAAGGCCGCGGACTGGCGCGGGCGCGTAAGCCCCACCGCGTGTGCCTTGCTCGGCTTGCTGCGCGCGGGCGCTGAAACCGGGGCTGGCGCCAACGCAGAAGAATCGCTGCCGCACGCGTGGGACGAGGTTCTCGAGCTTGCACTCGCGCACGGGGTGGCGCCATTGCTGCATCGCGCATTGCAGGCGAGCGCGGTGTTCGATCGGGTGCCGGAACACATCCGCGACCGACTCGGGCAGGAGCGTCGCCGCACGGGCATGCTCAACATGCGCAAGTACGGAGAATTCCGGCGCATTGCGCAGGTCTTGCGCGAGCGGGACATTCCGCTCATCGCGCTCAAAGGCCTGCACCTGGCGGATCTCGTCTACCGCGACATCGGCCTGCGCCCGATGAGCGACCTGGATGTTTTGGTGCCGCGTGCCGAGGTGGAGCGCGCGCTTGCGGCCCTGCATACTATCGACTACGGGTTCGAGCAGGATGTCTCCGGCGCCGCTGCGGGGATGCTCGCGACCAAATGCAACATCGGTCTCCTTCACCGCCGCTTGGGCTTGTCGCTGGAAGTCCATTGGACGCTGGCGGAGCCGGTTGACTGCTATGCGCCGCCGATGGACGAGGTCTGGGGTGGTGCAAGAGCGGGGCGACTCGGCGATGCGGACGTGCAGATCATGTCGCCCGAGTTCGTCTTGCTGCACGTATGCGCGCATCTTGCCTGCAACCATGCGTTCGGCTTCGATCTGCGCGGACTGTGCGATATCGCTGAGATCTCCAAGCGCGAGATCGACTGGATGCTGCTCGTCGCTCACGGCCGGCAACACGGCTGGACGCGGGGCGTGGCGGCGGCGCTCAGGCTCGCCCACGAGGAACTCGGCGCCGCCATTCCGGCGCAAGTCCTCACCGCACTCGGAGCGGACGCGCTCGCTCCCGGACTGCTCGCCGATGCGATGGAGCATCTGCTCAGCTTCAACCGGATTCGGGGCGAGCTGGTGACCGCACCCAATTTGCTCGGCGTCGCCAGCAGCGCGAGCTGGCGCGCCAAATGGACGCTGCTGCGACGCCGGACGTTCGTGCCGCGCGCGGAATTGTCCCTGCTCTACGGTATCGCGGAGGATGATCCGCGTCTTGGTTTTTACTACTTTGCGCGTTTATACGATCTCGCGCGCAAATACACGAAGGCTGCCTGGGCGCTCAACGTCTCCGATCCGAGGCTTGCAGCCACGGCAGCGCGCCACGCACGGCTGGCGAAGTGGGTCGCAGGCGGTTGATTTGAACTTCGGAGGGCGAGGCACCGCCACGCCAGCGCAGATCTAGTCCTGCGCGTGCATCCAGATGACTTGACGATTTCCGCGTGTCGCGGTGCCGTCGCCTGCCACTGCCTGCCGCTCGGCCTTGGCTGGCAGGGTTCGCTGCAGGTGCGCCGACGCGACGCCCGTGCGCGCGAGGGATTTCTCGCAATCCTGGGTCGAAGGTCCGCGCATGTTGCCTTCCAAGTAGGCGAGTCCCGGGCAGCGCGAGCAGCTGCTGCCGTGGACGCAGGAAGCGCATCCTTGCAAGTCGGCTACGGTGATAGCGCGCACCTCGTTCAGTTGGGGCGACTGCCGCCAGATGTCGAGAAAACGCGCCTTGCGCACATTGCCGCTCGCCAAGGGGAACTGCACGCAGGGAAAGACCTCGCCGTAAGGCGAGATGTAGCAGGCCGTATGGCCGGCGCTGCAGGGCAAGCTGTCCAGCGCATCGCTGAGGGCAAGCGGCCCGGCAGGCGGGGCGCAGAACTCTTCGGCGCGGCCGACGAGCGTGGAATCGTGAAATACCTGTTCGAGCAGCGCGTGGTCGATATTGAGTTCGAGCACGCCGCGATCGCCGTCCATCATCGGCGTAATCGTCGGATCGATGTTGTAGCCGACATCCATAGCGGCGGCGAGCGCCTGCACTCGCGCATAGTCGTCGGCATTGTGGCGCATCAGCACGTTGGCGAAGCTGACCTTCACGCCATGCTCTTTCAGCAGCCGCGCGCCTTCGACCGTGCGCCGGAACGAGCCGGGCAGCTTGGTGATCGCGTCGTGCACCGCGGCGCGATGCGAGTACAGGCTGATCTGCACCTCCTGTATCCCGAGCTCCGCCAGCCGCTTCGCCTTGGCATTGCGGATCATGACCGCATTGGTCTTTAGTTTGACCGCGAACGTGAGTTCGCGCGCGCGCTCGATGATCTCGAACAAATCCTGGCGCAGGAAGATTTCTCCCCCACTCAGAATCAGAAAGAAGACGCCTGCGTCCGCCAACTGCTCGAGCAAATCAATAATTTCCGCCGTCGTCATCTCGCCATGGTCTTCGTGATCGAGATAGCAATGCACGCAGCGCTCGTTGCAGCGATAGGTAAGGTCGAGCTGGACGCTAAGGGGAATTCCGAGCTTGAGCGCCTTTGCGCCCAGTTCGCGCAGCAGATTGCTCATGGTGAGGCTTTCGCTTGCTGATCCGAATCGCCGAACGGCGAATCGGACAGCCGCAGGATACCCTGGCGCGCGAGCTCTTCGGCAAGTTCTTCGGCGTCTGCCAGCGCTTGCTCGATGCCGACCTCGTAGTCGTTGCAGATTCGCTGTTCGACGATCTGCTCGAGCGGAGTCGCTCCGTCCGCGGCCTGCCACAGGATCGATGCGGTCTCGTTCATGCTATACAGGGAGGAGTCGGTTCCGGACATGATCATCATCTCGCCGCCGATCAGGCGGGCGGCGACATTGCTCGCGCGCGCGATGTAGCGGCTCATCCGACGAGCTCCCAGACGCGCGCATCGGGCAAGAATGTCAGCCGGCGCACCGGAACGCACTCGACCAGATTCGCTGCTGCGTCGAATATCGTTCGCACCAATTCGGCGTCTTCCGCAAAGAACAGGATATTTCTGAGGATAGCACGCAGCGCGTCGGCCTTTCCAGCGGCATCAATGCGGTTTTCTTGACCCTGCGCGAGCAGGTAGACGGTGGTAAGCGGCGCGCGCAGGTTTTCGCCCGCGCGCGCGAGTTCGCCCGCGAACGGCGTGCCGTAGGCGTAATAGCCGTTCGATTCCTTGCGTATGTAGGAAATCTCATCGGTGAGGACTTTGGTATCGCGCGGGGCGAGGCGCGAAATCGTCGTCTTGCCGGCTCCGGAAACGCCGGCGAAGACGAAGGCCCTGCCATTGCGTACGGCGCTCGCGGCATGCAGGAGAAATCCGCCTTGAGGCGCGAGTTCCAGCGTATGCACGATGCGTAGCAGCGTATCGATGGAATAGGGGTTCGCCGACTGGCGGATGCGGCCGCGGCGCGAAGCGGGATTCCATTCGGCGCGAAAGTCGCCGCGCTCGATGCGCCACAATGTGCGCTCCCGATACACGCGGACATCGTCGTCGGCTGCGCCCTCGACGGGCGGGGCGATCTCGACTTCGAATTCGCAGCCGGCAGCTTCGCTCGGTGCGAGAAAACCCGCGTAGCGCTCTTCGAGTAGTCTGAGGAATCCGGCATCGGCGGTCTCGAGCGCGACGCGGATGCCGCCGATGGCGATAGTGGCGCGCTGGCGCGCCATCGCCTGGCTCACTTACTGGCGCCTAGCGCCTGCAAACGGACGAACAAGCGTCCGGCGTAGGCGAAACGGCGAAACAGGGCGCGAGCGGTGCGCGCGGTCCAACTTGTGCTCCAGGCATGAGCGACCAGCTCTCCACGTCGCGTCACGGCGACGACCCTGCCCAAGAGTTCGCGCCGGGTGACTGGAGAATCGGCGGCGGGGAGTCCATCGCCGCGGGTGAGGAGCTGCGAATCCGAACGTGACACCACGCGGTGCGCGATCAGGCGCCGATGGCGCAGAAAGAGGACGATGTCGCCGGGTTGCGGTTCGTGCATCGCACAGTGCCTGACGTGCAGCATGTCTCCCGGCCAGATGCTCGGCAGCATGCTCGATCCGCGTATGCGCGAACGCAGCTCTCCGAATTGTCGAACCACCTCGGCGGCGAGTTCGTTTCTCGCTAGATGGGCCGAATCCTCAAGCATGGAACCGGCGCGGGCTAGGAGCTCTTGCGGTTGATCTTGCAGGCGAGCTGCGTGCCGGATTGCTTGCCACAGGCGAGCGCCATCGTCTCGAAGACCTGCTCGCGGCGGAACGCGGGTTTGACGTAAGGCTTCTTGGTGCTGCGGGCGCCCGCCGGATCGCCCGAAACCGTCGCCTGTTCGGATTTCCTTTGATCGGTCATATCGACTTCGCTAGTGTGGGGTGGCAAGGCATCCCGCTACTATTGTAGTCCCGCCTGGCTCGCCTGTATCGCGTTTCCCGGACTGGAAAGCGTCGAGTAGTAGACCTGCGACGCACCGCCCGTAGTGGCGGAAATATTGTCGACAATGATGCCTCCGGTGCCCCCGGGCGCACTGAGCCCGGCATTGGGATTGACCCCTGTGCCCCAGGTCAAACCGGTGAGGTTGAATTCATAGATGCACGCCCCGGTACAGGCCGATTTGCTGCCGGACGCGGTCACGCTGGCGTAAATATAGTCGTTCGTACCGTTCATGATTTCGGTGACAGGCGAACAGACGGCGTTGCCGTTGACCAGCAGCGGCCCCGCCGCGGGCGTGCCCATGGACGCCTGGGTGATCGCTATCTTCCACAGCGTGGGGCGCAGCGAAGTGGCGGTTGCGCCGCCGCAGATGTAGAGATTGCCGGAGGGACTGGCGGGATTGGCGCTGCTGTAATAGCCGTTGTCGAACGTTCCGGAGTAGAGAACCGAGGCGCTCGTCGCCAAGCCGACCTCGACCCGAGGGGTCGTTTTGCCGTTGATGGTGCTGTTGGTGGCAAAGCGGTAGACGGCGGAGCGGTTGTTCGTATCGGAACCGACGAAAGCGTAGACGAACTGCGCATTGCTGTCGACGATCGGCGCATCGCGCACGCCTATGGCATTGAATACAGATAGCGTTCCGCTGCTAACGACTGCACCGGTCGAGCTGACAGAGTGCAGTTGTCCTCCGGTCGAGGCGCCTGCTTTGCTGCCGACGAAGACCAGACCGCTGGTTGAGTCGTACACGGGTGAGGAAAGCTGATTGCCCGAGCTCACCGTGGCGGGGAAGCCGCCCGTGAGCTGTTCAGCCGGCGTGCCGGCGAACACGCCGGTGAATTTGTGCAGCTTGCCGCCGTCGTCGCCGACATAGAGGATGTCGTTCCGATAGTCGTAGAAGGGCGAGGAATAGGTGTCGTTGGGATTGCCGCTCAACGCGATCGTCGTCATGCACGGTGCCGTGCAGCTCGGGTAGGCGCTGGCGCTGACGCTCGTGGGAGTCGTGGGCGCGACGATGCTGCCCACCGATGCGCTGCTGCTCCATTTGAGCACGACTAGGCTCGCGACGTTGCTCGAGCTGCGCTGGATAAAGGCGACCTCGGTGCCGTCGAGCGAGAGCACGGGTGAGAGATCGGCCACTGCGCTGTTGCCGGTGTTGTAGGACCAGAAGGTCGCGGGCGTGGGCGAGGCGCCGCATGAGGCATAGAGCTGGTTGAAGGCGAGGATGGTCGCCTGCCCGGCGGTGCCGGTGCCGCCGGCGAGATTGGCGGAGGGGACGCTGACGTTCGAGAGCGTGCCGCCCAGCGCGATATTGTTTCCGACCGTGCCGGGCCCGATGGCAGTCACCGTCACGCTGCTCCCCGAGTTCGTCGCGCCGACGCCGACGGCAAGGCCGGTGCGTTGAATGGCCGCGGCGAGATTGGCGGCGGTGGCGGTGGTCGTGGCACCGATCTGGAAATTCGTCCCCGTGTTCAGGCTGGCGCTTGCCGTCAGCGTAAGCGTGCGCTTGCCGCTCGGGTCGGTGATGGTCGCAGTCTGGCCGGCGCTGGGCTGGCCGGTGAACGTGGCAGTTTGGCTCGCCGCGCTCCCGGCAATGGGAACGACACCTGCTGCAGCGGAGGTGTAGACGATGAAATCGTTGGCACAGCTCGGCACGGCATTGATGTCGAACTGGAATTTCGCGGGGAACGTACCTGCCTTGCCGCTGCCGGAGGAAAACCCCAATATCGCGCTCCAGTCGCGATGCGAGGCCGGCCCCGTGGGTGCTGGCGTTCTGGAAAACCTGTCCGCCCACTGGCGCTCTTGCGGCGAAAACGCGCTCTCGGCAGTAGCTTCGACATAACGCGTCTTCTTCGCCACCTGCAGCGCGAAACGAGGATCTTGGTAATTCTTCTTCCACTGCTCGAAGGCGAGCGTGCCCTTTCTCGCCGCCTCTTCGCGCGTATCCGGGTTCGGGTAGAGCAGGTGCCTGTGACTCCAATCCTCCGGCGCGCTTCTGGGCGCGACGGGGCTTTGCGCGAAGCCGGAACCGGCAGCCGCATACAGGCCGCAAGCGACTGCGAGGATCGAGGCTTTAAGGCTTCGCTTCACTTCTTATTCTGACCTGGCACAATTTCGGTGGCCGATGGTATCAGCTCGCTGTCTAAACGAATGTGAACATGTGTGAAATTTCGCCAAGGCGCGCAGGCGTTCCGTCGCTACCGGATGCGCCTCAGGGAAAACCCTGACCGTGGCCAGGTAATTGCCGCTGAGGGCTACTGCAGACCGGCCTGGCTGGCTTGTACCGCGTTGCCGGGATTGGCCAGCGTGGAATAGTAGATTTGCGAGGCTCCAGCAGTGGCGGCGATGTTGTCGATGATGATGCCGCTCGTGCCGCCGCTGGCAGCAAGCGTGGCATTCGGCGCGGTTCCTGCGCCGCCTGCGCTCAACTGAACATGGAAGGTCGCCGTCAGATTGCCGGTTCCTCCGGTTCTCGCCACTTGTACGTCGATGAGGTCGTTCGCCGCGAGGGCGACGGTGTGGGTAGTGTCGCTGCAGGTGCTCAGGCCTGGCGCGATCGAGCAAGTAAGCGCGGTGCTGCTCGCATTTCTGCGCAGGGTATAGGTGAACGTGGTTTTGCTGGGACTCGGCGCGCTCTGCGTGATGATCATCCTGTTGTAGGTTCCTGCCTGCGCCGCCGCAAGCGCCGTGTCCACGTTCGTCTCTACGGTATCGAGCACTGCCGGAGTCGAGATATTCATGAATCGCGCGGTTGCGCTGTTGACGGTCGAGGACAGACTCGTCGTGTCGAAGCTGACGAAGGGCGTGACTTGGATCAGGTCGATACACGCGCCGCCCGAGCAGGTGCCGCCGGCGGTTACGCTCGCGTAGGTGTAGTCGCTGGTGCCGTTCATGATTTCAGTCACGGCGGAACAGTCGGCGGTCGCACCGGCGAGGCTCGGTCCGCTTTGCGGTGTGGCCATCGCGTTGTTGACGATCGGAATCTGCCAGAGCGTCGGCCGCTGCGCGGTCGCGGCGAGGCTGCCGCAGACGTACAGCGTTCCGGATGGGTTCGTCGGGGTTGCGCTCGCGTAATAGCCGTTGTCGAACGTCCCCGCATATAGGAATGCGTTCGTAACGCTGGTCACACCTTTTCCGACTTGAACCTTGCTGCCCAGGCTACCGTTCGTGAATGTTGCCGGGAACTGGTAGACCGCCATGCACGGCGCGCCGCTGCAGTTCGCGCTGGTTCCGGAAGCGTCCGAGCCGACGAAGGCGTAGACGCGCTGGGCAGTCGAATCCACGATCGGGGCATCGCGAACGCCGCCGCTGCTGTTCGTCGCCAGCCGTCCGCTGCTTACCAACGTGCCGCTCGAGTTGACTGAGTGCAGCTGACCTCCCGTGGTGCTCGAAGCGCTGCCGACGAACACCAAGCCGCTGCCGGAGTCGTGGACCGGCGACGACAGGCTATTGCCTGCACTGACTACCACCGGCGTACCGACTTCGGTCGGGGTGGCGTTGAATACGCCGGCAAATTTGTGCAGGTTTCCGTTGTCATCGCCGACATAGAGGACATCGTTTGCGTAATCGTAGAACGGCGACGAATTCGTGTCGTTGGCACCGCCGCTGAAAGCGATCGCCGTCATGCAAGGCGCGGTACAGCCGCTGTAGCTGGCAGGCGCGGTGCTGACGAGGGTAGTCGGCGCGCCTACGGTACCGCTGCCGCCGCTCCACTTGAGCACGACCAGACTCGCCGCGGTACCGCTGCGTTGAACGAAGGCGATCTGGCTTCCGTCGATCGAAAGCACTGGCGAGCCGTCGGCGACGGCTCCGGTTCCCGTGTTGAATGACCAGTAGGTGGCGGGAACGGCCTGCGTCGCCGAGGTGCCGCAGGAGGAATAGAGCTGGTTAAAGGCGACGACGGTCGGCTGGCCTGCGCTTCCGCTGCCGTCGGGATTGGTCAGGGTTCGGGGATTGCCTTTGCCGTTCCAGGTAAAGTTCGTCGACGAGCTCCCCAAGGTGGTCTGGCTTCCCGTCGCACCTGCGGTGATCGATGTGACGGTGACGACGTTGCTCGCACTCGAGGCGGTCACGCCTGCGGTGCCGCCGTTGCGGGCGATCGCATTCGCGAGATTGGTCGCGCTTTCCGTTGTCGTTGCCCCGATCTGGAAATTGCGACCGAGATTCGATGCGCTGCTCGCGGTGAGAACGAGCGAGGGGGAACCGGTGTGGGTGATGGTGACGGTCTGTCCCGCAGTCGGATTGCTCGAGAAGGTTCCGTTGTTCGATGCGAACGCGCCCGAACTGTCGGCGCCGGTGCTCGCCGTGGTGAAGACCACGAAATCATTGGCGCAATCGGGGCTCGCATCGATGCTGAATCCGTATTTCGCCGGAAACGAGCCGGCGCGTCCGGTGCCTGACGCGCCGCCTAGGACATTGCTCCAGTCGCGGTGCACTTCGCCCGTCGGCGGTGGCGGATCTCTGCGATAGCGATTGGCCCAACGCAGTTCTTGCGGCGAGAACGCTAGGCCCTCACCCGTCTGCACGAAACGGGTCTTTCGCGCCACCTGCGCCGCGAAGCGCGGATCGGCGTACATCTTCTTCCACCGATCGAAGGCGAGTGTTCCCTTGCGCGCCGCCTCCTCGCGCGTGTCGGGGTTCGCATAGACGACATGCCGGAAGCTCCAGTCCTGGGGTGAGCCGCGATGCCCTGGCGGAATCTGGACCTGCGCGCCAGCGGGAATGGTCAACGCAAGGGAAAGACCGCCGACGATAAGCGCTGCGACGAAGTGCGCGTGACGCTGTCGCTTCATGCTTCGTTCCTTTGAACCGGAAACCACAATCGATCCTAAGCTCGAAAGGACCGAATGAGGAAATTCAAACTGCTTGGAACGTGCGATTTGCCAAATAAATTCCGTAGCTATTGCAGTGCGGCCTGGCTCGCTTGCACGGCATTGCCGGGATTGGCGAGCGTCGAGTAGTAGATTTGCGATGCCCCGGCGGTGGCGGATATGTTGTCGACCACGATTCCGCTCGTTCCGCCGGTCGCGGCGAGTCCCGCCGCGGGGTTGGCGGTCGTATTCCAGGTGAGTCCGGTGAGATTGTAGACATAGATGCAGGCTCCGGTGCACCCGGTCTTGCTCCCTCCAGCGCTTACGCTGGCGTAGAGATAGTCGTTCGCGCCGTTCAGCACTTCGGTAAGCGGCGAGCAGGCGGCATTGGCGTTCACCAGCAGCGGCCCGCTTGCCGGGGTGCCCATGGCGTTCGACGTGATCGGTATCCTCCACAGCGTCGGTCGCTGCGCGGTTCCGCTTGCGCTTCCGCAGACGTAGAGATTACCGCTCGGGCTGGCCGGATTGGCGCTGGCGTAATACGCGTTGTCGAAGGAGCCGGAATAGACGATGCCGGCGGTGGTGCTGGTGACGCCGCGGCCTACTTGCACCGCCGTCCCGGTCGCATTGGCGGTGAAGTTCGTCGGAAACTGGTAGCTTGCGGCGCAGGGGACTCTGCTGCAGGACGCGCTGGTGGCGGTTCCCGCCTGCGAGCCGACGAAGACATAGACGCGCTGCGCGCCCGAATCGACAATGGGAGCGTCGCGCACGCCGGCGCTGCTGTTGGTCGCGAGCCGCGCGCTGCCGACTAGGGCGCCGGTTGTCGCATTGATCGAGTGCAGTTGGCCGCCGCTCGCGGTCCCGCTGGCGCTGCCGACGAAAACCAGGCCGCTCACCGAGTCGTACACGGGCGAAGAGAGAATATTGTTCGCGCTCACCGTCACCGGCCAGGGAGCGCCGGCTTCCGCCGGCGTGCCGTCGAACACGCCGGTGAATTTGTGCAGCGTGCCGTTGTCGGCACCGACGTAAAGGGTGTCGTTCACATAATCGTAGAACGGCGAGGAGTTCGTGTTATTGCCCCCGCCGCTGTAGGCGATGGCCGTCATGCAAGGGGCCGTGCACGCGCGGTAGCTGGCGGCCGGCGTGCTGGCGAGCGTGGTCGGTGCGCCTACGGTGCCGCTGGCGCCGCTCCACTTGAGCACGACCAGGCTCGCGGCAGTGCCGCTGCGCTGCACGTAGGCAACTTGCGTGCCGTCTAGGGAGAGCACGGGTGAGACGTCGGCGGTGCCGCCGGTGTTGTAGGACCAATAGGTCGCGGGCAGCGGCTGCGTCGGCAGTGTGCCGCAGGAAGAATAGAGCTGATTGAACGCGACGATGGTGGCCTGCCCCGCAGTGCCGGAGCCGCCGGTGAGGGTACTGCCGGCCCAGGTGAAGCCCGTCAATGATTTCGCCAGCGTCACATTGGGAGTCGTGCCCGCGGTGATCGCTCTGACCGT
Organism: uncultured Enterobacteriaceae bacterium; assembly: GCA_964565875.1. GTDB lineage: Bacteria > Pseudomonadota > Gammaproteobacteria > Burkholderiales > SG8-39 > 2-12-FULL-64-23. The sequence continues at coordinate 62,893 of CAZMGP010000002.1, forward strand.
CACCGTAGCACCCGAACTGGTCGCACTCACGCCGGCCGTGCCGCCGTTGCGGGCGATGGCATTGGCGAGATTGGTCGCGGTGATCGTGGTCGTCGCGCCGATTTGGAAATTGCGGCCCAGGTTGGAGCCGCCGTTGCTCGCGGTGGCGGCGAGGATGAGGGGCGGGGAGCCGGTGTGCGTGATGGTGACCGTCTGACCCACTGTGGGAGTGCCGCTGAACGTCCCGCCGCGGCTGGCGAATGCGCCGGACCCGGCGACGCCCGCGCTCGCGGTGGTGTAGACGATGAAATCGTTGGCGCAGCTCGGCACGGCGTTGATGTCGAACTGGAACTTCGCCGGAAACGTGCCGGCATGTCCCATGCCGGAGGCACCGCCGAGGACGTTGCTCCAGTCACGGTGCGGGGCAGGGGTCTCGGGCGGATCCCTACGATGCCGGTCTGCCCACTGCAGCTCTTTCTGCGAAAACGGGCCGTGCCGGCCTGCCTCGACGAAGCGTTCCTTTCTCGCCACCTGCGAAGCAAAGCGCGGATCCTCGCGCTTCTTCTTCCACTGCTCGAGCGCAAGCGTGCCTTTGCGTGCCGCCTCCTGGTGCGTGTCCGGATTGGTGTAGAGGAGGTGTTTGTGGCTCCAGTCTTCGGGCAGGGAGGAACCCGCACCGCTGACTGAGGATTGGGCGAAGGCCCAGGCAGCCCAAGCGATGCAAATGCCTCCAACGGCGGTGGCGACGAGCCTTGCCGGCCAGGATTGATTCGTCCGCAAAAGAACTCTGCCCTCCATGATCGTTCGAATTTCTTGTTGAAGTTAATTATATCGTTTCATAGGCTTAACAAATGTTAAGCACTGTGAAATGAGGCGGATATGAATTAATTCACAAGCCCGGGTTCCACCGGGGGCGTGCGCGCGTGTGGGACGGGCCTACGCCTCTTCGGACGCGCCTGGGCTGGGGTGATAACGCGCAATCCAGGCGAGGGCGAGCAGCAGCATGAAGCTCAGCGCATTCGCCGGGATCTGCAAATTGAAGTCGACCGAACTGTGGATCAGCAAGGCGAGGATGCCCATGATGGCGGCGAAGGACAGCCCGCGCATGAGCGGATCGCGGCGCAGATGCTGTGCGCGCAAGGCGACGGCGAGCGAAGTCGCGACCATGAGCGCGAGTAGCGACTCGCCGACCAGTCCCACCTCGGCAGCGAATTCGAGGTAATCGTTGTGGGCGTGGGTATAGGCAAGCGCAGTGCCTTCCCTGCTGTAGCGCGGGAACACCACGGGAAATGCACCCAGCCCCGCCCCGAGCAGCGGATAGTCCTTCCACATGGCGAAGGCGTAAGTGGCTACCTCGTCGCGATCCTCCGTATCCGGCGTCGTCTGGACGATGCGCTCGACCACGCGCTGCGTCCCGAAATAGGTGCCGACGATGAACACGTCGACGGCGACCAGGCTCGCGATCAGGATCACCATGGACTTAGTCGCTCGCTGCGACAGCGCCAAGGCGATTGCCCCGGTGGCGAGCAGGCTGATGAAGAACGAGCTGTTTCCCATGCGCGAGCGGGTGAGAACGAGGGCGATGACCATCACCACCAAAGCGAGGCGCAAGGCCATTTTCGGCGTGATCATCCATTGCATCAGGTCGCGGAGGTAGCGTTTCCAGGACGGGCTTGCCTCGCCCGAGAGGCTCGCGATCAGAATGCCGATGCCGACCGACAGGCACATCACCAGGTAGGCGGCAAAGTGGTTGCGATTGGCGAAAGTGCCGGAAGCCACCTCGCCCGTGCTCTGCAGGCTCGCGATGCCGCCGTACAAGGCCTGCAGCACGCCGGAGGCAATCAGCACATAGGCGGCCGCGCGTATGCGGCTGCGATCGAGCAGCAGGACGAGGCTGAGGACGAAGAAGGCGATATAGGCGGTGCTTTTGCAGGCGGCTTCGAGCGTGCCGTAGCGATCGAGGGTCAAGGGCGCTGCGATAAGCGCTGCGGGCGAGGCCGCTTGCGCGTGCCAGCGAGCCGCTTCGGGCGAGAGCCATTGCAGGAGTCCGGGCGGCAGAGGAAGCAGTTGCAGCCAGACGTAGGCGAGCCACAATAGGCCGCAGGCGAGCATCGGCCAGGCGGCGCGGACGGTCTCGGAACAAACGTAGCGCCTACGCATCCAGCCGCTGAGCCACCACAGGCTGAGCAGCAGCACCCAGAGTGCGGCGAGCGCCCATGCCCAGGGGCGATTGCTGCCCAAGGGAACGGGCGCCCAGACGAGCAGAGCAAGATATGCACCGAACAGCCAACGCGAGTTGCCCGCCGACTCGCGCATGCTCATCGCGTTTGCGCCTAGGTCGAAAGGCCGGTCTGCCGGAGGCTGGCCCCGGCCGGACGCGCCTCTAGCACTTGCTGCCTAGGCAGCCGCCACCGGCCCCGGGGGTGACCGCCGAGGTGGCGATCGAAGTCGGAAGCCCGGTCGCCGGCAGCGTCGGTGCAGCCGGGCCCGCCGCAGGCGGAGGCAAGCTCGCCACCGTGCCGGCCCCGGTTGGCGGCAGGGAGGCGAGCGTGACGGCCAGTTCCGTCGCGGCGACCGCCTGGCTCGCCGCTGTCGCCGCCTGCGCGGCCGAATTCGCCAAGTCCTGCGCCGTCTGCGCACTGGCGCGCAGGCGCGCATTGGTCGGGTCGACGCTGGTCGCGGCTTGCGCCTGGTTCGCCGCGGCGAGCGCTGCAGCCGCCCGCGCCGATGCGGCGACCGATACCGGCGCATTGTCCGGAATCGGCGTCGCCGCCAAGCTCGCGATCTCCTGGCCGGTCGCGCCGCTGGCGCCAGCCGCAATGCCTGCGGGGCGCGGCGTTTCGCCCGGCTGCCAAGGCGCAGCCTGGCCGCTCGCTATCCTGCCCGTCGTTCCATAAGGCGTGCGTACCGAGACTTCACCCGCGGTCACAGCGGCCAGCCCGACCTCCTTGTCTTTGGTATCCACGACTACGGTGAAGTCGGTGTAGCCCGCGTTCAGTGCCGTCACCGCGGACGCTCCGGCCGTGATCTTCAGTCCGTCTGGATTGTTGGTGTGGATTACGCCGGTGACGTAGCGCATCGAGCCGGTCAAGAGATCGACCGCCGATTGACTCCCCCTGGCGTTGCGCGGATCGAATTGATAGCGATCCACGTCCAAAACCGAACTCGGTCCGAGCACGACGATTTGCCCGTCGGCGAACTTGAGCACTACTTGGCCGTCCCTGCCGGTATCGAAGCTCGCGCCCGCCTGAAACACGTCGCCGACGTTGACCGCTGCCGTTCCGCCGGAGGTCTTACGCATCGTCACGGTGCTGGAAACGGCATCGACATACCCCGCCTGCGCCGGGTCGATGTTCGGCGCGGCCTGCGGCAAGGTGTCGGCTGCCGCCACCACTGCGGCGCGTGCCGCGGGCACGACGGCCACGGGCGCGCTTGCGGGCAATACGCTCTCCCATAAGGAAGCAGTGCCGGCCTGCACCACCGCGGGCGCCGCTGCGAGCGGCAGGGGCAAAGGCGTGCGTCCCGGTTGCCAGGGCGCGTATTGCCCGGCGTCGACGCGCCCGATGGGGCCGTAGGGGGTGCGCACCGAAATCTCGCCCGCAGCGACCACCGCCGCACCGACTTCCTGCGGCCGGGGAGTGACGAAGACGACGAAGTCGGCCCCGCCTGCGCGCTGGATGCTGACCGTCGAGTTGCCCGCGGTGAGACGGACGCCTTCGCGATGAGTTCGGCCGATCTGGCCGGCGACATAGCGCAGCTCGCCTTGACGCAGCTCCAGTGCGGTCGTGCTTTGCGTGACGTTGTTCGCTACATAGCGATAGGAACCGACGCGCAGCTCGGAGTCGGAATTCAGCGCCACCACCTGGCCGTCGGCGAATTTCAATATCGCCTTTCCGTTCGTTCCCGTGCGGAATTCCGTCCCGCTGTCGAAAGTGGCTCCGACTCGCGCCGGCGCCGCCGAGCCGGTCTCGGCCGCGGTCAATACCCGGCCGGATATTTCGTGCACATAGCCTGCCTCGGCCCACGCGGTCGACGCGCAGACGCCGAGCGCCGCTCCTGCGCAAAGGGCGCGCCAGGCACTCGCCGCGCGAACGCTTCGAATTGATTCCATCTCGGGAAATATCGACCGACTCTTCATTTGCTGTAGCGCGCGGCGGCTCCGGACTTGGCGCAATCGGGACCGGCCAAAACTTTGTATTTCTCTATAGCACAAATGAGGTCGTAGCGTCCGTAACTTTTTACGATTTTTAACATTCTCTCCGCATTGCGCGAGGCGGCGCGTTCGAGCGAGCGCGCGAGTGCGAGCTTCAGGTTCTGGTCGAGATCCTGCCATGCGGCGAGTCCGACGAAGACCACGGTCTCCTGCACGCCCGGCTCCCATGGGCCGAGCTCTTCGGCGTTGCGCAGCGCCGCTTTCAGCTCGCCGTCGAATTCGTTCAGGTAAAGCTTGGCGAGGGCGAGGTTGGCCCAGAGAAAAGGCGAGGTGGGGCGCTCTCTCAGCGCCAGGCGAAAGCGCAGGCGCGCATCCTTGACGAAGTCCACGGCTTCGCGCGGCCGGCGCGAGGCGCGCATATTCGCGAGGTCGACCGCCCCCAGTCCCTCGAGCGCCCAGGGATTGCCGTCCAGATAATCGAGCGCGTCGGTGAAGTATTTCCCCGCCAGGCTCAGTTCCGCCGCCCGCGGCGCGCGCGCCGCAGTCGTCCAATGCTCGACTTCGAACTGAGCCAACTGCACCATCAGCCCGCTCGCGCCGAAGCGCGCGCATTGCACGGCCACGGCGGCGAGCGCGAGGAACAATGCCGCGCGGGCGAGCCAAAGCCAGGTGCGCTGCAGCCCCGCGCGTTCTTTTCGCGCGGACGCCGAGTTGGGCAAGGTCTTTGCTGACATGGGGGAACGATGGCTGCGTGGTTGCAGGCAAAAGTATAGCGAGGAAGGCCACGCGCCGCCGCTAGACGCCGCAACCGCGGCAGCGATTTTGCGTTGCTCTTAAGGGCGAATTAAGCCGGCGCAGGCATGCTGAGGCGCATAAACTCCGGGCCGCCGCCGACGTGGAGTCGGGCGGTTGCGCACGCAGCGAATGGAGAACGCATGAAACCGATGCAAGTACGCGTCCCCTTTTGGTTCGGCATTTGGCTGTGCATCGCCGCCTTGATCGCGGGCGCGGTCGTCCTCTGGGCCGGCCTGGTATTGGCGGCGCTGTCCATATTGCTCGCATGCATCGCGTGGGCGGGTTCGTGGGTGCGCAGATTGAGAGCGCACAAGCGGGCGCGCAAGCTGCCGATCACCATAGAGGGCGAATACACCAAGCACCTATGAGGCTGCGGTCAATTCGAATCAGGCACTCGCTCGCGCACGCCGCGAGCTTGCTCGCGCTGGGACTAGCCTGCGGCCAGGCGGCCGCGGCGACGTCAGCCTATTCCTCGATCGACATCGCGCAACCGGCAAACGGGGAAACGGTGTTCAACAACGAGGGCGATGTCGAGGTGAAGATCGTCGTGCGGCCGGCGCTGCGCGCCGCTGCGGGGGACAGGATCGCGCTCGCCGTCGACGGCGAAGTGGCGAGCACGCAGGCGCAAGGCCGCTTTGCTCTCATCGGCATCGCGCGTGGGACGCACACACTGCAAGCGCGCGTCGTCGATCGCGCCGGCGACACGCTCCTTGCCTCGGCACCGCTCACTTTCCATCTCTGGCACGCGTCGCGTTTGTTTCCCAACCGTCGCCACTAGCGCGGCTGCGCGCGGCGCGATTCCCAATGAGTCAAACCGCGTGCGCCGGCGGCCCTGCCGGCACGGGCTCGTGTCCCAGCCGCGCTTCGATCATGGGCTTCAGCACCAGCAGGGCGAGCAGCGCCGCAATGGCATTGGCGACGACGGCGATGATGAACACCGCGTGCCAACTGCCGGTCGCCGACTTGATGATGTTGCCGAAGGGCACGAGCAGCGCGGCGCAGCCTTTTGCCGTGTACAGCATTCCCGCATTGGTCGTGGCGTAGCGCGAGCCGAACACGTCGGCGATGGTGGCCGGAAACAGGCTGAAGATTTCGCCCCAAAACAGGAACACGGTGCCGGACAGCACGACGAACGCCACCGGATGATCGCCGAATTCGGCCAGCAGCCAGATGCCCAGGGCCTCCAGGGCGAATGCGCCGAACATGGTGTTCGCGCGTCCGACATGATCCGATACCCATCCGGTGAGCGGTCGCGTGATGCCGTTCATGATGCGATCGAGCGCGAGACCGAAGGTGATCGCCGGCAGCGTGATGCCGACGAGGCTGACCGGAATGTCCGCGATCTTGAAGTCGTGCGCGATGGGCGCGAGCTGCGCGACCGCCATCAGCCCGCCGGCCGCGACCAGGATGAACATGGCGTACATCACCCAGAAGAGGCCGGAACGCAAGACTGCGGCAGGAGCGACGTCCGCGCGCGTCTGCTCGAGGAGTCGCGGCGCCGGCCCGGTCGGTGATCCCGCTCGGGGCGCGGCGACGTACCATGATAGGGCGAGGACGCATGCGCCCTGAACGAAGGCGAAGAAGAGGAAAGTATGCTGGTAACCGCTCGCCATAATCATGTTGCGGATGGGAACGACGGTGACCGCGGAGCCGGCGCCGAAGCCGGCGGCGGTGAGACCGGCGGCGAGCCCGCGGTGATCCGGAAACCATTTGAGCGCATTGCCGATGCAGGTACCGTAGACGGCGCCGGCGCCGATCCCTCCCAAAATGCCGGCGAGGTAGAGAGCGGGCAGGGACGCGGCGACGGAATCGAGCGCCCAGGCGACGAACACCAGCACGCCCCCCGCCGCGATCATCAGCCGCGGACCGAAGCGATCGACCAAGTAGCCTTCGAACGGCACGAGCCAGGTCTCGAGCAGCACGAACAGCGTGAATGCAACCTGGATGGCCGCTTTCGACCAGCCGAACTGGTCGTGGATGGGATTGACGAACAGCGTCCAACCGTACTGAAGATTGGCGATCATCGACATGCAGACGATGCCGATGACGAGCTGCCACCAGCGGGCCGCGGACACGGTTTCGCGTCCGAAAAGAACTGCGTTCATGAGAGGTCTCCTGTCCCCCTGGTCGCTGAATTCTGCTTTGCGCTTTGACTGAGTCGGAGAGATCGAGTTCGTCGCCGCAGCGCGGTCTATCTTCCGATTGCAGGAAAGGCCGTAGCGCACAGTTCGGGTTTTGCCGTATTCAAGCGCTTAACTACGTGCTCGTCGGGGAATTGAAGCGCTGCACTTCCCACGGGGCGCGCGCAAGCGCGCATCGCCATCCGACGCCGGGGATCCGGTGGGCATTGATGGAAATCAACGCAATCCTCTGCCGATGGTCTAATGTAAAAAATAGGTTGAGGTCGCGTCCTTGCGCGAACCTCATTCAACGGCGAGGGGGAATTGCCATGACCACCTTGCGTTCGATCGACGATCCGTCCCTACGGGAAGCCTCGCAGCGTGCCTACGACGACCTTGTTCCTCTGGTCGTGTGGTGGTTCGTCATCGCCTGCTTCGTCACCGTTCTCGATCTGGTGGCGTCGCGCGCCGGCTACGAGCCGTTCTACACCAGAGTGGTAGAGCACTATTGGTACGTGCCGCTCGGCACGGGATTGATCGGTTTCTTCTATATGCCGAGGCACAAGCTCCTGTGGGGCGCGATTTCGGCGCTGGGCGGCTTGTTTGCGCTCGCCTTGATGGTCGCTGCCGTCAGCCTGCTAAACGGCTTGCTCGCCGGCTGAGACGTCGCGGGCGCGGCCGCGCCCTATTCTTGTTGCGGCTGATCGTTGCAGCGTGTCACCTTGCCCGTAGGGGTGCTCACCACGAAACAGCGCCGCTCGGGCTGAGCGGGTTTTGCGTCCGCAGGCGGCGTATCCGGTTTCGCCTCCGTTGCCATTTTCGGTGCGGCGGCGGAGGCGTCGGTTTTCGGTGCGGGCGGGCGGTAAGCCGGACCGACGTTTATCCTGTCCTTCACCTCGCCCGCGCTCTTCAGGCCGAGATCGCTGCATTTGGTTCCGCTGTAGGTGATCTTTCCGGCGGCATCGGTGCATTTGAAGGTCTGCGCGCCGAGCCCGGTCGATGCGAGCAGCAGCGCGACCGCCGTCCCGAGCTTCGCGATATCGTTCATTCCGGACGCCTCCCGTTTCCACACGGCGCTGACAGTCTAACACTTCGCTTATGCGAGTCGACGCTTCCATGCGCGGCACGGACAGCCGTCGCGCGGTGTCGGCCTAAAAGAAGTAGCGCAGCACAAGCTGGGAAATGCGCCGCTCCGGCAGCGCGCCGATGTCGCTGCCGGGGCGGCCGTTGTTCAGTTGGACCTGCAGTGCGAGATCCATGCGCGGCCAGTGGTAGCGCGCCTCCAGCCACTGCAGCCGGCTGTTATCGACGGCGTCGAATCGGACCATGGCGGTGAGGTCGAGATGTTTGATCAGCGCGTCCTGCCACATGGTGTGGGCGAACACCGCGCGCCGGGTCGGCGGATCCTGCAGATTGGCGACGAAACCGCGATAGGCGCCATAGGCCGCGGGCGAGCCGCGCCGCAGCGCATTCCAGTTTTCCTGGTCGAGTCCGGCGCCGTTGTATTCGTATTCAAGGGTCAGGGAGAGGTTGTTCGCGGTGGTGTAGGTAAATCCGGTCGCTGCGCGCGAGCGGAAGGTCGTATCTTCAGGCTTCGCGAGCGCCTGGCTGAGGAGAGAAGGCGAACGGCCGCCCGACCATTCGACGTAGCCCACCGTGGCGTCGTTGAGCAGGCCGGTCAGGTTGAGTCCCAGTTGCGGCGACTGGCCGGCGCCGCCCGAGACCAGCCACTGCGGATTGAGCTTGTCGAAGAGCTTCTGCGATAGCGCGAGTTGCCAGCGTTCGCGCTGATTGGTCGCGCCCAGGTCTAAGCTGTAGGGCGAATTGTTGGGCTGGTCGGCGAGTTTGGGCGAAACGAGGGCCGCGAGCGAGCCTCCTTCCCACAAAGTCTGGCCGCGCAGCATGACGCTGCCGAGCCGGTTCTCGCGCAGGCTGGCGGGGTCGATGGAACTGATCGAGCGCAAAGCACCGGCGCGAAAATAATCCGTCGGGTTGTAGCCCATCGCCACCCCCTGGCGGGCGTTGATGCGGCCGAGATCGACGGCGCGCTCAGGCGCGAGCTGCCAACTCAGGTAGGCTTCCTTCAGGGTGTTGACGTTGCTGTCGCCGGCGATGTCGCCCAGGCGGTTCATGTCCAGGCGGTCGGCGAAGACCGCGCGCCAGTCCGGCGCGATGCGGGCGTCGTAGCGCAAATCGAAGGACAGGCGTTCGCCGTGCTGCGCTGCGCCGGCGCCCTGGCGCTTCGAGTTGCGGTAGGCGGCTTCGCTGAATATGCGCCAGTCGCCTGCTTTTTCCGCTGCATCGGCCGTCTGGTCTGCGAGGGAGAGCGCGGCTGCGTCCGCATCCGGCGTCGCCGCGAACCCGGGCAGCGACGCGAAGGCAAGTGCCGCTTGCGCGATTGCCGCGAGCCAGCGCGGGCTGCTTCCTGTCCTGCGTGCGAGAGTCCAAGCGCGCATCGTTCACTCGGGCTTGAAGCGCGGCAGATAGTCGCGCTGCAGCCAGGCCTCGGGCACCTCGCGCCAGGCGTAGTCGCTGAAGCGCATCACCGTTACCCAGTTGGGGTCGAGGCCGTCGATGATCACGGTCTCCGTCGGCCGTTCCACGTTCAACTGCGGCTGATAGCGCCGGTAGTAGGCTGTTTTCAGCAGCTGGCCGCTTTCGGTGTAGAAGCGACCCTTCACCGGCCGATTGTTCGTGGCGTCGATCCACATTTCGATGTGATGATAGGTCACGTCCTCTGCCACGCCCGCGAGCGCGAGCTTGTAGCAGTGCCTGGTCTTGTGGTCGCCGTCCGCGATGTCTTCCTCGCCTTCCAGCTTGGCCTGGTAATCCTTCGCAAGATTGATCGTTACCACGTCGCCGTTCGCCGCCTGTCCGAGCAGCCGCTGCTGCGGCGAGAGGCGGATGCTTGCCTTGCTCGCCGGGTCGAAGAACCACAAGTCGTTGCCGCTTTTCAACATCAGCTTGTTGGCGTCGCGCGCCGGGGCGACGAAGCGGATCAGGCTGCGGAACTGGCCGCCTTTCGCGTCCGCCTTGGAGTAGACGTTCAGCGTATTGCTGTCGGTCTGCTTGCCGGTGCGGTACTCGACCAGGGTCACCGTCAAGCCGAAGGGCTTGTCCGGATTGCGGATGGCGTCGCTCGCCGCGAGGATCGCCTGCGCATTCGGCGCGGCGCCTGCCGCATGGGCGAACGCGATCAGTGCGGCGCAAAGGAGCAGTCTGTTCAGCATGATTGCAGTCCTTTCCTGTTCTTTCAGACGTGGCGCAGCGCTTCGACGATGACCATGCGCCCGGCGCGCCGCGCCGGCCACCAGGCGGAGAGGACCGCGACCAGCGCGAGGCCCACACCCGTTTCCAGCATCATCCGCGTCTCGCCCCACACGCGCACCGTGAGCGGCACGGCATCGACCTGGCCCGGCGGCAGCCAGGTGAGCCCGGCGTGGTTGATCAGCCAGGCGACGCCCAAGGCGGCGACGACCCCGAGCACCGCGCCGATCGCGCCGAGCAGCAGGCCCTCGCACATGAACAGGGACCGGATGCCGGAGCGGCGCAGTCCCATGGCGCGCAGCGTGCCGATTTCGGTGGTGCGTTCCATCACCGCCATGCTCATGGTGTTGCCGACGGTGAACAGCACGATCGCGCCGATCAACGCCGCCATGAAGCCGAAAATTGCGGCGAACATGCCTACCGCCTGGCCGTAGAAGGGATTGAGTCTCTCGAAGTCTTGCACTTCGAGCGGTTCGCCTTTGAGCGTGGTGGCGAGCAGCGTCGCCAGCCGTTCCTTCGCCGCCGGGATTTGGCTGGTGTGGACGAGCTGGAGCACGACTGCCGTCGCCTGCGGTTTTTCGTTGCCGTAGAGCAGGCGCTGGGCCTGGGCGAGATGCATGCCGACGAACATGTCGTCGATTTCCTTGAAGCCCTGCTTCTCCGCTTTGACCACGTGCAGCGAGGCGACGTTGGGGGCACCGTGCACGTTCGCGGCGAGCAGCTCGATGCGAACGTCACCGCCCGCGCTCTTCGGCCGCGACTCCAGCGCCGCCAGTTCGCTGATGTCGGCCGGGGCGGCGGCCCCCGTCGCCACCTCGGGCTTCTCGTGTTTCGGGCAGTCGGCCACGGCGAGCGGCGCGCACAGCTCGAGCACGCGCGCGACGCCGTTGCCGATGACCGCGGCGTCCTCCGGCGTCCCGTTGAGGGCGAAGGGCGGAAGCCTCAAGGGCAGGCCGTAGTCGTTCCACTGGCGCATGCGGATGCGATCGGCGACGACCACGCCCGAGCCGAGGATGGTGCGCGACACGCCCGCGGCGAAATTGCCGGCGATGCCGCCCAGCGAAATGGTGGGCGTGACCACCGTCGTCATCGGTGCGAGCACCGGATCGTGCGCGATCACGTCGATCACGCGCTGGTAATCGGCGATGCCGTAGGCAGCGGGATTGCCGCTGCCGTAGAGGAAATAGTCCTTGCGCTGCACCTGCAGGTGCCCGCCGCGCAGCACGAAGCCGGTCTGCAGGCCGTAAGTGATATCGCGGCTGTAGCCGCCGAAGACGAGGATGGTGACCGCGCCGATGACCATGGCGACGAGTGTGGTGAGCGAGCGGCGCCGGTTGCGCTGCAGGTTGCGCAGTGCGAGCGACAGGGTCTTCATGATTGAGCATCCGCGACTTGCGCGCGCCGCTCGATGCGCTCGATGCGGCCGTCGCTGATCACCGCCGCATCGTCCGCCTCGGCCAGCACTTTAGGATCGTGCGAGGAGAAGACGAAGGACACATGGAATTCGCGCTGCATGTCGCGCATGAGCGAGATGATTGCGGTGCCGGTATGGCTGTCGAGATTCGCAGTGGGCTCGTCAGCGAGGACGAGCTTCGGCGCCGGGGCGAGCGCGCGGGCGATGGCGACGCGCTGGCGCTGCCCGCCCGAGAGCTGGCCGGGCAGGTTGCGCGCCTTGTCGGCGAGACCCACGGCTTCGAGCAGGGCATCGACGCGCGCCTTGCGCTTGGCGGCCGGCGCGCGCGACAGTAGCAGCGAATATTCCACGTTCTCGTACACCGTGAGCACCGGCAGCAGATTGAAATTCTGGAAGATGAAGCCGATGTTGCGGGCACGGAAATCGGACAGGGCATCGTCGGACAGTTTCTGTACTGCTTCGCCGGCGACCCTGATTTCGCCGCTGTTCGGTTGATCGATGCAGCCGATGACGTTCAACAGGGTGGTTTTTCCGCTGCCGGAGGGGCCCGAAATCACGGTGAAGCAATTCGGGCGGATCTCGAGATCGATGTCGACGAGGGCCGGCACGTCGACCGCGTCGAGATGATAGGTCTTGCCGATTCTGTTCAAGCTGACGACGTTCATTTCGTCCTCGCGATTCGGATGGGCGAGGCCGCATCTTAGCAAGCGGATGTCCGAGGGCCAGCGGGATGCGACGAAACGGCGAATTTCCGGAACGAAGGGCGCCATTTGCGGTGCGGGCCGCCGTGCTCTGTGGCACGCGTCGCATCCGTCTCGCACCGCGGCTCGCGCGCGGCAACAGTTCGCGCAACTTCTGTGATGGCCGTCAACTGATCCCGGGGATTGAACCCGACAATATCCTCGTGGCTCAGGCACCGTCTTAGGCAGCATCGGCGGCGCAGGCACTGCATGCGCCCAATCTCGTGCCGAGCTTACAGGGCGACCCAACATGGAAGCAGACACAGGCGGCGTGGGCCTCGCCGCGAGTCCTCAGCCAAGCGTCGATCCAGTGCACGTCGAAGCGCCTCTGGGCGTAATCGAGGAGGTGCATGGACCCGTGATCGACATCCTCTGCTTTCGCCTGCCGCCGCTACATCGCGCGCTCTTTGTCCGCTTGGGCGAGGAGCGCTATACCTTGGAGGTACACCGCCATCTGGACGAATCCCACGTGCGTGCCATTGCGCTGCATCGGACGGGTGGACTGAAACGCCAGCTCCCGGTGTGGGACTCGGGCGGGCCGCTGCAGGTGCCGGTGACGCCTGCCTGCCTGGGGCGACTTTTGGATACCTTCGGTCAGCCGCTGGACGGAGGGGAGGAGCTGCAGGCCGGCGCGTTCCGGCCGATCGTCGCCGCGCCGGCGCCGCTCTCGCAAGCCGCCGGCATGGGCGACATTCTGCCCACCGGGATCAAAGTGATCGACCTGTTGTGTCCGTTCGTGCGCGGCGGCAAGACCGGGCTGTTCGGGGGAGCGGGGGTGGGCAAGACCGTGCTCATCATGGAATTCATGAACGCGATCGTGCGCCTGCATCGGGGCGTGTCGGTGTTCGCCGGCGTGGGCGAGCGCATCCGCGAAGCTCATGAGTTGTGGCACGACATGGAGAGCGCCGGTGTGATGCCGCGTACTTTGATGGTGTTCGGGCAGATGGACGAATCGCCCGGCGTGCGATTTCGTGTCGGCCTTGCGGCGCTCACCTATGCGGAATACCTGCGCGACAACGTCGCGCGCGACGTCCTGTTTCTCATGGACAACGTCTTCCGCTTCGTGCAGGCGGGAAGCGAAATCTCCGGCCTGCTCGGGCGCATGCCGGCGACAGTGGGCTACCAGCCGACCCTGTTGACCGAAGTGGCGGAATTGCAGGAACGCGTGCTGTCCACCGCGACGGGCAACATCACCGCGGTGGAAGCCGTGTACGTGCCGGCGGACGACATGACCGACCCGGCAGTCGGCGCGATCCTCGCCCACCTCGATACCACGGTGATCCTCTCGCGCAGTCAGGCGGCGAAAGGCATCTACCCGGCGGTGGATCCGCTCGCCTCGACCAGTTGTGTGATGGATCGCGCCTTCCTCGGCGAGCGCCACTACCGCGTGGCGCAAGCCGTGCGCGAGCATTTCGCGCGCTATCGCGAACTGGAAGACATCATCGCCATGCTCGGCATCGAAGCCTTGTCGGAAACGGACCGGCGCGTGGTGCAGCGGGCGCGCCTGCTGGAGCGCTATCTGACCCAGCCGTTCTTCGTCGTCGCGGACCACACCGGCATTCCGGGGGCATCGGTTTCGTTGGACGGCACGCTCGCCGATTGCGAAGCCTTCGTGCGCGGCGATTACGACGGCTGTTCGGAGGATGCCTGCTACATGCGCGGGCGGATGGAGGCGCCATGAGCAAGGAGCAGGGGCCTCACGCAGTGGGGATGCGACTGGCCGCGATTGGCGCCTGCCGCCGACAGCGGGCAGCCAAGCATCGGAACTTAGGTTCGAAGGCGACGACATGAGCAGCTTCACCCTGCATCTGCAAAGCGCGGATCGCTACGAGCGCATCGAGGATGTAGCGAGCTTCGTCGGTGCCGATGCGACCGGCAGCTTCGGCATCCTCCCCGGGCGCGCGCGATTCATGACCGTACTCGAATACGGTCTGGCCCGCTTTCGCAGTGCCGACGGACCGTGGCACTACCTCGCTTGTCCCGGCGCGGTAGTGAATTTCGTCGACGACGAGCTGTTTCTCAACGCCAGGCGCTACCTGCGCGAGGACGACTACGGGCAGCTCGAGTCCTTGCTCGCGGGACAGCTGGCCGCGGAGGAAGTGCAGTTGAAATCGATCAAGGACAACCTGCAGGCGCTGGAGTGGGAACTGTTCAAGCGCCTGCGCAAGCTCGACCGGCGGGAAGCATGAACGACGATAAATGGCGGCGCGAGGTGAAGCGGGACGTGCAGCGTCTGGAAGACGCCAGGGGCAGTCGCCGCTCCCTGCTCGCGCAGAGCGTATACCTCGGCACGCTTTCGGTGCTGTTCGTCGTGCCGCTCCTCGCAGGTGCGTACCTGGGGCGATGGCTGGACGGCATGCAGGAGGGTTACACGGTGCGCTGGACGGTGAACCTGATCATCCTCGGCTTGGCTCTGGGCGTGCTCAATGTCTACCTTTTCGTGCGCAAGCATTGGTGATGGAAACAATCCCTGTCCTGTTTCGTATCGGCCCCTTCGGCATCACCGCGACGGTGGTCACCACCTGGTGCGTGCTGCTGGTGCTGGGCCTGTGGTGCTGGAGGGCGACGCGCAAGCTGTCGACGGAGGATCCCGGACTGGTGCAGACGGCGCTGGAAGGCGTGGTGCAGGCGATCGAAGCCGCGATCGAGGGCATGCTGCCCGGGCGCGCGCCGCTGCTCCTGCCTTTCGTCGGCACCCTGTGGCTGTTCATTGCCGTCGCCAATCTGCTCGGTCTCGTGCCCGGAGTGCATTCGCCGACCGCGGATCTGTCCACCACCGCGGCCTTGGCCATGTTGGTATTCGCCTCGGTGCATTGGTACGGCGTGCGCAGCGAGGGATTACGAGCCTATCTGCGCCACTATCTCGCGCCCAATCCGGTCCTGCTGCCGTTTCATTTACTCGGCGAGTTCTCGCGCACGCTCGCGCTGGCGGTGCGCCTGTTCGGCAACATTATGAGCCTGGAGCTGACGGCATTGCTGGTGCTGCTCGTGGCCGGGCTGCTGGTGCCGGTGCCGGTGTTGATGCTGCACGTGGTGGAGGCGCTGGTGCAGGCCTACATTTTCGGCACTCTGGCGCTCATCTACATCGCCGGCGGTATGCAGTCTCACGATGAATCCGCGCAGTCAATCAAGGAAGGAAGCAAGCCATGAGCGACATCCATCTGTTTGCCCTCGTCTCTACCGTCGCGGCGGCGCTGGCCATTGCCGTCGGCATCATCTTTCCGGCCGTGGCGATGGGACGAGCCATCACCCAGGCGTTGGAGGCGCTGGCGCGCCAGCCGGAGGCGGAGAGATCGATTTCCCGCACCCTGTTTATCGGCTTGGCGATGATCGAATCCCTCGCCATCTACGTATTGGTCATCGTCCTCATCATCCTGTTTCGCAATCCACTGCTCGAATACCTGCTGAAGTGAGGCGGCCATGCAGATCGACTGGACCACGTTCACGCTGGAAATAATCAATTTCCTCGCGCTCGTCTGGATACTCAAGCGTTTCCTCTACCAGCCGGTGCTCGAAACCGTGGCATCGCGCCGGGCGGGGATCGAACGCACGCTCGCTAGCGCGAAGGAAACGGAGGAACGCGCCTCCGCGCTGAAAGTCCAGTTCGAGCAGCGGCTCGCCGCCTGGGAGCGGGAGAAGGCGGCGGCCAGGGCGCAGTTCGATGCCGCGATGGGGATAGAGCGGGAACGCCAGATGCAAGCGCTCACGCAGACGCTCGCCCAGGAGCGCGAACGCAGTGCGGCGCGGGATGTGCATCGGCAGGACGAAATGCGCCATGACATGGAAACCCGTGCTCTGGCACAGGCGCGCGCCTTCAGCACGCGCTTGCTGACGCGGCTCGCCGGGCCGCAATTGGAGGCGCGTTTCGTCGACCTCTTCATCGAGGACCTTGCCGACCTCCCCGAAGGGCAGATGGCCGGTGTGCAAGCCGCGCTCAAGCTGCAGCCCGCGCGGGCGACGGTCGCCAGCGCCTATCCGCTGGCCGGCGCGCAGCAGCAACGCATCGCGCAAGCGGTGGCTGCGCGGCTCGGCCTGCAAATCCCGGTCGAATTCAAAGACGACGCGAGCTTGCTCTCCGGCTTGCGCGTCTCGGTCGGACCCTGGCAGCTGAACCTGAACGTGGGCGATGAACTCGCGTCGTTTGTCGCCGCCGCGAACCATGTCGATTGAAGCTTCCGCGGATTCGATGCTCGCCCGCCAGGCGGCGTGGCTGGACGCTTATCGCTTGCGGCTGCGATTGACGGAACAGGGCAAAGTCGCGGCGGTGGGCGACGGCATCGCCTGGATCGAAGGCCTCCCCTCGGCGGCCATGGACGAGATCCTGCGTTTCGAGGACGGCAGCGAGGCGCTGGTGTTCCATCTGGGCGGTCATCGCATCGGAGCCATTCTGCTGCATCAAAGCGAACAGTTGACCGCCGGCACTGCGGCCTATCTGACCGGTCGGCGCCTGGACATCGGCGTGGGCGACGAATTCCTGGGCCGGGTAGTCGACCCCTTGGGCAGCCCGCTCGACGGCGGCGCAGCGCCGCGCGCGACTGTGCGCCGGCCGCTCGAGACGCATTCTCCGTCCATCATCTCGCGCGGCCTGGTCAACCGGCCGCTCGTCACCGGCTGCAAGATCGTCGACAGCATGATTCCGATCGGCAAGGGCCAGCGTCAGTTGCTGATCGGCGACGCGGGCACAGGGAAGAGCGCGCTCGCGCTCGACATCGTCGTGGCGCAGAAGGGCCAGGACGTGCCTTGCGTCTACGTGCTCGTCAGCCAGAAACGTTCGGCGGCGGTGACTGCGATCGAAGTCCTGCGTCGGACCGGGGCGCTCGCCCACACCTGCGTGGTCGTGGCCGAGGCCGGCACCACCCCCGGGTTGAAATTTCTCGCGCCCTTCGCCGGCTGCGCTCTGGCCGAAGGCTGGATGAGCGCCGGACGCGACGTGCTGGTGGTGTACGACGATCTCACTACGCATGCGCGTGCCTACCGGGAACTGTCGCTGCTGCTGCGGCGCCCGCCGGGACGCGAGGCCTATCCAGGCGACATCTTCTATCTGCACTCGCGCCTGCTGGAGCGTTCGACCTGCCTCGCCGCCAATCGTGGCGGCGGGAGCATGACGGCCCTGCCGCTCGTCGAGACCGAGCAGGGCGAGATTGCGTCCTACATTCCCACCAACTTGATTTCCATCACCGACGGTCAGATCTACCTCGATCCGCAGCTGTTTGCGCGCGGCTCGCTGCCGGCGATCGACGTCACGCGTTCGGTATCGCGCATCGGCGGCAAGGCGCAACACCCGGCGATCAAGGCCGAGGCAGGCCGCATCAAGCTCGATTTCCTGCAGTTTCTCGAACTCGAGGTGTTTACCCGCTTCGGCTCGCGGCTGGAAGCGAGCATCAAGGAGAAGATTCGCCGCGGCCGGCTGCTGCGGGAGCTGCTCAAGCAGGAGCGCCTAGCGCCGCTGTCCCCGCAACAGCAGATGGCCTGGCTGGTGGCATATAACGAGCGCATGTTCGACCAGTTCGAGCATGACGAATTGGCGGAGAGGCTCGCCGCCATCGTCGCCCGGGCGGCGCAAGCCTCCCTCACGCTCGCCGACGCGCGCGAGAACTGGTGTGCGGCCGCGGCCGAATGGATAGGGCAACATGAGCCGCAGGCGTGAGCTCGCGCGCCGGATCGCGGCACTCACCGACATCGCCGGCATCATGTCCGCGATGAAGACGATGGCGGTCATTGAATCCCGCCTGCTGCAGGGCTTCCTCGACTCTCAGCGGCGGATGGCGGCCGGCATCGAAGCGGCGGCGGCGGATTTCCTCGCCTGGCATGGCGAATTCGCCGCACTCGGGAGCGGAGGGGGCGAGCTATGCGTGCTGGTGGGTTCGGAACAAGGCTTCTGCCGCGATTTCAACGAAGCGATCGTCGAGCGGGCGCGGTCGCTGGGTGACGGACGGCCATTGCGTTGGGCGCTGGTCGGCGAGCGGCTCGGGGCGAAGCTCGGCGAAGATGCGCGCGCGGTGCTGCGGCTTCCCGGTGCGGTCATCGCCGATGAAGTCCCGGCCGTGCTGTTGCGGCTGACACAGCGCATCAATACCCTGCTCGCAGCCGACGCAATGGGGCAAGTGAGGCTGTCCGTGCTCTATCACAGCGAGGCCGCCGGAGAGATACGGCTACGCCGCCTGCTGCCGCTCGGCGACTTGCCCCTGCCACCGGGCGCCGCTTCGCATGCCGCCGACCTCAATCTGAGCCCGACGGAGTTCTTCAGCGGACTGAGCAGGCACTATCTTTATGCGGCGCTGAACGAAGTGCTCTATAGCTCGCTCGCGGTCGAAAATCGCCAGCGGCAACTGCACATGGATCGCGCCCTGCAGCGCTTGGAGGACGACACGACGCGGCTGCGCATCGCTTACAACGCCCAGCGGCAAGAGGAGATCACCGAGGAGATCGAGATCCTCCTCCTGTCCGCCGATATGCTCACGCAGCCGAGGCACTCGGCGCCGCGTGCACCTACTTGAGTATCGGCAGCGGCGGCTTGCCGCCGCCGGGGATCGGCGTGCGATCGACGTTCAGAATCATCGACACCATCACGTAGTAGCCGCTCACCGCGATCAAGTCCACCACGCCCTGCTCGCCGAAGCGATCGACCACCGCCTTGTAGTTGGCGTCGCTTACTTGGTGTGTGGTGTGCAATTCGTGGGCGAAGTTGTAGACCGCCTCCTCGTCCGGTTGCATGCCGGCGGGCCGCTTGCCGTTGGCGAGGTCTTCCGCGACCGCAGGATTCAATCCGGCCTTGAGCGCGAGGCGATGATGCGCGAACCACTCGTACTGTGCACCCCATTGGCGCGCGGTGATGATGATGGCGAATTCGTTGAGCTTCGCCGGCAGAGATGTCTTGAAGCGCAGGTATTCGCCGACGCCGCGCAATTGCTCGGCCAGGAGCGGGCTGCGCAGGTAGACGTTGAAGGGCGCGCCGATGGTTTTCGCGCCAGGGACGACAGCGGCGCTGCCGGTAGCCGAGGTCGGGCCGGCCATCACCGCGTCGGCGTACTTGCGCTGGTCGGAGTTCATTTCGGTGAACGGGATCAGCTTGAAGCGGCGTAGATCTTCTTGGGCCATGGCGTTACCAGTTGCGGCTATGATCGCTACCGCGAGTACGGTCGTTTTCCACATTATCGCTCCTCCATGTTTTCGATGGCGTTGTCGGCACCGGGCACTTTCATTGATGAATTTCGCGTGCCGATGGTAGCGCATCTCTTCGGAGGCGGTTGCGGCCGGAGGGGCATCATCGCTAAGCGCAAATGGCTCCTATTCGTCGGCGGGAAGCGATGCGTATCGATGTGCAACGCCGGCCGCGCAGCGCTGTACAACGGCTGCGATTGTGTCAGCCGCTGCGCAAATATTTGTTGAAGAAGTCGAGCGTGCGTTGCCAGGCGAGCTTCGCTGCTTTTTCCTCGTAGCGCGGCGTGGAATCGTTGTGAAAACCATGCAGCGTTCCCGGATAGACATAGGCTTCGAACTGCGCTCCGGCCGCCTTGAGTGCGCCTTCGAACCCGGCACGCCCGGGATTGACGAAGTCGTCCTTCTCCGCATAGTGCAGCAGCAGCGGCGCGCGGATCTTGGCTGCTTCTGCGGCGCTCGGCTGGCGCCCGCCATAGAAGGAGACGCCTGCGGCGAGATCGGGAACCCGCACCGCCAGCGCTTCCACCACGCCGCCGCCCGCGCAGAAGCCGACTACGCCGACCTTGCCGGTGCATTCCGGGCGCGACTTGAGATACGCCTCCGCGGCGACCATGTCCTCGAGGCGTTTTCCCGGATCGAGCTCGCGGTAGAGCTGCGCACCCATTTCGTCGTCGCCGGGATAGCCCCCGAGCGGCGTCAGCGCGTCCGGCGCGAACGCGACGAAATTCACCACCGCCAGCCGGCGCGCCACGTCTTCGATATAGGGCGTGAGGCCGCGGTTTTCGTGATACACCACGATGCCGGGGAGCTTGCCCTGCGCGCTGGCCGGCCGCGCCAAGTAGCCGCGCACCGTGCCCGAGCCCCGGGGCGAGGCGTAGCTCGCAGTTTCGGTGCGGATGCGTGCGTCGTCCTTCGCTATCTGCTGAGCGAGCGCATAGTTGGGACGCAGACCCTCCAACATCGCAGCTGCGGAAAATCCGCCCACGGCGAACTTCGCCGCGCGGTCGAGGAAATCGCGCCGGCTCATGCCGCCGTGCACGTAGCGGTTGAAGAGCTGCATCACTTCCGGCGGAAAGTCGCTTGCCTTCTTGCGTTCCATGGCGCGTGCTCCTTGGGCGAATCGGGGCGAAACAGCTTACCCGATGCGCGGCGGAGAATTCAATCTTCCGCGCTTTTCGGCAAGGCATCCTTCCTTGTCATTCGAGCCGGCTTGAGCAAACCTGGCCTTGCGGGTACTCTGACCGTCCTTGAGCCGCGGGTCCGAGTGCTTCGCTTTGGGAGGGGCGAATTATGAAAATAGCTGAACGCATTGTGGTCATATTCGCGCTGCTGTGCATTGGCGCCATCGCACAGGCGGAGGATTTTCCCAAGGGACCCGTGCGGCTGATCGTGCCCTTTCCACCCGGCGGGCCCACCGACACTATCGCGCGCCTGATGAGCCAGAAACTGCAAGCGCTGTGGTCGCAGCCGGTGGTGATCGAATACAAGCCCGGCGGCGGCACCGTGATCGGCACCGACGCCGTGGCGAAATCCGCCCCGGACGGGCGCACCATCGGCGTGGTGGTCTCGAGCTACACCATCAATCCGACGCTGCACGCACAGATGCCCTACGATACCTTGAAGGACCTCGTCGGCGTGACGCGGCTTACCAACATCCCGCTGGCGATCGTGGCGGCGCCCGCTGCGCCGTTCGATGACGTAAAGGGTCTCGTCGCCTACGCCAAGCAGAATCCGGGAAAGCTCAATTACGCTTCCCCGGGCGCAGGCGGAACGGCGCATCTCGCCGGGGAGATACTCGACGACGTGGCCGGAATTGCGCTGGTGCACGTGCCCTACAAGGGCAGCGCGCCGGCACAGACTGACGTGCTGGGCGGCCGCGTGCCGCTGATGATCGATCCGCTCTTCTCCGCACTTCCCTACGTGCGTGCCGGACGGATGAAGCTCGTCGCCGTGACCACCGAGCACCGCGTGCCAGGATACGAGCAGTATCCGGCCGTCGCCGAAACCTATCCCGGTTACGACGTGAGTTCGCTCCTGGGCTTCGTCGTGCCGGCGGCGACGCCGCGTGCCATCGTCAACAAGATTTCCGCGGATTCGGTCAAGGCCTTGAACATGCCCGACATGCGCGCACGCATCGTCGAACTGGGCAACGAAGTGATCGGCTCCACGCCGGAGGAGTTCGATGCCTTCGTCGCCGCAGAAATCAAGCGCTGGAACAAGCTGATCACGGAAAAGGGCATACGCGCCGAATGAGCCGTGTGGCCACGAGAATCGCGCAGCGACGCCATGCCGACTAAACGCTCGCTTCAGGCGCAGATTCCTGCCGTCGACCGGGTGCTGCGCTTCGCGCCCGTAGCCGCCTTCGTCGAACAGTATGGCCGCGAGGCGGTGGTCGCAGCGATTCGCGCCGATGCCGAGCTTTTGCGTGCGCGCTTCGCCGCGCAGGCAAGCACGGATCCCAAGGAAACGGAGCTCGCGCAAATCGCCGGGCGTGTGGGTGCAGTGCTCGAGACGGAAGCTAGCGCGACGCTTCTGCCAGTGTTCAACCTGACTGGGACGGTGCTCCACACCAACCTCGGCCGCGCCCTGCTGCCGCAGGAAGCGATCGACGCGATCGCCGTTGCGGCAGCGAACGCGGTGAATCTCGAATTCGACGTCGCGGCGGGCAAGCGCGGCGAACGCGACCGGCATCTCGAGCCGCTGTTGACTAAACTCACCGGCGCGGAAAAAGCGACCGTGGTGAACAACAATGCAGCCGCCGTGCTGCTGGTTTTGAATACGCTCGCGCAGCGCAAGGAGGTCATCGTCTCGCGCGGCGAGCTGATCGAGATCGGCGGCGAGTTCCGTATGCCGGAGATCATGAAGCGCGCGGGGGCGAAACTGGTCGAAGTCGGCACCACCAACCGCACGCACCTCAAGGACTACGCGGAGGCGATCGGCCCGCAGACGGCGCTGATCATGAAAGTGCACACCAGCAATTACCACGTCGTCGGCTTCGTGAAGTCGGTGGACGAGGCGACGCTCGCGAAGCTCGCGCACGAGCGCGGCCTGCCGCTCGTGTCCGACCTGGGCTCGGGCGCGCTGCTCGATTTTCGGCGCTGGGATCTACCCTACGAGCACACGCCGGCGGAAATGATCGCCGCCGGCGTCGACCTCGTCACCTTCAGTGGCGACAAGCTGGTCGGCGGATTACAGGCCGGCATAATCGTCGGCAGGCACGAACTCGTCGAGCGCGTGAACCGCAACGCGCTCAAGCGCGCGCTGCGCCTGGACAAGCTGCGCGTCGCCGGGCTCGTGGCCGTGTTGCGCCTGTATTCGAATCCGGATCGGCTCGCCGAGCGTCTGCCGCTGTTGCGGCATCTGCGCCGAGCGCGCGAGGAGATCGAAGCGCAGGCGCGGCGCCTGCTCCCGGCGTTGGAACGGGCGCTTGACGGACAAGCGACGGTCGCGATCGAAGCCGTGGAGAGTGAAATCGGCAGCGGCTCGCTACCCGCCGATCGCCTGCCGAGCTTTGCGCTGGCGCTTAGACCGATCGCCGCGCGACGCGAAACCTCGACGCGAGTCGAGGAACTGGCGCGCGCGTTTCGTTCTCTCCCGCAACCGGTGATCGGCCGCGTGCACGATGGAGTGCTGTATTTGGATTTGCGCTGCCTGGACGCCGAGGAAGGCTTTCTCGCCCAGCTCGGCCGGCTTGCCGTTCGGGAAAAACGACATTAGAGTAGGCCGACGGAAGAGTCTCGTCCCCGGTGGGGCGCCTGGACTTCAAATCCAGTGAGGGGGCGCGAGCGCTCCCTGGGGTTCGACTCCTAACTCTTCCGCCAGAACACCGGGTCGAAATCTACAAGCGCCGGCGGTATGCGCCGCAGGCGACCTGCCACAGCTTCTCGCCTATTGTTCCCATCATCACCGGCTGCCACATGCCGGGAACGGAGGTGCTGCCGACGATTTCGCCCTCGCCCATGTGTCCTGAATGCCAGGACACGTAAAGTGTCTGCATCTGCTGGCCGTTGCAGTCGTATGCGCGTTCGATCTTGTAGGACAAGGACTGATTGATGAGGCCCGGCGACTTGCTCCCCTTAGCATCGGCCATGTCCCACAAGCGCGCCATGTCGCCTTGTTTTCGAATGGTTGCGCCGTCGGCGTAGATGACGAAGTTGTCGGTGCTATCGACGACGAACCACTGTGCCCATTGCGCCAGCGCGCTGCCGCTAGCCAGAACGAGCAGCGCGAATAATAGGGGCTTGTACCAGCGACACGCGTCACGCGGCAGCGTCGATTCGAGGCGTTCCGGCATCATTCGGCCCAGCGGTTGGCGATTTCCAGCCCGCGCTGTTTCGCGAACTGCAAATTGGTGACGTATTTCCTGCCGTCTTCGTCGCGCGTGGCGACCACCGAGGTATAGGGCTCGATCTCGCCCCCGATCCAGAGATACTCGCCGAACGTGCGGGCCTGGAATTCCTGCTTCAGTTCGGGGCTGTCGATGTTTCGCTGGCAATAGGCGCTTTCGAGCTTCTGTCCTTCCCGGAACAGGGCGACACACAACTCCAGCCGCGCTCTGGCGTTATTCGGGTCGATCTCGACCACCCGGTAGAACGTGCGCCGCGCGAGCGCCGCCTGGTTCGGGTTCGCGCCGAGATAGAGGCCCCGGTAATAGAGCGCGGTCGCGTTTTCGTCGTTGCCGCTTTGCGCGAGCCATTGCCGCGTGAGCGAGCCGAGTTTCGTCCACGCGCTCTTCGCTACGAGTTCCGCCGCCATGCGGGCGTATTCTTCGTCGTTCGCCGCCTGGAGCCGGATCTGCGCGACGAGCGCCCTTGCCGCGTTGCTGCGAGTGAGGTAAGAGCGGGACTTCTCGACGCGCTCCTTCAGCGACGGATGCGTGTCGTAGTAGCCGCCGCCCCGATTGCCGTAGCGCTGCAATAGAGCGGTTTGCGCTTTCGTCGCCCCCTCGGGATTGAATCCGGCGCGCGTCATAAGCTTGATTCCTTCGTCGTCGGCCTGTTGCTCCTTGTCCCGATTGAACTTCAAGAACAGCAGCTGGAATAGGGTCTTGCGTGTGTCCTCGCTCAAGGGAATCGGCGGCAGGCCGCCCGCGGGGGCGGGGCCGGCGCCGTCGCGCCCCGCCGCGCTCAGACTTTCCAGCGCTGCGAGCGCCTCCTTGCCTTGCTTGGCCTTGGAATGGCCCAGGGCGACGTGAGCGATTTCGTGCGCCATCACGCCGGCGATCGCATCGGGATTCCATTGCAGGAAGTCGAGATACGCCAGGTGAAAGACGATGATCCGCGCGTCGGGTATGGCAAAGGCGTTGAGCGAAGGGTCGTCGCACAGCCATAGGCGCGCCTTCATGTTCGCCGCAAAGCCGAGGCGGTTCTTGATGTCGACGAGCTGGCGCAGATGCGCCGTGGTCAGGTGCGCGACCGGTCGGCCCTGCAGGTTGTAGAGCGCGAGCGAATCGACCTGGGTGCTGCCGAGCGCCTCGGGGTTCCAGTAGGTCGCGCACTCCGCGTGGGCGTTGAAGGAAAGAAGGGAAACCAGGACCAATAGAACCAGGCGCATTGCCATCGCGCATTCCCCGATCGATGTGTTCAAACGACGTTTGTTGTTTAGGGAAAGTCTGTCCGCGCTCCGCCAAACAAAGGCCTCATCACAGCGTCCTTATCGTCGCGGCTCCTAGACGATTATAGCCGCCACGCGCGGCCTCGCGCTTTGCTCTTGCGCGAGGGCCGCTGGCGCCTATGCGAGTTCGCTAGAGATTCGCACTGTGGGCAGGTAGTCCGCGTAATGCTTGTCGCTGGTGGTGATGTGTTCGCGCAACCACTTCTGCGCGAGCGCGATCATCTCCACCGTCACTCCGCTGCGCAAGGAGTGCTCCCGCAGCCGCGTAAGCTGCTCGTTGAACTCCTCGTGTTCGCGGCCATGGCGTTCGATTTCCGGATAGCGATGGATGCGCATGACGCTTTCCTCGACCTCGAAATGTATTCGCACTTGATCCGTGAGGCGAACGAGCGCGGCATGCACGTCGGACCATCGTTTCTTCGCTGTCACCGCTTCGTCTAGAACTGCCATGTGATCTGCGATCGCGCGGTGCTGTTCGTCAATCTCTTCAATGCCGAGATTGAATGCGTCGTTCCACTGCATGCTCTTGCCTTCGTTTCGGTCGTTCGTCGGCTGCGCCTTCCGGCTCATCGAGTCTGTCGAGCAATCGGCCAAACGGAGAGTCGTCACCGGATTTCGCGTGACCGTGATTGGGCGCCCCGGAAAATCGGAAGTCAATCGAGCGCGTGGCGATTTGGCAGAATTTCACACTTGGGCGGCGTCCACTTGCGCCATCACGCATCAACTGACGAGAACTTATGGGCGTGCAGCTTGGTCGACGGGCATCGGGGTTTACCCGGATCGACGCGTTCGTTTGGCGACTGTCGCGGACGCAGGTTTCGGCGCCAACGCCGGCTTGGCCGGGCCGAGGATGGGGACGAAATTCTTGTGCATCTTGCGCACGTCGCCGATGCGCTGCGTGATTCCCAGGGTGTCGAAGAACTCGAGGAGTTTGATGACCCGCGTTCTGCCGATGCCCGTGGCGTCGCGATACTGGGCGGCGCTGAACAAGCCCTTCGAAGCGCCGCGCGCGACCAGGGCGGCGTTGGCTGCGAGGACGGCGAGCGTCGCCTTGGGATAGAACAGGTCTTCGGCGACGCGCATCACCTCGCCTGACTTGCTCTTGCGATGCAAAATGCCGCGCAACGCCGAATCCTGCATTCCCAGGCTGCGCGCCAGCTCCGCCAGGCTCGGCACGGCGAAGCGACTCTCGAGCAGCGCCGGTTGGATCTTTCGCCACAGTCCTTCGTCTGCCGCAGCGGAACTCGCATCGTGACCCGGGAGGCGCGCGCTCGCACCCTGGACCTCGACCCGCCGCGCATCGGCGAGGCCGCGAAGCAGAAACGAAAACGCATCCGCGCCAAGGGCGGGCGCGATTTCCCTGCGCAGCAGCGCGACTTCCATTCCTGGCACCTGCGGCTGCGCGCGATGGAATGTCGTGAGACGATCGACGATGCGCTCGCGGAGCGCGTCCGCGGCTGCGTGCCCGAGGGCGACACGCGACTGGCGGCCGATGATTTCCACGTCGTACGACCGATATAGCGACGCCGCACGCGCAGCGTCGAGATTGAATACGCGCTCGAAGCGCGCGCAGTCGACGGGCTCGCCCGGCGCCTGCAGCAAGGCCGCGAGCGCGGTGTCCGGCGCGCCTTGCGCAAGCGCGCTCAGCCACGCGACGGAGCCGCGGCGGCGCGGCGGCGCCGTCGGGTCGATCACCGTACCGCCCCCCAGCGTGCGGCTGGCGGAACGGTCGCGCAAGATGAAGCGGTCGCCGTTCAGCGCCGCGACCGGCGTCTCGAGCACGAGCTGAACGCCGGCGCTGGCGCCGGGGGCGATGCCGCCGCCATCGCGCAGCGCTACGTGCGCCATCACGTCGGCGGTCGCGAGGTGCAGGTGGGCCGGCGTCCAGTGGACGAGCGCGGCGCGCTCCGTCGCGAGCAGACGCAAGCCGACGTCGATGCGTCGCGTCGGCGCGTGGATCGCTTCGTGCAACACCCAATCGCCGCGGCCGACCGCCTTGGCTTCGATGCCGGCGAGATTGAGGGCGCAGCGCCCACCCGCGCGCGCCGCTTCGGCCGAACGTCCGCGGATCTGGATGCCGCGCACGCGCACCGGCGTGCCCTTGGGCGACACCAGCAGCCGATCATCCGGGCGGACCGTGCCGTTGAACACCGTACCGGTGACGACGGTACCGCTGCCGGCAACCGAAAACACCCGATCGATCGCAAGCCGGAAATGCTGTCCCTCGATGTGGCGTGCAGCGTGTGCGGCGGCTGCATCGGCGAGCAGTCGGCGCAAGGCGTCCACGCCGGAGCCGGTCAGCGCCGATACGGGCAGCAACGGGATGCCGGCGAGAGTCGAGCGGGCGAGCAAGGATTGCACCTGTGCCTCGACCTCATCGATGCGCTCGGTGTCGACCCGATCCGCCTTGGTGATCGCCACTGCGCCGCGCTCGACGCCGAGCAGATCGAGGATCTGCAGGTGTTCCACCGTTTGCGGCATCACTCCGTCGTCGGCGGCAACGGCGAGAAGAGCGAAATCGATGCCGCACACTCCGGCGAGCATGTTGTGGATGAAGCGCTCGTGCCCGGGGACGTCGACGAAGCCGATCAATCCGCCGTCCGCCAGCGGCCAGTAAGCGAAGCCGAGATCGATCGAAATGCCGCGCGCCTTTTCCTCCGGCAAGCGGTCAGTGTCGATGCCGGTCAGCGCTTTCACCAGCAGCGTCTTGCCGTGATCGATGTGTCCGGCAGTGGCGACGATCATGGCACTGCGGGTCGCGGTGCGGCTAACGCCCCGATTCGAGGAATCCGAGCGCGCTCTGCGCCGCTGCCTTGCCGTCGGCGAGCGCCGAAGCCACCTGGCGCGGCGACGCGCTGCGGATGTCGCCGGCGGCGAACACGCCGGGAATGTCGCAGGCGAAACGCTCGTCCACCGCGGCGTGGCCCGTCTCGGCGAGCCCCACGACGCCGTCGAGGTACGCCGTGCCGGGGATGTAGCCCACATGCACCAGCACGCCGTAGACCGCGAGCGTCTCGCGCTTGCCGGTAGAAGAATTTTCGACCACGATGCCCGTCACGCCTTGGTCTCCGAGGATTTCGACCGGTTTCTCGCCGTAGCGGAATTCGAGCTTGGGATCGGCGAGCGCGCGCTTCTGCAATACCGCTTTGGCGCTTAGCTGTGCCTGGGCTTCGATCACGACGACTTTCGCCGCGAATCGCGCGAGGTACATCGCCTCGACGAGCCCGGCATCACCGCCGCCGCACACGGCCACGACTTGATCGCGGTACAGACCGGCATCGCACATGGCGCAATGGATGACACCCTTGCCTTGGAACTGCTCCTCGCCGGGAACGCCGAGCTT
Organism: uncultured Enterobacteriaceae bacterium; assembly: GCA_964565875.1. Lineage (GTDB taxonomy): Bacteria > Pseudomonadota > Gammaproteobacteria > Burkholderiales > SG8-39 > 2-12-FULL-64-23. The sequence goes on from CAZMGP010000002.1 coordinate 91,478, forward strand.
CTTCGACTGCAGGCCGCCTGACAGGATCACCACCGAAGACGTGAACGCCTTGCCGTCGGCGCAGGCGACCGAGACGCAGCCCGAATAGGGCTCGAGCTCGGTGACTTCGCCGATTTCCATCTCGACTCCCGCCTCCTGGGCCAGCTTCACGAGCTCGGAGGCGACCATCGCGCCCGCCGTTTTTTCGCCCGCGCGCGGATAGCCGTTGATCCACTCGATGTTTATGATCGGCCCGCCGAACGATTCGCGGTCGAGCAGCAGCACGCGGCGCTTCGCCTGCGCGAGCTCAGTGGCCGCGGCGAGTCCTGCCGGCCCGCCGCCGATGACTATTGCGTCGTAATCCATCGCACACCTCTCATTTATCGCCGCCCGCGCGCCTGCGCGGTCCTGTCGCTGGCGTGGAACACTATCACGAACCGCGCATACGCCCGCAGATGTCCACCATGTGGATGACGCGCTGCGCAAAGGAGCAGATAGCACGTCGACCGTCTTGACAGGCTGCGAGCCGCCATGTCAACTTGTCGCCGACCGCGGCGTTCGATCGCGATCAAAGAAAGTTTCGAACGAGGAGGTTCGATGAATGCCCACACTGAGTTGAATCCGCAGGGCACGGAATACGAGGTGTTGAGCCCCTGGGCCGACGCCGATCCCGTGCCGCTGCGGGGAATTTCGCCGCGGCCGGCCGATTTGGCAGGCAAGAGAATCGGCTTGTTCTCCAACCGCAAACGCGCGGCGGTGCTGACCCTTTCGGCGGTGGAGCGCGAGCTGCAGGCGAAGTATCCCGGCCTGCAGACCTCGTGGTACGAAAGCACCGTGGTCAACACGCCGGAGATGCTCACCGAAGGCAAGGGAAAGTTCGAAGCCTGGGTGGCGAGCGTCGATGCGGTCGTACTTTCGGTAGCCGACTGAGGCTCATGCACTAAGTTCCTCGTGCACGATGCAATATCCGTTGAGGACTTGCATCGGCCTGCCGTAGCACTGGCAAACGAGGGCTTCGTGACGGACGGGCGGTCTGCCGCGTCGAACAAGGGAATGCCTCTGGTACGCATCGTCGAGGAGACGGTGCCCTGTGAATGCAACGTCAAGGAAGATGCCGATGCCGGGGTGCGTTCGGCCCTGTCTCGCATCGTCGAGGCGCTGACGAAGCCGCTGTCGGCGGACGAGCAGGCGCCGAAGCGCAAGGAAAAGCCGCTAACCGGCCGCATCGCCTTCAAGGGCCAGTTGGAGGAATTCGATCGCTTCTTCTACAAGCGCGGCTGGGGAGACGGCCTGCCGCTGCGGCCGCCGACCGAGGCGGCGGTGCGCGAGATGCTCGCCGGCACGGATCTGCCACCCGAGCACCTGGTGGGCGAGATCGTGCCGCGCCACGGCAAGGCGACGGTGGAGAAGATCGCCATCAACGCCGTCATGGCGGGCGCGCTGCCGATCCACATGCCCATTCTCATCGCCTGCACCGAAGCGCTCGCCGATCCGCGCGCGCATTTGGGCGCCTACGGCACGAGCACCGGTTCGTGGATGCCGTTCTGGATCGTGAACGGCCCGGTGCGCAAGGACGCGCGCGTGAACTGCAGCTCGGGCGCGATGAATCCGGGCGACATCGCCAACGCGACCATCGGCCGCGCCATGGGGCTCATCGTCAAGAACGTCGGCGGTGCGCGCAAGGCGATCGAAGACATGGGCGTCTACGGCAATCCGGGCAAGTATTCCTGCGTCGCCGGCGAAAACGAAGAAGGTAGTCCGTGGGAGCCGCTGCACGTCGAACAGGGTTTCGCCAAGGACGAGAGCGCGGTGACGCTCTTCTTCCCCAACTGCTATTCGCAGATCTGGCAATACGGTTCGGACGACAAGGGAATCCTCGCCACCTGGATCTACAACCTGCCGCCGGGGAGAAGCGGTCTCACCTGCCTGCTGTTGACGCCGACGCAGGCGAAGACGCTCGCCGCAAAGGGCTGGACCAAACCGATGATCCGCCGCTACGTCTACGAATACGGCCGCGTGCCCGCCTACAGGCATCCGAGCAGCTTCGACGGCGGCGGCTGGACCGGACGCAATCCGGAGACGGTGCCGCCGAGCGCGATGGATGCGCCGCCGATCGTGCCGAGTCCGGAGCACATCAGGATTCTGGTGCTGGGCGGTCCGGGCGCATTCATGGCCCTCGCCTGCGGCGGCGGGCTTCCGGGCGGAACTTTTGTCACCAAGAAGGTCGTGCTGCCCGCAAACTGGTCGAAGCTCGCGGCGAAGTACAAAAGCCTCGCGCCCAACTACGAACGGTATTAGAACTTGTTCCGGCCAAGGCCTTCACACCGGACTGAACGGCGGTTCAGTCCGGTGCGCCGAGCGGAATTCGCAGAACGATTGCCAGACTTTTTCAGTGAGGAATTTCATCGGGTTTACCGCGCTTGACAGGGTAAAGTCGCTACCCCAGTATGAAACGAGGCACCGCGACAAATCGAGTTCTGATTCACTCCAAAGGAGGAGGTTTCATGAATGTTGGTGTAGAAAGCCGCAACACGGAGTACGAGGTACTGAGTCCGTGGGCCGACGCCGATCCCGTCCCTGTGCGCGGGATCACGGCGCGGCCACGGGACCTCGCAGGCAAGACCATCGGCCTGTTCCTCAATCACAAGCGTGCCGGACATCTGTTGCTGGAAGCGTTCGAGCGGGAACTGCGCGAACGCATGCCGAGCGCCAAGACATCCTGGTACGAATGCACCGGCCACAACATCCCGGAAATCTTGACCGAAGGCAAAGACAAGTTCACAGCTTGGGTTGCCGGCGTCGACGCCGTGGTGCTGGCCGTAGCCGACTGAGGCTCATGCACTAAGTTCCTCGTGCACGATGCAATATCCGTTGAGGACTTGCATCGGCCCGCCGTAGTTCTGGTGAACGAGGGCTTCGTGACCGACGGGCGGTCTGCCGCGTCAAACAAGGGAATGCCGCAGGTACGGCTGGTGCCGGAGCCGATTGCCTGCGAATGCAGCGTCAAGGAAGACGTCGATGCCGGAATCCATCTGGTCATGGATCAGATCGTCGAGGCGTTGACGAAACCCCTTTCCTCGGAGGAGGCATCGCCCAAACCGAAGGAAAAGGGCATGCCCACCCGCATCGTTTTCAAGGGGCAGATCGAGGAAGTCAACCGCTTCTTCTATAAGCGCGGTTGGGGCGACGGGCTGGCGCTGATGCCGCCGACCGAGCTTGCTGTGCGCGAGATGCTCAGCGGGACGGATCTTCCGCCGAATCACCTGGTGGGCGAGATCGTGCCGCGCCACGGCAAGGCGACGGTGGAGAAAATCGCCATCAACGCCGTCATGGCGGGAGCGCTGCCCACGCATATGCCGGTGCTGATCGCCTGCGTCGAGGCGGTGTGCGATCCGGCGGTCGACTTGGGCACGTTCGGCACCAGCACCGGCTCCTGGGCGCCGTTCTGGATCATCAATGGTCCGGTACGCAACGACATCCACGTCAATTGCGGCTCGGGAGCCCTGAGTCCGGGCGACATCGCCAATGCCGCCATCGGCCGCGCCATGTGCCTCATCATCAAGAACATCGGTGCCGGGCGCAAGGCGGTCGAGGATATGGGCGTCTTCGGCAATCCCGGCAAGTATTCGAGCGTCATCGGCGAGAACGAGGAAGCGAGTCCGTGGGAGCCGTTGCACGTCGAACAGGGTTTCGCCAAGGACGAGAGCGCGGTGACGCTGTTCTTTCCCAATTCCTACTCGCAGCTTTGGCAATACGGCTCGGACGCGAAGGGCATCCTGTCGACGCTCATCTACAACCTGCTGCCGGGACGGGGCGGGTTGTCCTGCCTGCTGATAACGCCGCCGCAGGCGAAGACGCTCGCGCGTGCCGGCTGGACGAAGGCGATGATCGCGAAGTACGTGTTCGAGTTCGGCCGCACGCCCGCCTACCGCCACCGCTTCTACTATGGCGTGGCGCAATCGCCGGGCAACATCGACGTCCTTCCGCCCAGCCCCAATGACCCGATGGCGATCGTGCCGAGTCCGGAGCACATCCGGGTTCTGGTGACGGGCGGCCCGGGCGCGTTCGTGGCGCTGGTGTGCGGCGCCGGTCTGCCGGGCCGTCAATTCGCGAGTAGGAAGATTCAGCTTCCGGCGAATTGGGCGAAGCTCGTGGCGAAGTACAAGAACGTCGTTCCCAACTACGAACGGTACTAAGAACCCGTAACAAAAGTCGTTTTGTTACGGGCTGATTTAGGGGAGCACGAGGGGAGAGATCCCCTCGCTTTGTAACAAACGTTAAGGACGAACTTCGCACGAAGGAGTCTGCGCCGGCGCGATGGCCGAAGACCGTCCGAGTTGATTCGCATGAATTCTCGGGAGCGGCGGCGCTTCGCCGCGCGCAATTCGGGAACACCAGAGGAGGGGAATGCATGAGGGTTTCGATCGCCGTCTTGTTGTCTGTCGCTTGCTTGTTCGGCGCGCAGACGAGCCGCGCTGCGCCGGAGGATGACTATCCGTCCAAGCCGATACAGCTCGTCATCCCCTTCGCGCCGGGCGGCAGTCTCGATCTCACCGGCCGCATCGTCGGCCAGAAGCTGCGCGAATACTTGGGGCAGCCGATCGTCGTCGTGAACAAACCCGGCGCCGGCAGCGCAGTGGGCGCGCGCTACGCGGCGGGCTCGGCGCCCGACGGCTATACGATCTATCTCGCGTCCGGTTCGACCTACGGCTTCCTGCACCTGCTGGTAAAAGGCTTCAACTACCAGACGAAGGATTTCGTTTCGATTGCCGCCATCGCGACCAACACCTCGGTGTTCGCGGTGAACGGCGAGGTGCCGGTCAAATCGCTCCCGGAACTCGTCGATTACGCGCGCAAGAATCCGGGCAAGCTCAATTTCTGCACCACCGGACTGGCCGGACTCAACCATCTGCAGTTCGAGAACTTCAAGATGCTGGTGAAAGAGAAGTACAACGGCTTGCAGCTCGACCTGCCGCACGTGCCCTACAACGGCGTCGCCCCGGCGCTCACCGCGCTGCGGGCGAATCAGGTTCAGGTGTGCACCCTTCCCTACAGCGGTCTGCTCAAGAATTACGAGGGCAAGGGCATACGCATCATCGCCGTCATGCAGCCCAAGCATATTCCGAGCATTGCGCATGTGGCGACCTGCGGCGAGCAGGGGTTTCCGGAAATGGACGGAAACAATTCGATGATCAATTTCAGCGCGCCGGCGGGCACGCCCGAAACTATCGTGGCGAAACTCGAAGCGGCGCTGCAGAAAGCGCTGCAGGACGGCGAAGTCCGGCAAAAACTCGAGGACATCGACGCGCCGCCAAATTTCATGAATTCGAAAGAAATGAAGGAGTGGCTCGATGGCGACGTGCGCAAGTGGGAGTCCATCATTCGCAGCTCGGGCCTGGCGGTGCAATAGTCTGCGGCTTTGCGCGGCCTCCTCGGGCGCCAATTCCAGCGTGAAGCCGTGGCGAGCCCTGGCGCTTGCCCTCGCCCTGTGCGCGTGCGCGCTCGGGGCCGCGCCGCCCGCGGCGGCACAGAATTATCCGAAGGGCGTGGTCAGCCTGATGGTGGGCGCGCCGCCCGGCGGCCCGACCGACTTCGTCGGGCGCATCGTCGCCCAGCAACTGCAGGAAGCCTGGGGGCAAACGGTCCTCGTCGTCAATAAGCCCGGGGCGGGCGGGACGATCGCCGTCGAGGCAATCGCGAAGTCGCCGCCCGACGGGCTGACGATCGGCATCGAGACCACGACCCACGTCATCAACCCTACGCTGCGCGCGGCGACGATTCCTTACGAGACGCCCAAGGATTTCGCCTATGTCACGCAGCTCGTCAGCCAGCATGTGGTGCTGGTCGCGAACGCGGCCGAGCCGTTCAACACCGTCGCCGAGTTGATCGCCTACGCCAAGGCGCATCCGGGCAAGCTCACTTACGCATCACCCACCACCGGCACGGCCTCGCACCTCGCGGGAGAGATGCTCAAGCTGGACGCAGGCATCGACATGGTGCACGTTCCCTACAAGGGAAGCGGACCGGCGCAGACCGATCTCGTCGCAGGACGGGTGGACCTGATGTTCGACGTCTACCACTCGGCGAAGCAATTGGCCGAGCAGGGCAAGCTCAAGATCCTGGCTCTGGTGAGCGAGTCGCAGCCGGCCAACATCCGCGCCTACCCGCTGCTTGGCGACACCGTTCCGGGTTTCCACGTGAGCAGCTTCTTCGGCTTGATCGTGCGCGCCGGAACCCCGCGCGCCATCGTAGACAAGATCCAGCAGGATGCCGCGAGGGGAATCAACAAGCCGGAGGTCAAGGCGCGGCTCGAGGGCGTAGGGATGAAGGTCGTCGGCTCGACGCCGGACGAGTTCGACGCATTCGTGCGTCGCGAAATCGCCAAATGGGCCAAGGTCATCAAGGCCGCGAATATCCAGGCAGATTGAATGTCCGGGAGACTTGCGCTCAAGCAAATGCCTGTGTCGCCGAGCCGGTGGCGCAGGCGCAAATTGTCATCGAGGAGGAATGCCATAGTGAAGCTGTTCAGAATCCTGGCCTGCGTCGTCGGCGCGGTCTTGCTCTCGGTCCAAGCGCCGGCATCGGCGCAGACCTATCCCAAAGGTCCGGTGAAGTGGATCGTGCCTTTCCCGCCCGGCGGACCGACCGACGTCGTCGGCCGCATCGTCGCGCAGCAGCTGCAGGACCTTTGGGGTCAGCCGGTGGTGGTCGAGAACAAACCGGGCGCGGGCACCATGATCGGCACCGACGCCGTGGCGAAATCGGCGCCAGACGGCCAGACCATCGGCATGGTGATCACCGCGCACATGATCAATCCCGCGCTGAATGCCAAGACCATCCCCTACGACGTGATGAAGGACCTGGCGCACGTGACGCAGATGGTGGCGCAGCACGTCGTGCTGGTAGCGAACACCAAGGTGCCGTTCGACACCATGAAGGACCTGATCGCCTACGCGAAGCAGCATCCGGGCAAGCTCACCTATGCTTCGCCGGGGGCGGGTACGGGCACGCATCTCGCGGGCGAGCTGCTCAAGCTCGAGGCCGGCATCGACATGGTGCACGTCCCCTACAAGGGCAGCAGCCCGGCCCAGCTCGATCTCGTCGCCGGACGCGTCGACTTGATGTTCGACGTGTACCACTCGGCCAAGCCGCTGGTCGAGCAGGGAAAGCTCAAGGTCATCGCGCTCGCGAGCGAAACGCAGCCGGTCAACATCAAGGGTTATCCGCTCATCGCGGATACCATTCCCGGTTTTAACGTGACCAGCCTGTTCGGGCTGGTGGTGCGCGCGGGCACGCCGCGGCCGATCATCGACAAGATTCAGCAAGACACGGCGAAGGTGCTGAATAGACCCGATGTCAAGGCGCGGCTGGAAGGCCTAGGCACGGAAGTCGTCGCCTCGACGCCGGAGCAGTTCGAGGCCTACGTGCGCACCGAGCTCGCGAAGTGGGCGAAGGTGATCAAGGCGACCAATATCAAGGTCGACTGAGCTGCGGCGGAACGCGCCGCTCAATCTGCGGCGCGGCGATTGCGCGCCTGCGCATGCGCATCATTTTTCGGTGTCGACCAGGCCTTTCACGAACCACTTCTGCATCAAGAGGATCACCAGCGCCGGCGGCAGCCGGACGGAAGCGCGGACTGTGAAGCATTCTTTAGGGACATCGCTATAGACGCCCAAATCGAATTGGGCAAAAACCCGCAGCGAAATCTACGGCCGAGGGCCCCGTAAAGTGGCATAGTCACAGAAGCAGGAGTTCGTGGGTGCGGATTAAATCCGTCCTGTCGACCCTCGCCCTCGCGTGGCCGGCGCTGGCCGGGGGCAATCCGAAGACCCGAATGCGTGGCATCGGATTGTCGTGGTGTTCCGCCACGAACCAATCACGATGCGGGTTTTCTAAACGATTGACGTCGATGATCGATGGTGTCGTGGATTGCGTTCGCGATGACGAATCGACATTTTCTTTAACTTGGCATCAGTAGGGAGCTGCTCTTGAACAAGAACCGACTTAGACGATATACCGTGTCCGTTTCTCTGGCGCTCGCATTGGCGACCGCATTCGGCTGCGCGGCAACGCCTACGACCGAGAGTACCGGAGAATTCATCGATGACGCCGCTATCACGGCGAAGGTGAAAGCGGAAATCTTGAATCGACCCACGCTGAAGATGCTCGACATCCACGTCCAGACCGACAAGGGCGTGGTCCGCCTCTCGGGCACCGTCGCCTCTCAATCGAAGGTCGACGAGGCGGGCAAAGTTGCCCGCAGTGTCGCCGGCGTCAGCTCGGTACGGAACGACTTGCGGCACATGTAGCGCGTGGCGCTCGCATTCGGGGCGCCGCGTCCGCGCTGCTCGAGCGCAAGGTTCCCGGTAACCGTGCTATTTCGGCGCCGGGGTGGCATCGAGCGGACCGTGCCACTGCTTGAAAAATGCCTTCGCCTCGTCGGGCGAGCACCGCAACCAGCGGTCGTAGTCTGCCGGATCGAGGATTACGATCATGCGCTTTTCATCGCCCACGCGGCTAAAGCGCCCATAGATGGGGTGGCCATCCGCGTTGACCGTGAGCATGGCGAAAGTCCAATGCAGTGCGCCGCTTGGATCGCGCCATTGATTGTAGATGCCTGCGATGCCCAAAGGCGCACCGGCACCGGAAACCCGCCAACGCACCGGCTTGCCGGTCTCATAGCAGACCTCGTACACGTGCTCGGCCGGCACGATGCATCGTTGACCCTTCCGCCAGGCGTCGCGAAAGCTCGGCTTGATCTGCACGGTCTCGGAGCGGGCGTTATAGGTTCGGCGCCCGAACGCCAGCTCTTTGGCAAACGCGGGCAGCAATCCGAAGCGGCCGTCTTCGATCACCTTGTTGCCCGATCCGTCCTCGTGCAGCCGGATGAAGGGAGCCAGGCCGAGCGGCCACACCTCCTCGGGCGGAGGCTCTCGCTTGTAGTCCCGCTCGACCCCGAAGAAGGACAGCATATGGTCCTTGCGGGTCACGGTCTTGTAGTTGGAGCACATGCGCGAATTCTATCGCGCCGGTCGGCACCACGATGCGCGACATAATCCTTCGACTGAGCGAAATCGAAACCGGCTGGTTTGCGGCTGAACCGTGCTCGCGGGAGAGAGCCAGGCCATCGAGCATCGTCGATCGGCCCGTACGTCCTAATCCATTTGGACTATTGACAGAGAAACATGTTAGAGTCTATGTGGGGAGGAGTATATGACTAGCGACAGCGCGCCGCTTCACGTAAGCGACGCGGCAAAGCTCTTATCTAGACAGTGCCCGCGGAACTTCGCCTGCCTCGAATCGAACGGCCGAGACGTTCCAAAAATCACGAATTGCGTCGAGGGAAAAATCCACTTTGTCGACTGCAAGGCAGGGCAGACCTGTCTCTACGCGATGGAATTCGGCGAGGGTCGGATTTGTCTTTGTCCGACGCGAATCGAGTTATACCGCAAGTACGGCATTTAGCCGTTGCGGGCGGTCTTGACTGTCGCGGAACAGTTTCGCGCCATTTGGACGTGCCGGCGTTGAGGCGTAGACGCTCAATTTCGTGATCGGAGGGGCTCGCTGCAATTAGAGGCACCATGGCGACGGCAGTTGGCGAACGCTCTTGGGGCCGACGGGCGATACAAGGTTCGCACGCCGGCAGCGCCGGTCAGCACGCGAAAGTAGGCTGCCGGTCCTTCGAGCCCCGCTCACCGCTGAATACTCCTTGTGGTAGGCTACTTGCGGCATCGCAACTACTGCGCAGAGTGGCACCATGGATTGGATTCGTTGGAACGACGTTCTGACAACCGGGCACCTGATCCTAGACACCGATCATCAATGCATGGTCGATCTGTTTAATCGGCTCACAGCAAGCGTCAAGGAGCGTAACGGTAAGGCGGCATCTCTGGAGCTGCTGGACAAGATCATCCAGCATGCGCAAGTCCATTTCGCCTTCGAGGAACAACTCATGGCGGAGCATCGCTATCCCCATGTCTCTCAACACACATAAGAGCAGCGCAATGACAGATCGTTACATCAAAGTGCGGACAGTGGAACGTGTCGCGCCGCTGACTAAACGCGGGAAATATTAGGCACTAGCGGCGGTATTAGGCGGTGTTAGTGATTACTACCGCCAAATACCTTTAATTGGTGGGCCCAGCTGGACTCGAACCAGCGACCAAAGGATTATGAGTCCTCTGCTCTAACCGACTGAGCTATAGGCCCTACCGGGGAAGGGCGAGTCCGATGACCTGGGCTCGCCCGAGCTGCAAGTTATTATGCTTCGTTGTCCAGGAAGCTGCGCAGACGCTCGGAGCGCGAGGGGTGGCGGAGCTTGCGCAGCGCCTTCGCTTCGATCTGGCGGATGCGCTCGCGCGTGACGTCGAACTGCTTGCCGACTTCTTCGAGGGTGTGGTCGGTGTTCATCTCGATGCCGAAGCGCATGCGCAGCACCTTCGCCTCGCGCGGGGTGAGCGAGTCCAGCACTTCCTTGGTCGCGTCGCGCAAGGATCCGTACACGGCCGCGTCGACCGGCGCCATGGTGGCGGCATCTTCGATGAAATCGCCCAGGTGCGAATCGTCGTCGTCGCCGATCGGCGTTTCCATCGAGATCGGTTCCTTCGAGATCTTGAGGATCTTGCGGATCTTGTCCTCGGGCATTTCCATCTTCAGCGCGAGCGTCGCCGGATCGGGCTCCTGTCCCGTCTCCTGCAGGATCTGGCGCGAGATGCGGTTCATCTTGTTGATGGTCTCGATCATGTGCACCGGGATGCGGATGGTGCGCGCCTGGTCGGCGATCGAGCGCGTGATCGCCTGGCGGATCCACCAGGTGGCGTAGGTCGAGAACTTGTAGCCGCGGCGGTATTCGAACTTGTCCACCGCCTTCATCAGGCCGATGTTGCCTTCCTGGATCAGGTCGAGGAATTGCAGACCGCGGTTGGTGTATTTCTTCGCGATCGAGATCACCAGGCGCAGGTTGGCCTCGGTCATTTCGCGCTTGGCGCGGCGCGCCTTGGCTTCGCCGGTGGACATCTGCTTGTTGATCTCTTTCAGCTCCTTCAGCGGGATGCCGATCTTGGATTGCAGATCGAGCAGCTTCTGCTGGTTCTCCATGATCGCCGGCTGATAGCGCGCGAGCTGGCTGCTATACGGGTGGCGCGCCGCAATCTCGTTGCCTACCCAGCGCATGTTGGTCTCGTTGCCGGGGAACACCTTGATGAAATGCGCCCGCGGCATGTTCGCCTTTGTTACGCACAACTGCTGGATGTGGCGCTCCTGCCGGCGCGCGTCTTCGACCAGGGCGCGCAGCGAATCGCACAGGCGCTCCACCATGCGTGCGGAGAAGCGCACGTTCATCAATTCGGCGGAGATCTTGTCGCGGATCTTGAGGTATTCCTTGCTGCGCGAGCCGTGCTTCGCCAGCGCGGCTTTCTTCTTCTCGAACAGCCGGCCGATGACGCCGAAACGCTCCAGCGCATCTTCCTTCAACTGCTGCAGGCTCGCCGAAATGGCCGCGTTCTGCGCCTCTTCATCCAGCTCTTCCTCTTCTTCGTCTTCCGCCTCAGCCGTGACCTCGGGAATCTCGGCCACGGGCTCCTCTTTCGCGTTCGGGTCGATGAGGCCGTCTACCAGCTCGTCGATACGCATCTCGTCGCGCGACACCTTGGCGGCGAGCTCGAGGATCTCGGCGATGGTCGTCGGGCAGGCGGAGATCGCCTGGACCATGTGTTTCAGGCCGTCTTCGATGCGCTTCGCGATTTCGATTTCGCCCTCGCGCGTCAGCAGCTCGACCGAGCCCATTTCACGCATGTACATGCGCACCGGGTCGGTGGTGCGGCCGAACTCGGGATCGACGGTGGAGAGCGCGGCTTCCGCTTCTTCCTCGGCGTCCTCGTCGGGCACGACCGCGGGCGCATTCTCCGAAATCAGCAGCGATTCCGCATCGGGCGCCATGTCGTAGACCTGGATGCCCATGTCGCTGAAGGTGGTGATGATCGACTCGATCTGTTCGGCGTCCACCAGGTCGTCCGGCAGATGGTCGTTGATCTCCGCATAGGTGAGGAAGCCGCGCTCCTTGCCCAGCTTGATCAGGTTCTTCAGCCGCGTGCGCCGCGCCTCGACGTCCTCGGGTTTCTGTTCGCCCTTGCGCATGTCCTGCTTCTGCCGCGCCGTGAGCTTCGCCGCCTGCTGCTTGGCGATCTGCCTGGCGATCTGCTTCGCAGACTGCTGCGGCTTGCCGGCCACAGCCTCAGGCGCAGCCTTGCCTTTCAGCGGCAAGGCGGCTTGCGCTCCCCCCTTGGCCGCAGCAGGCGCTTTTTCCGCATGCTTGGCGTGGGACTTGGGTGCAGCCTTGGCTGGTGCCTTGGGAATCGCCTTCGACTTGACTTCGGGCTTCGCCTTCTTCGCCAGCGGCTTCGCTTTCGCTGCCGGGGCGGTCGAGACTTTCTTCTTCTTCGGTGCGGCGCTCTTGTGCGCCGCCTTCGTCGACTTCGCGGCCGCGACGGGCTTCTTGGATTTATTGTGCTTGGCCTTGGCTGAGTTTGCTGCCATGAGCTTGTCCTAAGTCAGTGAAGTATTGGAGAAAAGCCAATAATTATACCACAGAGCGGTTGCCGCCTGGTCCGCGGTCCAGCGCCGCCAGGCGCTTGGTGAGCGCGTTCCAGCGCTGGATTTCGCCGGCGTCGAGTGCTCCGGTCTTGTGCCGACGCTGCAGTTCGTTCAATTCTTCGTGGATGCGCTGGCGTTCCAGCGCGGGGAGGGCATCGCGGAATTCGCCTTCGGCGTCTTCCGGCGTGAGGCCGAGAACCATCAACTCGGAGCGAACCTGCTTCAAAAGGGTTTCGAACGGGCCGCCGCGAAAGTGGTCGATCAACGTCACTTCGGAGTTGGCGTCGGGACTGCCGCGCATGTATTCCCCGAGGGCGAGCAAAGCCTTCGTTTCCAGGTTTTCGCCGCGGATGATTTCACTCGACAATTCGACTGCAAGCGCCGGTTTCACTAAGACACATTCGAGCAGGCGCAGTTCAAAACTCTTGACCGCGGCGCGCGCCACCTTGGGCGGGGCAGGGCGCTGCGAGGAAGGCGCGGCGTCGCTGCGGCGCAGCTCGCACAGGCGTTCGACTTCTTCCTGCGTCATGCCGGCGATGTCCGCCACGTGCTTGATCAGTTGCAGCCGCAGCGCGGGCGCCGCCACGTTCTTCAGTATCGGCTTCGCCTCGTGCACCAGACGCGAACGTCCCTCCATGGTCGTCGCATCGACGCGCGCGCGCAGTTGCGCGAGGAGATAGGCGGACAGCGGCTCGGCGCGCGCGACGAACGCTTCAAACGCTTCTTTACCGTTGGCGCGCACGAAGGTGTCCGGATCCTCGCCCTCGGGGAGAAAGAGAAAGCGGATCGCCTTGTGATCGAGCGTCGCCGGCAGGCTCACTTCGAGCGCGTGCCAGGCGGCTTTGCGGCCGGCGGCGTCGCCGTCGAAGCTGAACACGATTTCGTCGGTCTGACGCAGCAGTTTTTGTACGTGCGTCGGGGTGGTCGCCGTACCGAGCGTCGCCACCGCGTATTCGACGCCGTGCTGCGCGAGTGCGACGACGTCCATGTAGCCTTCGACCACCAGGACGCGCCCCGCATCGCGTATCGCCTGCCGCGCCTGCGGCAGGCCGTAGAGCTCGCGCCCCTTCTCGAATAGCGGCGTCTCCGGGGAGTTGAGGTACTTCGGCTCGCCCTGGCCGATGACGCGGCCGCCGAAGCCGATGACGAATCCGCGCTGGTTGACGATGGGGAACATGATGCGGTCGCGGAAGCGGTCGTAGCGCTTGCCCGACTCGTTGTCGATCACCAGCCCCGCATCCTTCAGGCTCTTGTCGTCGTACTTCGGAAACACCGCCTGCAGGTTCTGCCAGCCGTCCGGCGCGTAGCCGATGCCGAAGTGCGCGGCGATGCGCCCCGACAGGCCGCGGCCCTTCAGGTAATCGATCGCGCGCGGCGAGGTCTTGAGCTGCTCGCGGTAATACTGCGCGGCGCGCTGCATAACGCCGTAGAGATCGGGCTCGGTTTCCTTTTTTGCGCGCTCGAAGCGCGGCTCGAAATCGGGCAGCTTCATGCCGACGCCCTCGGCGAGTTCCTTGATCGCGTCGACATAGCCCATGCCGCCGTACTCCATGAGGAAGCCGATCGCGTCCCCATGCGCACCGCAGCCGAAGCAATGGTAGAACTGCTTGGTCGGGCTGACCGTGAACGAAGGCGTCTTTTCGTTATGGAAGGGGCAGCAGGCGTTGTAGTTCGCACCCGCCTTCTTCAGCGGCACGAAGCGCTGAATGATATCGACGATATCGACGCGATTGAGCAGATCGCGTTTGAAGGAATCGGGGATCACGAGCGGCAGGGAATTGAGTCGGGGCCTATGCAAACCTTCCCCGGCATCCGCCGCCCAGGGAACATCTATTCTTTATAGGCCATTTCGGCCGGAAGGCAAGACGGGGCGCCGAGATTCATCGCCCGCCGCGGCGCACCATGGGCTAAGCCGCGAGCTTCGCCTTGACCAGGGCAGAGACTTTGGCCATGTCGGCGCGGCCCGCGAGCTTGGGCTTCAGCACCGCCATCACCTTACCCATGTCCTGCATGCTCTTTGCGCCCGCCACGGCGACGGCCGCTGCCACTTCGGTCGCGATTTCGGCCTCGGACAATTGCTGCGGCATATAGCCGGAGAGCACGCCGATTTCGAATTTCTCAATGTCCGCCAGGTCCTGGCGGTTGCCTGCCTCGTACTGCGCTACGGAGTCGCGGCGCTGCTTGAGCATCTTGTCGATGATGGCGAGGACATCGGCATCGGACAATTCGATCCTCTCGTCCACCTCGCGCTGCTTCATCGCCGCGAGCAGAAGCCGTATGGCGGACAGCCGCGGCGCATCCTTGGCGCGCATCGCGGCCTTCATGTCTTCGGTGATTTTCGCCTTGAGCGACATCGGTACCGAGGGCGGTCTAGCCCGGCGCAGGCAAGGGTGCCTGCCACGCCGGCTGTTACGCGCAGCCGATCAGAACAGCTTCGGCGGGAGTTGCTGACTGCGAATGCGCTTGTAGTGGCGCTTTACCGCGGCGGCGAGCTTGCGCTTGCGCTCGGCGGTGGGCTTTTCGTAGAACTCGCGTGCGCGCAGTTCCGTCAGTAGCCCGGTCTTTTCGATGGTGCGTTTGAAGCGGCGGAGGGCCACTTCGAAAGGTTCGTTTTCCTTGACTCGTACGGTAGGCATCAATACCCCGGCATTTCTCGGTGCGGAAAACCGTGAATTATATCAGCCTCTTCGGGTAAAGGACAAGGGCCGGATCAAGCCTGGGGCGGTTCGGTTTCGCGGGTGAAATAGGGGAAAAGCAGCGGCAATAGCAGCAGGGTGAACAGGGTGGCCGAGACGATCCCGCCCACGATCACCACGGCGAAGGGCCGCTGGGTCTCCGAGCCGATGCCGTGCGATAGGGCAGCGGGCAGCAGGCCCAGGCCGGCCATGAGGGCGGTCATGAGGATGGGTCGCAGCCGCAGCACCGCCCCGTCCACCACCGCCCGGGCAAAGGGCGCGCCGTTACGCAACAGCTCCATGATCTGTTCCACCATGATGACGCCGTTTTGCACCGAAATCCCGGCGACGGCGATGAAGCCAACGGCCGCCGAGACCGAAAGGTGCAGCCCGGTGAGCGCGAGCCCTGCCAGGCCGCCGATGAGGGTGAATGGCACCATCGCCAGCACCAGGAACGCCTGCCGCAGCGAGCGGAACGCCCAGAAGAGCAGCGAGAATATCAACAGCGCGCTGATGGGGATGATCACCATCAGGCGCTTGGTCGCGCGCTGCTGGTTTTCGAACTGTCCGCCCCAGGTGATGAAATAGCCCGGCGGCAGATGCACTTGCTCCGCCACCTTTTTCTGCGCCTCGGCGACGAAGCTGCCCATGTCTCGGCCGCGCAGGTTGGACTTGATGAGGGCGATGCGCCCGCCGGCCTGGCGGCTGACGCGCGAAGCTCCCTCCTTCACCGCGATGCTGGCGATGTCTCCCATCGCCACCGTGCCGGCCCCGCCGGGGAGCGAAACCTGCAGGTGGCCGATGTCGTCCACGGCGTCGCGGAACGAGTGCTCCAGGCGCACCGTCACGTCGAAGCGCCGGTCGCCTTCATAGAAGGTGTTGACCGCGCTGCCGGCGAGCGCAGTCTGGATCACCATGTTGGCGTCGGCGATGTTGATGCCGTAGCGTGCGATCTTGGCGCGGTCGACGGTAATGTTGAGCTCGGTCTGGCCGCCGATGGGGATCGCCGCCACGTCCGCGGAGCCGCGTACGCCGCGCAGGATGCTCGCAATCTGCTGCGCCTTGTCTTCGAGGATTTCCAGGTCGGGTCCGAAGACCTTGATGGCGATGTCGCCCTTGGTGCCGGAGAGCGTTTCCTGCACGTTGTCCTCGATCACCTGGGAGAAGTTGGTCGGCACGCCGGGCAGGACGCCGATCTTCTTCGCCATGTCGTCGACCATCGCCTCCTTGCTGGAAAAGCGCCAGGTCTCGTGGGGTTTCAGGTCGGCGAGGATTTCCAGGTTGTTCGGACCCTTGGGGTCGGTGCCGTCGTCGGGGCGTCCCACCTGGGTGACGACGTTGTTGACCTCGGGGTAGGAGCGCAGGATGGCGCGCACTTCGCGTTCGACTTCCTTGGTCCGCTGCAGCGACGAAGACGGCGGCAGGCTGATGGTGAGCCAGATGTTGCCTTCGTCGAGTTTGGGCAGGAACTCGCTGCCCAGCAGCGGCGAGAGCGCGAGCGAAGTCGCGAGCAGGAACACCGAGCCGGCGAAGATCGGCCGGCTGTAGCCGCTCGACCAGGCGAGCAAGCGCCGGTAGCGCTCCTGCAGGCC
Source organism: uncultured Enterobacteriaceae bacterium (assembly GCA_964565875.1). Classification (GTDB taxonomy): domain Bacteria; phylum Pseudomonadota; class Gammaproteobacteria; order Burkholderiales; family SG8-39; genus 2-12-FULL-64-23. Next base: position 108,315 of record CAZMGP010000002.1, read on the forward strand.
GTGGATCCATTCGGAATGGGTCTCGGCCATGTCCTCGCGCCGCATGGTGTAGGAAAGCAGCGTCGGCACGAGCGTCATGGTGAGCACGATCGCGCCGAGCAGCGCGAACGAGAGCGTATAGGCGACGGGGGAGAAGATCTTTCCTTCGACGCGCTGGAAAGTGAAGATGGGCAGGAAGGCGGTGATGATGATCGCCTTCGAGAAAAGGATGGGGTGGCCGAGATCGACCGCCGTGTGCCGCAGCGTCTGCAGCCGCCAGCCGTAGCCCGTGTGCAGCGGATTATTCTCGGCCTGGGCGACGGCGAGCTTCACCATCAACGCTTCCACCAGCACCACCGCGCTATCGATGATGATGCCGAAGTCGACCGCGCCGAGCGAAATCAGGTTGGCCGACACGCCGCGCGCGTCCATGAGGATGAAGGCGAAGAGCAGCGACAGCGGAATGACGCTCGCCACGATGAGCGCGACGCGCCAGTTGCGCAGGAAGATGAGCAGGATGGCGATCACGAGCAGCGCGCCCAGGCTCAGGTTCTCCACCACGGTTTTCACCGTGTGCTTGATCAGGTCGGTGCGCTGGTAGAAGGGCACGATCTTCACGCCCTTCGGCAGCCGCCCCTGCACTTCGGCGACGCGCTCGCGCAGCGCCTCCACTACCTTGGAGGCGTTCTGCCCCTTGGTCATGATGACGATGCCTTCGACGATGGAGTCGCGGTCGTTGAAGCCGACGATGCCGGAAAGCGGACGCCGACCGATGCGCACTTCCGCCGCCACGTCGGAGACGAGGATGGTGCGGCCGTTGCGCGAGGCGACGATCACCTGGCCGATATCGTCCAGATTCCGGAACAAGCCGATGCCGCGGATCACCAGCGCTTCCTCGCCGCGCGGCAGCAGGCCGCCGCCCGCATTGCCGCTGTTGTTGGTGACAGCGCTCGCGACCTGGTCGATGGTGAGGGCGTATTTCTTCAACAGGTAGGGATTGAGCCGCACCTGGTATTCCTTGATGCTGCCGCCGAAGCTGACCACGTCGGCGATGCCGGGAACGATGCGCAGGTTGGGCCGTATCACCCAGTCCTGCAGCGCGCGCACTTCGTAATCGGGCATGTTTGCGGGCGCGTCGATCATGTAACGGTAGATTTCGCCCACCGCGGTCGACAGCGGCGCGAGCGTCGGCTGCACGCCGGGCGGGAGGTTGACGTTGCCCAGCTTCTCCAGCACCTGGGCGCGCACGAAGTAATCGTCGGTCCGGTCGGCGAAGGTTAGCGTGACGATCGATAGCCCGGTGATCGACACCGAGCGCAACTGGGTCATGCGCGGCACGCCGCTCATCTCGCGCTCGATCGGCAGCGTCACCGAGCGTTCGACTTCCTCCGGCGCCTGGCCGAGATATTGCGTCACGACCTGCACCTGCACGTCCTGCACGTCGGGGAAGGCCTCGATCGGAAGCTCGGTCGCCGCGTTCCAGCCGAAAATGACCAGCGCCGCGGCGGCGATGAGGATGAACACCCGCTGCTGCAGGGTGAATGCGACGAGCCGGTCTAGCATCGCCGCTTACGCCCGGAACTTGTAACGCGAGCCTTGGGGCCGACGGTCCGAGTCAGGTCGAGCACTGTAGGCATCGCGCGCTTACTCGGTTGCGGACAGTTCGGAATCGAGCAGCAGCGCGCCGCTGATGACCACCCGCTCGCCGGCTGCGAGCCCCGAGGCGATGTAGCTTACATTGCGGTCCTGCAGGTGGAAGCTGACGCGGCGCTTCTCGAATACCCCGGGGGACTTCTCGACGAACACGCTGCTGTACATGCCGTCGGTGACGATGGCGCTGTTGGGCACGCGCACCGCACGCTGGCGCTCGCTTGCGAGCAGCGTCACCCGCGCATACATCTCGACCTTGAGGTGATTGTCCGGATTGGGCAGATTGCAGCGCACCTGGACGCGACGCGTGGCCGGGTCGACGGCGACGCCCACCTTGGCGATGGTCGCGCTGAATCGCTGCTCGGGAAAGGCGTCGACTTCCACCGACACGGGGTTACCGACTGCGACCTTGGGCAGGTTGCGCTCGGGCAGATCGATGAACACCCACAGCCGTTTCGGATCCGTGATCACGAACAGCGGATCGGGCAGGTCGGGCCGCACTTCCATGCCCGGGTTGACCTTGCGTTCGGCGATGACGCCGGCGATCGGGGCGCGCTGCGAGTAGCGTCCGCCCGGGCTCGCTTCCGCGGTGAGATTGCGCAGGCGCAGCCGCGCGCGCTGCGCTTCCGAGCGCGCCTGGGCGTAATCGGCGTCCGCATTCTCCAGGTCTTTGCGCGCGAGCACTTCGCCTTCGAACAATTTCTTCGCCCGCTCGAAGGCGAGTCGTTTTCTCGTCTCGTCGGCGAGCGCCTTGTCCAGATCGGAAGCGGCCTGGGCCAGGTCGGGCGAATCCAGCGTCAGCAGCGCGCTGCCCGCCTTGACCGTGTCGCCCGGCTGCGCGTTCAAGGCGATGACGCGACCGGCGATGGGAGAACTCACGCGCGCGGTGTAGTCCTCGTCGTAGGCAAGCCGCGCATTGAGCGGCTCCGCCAGCGGAATCGGCGCTTCGGCCACCGGGGCAGCCTTCAATGCCGAGAGCTGCGGCGCCCCCGCGGGATAGCGCAGAATCCCCGGTTCGCGCGCGGCGGAAGTCGGCCGCGCGGACTGCGCGGCGGCTTCTTCGGACTGCTGGTAGCGCGAATAGGCGGCGTAGAGCGCGCCTCCAGCGACCGCCGCGATGATGGTATAGCCGATGAGCTTTTTCATTTGATCTGGTTCATCCAGCCTAGTTTATTCGAACTCAACCGACCCGCAATTCGTTGGCCTGAGCAAGCGCATGCGCATCCTGAATCCGCGCTCCAGTGCAGGCAAGCGTTTGTCGCTCTGCGATCTTTCATTGTTCACCCTGCGCGCTGCTCGCGAGCCAGGCGGCGAGCGCCTTGGCGTAATCGGCCTGCGCCGCGGCGGCGTCGAGCTGGATGGCCTTAAGCGTGCGCCGCGCATCGAGCAGGTCCATCACGCCGATGGCGCCGTTGTTGTAGGCGAATTCGGTCGCGTCCGCGGCTTTCCGCGCATCCACCAGCAGCTTTTCCCGGTAGCGGGCCAGGCGCTCGGATGCCGAGGCGAGGTCGGAGAGCGCGGCGCCGATCTCGCCGCGCGCCTGAGCGCGCACTTTGTCGAGCGCCTCCTGCGCCGCGCTGTAGGCGACCTCCGCCCCCTGGATCTCGCCTTCGAAGTAGTAGCGGGTGAAGAGCGGAACGCTGGCGAAGACGCCGAAGGTGTTGCCGGTGCCGGCGCCGCTGCCCGCCGCGTAGGATGGATTCACCGGGTAGTGGTCGATCTGCGCCCCTAGCGTGACGTCGCGGGTGCGGAGGCTCCGCGCCAGGTCGCGCGCCGCGCCTGCCGCTTCGATGCGCGCCCGTGCCGCGCGCACGTCGGGGCGGCGTTCGATCAGCTCGTCCAGGCTCGCAATTGGCGCGGCCTGCGGCGCGGGCCAGGCATCGCCCGCGTTCAGATCGCCGGCGCGCTGCTCGGCGCCGATGACATAGGCGAGCGCGAGCTGGGCGCGTCGGCGATCGGCCTCGGCGGCGCGCACGTCGTTTTGCGCCCGCAGCGCATCGACGCGGATGCGGGCGACGTCGGCGCTGGCGATGTCGCCGGCCGCGAGCCGCAGTTCCGCCGCCTTCAGCGTCTTTTGGAAGAGCTCGGCGTTGTCGCGGTTGAGCCCGAGCCGGTCCTGCGCGAGCAGCAGATCGTAATACGTGCCGCGCAGCGCGAGGCGTTGCTGCCTGAGCATATCGGTCAAGTCTTCGCCGCTCGCGGCTTCGAGCTGTTTCGCCGTCGACACGCGCAGCTCGCGCTTGTTGCCGCGCTCGAACAGTTGGTCGACGCGCGCCGAGCTGTCGACGATCTTGTCGCGCGGGCCGCCCGGGCCGATGCCGACCTGGGGATTGATGTAGTTAACGCCGAAGCTGAGATTGGGGTTGGGGCGGGCACCGGCGGCGACCGTCGCCGCCTGCGCCGACTCGACGGCGCGGCGCGCCGCCTGCAGCTCGCGGTTCTTCTGCACCAGCAGCGCGTCGGCGACGCGCAGGCTCAGGCGAGCGAGGTCGGGGGCCTGGGCGCGCGCGGGCGCGAGGAATCCCCAAAGCAGCAGCAAAACGATCAGTGGGCGCAATTTCTTCTCTGCAACGGGCCGGCTTATCCGCTGCCGGTCTCTATAGAACGCGTATTATAGCCTCCGATACCCAGCGCCACCCGCCTAGGGATAACCCTGAACAAGGGGGCACGGCCCCCTTGTCCCCGAGGGACTTCCTTCGGGCGTAAATCCCCCAATTCAGAGGGAAGCTCTGCATGCATTTCCGGAAAATAGGCACTTGATCGGAGCTTCCCCCTGGGGACGAACTGAACATCGCACCGCCGTGCTGATCCTCGGCATCGAAACCTCCTGCGACGAAACCGGCATCGCGCTCTACGACAGCGAGCGCGGCTTGCTCGCGCACGCTTTGCACACGCAAATCGCCATGCACCGGGAATACGGCGGCGTCGTGCCCGAACTCGCCTCGCGCGATCACATCCGCCGCGTCCTGCCGCTGGTGCGCGAAGTGATGGGCCGGGCAGGTGCCGCACTCACCGACGTCGACGCCGTCGCCTATACCCAGGGGCCGGGGCTCGCGGGGGCGCTGCTCGTCGGGACGAGCATCGCCAATGCCCTCGGCTTCGCCCTCGGCGTTCCGGTGATCGGGGTGCACCATCTGGAGGGGCATCTGCTCTCGCCGTTGCTTGCGCGCGAGCCGCCGCGCTTCCCATTCGTGGCGCTGCTGGTTTCGGGCGGACACACCCAGCTCATGCGCGTCGCCGCGGTGGGCGAGTACGAACTGCTCGGCGAAACGGTGGACGACGCCGCGGGAGAAGCCTTCGACAAGACCGCGCATCTGCTCGGCCTCTCCTATCCTGGCGGACCGGCGCTCGCGCGGCTCGCCGAATCGGGCAGGGCGGAGCGGCACAAGCTGCCGCGGCCGATGCTCGAGCAGATGCACAGAAGCGGAAACCTCGATTTTTCCTTCAGCGGCCTGAAGACGGCGGTGATGCTGCTCGTGCGTAAGCACGCGCCCGACGAAGCGGGCAGGGCAGACATCGCGGCTTCGTTCCAGGAGGCGATCGTCGACGTGCTCGCCGCGAAATCGCTGTACGCGCTGGACCAGACCGGGCTCGATCAGCTCGTCGTCGCGGGTGGCGTCGGCGCCAACCGCCGTCTGCGCGAGCGCTTGGACCGCGAGGCAAGAGCGCAGGGCTATCGCGTCTACTATCCAGAATTCGAGTTCTGCACCGACAACGGCGCGATGATCGCTTTGGCGGGGGCATTGCGGCTGGGCGCCGAGCTTCCAACGCCCCCTTCCGGAGCCCTGCGCCTGGGCGCCGAGCTTCCAAAGCAGGCATCCGGCGCCCTGCATCTGGGCGCTTCGCACCTAAGCCTGGCAGGCGCCGACTACGGTTTCACCGTCAAGCCGCGTTGGGATCTGTCCACGCCGCCTGAAATCTGAGCTGCGCCTTACGGCGACGGTCCACGAGAAACCGCGCGCCTTCACCCCGGAGAGCAAGGCTGCATCTTGATCTCAGGCCGATTCGGGAAAGCTAAATGAAATAGCCACGCCTCGCGTTCAGGCGACGCGTGCCGCTTGCCAATGTTTGAATCGCGAACTTGCGCTGCGACGCGGCAGCTAGGTCCGCACGCAGACTGCGATCAGCCGACGAGTTTCACCAGCGTATCGTAGGGCGCGCCGATGATGTCCCAAATGCGCTCGTTCTTCGCCGTGAATTTGGAATTCGGCGACACCTTGTCTCCCCATTCGGCGAGCATCTTCGTCAGGCAATACAGAACGACGAAGGGGAAGATGCCGATGCACAGCACCGTGAGCAGCACCATGTAAAGGAATCGGTTCCAAATGAATTTCTTGACCCAGTCGCCCAGGCTCAAGCTCAGTGCGCCGGTGTTCGCTTGTGTCGACAAAATAGCCTCCTTTTCAAATTCGGTCACTGCGCGCGGCGGCGCAGCTCGTTCGCACAAAACCCGCTTGCGCTGACAATTACCCACTTGACGTACGGGGGCAATTAGGGGAAGTACGTACCGAAGTCGCTGCGCCGCAATATTCGCGCTCGACCAAAGCATCGATCGCGCCCGGCTGGCCGGGTAAGGCTTTGCGTCGGCTGCCGCCTGGCTATTGGAAGCTGATCAGGCGGACGAGGTTGTTGCCGGTGTCGGCGATGTACACGTTGCCGGCGGCGTTCACCGCGAGGGCGGTGGGATTGTTGAAGCTCGAGGTGGTCATCGTTCCGTTTACCGAGCCCGCAGCGCCGCTGCCGGCCAGGGTGATGGTGGTGCCGTCCGGCGCCACGCGGCGGATGAGATTGTTCCGGCCGTCTGCAACATAGACGTTGCCGGTGGAACTCACGGCTACGCCCGCCGGGCCGCTGAAGCTCGCAGCCGCGCCGGTATCGTTCACCGCGCCCGCCGCACCGCTTCCTGCGAGCGTCTTCACCGTCCCGTCGGGCGCGATCTCGCGGATGAGATTGTTGCCCTTGTCCGCGACGAAGACGTTGCTCGCTGCGTCCACGCCGATTCCCGTGGGAGTATTGAAGCTCGCCGCGGTGCCCGAGCCGTTGGCCGAACCGGGCGCGCCGCTGCCCGCGAGGGTGGTGACGACGCCCGCTGCGTCGATCTTGCGGATCAAATTGTTGCCGGTATCGGCGACGTAGACGTTGCCCGCCGCATCCACCGTCAGGGCGGTCGGATTGCTGAAGCTCGCCGCAGTGCCCGTGGCGTTGACCGCACCGACCGCGCCGCTGCCGGCGAAGGTGGTGACGACGCCCGCCTGCGTCACCATGCGAATCAGGTTGTTCTTTGCATCGGCGACGTAGATGTTGCCGACGCTGCTCACGGCGACGCCCGAAGGGCCGTTGAAGCTCGCGAGATTGCCGCTCGCGTCGGCGGAACCCGGCGATCCGCTGCCGGCAAGCGTGCTGACGGCGCCGGCGGAGGTGATTCTGCGAATCAGGTTGTTGTTCGCATCCGCGACGTAGGCATTGTCCTGACTGTCGGTGGCGATGCCGATGGGAGAGTTGAAGCTCGCGGCTTTGCCGGTGCCGTTAGCGGATCCGGGGGTGCCGCTTCCCGCCAGCGTCGCGACGCTCGATCCGGCGCAAGTGACGGTGACGTTTTTCACCGGATCGGTGCCCATGGTGCCGCTGCCGTTCGTAACCGTGCAGACCTGGCTGGTTGGCTGGTTTTGCACCGTTACGGAATAGGTCGCGCCTTGCTTGACCGAAACGGTGAAGGTGAAGGTCGTTGCGTTGGTTCCCGGGCTCACCGTGTCGGTGCCGTTGGCGAGCGTCAGTCCGCCCGTGGTCAAGCCAGTGATGGTGCCGCCGAGATTGCCCGGTATGCCGGGGCTGCAGGCTGCGAGGGATGCGGCTGCGATCGTGAGCAAGCAGCGGGCGAGCGTGCGTTTGACGGTGTTCATTGCGAATTCGGAAGGATCGTGGACGACTCGATTTATCGAATCATGCCCTACTATCGATCAAGTCGCAAAACGCCGGAGCCGATCAGACGGTGAGGGGACAACTCCCCTCATATTAACTCTATCCCTCGCCACTCAATCGGCCTTGATATTGGCCGCCTTGGCCACCGCCGTCCACTTGGCGATGTCGGCCGCGATGACTCGCGCAAACTCCTCCGGCGTGCTGCCGACGGCGTCGACCGACATGCTGGCGAGTCGCTCGCGAATCTCGGGCAGGCGCACCACACGCGCGACTTCCTCCTGCAGTTTCTTCACGATCGCGGGCGGCGTGCCCGCAGGCGCGAGCAGTCCGCTCCAGAGCACGATTTCGAGGTCGGCAATCCCGGCTTCGGCCATGGTGGGCAGCTCCGGCCAGTTGGGATGGCGCGCGCCGGAGGTCACGGCGAGTCCACGCACGCGGCCGCCTTTCAACGGGCCGATCGCGGGCGGCGGATCGGCGATGGTCATGGTCACTTGGCCTGCCATCACCGCATTCACCGATTCGTTCGAGCCCTTGTACGGGATGAAGGCGAACTTCGCGCCCGTGCGCTGGTTGAGCAGCTCCGCCGCGAGCTGGAAGGGCGCCGCGCTCGCGCCGTAATTCGCCTGCTGCGGATTGGCTTTGGCGTAGTCGACCAGCTCCTTCACCGAACGCGCGGGCAGCGCCGGATTTGCCACCAGCACCAGCGGAAACGAGCCGATCATGGAGATCGGCGCGAAATCGCGCAGCGGCGCGTAGGAGAGCTTGGAGTAGATCGCCGGGTTCATGGCGATCGGGCCGGTGGCGCCCATGAGCAGCGTATAGCCGTCGGGGGAGGATCGGGCGACGAGCTCTGCCGCGAGGATGGACTGCGCGCCCGGCTTGTTCTCGACGATCACCGGCTGCCCCAGCCCTTCCGCGAGCTTGGGCGCGAGCACCCGGATGACGAGGTCGTTGCCGCCGCCGGCCGCGTAGCCGACGACGATATGGATGGGTTTCGCGGGATAGTTTTTCGCTTCGTCTTGCGCCTGCGCCGCGGCTGCGAGACATGCAGCGAGCGCGCATAGGCTGCGGAGCCAGATCTTCTTGGTCATGCTATTCCCCCTCCTGTTATTGGAATCCACTTCCGACTCGCTTGCGGCTGCGAAAGCACAGTCTTGTCTTCGAGCTAAAGCGGCGTCACGCGGGCATTCAGCACCGCGGCGCGCCCGGCATCGAGCGCCGCGAGGCAGCGGGAAATGGCGCTGGGCAGTTCTTTTGGATCGCTCACCGCTTCACCATGGGCGCCGAAGGCGGCGGCCACCTGCTCGAAGCGTCGTTCGCCGCCTTCGAGCCGCGCCTGGAAGGCGTTCGCCGCCGCAGCGGCTCCGTCGGGATAGACGCGCAGCACCGCCTCCTTGACGGCTTGCCAGCCGCCGTTGTCGAGCACCACGGTGAAGATCGGCAGCCGGTATTGCTGAGCGACGGCGTACACCGAATCGGGATTGGAAAAATGGAAGCCGCCGTCGCCGATGATCTGCACCACGCGCGCCTCGGGGCGCGCGAGCTTCGCGCCGAGCGCCATGCCGCCGCTAAAGCCGAGGCCGCCGCCGGCGAGGCCGAAGTAGGTTTGCGCGCGGCTGCGCGGAATTTGGTTCAGTACCGCGCCGGTGTTGCGGATTGCCTCATTGAACACGATATCGTCCTCGGCGAGCGCGGCATTGAGCTGCGCGCAGAGGAAATCGGGCGCGATCGCTCCGGCGCGGCCGGGATGCGCCGCGCTCTTTCGTGCAGCGCTCAGCCGCGCGTCGCGCGCACCGGCCCAGCCGGCGATGCGCTTCGCCGCGCGCTCGCGAAATCCCGGATCGGCCTCCGCGCGCACGATGGCGAGCACTTGGGCGAGTACCGCCGCGCAATCGCCCTGGACGCGAAAGTCGGTGGCGAATCCCCACATGGGGAAATCCTTCTTCACGGCGTCGATGTCGACGTGCAGCCAGCGCGTGGCCGGATTGTCGGGAACGTATTTCGGCAGCCAGGGCACGTCCGCATCGAGGAGCAGGCCGAGGTCCGCTTCGCCCAGGCCCGAGCGCGCATCGAATCCGGCAAAGCAGGGGGAATCGCGCGAGATGTTGAGATACACGGGGTTCGACTCGAACACGCGGATGCCGCATTCGCGTGCCAGGGCATCGAGCACGGCGAGCGCTGCGGGGTTGCGGCCGAGGTAGGAAGTGACCGCGATCGGATTCTCGGCGGCGAGCAACTGGCGCGCGATGTGCCGCGCGGCTTCGGGGTCGGCGCCGCCCGCGTGCACTGGGCCGTAGCGCGCTTCGGGGAAGGAGCGGATCGCGGCATCGTCCCACTCTTCGGCGAGCGTCTCGCGCGGCAGCGTCAGATAGACGGGCCCGGCGGGCGCGCTTTGCATCAGCGTATGGCCGCGGCGCAGGACTTCCTTCGTCGCCACGCCGGAGGCGAGTGTGTACTCCCATTTTACGTAGGAGCGAACCAGGCTCGCGATGTCGTAGGGGTCCTGCACGAAATGCACGTAGTTGTCGCGCGATCCGGGGAGTTCGCCGTGCAGCGTGTGCGGCGCGCGGCCCGCCATCAGGAACACCGGCAGCCGTGCGCGGAAGAGATTGTGCATCGCCATGCTGGCGTTCGCCGTGCCCGCGTCGACATGCACCAGCACGGCCTGTCCCCGTCCGGTGAGGGCGGCATAGCCGCCCGCCATGTGCACTGCAACGTTCTCGTGCGGGCAAAGGACGATGTTCGGATTGGCGCGGCCGGAGGCGGTTCGCCGCGCGAGTTCCTCGATTAACGACACGTGGTCGGTGCCGAGGTTGGCGAACACGTGCTCGATGCCGAGTTCGAGCAGCCCCTCGAGCAGGTAGTAGGACGTGGAATGCCTGGCCATTTTCTTCGATCGCTCCTCCGACGAACGAATATCGTGCCTGCTTGCAGCCAGCAAGGTAGCACGATGTTCATTCCCGGTATAGCGGGCGCGACGTCGCCTGGCCGATGCCGCACTCGATTCGCGCGAACACGCTAAGCCGATGTGTTTCAAAACGTAACAGTTGGGATCGCGGCGAGCGCCGGGCGAATTTTCGTGCGATGGACAGGTCGAATGGCGTGTAGACGGATCGATTTCGCCGTCAGCCGAACGAAGGAGATGGAGCAATGAAGCGCCTCGCTGCGATTTGGGCGCTCGCGATATTGCTCGCCGCTACGAGCGGAATAGCTGTGGCGCGCGGCGGCCATGGGGGCGGGCATTCAGGCGGGGGCCACTTTAGCGGAGGCCGCGTGGGCGGCGGGACCGCCGCGGCGAGCAGCCCGAGCGTGGGACACTTCAGCGGCAGAGCGTTCACCGGCCACCACTTCGACGGCGATCATTTCCGAGGCGGACACTTCCGTTCCGGGTTCGGCGCGGTCATTGCGGGACCGCTCTTCCCCGCTTGGTATGACTACCCGCCGCCTTCGCCTCTCTATTATTACGATTACGGCTACGCCGATCCGGCCGTCGCCGTTCCCCCTCCGGAGTACGTCGAACAGGGCTCGCCGCCCGCGCAGCAGCCAAACTATTGGTACTACTGCGCGAGTTCCAAGGCGTACTATCCGTACGTGAACGAGTGTCCCGAGGCCTGGCAACAAGTGGTGCCGCAGGCGCCGAGCCAGTGAATTAGGTTCGGAGCGCGTGTGCCGCTTGGCTTGAATTGACTGACCAGATGGAATTCGACTGAAAGGGGAGCCGATGAGACTGCGCAATTTAACGCCGCTTGCGCTTGCGTTCCTTGCGGGCTGCGCATCGTATAGCGGCGGCAGCCTCGTACCGGGAAGCGCGACCGCTGCGGACGTCGAGGCCTCGATGGGACGGCCGGCGCTGCGCGTGAGCCATCCGGACGGAAGCAGCGTGCTCTACTATCCGCGCGGCCCAGCGGGTCGGCAGTCGTACGCCGCCGTCATTGGCTCCGACGGAAAGCTGAAGGCGGTCGAGCAACGTCTCACCGAAGAAAATTTCGCGAAGATCGTTATCGGCTCCACGACGCAGCAGCAGGTGCGCGAGCTGCTCGGACCGACTACGATCGTCACGCGCCTGCCGCGCATCGCTCGCGACGTTTGGGAGTACAAGATTGGCATCAATGCCGATCCCTATGTGCTCTGGGTGCAGTTCAGCGATGACGGGGTCGTGCGCGAAGTGCTCAAGGCGCGAGATCCGGAGAAAGAAGGAAGAAGCGGGCCGTCACGGTGGTGAGCGTTTGACGCCGTGGGAGGCCAGTTTCGCGGGCGGGTGGGCCGCCGAATTCTGAAGTAAGCCCCCTCCGACAATTGGACGGTGATGCAGCAGGCTCGCCCTTGGCCACTCTGGGGCCTCGGGCCGATCAATCGCTATCTCGGCGGCGGCATTGCGAGCCGCATGCCTCCGGATTCGACGATTTCCTTGCGCGTCTCGCTTGTCGCGGTCTGCCACGCGTAGCGCGAAGGATCGGCCAAAGCGAAGCGGCGGGCGGTCGGCCCGAGCGCAAGGAACTGACGCAGAGTCTTGGACGAATCGTGCAGGCGATCGTCGAGCGGCAGGCGCGCGCCGCGCGAGCGCGCATAGATGACCAGTCGTGCGAGATTCCTCGCCTTGCGTTGGCCGAGGGCCTTGCCCGCCCAGAGCACGGCGAGCAGGTCCGCCGCGCTTTCTTCGGTCTTCGCCAGCGCGGGACTGTCGTGATCGTCCGCGCCGCGGGACTCGAGCCAGGCGGGCGGCACCTTCCAAGCGGGATCGGCCCAGGATGTGTCGAGCAATCCGGCCTTGCGCGCCATGCCGATGACGCAATGGGAAGATTCGTGCCCCGCTACGAGAAACGCGACGTCGGCCGCCGTCACGCCAAGCGAGTGCGCCTTGTGTTCGATCGCCGCGGCGGCGGAATCGGCGTAGGCCATGCCGAGCATGGCGCGCAGCGTCTCGCCCGGTGCGCGCAGTTCGACCACGCAGGCGCCCATGCGCGCAAGCGGGTCGGAGATGATTTCGGAGCTGCCGTTGTAGGAATCGACGTGGGCGAGGGCCTTGGAATCTGAAACCCAGGCCTTCGACAGCCGTTCACGGAAGTTGTCGTGACTCTCGGCCGCCGCGATGGTCTCCGGAAAACGCTCGGCCAGTCGCGCGAAGGCGCGCGCGTCCGCGCTCGCGTCGCCGCTTTGCCGCCCGCCGCTGCCCAAGGAGGCGATGGACAGGTCGATGCCCAGCCGCCGCGCCTCGAGTATGGCAAGCGCCTGCGCTTGTCGCACCGCCTCCCGGCCCGGGACCGCAGCGGCAACGCTGGAGAGCGCAAGCGTTTCTACCACCTGGGCTTGGGCTTCGGCTGCGTCGTGCCGGCCTTCGCCTGTGCCGGAGAGGAGGCTGGCCGCGAGACCGCCCGCCCCGGCGAGGGCAAGAAGCCAGATTGAGCTTCGATCGGACTGCCTGCCACGATCCCGATTGGTCATCGCTCTCTCCCATCCGAATCCGCCCGGTGTAGGCCTCGCCGTCTCTTGCGGCGCTACGATATCGACGTGCCTACACGTTGCTTCACCAGTCGCCTGGCAACGCGCAGCGAACTTTTCACCTCGCAACGGATACATACTCTGCGCAATTCTCTGCACCATCCATCCGCAAATACCCTAAATCCCGCTCCGGCAAAGCTCTCGAATTCCATGCTGAGGGTAGTCGACGCAATGCGCGTGCCAGAACTTTGCTCGCCGATGAAAGGGCCGTTATTACAATGCGCCTGCCGAGTCCGCGCAGGAGGAAGGCTGACGCTTGCTGCGTCGTACGCTCGATTACAGTGCAAGAAATGGGCGTTGCGCACCGATGTGGACTGCCCCGGCTGCGACCGAGATCGAATGCCCGCTGCGCGCGTCGCGGCAGTTTGATCGATGAGCGATGGCTTAAGCGCTGGGCGTTTCCACAGGCGGCGCTTGTTATAATCGCCGCGTGAAAGAAGACCAGTCCCATTCCGCAAGCCGCGTCCTGGTGACGGGCGGCGCAGGCTACATCGGCAGCCATGTCGTCAAGCAGCTCGGAAATGCCGGTTGCGAGGTCACGGTGCTCGACAATCTTTCCACCGGCCGCCGCGAGGCGGTCCTGTGCGGCGAATTGGTGATCGGCGACGTCGGCGAGCGGAAATTTCTCGATAGCGTCCTCGGCGAAAGGCGCTTCGATGCGGTGATGCATTTCGCCGGTTCCATCGTCGTGCCGGAGTCCGTCGCCGATCCGCTGAAGTACTACGCCAACAACACCGGCAATACGCTCGAATTGCTTGCGGCTTGCGCGAGGCACGGCGTCGAGCGTTTCATCTTCTCCTCCACCGCCGCCGTGTACGGCATGGCGGACAAAGCGCTGGTTTGCGAGGAGGATGCCCTCGCCCCGATCAATCCTTACGGGGCATCGAAAATGATGAGCGAGCGCATGATCATCGATGCCGCGGCCGCGAGCAGCCTGCGCTACGTGATCCTGCGCTATTTCAACGTCGCGGGCGCCGAGGCGGAGGGGAGGCTAGGGCAGTCGGGTGGTGTGGCGACCCACCTCATCCGGGTCGCGTGCCAGACTGCCTTGGGTTTGAGGCCGGAGATGACGCTATTCGGCGACGATTACGCCACGCCCGACGGCACCTGCATACGCGACTACGTGCACGTCGAGGACCTGGCCGAGGCGCATCTTCAGGCATTGGCGCACTTAGGCAAGGGGCGCGAATCCGCGGTGCTGAACTTCGGCTATGGCCGTGGCCACAGCGTGCGCGAGGTGATCGAAGCGGTCAAGCGGATATCGGGAGTAGATTTCAAAGTCCGCGTCGGTCCACGGAGACCCGGCGACCCGGCGCGGCTCGTCGCTTCCAATGAAAGGCTGAAAGCGGCTTTCGGCTGGGAGCCGCGGTGTCCGGGATTGGAAGAGATCGCCGCATCCGCGCTGGCATGGGAAAAGCGGTTAGCTGGGGCCAGTAACCGCTGAGCGACAAGCCGTAGGAGCGAGCTTGCGCCCCGAAGGTCTCGATCCCCCCTTGGGGGGGGATTATATGATTGACAAACCCAAGGCCCACGAACCATCATCTGGCCGTGACAGGGCCGCACGCGAACGCGCCTATTTCTTGGCGCGCTTCGCCTTCGCTTTCTTCTGCGTCATCTCCGAACGCTGTTTAGGCGCTTGCGCGAGCATGCGCCGTGCAAGTTCATCTAGAGACATGGCCGGTTCGTCTGTGCCGTTGATTGGCTGTTGTCGTTTCGTTGGCATAGGTGCCCTATGTTAATGAAAAAGGCCGATCCTGCGAGCTTCAACGTCGATTGCTCCCAAGATTCGCTCGACAGTGCCCGCGATTTCGCCGAAGACAGCAACCGCCGATTTGCTCTCTGCTCCCTCAATGTTCGCGAGCGTTACATGCATCCCAATATTGACATTCATGTTTGGCTTGACGCCGTGTTTGACGTGGAAGACTGTCATTTCGTTTTTCGCGCTATCCCAAACGGGTGGCCATCGGTTAGTGAGATAAATGTTCATCATCACGTTGCTGCCGCCGCCGGTCATCAACCCATGCATTCCTCCGCTGGCCAATCCGACAACGCTCAGGATTTCGTGTTTGTTGGTGTTACACAGCTTGTTGAGTGCCCAGAGAAGACGATCCCCTCCCTTGTATGGCTTGTGCGAAATCATGAGATCAAAAATCCCTTTGGGGATGTCCTTGGACCTTCGCTGAGCCTTCAGTTGAGCATCAGCGAGATCAGCCCCGAAGGGAAAATGAGCGTCCGCCCCCTTTCTGCCAGCCGCGACAGCGACGGCGTAACCAGCGCGATCCAGGGAAGCGCGAAGGTTGCTCACGATGTCGAAGGCGATGTCAGCGAGATCATCTGGCAACGGTTGAGTCAACTTGACCTTATGAAAGTCCTCAGTGCCGTCCGCATTTGTCTCAATGACACTGGCGTATGGGTGACCATCGAAGAAGATTTTGACTCTCTTTTCCAATTCCGCGATGTGGCGCTTGGCGTTCTTGATACCAGACTTTGCGTCCCTGAGGGGATCGTTGTTCATAACTCACAGGTCTAGCAATAGTTGAACCCAATGGCCCGTTATGTCCTTCTCCGCGATCTGACGCAACAACGAAATGAGCGCTTCGATTAAGCGCTTACGCTGTTGCGTCAGTCCGCCGATAGGTAAGGCGTTTGCCGCCGATGCCCTTGGCTACAGCGATCGTGCGCTCTGCATCGCTGAATCCAGCCTTAACCCATTTGCCGTCAACTTGCGCTTTGGTTTCGCGGTGGTTATAGCGGAAGTCAAATTCGGTCGTGTAGCGAAGCAAGTGCTGTTCGCTTACATGGTGAAACGTGCCGATGATGCCGCGTTTGAGAATCGAGAAGTAGCCTTCCACTGTGTTCGTGTGAACGTCGCCGCGCACATATTCACCGGCTTCGTGGTTGACTGTTTCGTGGCTGGCGACAATCGGAGTCAGGGAACGCAGGATGCGCTCGCCATCGGTCATCAGGCGAGTCTTGGCAGTGTTCAATTGCTCGGTAAGGATCGGCTTGAGCGTCTTGGCGTTGACGCTCGGGATGTGGAACGAGCGCACCCCGCCTTCGCGCTCAACCAACGCGAACACGCATTCCTTACCGACACCGCCGATGATCTTCGGGTTGCGCTTGCTGCGATGGCGGTTCTTTTCCTTGCCGCCCACGTAGGTTGCATCGCCTTCGATTGTGCCGCCGCCTGGATTGAACACATTGCCGCCCGGCTTCATCGCTTCGCGGATTCTGTGCGACATGAACCATGCGGTTTGATAGGTCACGCCAAGCATGCGCTCAAGCTGCTTCGAGCTAATACCTTTCTTGCTGGAACACATCAGATGCATGGCTTGCAGCCAGACGTTCAGCTTGATCTTAGAGCGCTCGAATACGGTTCCGACCGTGACCGTGAATTGCTCGCGGCAGTCTTTGCATTTCCACAGGCCAGTGCGGTGCGCTTCGCCTTCGAGCTTGTAATGCTCTTTGCTTTCGCTGCCGCAATGAGGGCAAACAGGGCCGCGCGGCCAGCGGATCGCTTCCAGCCATTCGCGGGCTTTGTTTTCGTCTTTGAACTCGGGTCTGTTAAGGATCGCATCAGCCATGATTTACTCCCTGTATGACCGGTATTCTAGGCCCCTTAGATGGGTTTGCCAACCATATAATCCCCCCCTTGGGGGGAAGTCCCTTGGGGGACTCGCGAATGCAGAAGCCACAAGCTGTGGGAGCGAGCTTGCGCCCTGAAAGAAGTCCCCTTGGGGGGCTCGCGAATGCAGAGGTGACGCACTTACCGCGCTACAAACTTTCCAGCATTTCCAGCCACGCCTTCAGCACGATGCGCCTGTCGTAGCGCTCGCACAGGAGCGCCCGTGCACGCTGGCCCATCATTTCGCATGTTGTTGCGTCGCCGGCAAGCTGTATCAGCTTGGCAGCAAGTCCCGCTGCGTCGTCCTGCGCTACCGCGACCCCTACACCCTCACGTTCGACAAGCGAAGCGATCTCCCCTTTCGGGTCGCCGATGAAAACGGTGGGCCGTCCAGCGGCGAGAATGATACGGTTCCTGACGACGGGCTGCCTCTTGCTGCCTCTACGCTTCGTCCGCGGATTCGAACTGCTCGTCGTCTGCGCCCGTATGATGCCGCTCGAGCGCATGCGCCACCCAGCCGAGAGCGAGCAAGACGACGAAGGTGAGGGCATTCGCGGGAATCTGCAGGTTGAAATCCACCCAACTGTGGATCATGAGGGCGACGATGCCCATGGTACAGCCGAAGGCGACGCCGCGCGCCAGCGGATCGCGGCGCTCGACGAGCACCTTGACCGCGACGAACAGCGTCGCGAGCACCACTAGGCCGAGCAAGGCGAGACCGAGCAAACCGGTCTCGGCGGCGAACTGCACGTAGTCGTTGTGGGCGAAGTCGAAGTACGCGGTGACCACGTCCGGGCGGTATTTCGGAAAATTGACGTAGAAGGTGCCGCCGCCTGCGCCGAGCGCCGGGTAGTCCTTGATCATGGCGAGGGCGTAGAGGCCAGGTTCGACGCGCTCTTCCATCGACTGCTCCGCGCCGGCGGCGGCCACGCTGGGCTTATAGATCGTCGTCTGCTCGTAGCGCTTGACCAGGTTCTCGACGCCGAACCAGGTGCCGACGATGAAGACGTCGATGATGACCAGGCTCGCGAGCAGGATCACGGTGGAGCGCGTCGCGTACTTCGACGTGAGCAGCCCGACGACTCCGGCAGCGAGCATGCTGGTGAAGAAGGCGGCGTTGCCCATGCGCGAGCGCGTCATCACGAGCGCCACCACCATGACGATGAGGCTCACGCGCAGCAGCACGCGCGTACTGAGCAGCCAGCCGGCGGTGTCGCGCAGCGTTTGCTTCCACGAGCGCGCTTGTCCTCCTCGAAGCGTCGCGATCATCAGCCCGATGCCGAGCGCGAGGCACATTTCGAGGTAACCGGCGAGATGATTGCGGTTGACGAAGGTGCCGCTCGCCGAGCCCGACTGCGAGATCTTGGTGAAGAAGAGCTCGTAGTCGAGCTTGGCTAGATGCACGAAGCTCGCGAATGCGGCTTGCGCGAGAGCGCAACAGACGAACACCCATACGATGGTTCGAAGCCGCCGCCGCGTGCGCACGAAGGCGAGCGTGAGGCAGAAGGCGAGCACGTAGGCGCAGGACTGCAGCAGGAATCCGCGCGAGGCGCTCGCATCGAAGGAGAGTGTGCGCAGGGCGTCGGACTCAACCGCGGGTAGGCGCGCGCGCGCGGGCGAGATCAGTTCGACCAGGCCGACGGGTAGCGGCACGACCTGGAGCAGGAGCAGCAGCAGCCAGGTGCCGAAGAGCAGCAGCGCCGGCCAGGCGCCGCGAAACGACGCTGCGAGGTGAACGCGCCCTAAGGCGTAGAGCCATAGCCAGGCAAGCGCAATCGCGAATATGCCGATCTCCAGGAGCGAAGACGCCCAAGGGCGGTTGCTCGCGAGTGGGATCGGCGCCCAGGCGAGGAGCGCGAGGAAAAGAAAGAAAAGCCAGCCGTCGGCGTGGGAGTGTTGTTCGTGCATGTCTTCGGCGGCGCTCCAAGCGTGCCGATCGCCATTATATTGGCGATGGGACGAGTACAGTTGTCGGCGGCTTGCCCTCGGGCTGACCGCGCGGTGTTGTAGGAGGCCCGCCCTCGGGCCGACCGAATTTCTGCCCGGCAGTGATCGCGGCGGGGGCGCCGCTCCTACGAATGCGATCGTGAGTCGCGGCGAGGCCCCGAGGGGCTAAAGGCGCCGCTCCTACAACGCTAATTCGCCGTTGCTCCGACAATGCGCCGCGCTTCGGCGTGGCCGCGCTCGGCTGCCATCTGGTAGTAGCGGAAGGCTTCCTTCAAATTGCGCTCGACGCCGCGGCCGTCTTCGTACATGTAACCGATATTGAAGAGCGCCGAGGGCTCGTCCTGCTCCGCCGCCTTCCTGTACCAGGCGAGCGCCGTCTGGTAGTCGCGCTCGACGCCCAGCCCCTCGTCGTAGATATAGCCAAGGTTGTTTTCGGCTGTGGCATTGCCCTGTTCCGCTGCCTTGCGATACCAGTCGCGCGCCTTGACGTAATCGCGTTCCACGCCGCGGCCATACTGGTAGAGTTCGCCCAGCTTGAGTTGTCCGACCGGCTCGCCTGCGCGCGCGGCCTTCTCGTAGCGCTGGCGTGCGGCGTCGAAATTGCGCGGCACGCCGAGGCCCTTTTCGAACAGTTGTCCGAGCATGGCCTCGGCTTCGAGGTCGCCCTGTGCTGCGGCCGACTCGTATTGCTTTTTCGCTTCGGCGTAGTCGCGTTCCACGCCTCGACCTTCTTGGTAATGCCGACCTATGGCGCGCACTGCAGGCGTATAGCCGCGTGCGGCGACTTTGCGGAAGTAGTCGAGGGCGCGCTCCGCATCTTGTGGCACGCCGATGCCGAGGTCGTAGATCAGTCCAAGATTGTAGAGTGCGACAGGAAGTTGATTTCCGGCCGCGCGCTCGATCCAGGTCTTAGCGAGCGCGGCGTCTTTGGCCGTGCCCAAACCCTTTAGATAAAGCCAGCCGAGGTTGTTCGCTGCGGCGGGGAGTCCTGCGTTCGCCGCGCGCTCGTACCACCTGCGTGCTTCGACGTAGTCTCGCTTTACGCCCAGACCCTGTTGGTAGAAATGGCCGAGGAGGTTCATTGCCTGGGAGTGGTTTTGAAGTGCGGCCTTCTCGACCCAGTCGAATGCGAGCGGAAAACTACGTTGGACAGGCTTGCCTTCGTAGTAGAGCCAGCCGACTTGTAGCTGCGCCTCGGCGTCGCCGCCGCGCGCGCGCTCGAGCAGCGCGACGACTGCAGATTGCTCGCCCTTCGCGGCGCGCTCGGCGAGAGCGTCGGCTTCACCTGCGTGGGTAATGCAGTTTGCCGCGAGGCAAGCGGCGAAGAGCACGACGCGAAGATATTCCACCGATCTAATTCGGTTGGATCGTCCGCGCGCTCGCGACGTTTGTACCCATATCCGCGAGCGGATGCCAGGCTTTGATGCGATGTTCATCGCGCTGTGCATCGGCCGCCGGCGCCGCGGCCTTGCTTGTCTTTGCGGGCCGGCCGTGGTGCGCAGACCGCTTTGCCGGTTTCTTCTGCGCGACGGATTTTGGCCCCGCAGGCGTCGGCCGGTAGTTCGCGAGCTTGACGACGAATGAATCGAGCTTCTCAACCGGGAGGACGATAGGCGCGCCGCTCGATTTCGAAATCGTCGGCTTGGTATGCGCCGGATTTAGGGCGAGAAATTCGTCCAACGGCACGTCGGCCAGCTTGGCCGCAAGCTTCACGTCGATATCCTTGCGCGCGGTGACGGTGCTGAAATACGGTTGATTGGGTATGGGCTCGAGCACAATGCCGAACGCGCTAGGATCGGCGACGATGTTCTTCAGCGCCTGCAACTTCGGGACGTAATTGCGGGTTTCTTCGGGCAGGGCGATCGAAGCGTAGTCGCCCGGAAGCTTCCTCGCCTTATTGCGCTCGATCGCTTTGCCGACGGCGATCTCGCCCCAGTTGTAGGAAGCGAGCGCGAGCTTCCAGTCGCCGAACTCTTCGAATAGCGACTGCAGATAGTCGAGCGCCGCCGCGGTCGACGCGATGACGTCGCGGCGGGCGTCGTAGCCCGCGTTCTGCTCGAGCCGGTATTCCTTGCCGGTGGAAGGGATGAACTGCCACAAGCCCGAGGCTTGCGCCGATGAGACCGCCATCGGGTTGTAGCCGCTCTCCACCAGCGGCAGCAGCGCGAGCTCGGTCGGCATGCCGCGCTTGTCGAGTTCGTCAACGACGAAATACACGTAGCGCCGGCTGCGCTCGATCATCGCCTTGAGAAGTTGCGGGCGGCTCAGATACCAGGCTTGCCAGTGCATAACCAGTGGGCTGGCGAATTCGGGAATGGCGAAGCCGGCGCGAATGCGATCCCAAACGTAGGGAAGCGGTTTCGGCGGGGCTGCGGCGGGTTCGGCTATTGCTTCAACAGGCGCCGGTGCCGGCTTCGGTTCGAACTCCTCCAGTCGCGAAGGAAGGCCGGAAACGGGCGCAGGCGGCGCCATATCGAGCAAGGTGCGGTCGATGCGGTAGGCCAGATCGAAGGGACCATTGTGCGCCTGCGCGGCCGCGCTGAAACTTGCGGCCGCGAGGAAGAAAGCGAATACCACACCGCGCATTTTCTGCGCTCGGGGGCTTCGTTTCGCTCAGGCTAGCAGACGCTCGCGCCTGCGGTGCAGTTCGTCGGATTCACCGTTCCGCCGCCGCCGGTCGGGGTGGTGGCCGGGGCAACCGTGGTGGCAGTCGAGGGAATCGCAGCCGGCGCCGAGCTCGGCAGCGGCGTGGTCGTCGGCGTCAGCGAAGTCGTCGCCGGCCCGGCCGCAGGGGCCGGCAGCGCTTCGATGGTGCCTGCCGTCGTGCTCGTCGTCGGGGCGGGCGTTGTCGTCGAGGGTGTCGTGCTCGGCGTGGTAGCCGTGTCCGTGGACGCTGGTGTCGCTGTGCTAGTCGTCGACGGCACGGTCGTGTCGGTCGACGCCGGAGCGGTGGCTGCGGGCGTCGTCGTTGGCGTCGGCGCGGTCGCGCCGGGGCGCGGCGTTGTCGTCGTGGGCGCGGCCGGCGCGGGAGCCGGGGCCGGTGCGGGCGGGGCCGGCGGGGCTGCCAGGACGGCGCCGCCTTGGACTGCTCTCTGCGTCGCTTGCTGGCTGGCGCGCTCGGCCGCCTGTTCTGCGGTCGCCGCGGCTGCGCGCGCTTGCTGCGCAGTGCGCTCGGCAGCCTGCCGCGCTTGGTCGGTGGTCGCAGCCTGCACGGCGCGCTGCGCGGTCCGCACCTGCGCTTCGGCCGCCGCGGCGCGCGCCGAGGCCGGCACTGCTACCGGCGTCGTGTTCGGAAGGCTGACGGTACGCGTCTGGTTGATCACTTGGGCTACGGGAGCCGGGGCCTGCGCGATCGGCGCCGGCGGAGCCGGCGGCGCATTACGTGGGGCGGTGACGAAATTGCCGAGCGGAATCGGCGACGTGCCGAGGGGCGTGGTCAGTACCAATGCGCCCTGGTTGGTGGCGGCGTGCACTTCGCCGGTCGCCGGGTTGAAACTCGCCGAACCGTCCGTGCCGCGTATGCCTATGGTCGCGGTGCCGGCCGTCAGCTTGAATGCGTTCTTGTTGGTGGCGCCGATCACGCCGGTGACGAAGCGCAGCGCGCCGGTGAGCAGTTCCATCGCCGAATTGCTCTTTGCGACGTTGCTGGCGACGAACTTGTATTCGCGCACGGCAAACTTGGTGTCGGGCTGCAGAGCGACGACCTGGCCGTCTTCGAACTTGACTACCGCATTGCTGCCGGTGCTGGTCGTGAGGACCGCCCCGGATTCGATCGTGCCGCCCGCCTTGAGGCTCTGCGCTTTCTTCGAGCCGTATTGCGCCTGCAGATCGCCGGTGAGTTCGTGCACGTAGGCGATCGGGGCGGCGAAGGCGTGGCCGCCGGCCAGCACCCACAATGTCAGACCGATTAGCGCACGAAATACGGACTTGGTCATGATGCCCCCTGCAGGCTTATTCTTTCGTTGATCGTTCAGTCAATTACGACGGCAATCGTTCGAAGGCGTTTCTTGTCGATCGATGCGTTTGCCGCGCCCCACCGCAACCCGGCTATCACATCAGTGTAGCTTTCTTTAGCTTCTTTTATGTGACTTATTTAACACATTTTACTTTATTTTTCATCATGTCGAGCGACGCTGCGCAGATCACGTCGGTACGGCGCTGCCCGAAGGCAATTTGCGCCAGCGCGTCGGACTGTCGGACTGCGGCTCGACGCAGATTCTCGCGCATCCGATCGCGCGACGCCGAATCGAGTTCTTCCCAGGCGCCCAGTCCCGCGTCGGCGATTGCAAGCTGCACCGCAGGCTCCCAAGGCCCGAAATCCAGAGCGTGCTGCATCGCCGCGGAGAACTCGGCGTCGAACCGGCCCAAGCGGTACTTCGCCAGGACGATGTTTGCCCAGGTGTAGGACGAAGTCGGCCGCAGTTTGGCAGCCTGGCGAAAATAAAGTAAGGCCTGATCGAGGTTCAGGCTCCAGGACAGGCTGCCCGGGGGATAGGAAAGCGCGCGCAGGTTGTGGAGGACGCCCAGGTGCTCGATGATAGAGGCGTCGTCGGGCACCAGTTCGTGCGCATCGATCAGCGCAGTCAGCGCTTCCTGCAGAAGTTCCTGGTTGGGGATGACATGGCGCGCGTTCCATGTGGCGATTTCGTGCCGCCAGCGCATGGTGCGCCAATCGGCGAATCCGCGTTTTCCCGATTCATAGGCCGCGCAGCCGAGCAGTGCCGTGGCCGCAAGGGCGATCAGGATGCGATACGCTCGGCGCAAGGCAGTATCGAAGCGGGTGTGCCGCGCACGAGCTTCCACGACTCCGCTTCCCCGACGACGGCCGCGGCCGCGAGCCTTCCCGGTTCGAGTTCGGGCGGCCGGTGTTCGAGGTTGTGCGCATCGGAAGCGAGGATCTTCACCCAACCGCGTTTCAGCAATTCGACGGCTCGTTGCCTGGACGGCTCGCCGAAGCTTCCCGCCACGGCGCCCGCTGTGACCTGCAGCCAGCACCCCATGCTCACGAACGAGGTGATCTTGTTGAGGTCCTCGTGCAGGCCCTTGTTGCGCTCGGGATGGGCGATCACGGGACGGATCCTGTTCTTCAATAGCCAGCCGGCGAGCTTGTCGGCGCCTACCGGCACGTGGCTGTGCGGGAGTTCGAGCAGCATCAGGCGATAGCCGTCGTGCTCGCCGAGAAACGGAATCCGGTTTTCGAGCACCATTTCGACGATGGCCTCGTCGATGCGCACCTCGCCGCCCAGGCTCAATCGCAGCGCAATGCCTCGGCGCATGAGCTCTGCGCGGAAGCGCTCGAGGTGCTTCTCGATGGAGGCGCGTTCGTTCTGGTAGCGGCCCACGTGCACGTGCGGCGTGACTACCGCATGGGTGATGCCGCTTCTGACCGCGTGCGCCGCGAGCGCCACGGCCTCCTCCATGGTCTGCGGACCGTCGTCGATGCCGGGAAGCAGATGGGAGTGGAGGTCGATCATCTGGCGTACATCGTCGGTCGAAGCACTAATCGCGGCGAAAGTGCCGCTTCCGCGGCGCGCCGCTAGGCCGCTTTCCTGCGCTTCTTGCCACTGGCGGCGCCGTAATAGCGGCGGTAGCCGTACTTGGAATAGCCGGTGTATTCGCCGTAGTAACGGTCGGCGCGCTGGAAGTCGAGGTGATTGAGGGCGACGCCGATGACGTTCGCCTGGCCTTGGCGCACACGCTTAATGCCATTGCGCGCGACCTGGTAGGGGACGTCGTCCGCCTTCACGACGTACACCATGCCGGTCGTGTGCCTCGCCACCACCAGTGCGTCGCTGACGAGCTGCACCGGCGGCGAATCGAAAATCACCATGTCGAACATGCCCGCGAGTTTGTGCACCGCTTCCTCGAAGCGTTTGGATAGCAGCAGTTCCAGCGGATTGGGCGGGATGACGCCCGCGGGAACGACGTAGAGATCCGTGTCGTCCACGCGGAACACGCAGTCCTGCGCCGGCGAAGTCCCGGATACCAAGTTCGACAAGCCGGGGGCGGTGGACTCCTTGCCGAAGGCCTTGCCCACGCTCGGGCGGCGCATGTCGGCGTCGACCAGCACCACTCTTCGAGTCTGAGCGAACGCCAGCGCGAGATTCATGGCGAAGGTGGTCTTGCCTTCGCCCGGCACCGAGGAGGTGATGACCAGCGACTTGTGCGGCTCGTCGATCGCCGAGAGCAGGATGCCGGTGCGCGCGGTGCGGACGCCTTCGGAGAACACCGACTGCGGGTTCTCGGTGAAAATGCGTTCGGGCTTGAATTTGCCGGTGATGATCGGAAGCGTCGTCAGCATCGGCAGGCCGAGCTTCTTCTCCACGTCGGCGCTGGTCTTGAAAGTGTTGTCCAGCCGCTCGAGCAGCAGCGCGAGGAGCACGCCGAGGAATACGCCCACTACCAGGGATATCTGAACCACGCGCGTCTTGTTGGGTTTATACGGCGTCAGGTTGGGGATCGCGGGATCGACGATGCGGGCGATGGTGGTCTGCAGGCTCTCCGTCGCGCTGGTTTCCTTGAAGCGGCCGAGGAACATGTCGTAGAGCTGGCGGTTGCTCGTCACCTCGCGCTCCAGCAAGTTGAGCTGGTACTCCTTGCGGTTCATGTTCTGGATTTCGTCCTTGGCCTGCGCGAGCTGCTTCGTGGTGGCAGTCTCGTTGGCGCGGACGATTTCGTATTCCTTGTTGATGCCTGCGACTACGGCTTCGATGGCCCTGCGCGTGTTCTCGTGCGCAGCCTTCAGTTCGGCTTCGGCCGACACCATGCGCGGGTGCTCCTTGCCGTAGCGGTGGCCGAGCTCGGCCAGGCGCTTGTCCGCCTCGGCCTCGGCGTCGCGCATCTTCGCCACCGACGGGTTGTTGATGATGGCGGGCACGGTGTCGTAATTGCCCCGGCTCGCCTTAATCTGGGTATAGCGGATTTCCGCGTCCATGCGCCGCTGGCGCGCGTCGATCTCCGCCTTGGTCAGCTCTTCGAACTGCTTGCTCGCTCCGCTCAAGGCGACGCCTTTCGCCTCGACGATGCGCTCTTTCTCGCGGTATTGCTGCAGCGCCTTCTCCGCCGCTTCGACCTTCAGCCGCAGGCCGCGCAGTCGGTCGGCGAGCCAGTCGCTCGCCTTCTGCGTCATTTGGTAGCGCGCTTCGAGGTCGTTCTCGATGAAGGTTTCGGCGAAGGCGTTCGCGATTATGGCGGCGAGCTCGGGGTCGTGTGCCTCGAAGCTCACCCGGATCAACTGGCTGTTGCGCACCGGCTCGACTTGCAGGCTGCGCTGTATTGCAGCCGTGACGCGCTTCTTGATCGCTGCTTCGTCAGACGCAGCATTCCCGCCGCCGGATACGCCGATTTCTTCGGGGGATATACCGATCGAGGCGAGCCACTTCATCCAATAGGGCGGCGCCTTCTGCCGCGGATCGAACTCGGGGTTGGTGTCCAGCTTCAGCTTCGCCACCACCTTGGCGGCGAGTTCGCGCGACTTGAGGATCTCCACCTGCGTCTGCAGGTATTCGCGGTTCGCGGGCATACCGGAATACACTTCCTCGATCGAAACGACTTTGTTCTTGCCGGTTTCGATCAAGATCGTCGCGGTGGAGCGATAGCTCGGCTGGATCGCGGAGACGACGAGGGCGGTGAGGAGCGCGATCGCGAGCGCGAGCCCGACGATGCTCCACTTGTGCTTGGTGATCGAGCGCCAATATTCGACCAGCTCGAGGGTTTCTTCCCGCTGGGGGTGCGCGTCGAGTTGTGGCGCGTCGCCGGCTACGTTCACCGATCTGATCCTCCCATCCATGCGGACGCCCCTATATCTTATGACGGCCCGGGCGAACCGGGTGCGGTTACGCTAAAAGAAACTTTCTTCCACGGTGATGATATCTCCGGGATATACCGGCGTGTTGAGATCCGCCTTGACCTGGGTGTTGGTGGAATCGCCGTCGCGCACGATGAAGATTTTGGACATCGACGCCCGTTCCTTGAATCCGCCGGCGATGGAAACCGCCTTGCGAACCGTGAGGCCGGGCTGGTAGGGGAACTTGCCGTTGGCTGCGACCTGGCCGTTGACGAAGAAGGGGCGGTATTCGTCGATGGTGACCGAAACCCGCGGATTGACCAGGTAGCGCCCGCGCAGGCCGTCGGTGAGGATCTTCTCCAGTTCGCCCACCGTCTTGCCGCGTACCAAGATTTCGCCCAGCACGGGATAAGAGATGGTCCCCGCGTCGGTGAGCCGCACGTGCTGCATCTTCAGGTCCTCTTCGCCGTAGACGACGATGCTGATGACGTCGCCTGTGCCCAGGCGGTACTTGGACAGCACGTCATATTGCGGCAGAGCGTCGGATTCGGCGCTAGGCTGGCCTTGAGCAGGCTGCACGGGCGCTTGTGCCGACGCGGCGGTGCCGGCGAAGGCGATGCAGGCAAAAGCGAGGATTCGAAGCAAAAGCGCCATAAGGATCCGTGTCCGCGACGGCGGACGCGCGATGAATCTGACCGGACAGCGGATTTTATCAGAGCGACGCGCGCACGAACAGCATGAGCAGATTGCGCTTGTAGTCGAAATTGTTGTCGCTCGAGTCGCGGGTAGTGTTGGAATAATCGGCGCCGAAGCTCAGCCAGCGGCGCATTTTGTAGGTCGCGGTGAGACCGTAGAACTGGGTCTTGTCCGTGCGCGAAATGCCCTTGTAATCGTCGTTCATGAAAGAAGTGGAGAGCGCGGTCGAGAACTGGCTCGACCACTCGTGCGTCCAGACAGCCGCGGTCGTCGTCTTGTCGATGTAATTGCCGACGCCACCCGTTGTTTCGAACGGGGTCTTGATAAGCGTGAAGTCGACGTGCGAATAGGTGAGCGGGCTCCAGCGGATCTGGCCGTTCCAGGTGGTTGAACTAGTGTCTTGCCGCGTCGAGTCCTTGAAATCCTTCTTCAGCGTGCCCAGCTTGAATACGCCGGTGGTTTTCGCGGTCGCTTCCCAGGTCACACCGGCGAGATAACTGTTTTCCTTGCTGGTGTAGGTAGAGGTCGGGGCAGAGTAATCGACCGAACTTTGCTTTGCCTGAAACAGCAGGGAAGTCCTTGGCATCACGCGCCAGAAGAATGTCCCGCCGACATCGTCGATGGTGCGGTCTAGTGCAATGGTCGTCACGCGGTTGTTGTAATAGTCGCGCTTGGTCTGTCCCAGTTCGAAATCGAAGCGGCCCTTGGCTCCCGGTGCGCCGTAGGAAAGGATGCCTTGGCCGTAGGTCGAACGCCAGCGGTCCGGCGTCGGCGAAATAGCGGTGTTGGTCGACCCGCGCGGATCGTGCGAGTCGAAGTAATCGAGTCGCAGCCTCGCGCGCAGCCGTGTCGACAGGTCGAGGTCCGCGAGCGCGTTGGCGTTGTAGTCGGTAAAGCTATCTTCCTTCTGCGTCTGATAACGGCCGTCGGTGATGCCCATGTTCAGGCTGTAAGTGTTCGTCGCCTGCTTGGCTTCGAGGCGCACGGCCGGATTGAAAAGCTGGATGGTATCGGCCTTCTTGTTGTTCGGATTGCTGTAGAGGTTGTCGTTGCGCTGATAGCCGGCGGTCACCGAGGGATAGGCTGTGATTGGTCCGAGCGGAATGCCGCCGCGCTGCGACGTACCCGACACCGGCGCAGCCGCCGTGCCGCTCGGTGTGTATTCAACAGGCTTTTCCGCGGTGCCGGTGGGTCGGTATTGGTCGGGCGGTAGCGAGATTTGCCCGGCTTGCTGCGCGAACGCGGTCGACGAAAGTGCAGCCGTCGCGAACATTACCGAGAGTTTCCTAAACTGCGTACGCTCGTGCATGATCTCTGCCTCTCCGTTCTTGCTTATTTGCGGCAAAAGAAGCATCACCGACAAACCGGCCCCGAACCTAAGGAGCCAATATCATTAGGTGAGACTAATGTCAAACAAACATTAGCTTACAATCGATTTCTTAAGTATCTTCTGCTTATTCTGTTGTATTGTTGCAACAAATCCAGCGGGAAAGACACCACTGCTGTCAATCCGCAAGGCCACCCATTCTATTCAAATAGTGGACGAATTACTAGACCGACTCCGTGACCCCTTCGATTCGAAAAGTCATTGCTGATTTAGGTCGGACGCGAGCCAGTCGAGCAATTCTTTCGCGCGCACTTGGCCGTGATCCCGGGCGCGCTCGGCCCACTCACGGGCTTTCGCTGGGTTTTGCTCGTCCCCGTTTCCCGCAGCGTATAGGCGCGCGACATTGAGTTCCGCAATCGGAAATCCGGCCTTCGCCGCCTGCATGTACCAATCGAATGCCCTAGCCGAATCCTGCTGCACGCCTCTGCCGAGTTCGTACAGCTCGCCCAGGTTGTTCTGCGCGGCGCGGTCATCGGCGCCTGCGGCAGCGGCATAGAGCTCCGCCGCCTTCTTCAAGCCCGCTGCATCGCCTTCGCTCGCATACAGCCAGCCGAGCAGGCTCTGGGCCGAAGGCCGGCCTTTCGCGGCCGCGCTCTCCAGCCAGTTGATGGCGCAGGTGCGGTCCTGCTTCTCGCCTTCGATGCAGGTGCGCCCCATCAGTTCCTCTGCCCCGGCGTGGCCGTGCTCGGCCGCGCGAGTGAGCAAAGCCCCGGCTCGCTTTTCGTCCGAGGCCTTGAGACATAGCGCGGCCTGATATGCCGCGGCGTTGTGTCCCATTTGCGCTGCGCGTTCGAACTGCGCGCAGCCTCGGGCGGCATCGCGTGCAGCGAGTATGCCTTCGGTGTAGAAGAGCCCTATGGCGGCCGCGGCGCGCGCGTCCGACGCGGCCCACTGGGAGACGCGCCAGAGGGTGTCGGAGAGTTTCGTGCGCACGATCTCGCCTAAACGCTCCGCGTCGCGCGGGCGTCCAAGGCCATCGAAGTCGAGCATGCGATTGCCGAGCTCGACCGCCGCGAGCGCCAGCGACTGGCGCGCGGACTGATCCTTGGCGTCGCGGTGCAATCTGTCGCGCGCATCGGCGATTCGTGCCTCGATCTGCGCTTCGCTGAGCTGCGCGAATTCGCGGGCACCGGCCTCGCTGGGCGGCGCGGGCGTGGACGCTGCCGCGGGCTTCTTGGTTTGCGGCTTCTTTTTCGTCGCCTTGCCCCTTGCGGCAGGCTTTCGGCCGGGCTTCGCTTTGCCCGCAGCTGCGGATTTTGCGGCGGCCGGGTCGATGCCGGTTTGATCGGCAAATGCGGCGCGACTTTGCGTCACCGGAACGCTGGTCAGGACGAGCACGATCACTGCCGCAACCAACCCGCGAGCGTAGCCGTATCGAGCGAAGACTGGGCGTGTCACTGCGGCGGGCTCGCCTGCAGCACCGCGCCTCCGGCCGATGCCCGGCTGAGGCCGAATTGCACCAGCACGATATAGACGGCGAACACCGCCATGGCCGAATAGAACATGACGTGTTCGGCGACTTGCAGGGCCCAGCCGGCCACGCCCACGGCGGCGAGCGCGAAGGCGATGAAGTGAATCAGGGCGACCGCGCGCGCGATGGGCATGCCGAGGTCGATGAGGATGTGGTGCAGGTGGGTGCGGTCGGCGCGGAACGGGCTCTGTCCTTTCAGCAGCCGCCGCGCCATGCACACTATGGTGTCGCTGATGGGGATGGCGAGCAGCCAGATCGCGGTCACGGGCGGGAAGGCGCGTGCCTCGCCTTGCGTCGCTTCGACGGTCAGCCAGGCGAGGACGAAGCCTAGCGACAGGCTCCCTGCGTCGCCCAGAAAAATCGCAGCGCGGGAGCGCCAGGGCGAGCGCAGGTTGAAGGCGAGGAAGGCGACGAGGCAGCCGAGGAGGCCGAAGGTGAGCGTCGCGGTGCCGTTCGCCGTGGCGGCGCTCATCACGCTGAGCCAGAACAGGGCCGTGAGCACCAAGCCGCCGGCCAGGCCGTCGGCGCCGTCGCAGAAGTTGATGGCGTTGATCACGCCGATCACCGCGAAAACCGTGAGCGGAAGTGCGAAGCGGCCGAGGGTCAGGGTTTCTTGGCTCACCAGATTGCCGAGGCTCAGGAGGCTCACGCCGCCCCAGTAGCTCATCACCAGCGCCGCCGCGATCTGCACCGCGAACTTGACGTAGGGTCCGAGGTCGAGTCTGTCGTCGGCCGCGCCGGTGGCGGCCACTAGAACATAGCAGGACCAGAAGGCCGGATGCACTTCGAACGCGAAGCCTACGATCAGCGCGCTCAACGCAACACCCAGCAGGATGGCCAGGCCGCCCACGGTGGGAGTCTTGTCCAGGTGATTTTTGCGGCCGCCGACCGGATGATCGATCATACCCAGGCGCTCGGCGCGGGCGGTCAGGAACTGGATCCAACCGAAAGTGAAGGCGAAGCCGAGCAGGGTGGCGAGGGTGGCGGCGAGCTTCATCGACCTAGGCCATTTGCAGGGCAATGTACGCCATGACCAGCGCGGCGAGTACCAGAATGCTCATGCCGTACCAGAGCGGCCGCAATTGGGCGCGCAAGGAGCGCGGCGCGCGGCAATGCGGGCAGCGCTTGGCGCTGACGTACATGGGTTTGCCGCAACTGCGGCAGGGGGTGAAGGCCGATGGCATGTCGATCGATCAAGCGCCGCCTGAATTGCGCTTGCCCGCGCCGAGGCGGTTTTCATTGCCCGCAAGGATGCGCTTCACGTTGTCTTTGTGGCGATAGATCAAGAGCGCCGCAATCGCGAGCACTGCGGGCAGAAGGGGGCTTGCCGTGCCGTAGAGAAAGCCGGTGTAGAACGCCGCGAACATCGCGGCAATGATAGAGGCCAGCGACACCATGCGGAATATGACCACGATCACCAGCCAGCTCGCGAACGTCGCCCCTCCCAGCCAGAGGCTGATGGCGCAGAGGATGCCGAGTGCGGTCGCCACGCCCTTTCCGCCCTTGAAGCCGAAGAACACGGGGTATAGGTGCCCGAGGAACACGGTGAGGGCGACCGCCGCGACGCCGGCCGTGCCGACCCCGTAATCGATCGCGAACACCTTCGCCGCAATCACCGCGAGCCAGCCCTTGCCCGCGTCGCCCAGCAAAGTGAGGGCGGCGGCGAGGCGCTTGCCGGTGCGCAATACGTTGGTGGCGCCCGGATTGCCGGAGCCGTAGCTGTGCGGGTCGGGAAGTCCGAACATCCAACTGACGATGACGGCGAAAGAAAGCGAGCCGATCAGATAGGCCGCCAGCGCGAATACTAGAGTTGCCATGTAGTCCGTTTGTTATGAGGGCGTCGCCCCTCATCCTCCCCCGCAAGCTCAGGATCCGCGAATTCCCGAGATCGGCCTGCTAGAATGTGCGACACATTCTACGCGGGAACCGAATCCCGCCCTAGCCCCCGCCCCAATGCCCGACATGGACATCATATTCTTGCGCGAAGTCAGGCTGGATGCCCGCATCGGGATCTACAAGCGCGAAAAGACCATCACCCAGACGGTCGAGCTCGACTTGGATATCGCGCTTCCGGACAGTCAGGTTTTCGCGAGCGGCAAGGTGGCCGACACCATCGACTACGCCGTGGTCATTGAGCGCATCCGCGAGGCTCTGGTGGAAAAGCATTACGGGCTGGTGGAGAACCTGGCCGAGCACGTGGCGCAAATCCTCCTCACCGACTTTCACGCTCCCTGGGTGCGCGTGAGCATTGCCAAGCTCGGGGCGCAGCGTCACGCCCGCCGCGTCGGCGTCGTCATCGAACGCGGCAAAACAAAGTCACGGTAGCCCTCAATCTTCGAGCGCGACCTCGATCGGTTTTGCGTCCAGCAATCGCTCCAGTACTTCGGGATCGATGCCGACGAGAAAGCCTCGCCGGCCGCCGTTGATGTAGATCTTCTCGAGCCCGAGGACGCTCTTCTCCACATACACCGGTAGCGTCTTGCGCGTGGCGAAGGGCGAAGTTCCGCCCACGAGATAGCCCGAATGGCGATTGGCGGTGTCGGGCGCGCACGGCTCCACCTTCTTCGCGCCGATCTGGCGCGCGAGATTCTTGGTCGATACCTTGCGGTCGCCGTGTATGAGCACGATGAGGGGGCGCTTGGCTTCGTCCTCCATCACCAGCGTCTTCACCACTTCGTGCTCAGGCACTCCGAGTTCGCGCGCCGACACCGCCGTGCCACCGTGCTCCTCATAGGTGTAGGGGTGCTCGGTGAAAGCGACTTTGTGCTTGCGCAGCAATGCGGTCGCGGGCGTCTCGGAAATGTGCTTGCTCATGTGATCTCGTGTGTGAAACCGCGCCGCGTTCAGCCGCGCGGATGATGCTTTTGGTGAAGCTGCTTCAGCCTTTCGCGCGCGACATGGGTGTAGATCTGCGTTGTCGAGATGTCCGCGTGGCCGAGCAGCATCTGCACCACGCGCAGGTCTGCGCCGTGATTCAAGAGATGGGTGGCGAAGGCGTGGCGCAGGGTGTGCGGCGAGAGCGCGCGTCCCGGAATCGCGCTCCGCGCATGCTTTTTGATCAGGTACCAGAAGGCTTGGCGCGTCATGCCGCCGCCGCGCGCCGTGACGAACACGGCATCGGACTGTGCCCGGCCGAGAAGAGCGGGCCTGCCTTCGGCAAGATAGAGCGTCAGCGCCGCGGAAGCCTCCTCGCCCATGGGCACGAGGCGCTCTTTCTTGCCTTTGCCGAATACGCGCACTACGCCCATGTTCTGGTCGACTTCGAGCAGTTTCAGCGCGACGAGTTCCGAGACGCGCAAGCCCGTGGCGTACAGCAGCTCGATCATCGCCCGGTCGCGCAGGCCGAGGGCGGACTCCGCTCCGGGCGCGGCGAGCAGCGCCTCGACGTCGGCTTCGGAAAGGGTCTTGGGAAAGCGCTGCGGCTTTTTCGGGGTGTCGAGTGTGAGCGTCGGATCGGCGCCCAGACGGTTCTCGCGCAGGGCGTACTGGTAGAAGCGCTTGAGGCTCGAGTGCAGGCGCGCCTGGGAACTCGCGCGCAGCTTCGACTGCGCGTAACGGTAGGCGAAGTAAGCCGAGAGGTCCTCCGCGCGCGTCTCGAGCAGCGTGAGCCTCTTCTCCTTCGCGAGCCAGTCGCCGAAAAGGTTCAGGTCGCGTCGGTAGGCTTCCAGCGTGTTCTTTGACAACCCGTCTTCCAACCAGAGGTGGTCGCAGAATTCGTCGAGCAGCGCGGCGTCGCCGACGTTCATCGCCATGCCTGGCGCTGGCCGCCGAGACATGCATCCCCGGAGCGGATATCAGGCTGCATGCTCGTGCTGGAGCAGCCAGCGCTTGATGTCGAGCAGATAGCCGCCGCGGCTTTGCGCGAACCCGCCGATGCCGTTTGCGGCGACGACGCGATGGCAGGGAATCACCAAAGGATAGTAATTCGTGCCGCAGGCGCCACCGACGGCGCGCGGTGCGCTGCGCAGCATGCGGGCGAGTGCGCCGTAGGTGCGCGTTTGGCCGCAGGGTATGCTCGAGATCAGCGCCCACACCCGGCGCTGGAAAGGGCTGCCGATCTCCTTTAACGGCAGCGCGAAGCGATATTCTGGATCGGCGAGATAGCGTTCGATCTGCCGGCAAACCTTTTCCGCCAGCATATCCTGCGGGGCCATGGGCCGGGTGCTGGGAGGCATATAAACGATTTCGGCGAGCCGCTTCCCCTCGGTGCGGATCCCGACCATGCCGAATGGCGTAGCGATCTGCGCCTGAAAGTGAGTCGGCGAGGGTCCGCGTTGCTGCGCCTTCCCAAGGTCGACCTGGGCGCGAGATTTGGCTTTGCCGCTACGGCCGGCGCTGGTATCCATGCGCTGACCCGAAACACCGGATGTGAGCACATACTCTCCTCCGTCTGTGCGCCTCTGCTTGGACTCGGTCTTCATCGCCAACTCTCTGTTTTGTTGGTGTTACCTAGCAACGCGGCGCGATTCGCCGGCACGCTGCATCGCAGTTCCGTGCGAAATACTCTGTTCCACGCCGCCCTAATATGCTAACATGTTGAATTTCCGTGCCTTCCAAACGGCCGGCACAGGACCAGACGGCAGCCCCGGTTTGGTCCATTTTGGCCCAAATCGGCCAAAAGCAGCCGCCCATAGCCGAACTTTGCCCCACTAGCGACACCGTTCGCAATAGCCTTTAGACTGCGTGCTCATGACCCGACCGATCCGCAACATCGCCATCATCGCCCACGTCGACCACGGCAAGACCACGCTGGTGGACAAATTACTGCAGCAGTCGGGCACCTTCGCCGCCTATCAACACGTGCAGGAACGGGTCATGGATTCCAACGATCTGGAGCGCGAGCGCGGCATCACCATCCTCGCCAAGAACTGCGCTGTCACGTACGAAGGGACGCATATCAACATCGTCGACACGCCGGGTCACGCGGATTTCGGCGGCGAAGTCGAGCGCGTGCTGTCCATGGTCGACAGCGTGTTGCTCCTCGTCGACGCGGTCGAGGGACCGATGCCGCAGACGCGCTTCGTCACCAGAAAGGCCTTGGCCCTGGGGCTGAAGCCCATCGTCGTCGTCAACAAGGTCGATCGCCCGAGCGCACGGCCCGACTGGGTGGTCAGCCATACCTTCGACTTATTCGACAAGCTTGGCGCAAGCGAAGAGCAACTTGATTTCCCGGTGGTCTACGCTTCCGCCCTGCAGGGCTGGGCGGTGACCGACCTGAAGAATGCGCCCGCTTCGCCCGAGACGACGGATATCGCGGTGCACAACATGCGGCCGCTGTTCGAGGCGATCCTCAAGCATGTGCCGGTGCGCAACGACGACCCGAACGGTCCGCTGCAACTGCAGATCTGCTCGCTCGACTATTCGAGCTACGTCGGCAAGATCGGCATCGGCCGCATTTCGCGCGGCCGCATCCGTCCGCTGCAGGACGTGGTGGTGATGAACGGGCCGGAATCGGTGCCGCTGAAAGCGCGCATCAACCAGGTGCTGAGCTTCGAGGGCCTGGAGCGCATGGTGACCGACGAAGCGATCGCCGGCGACATCGTGCTCGTCAACGGCATCGAGGACATCGGCATCGGCATGACCATCTGCGCGCCCGATGTTCCGGACGCGCTGCCGCTGCTCAAGGTGGACGAGCCCACGCTCACCATGAACTTCATGGTCAACACCTCGCCACTTGCCGGGCGCGAAGGCAAGTTCGTCACCAGCCGCCAGATCCGCGAGCGCCTGGAACGCGAGGTGAAGAGCAACGTCGCGCTGCGCGTCGAATTCACCAAGGATTCGGACACCTTCATCGTCTCCGGTCGCGGCGAGCTGCATCTCACCATCCTGATCGAGAACATGCGCCGCGAAGGCTACGAGCTTGCGGTCGGCCGTCCGCGGGTGGTGATGAAGGATGTAGACGGCGTGAAGCAGGAGCCGTACGAACTGCTCACCGTCGACGTGGAAGAAGCGCATCAGGGCGCGGTGATGGAAGAGCTCGGCAGGCGCCGCGGCGACATCCAGGACATGATGCCCGACGGCCGCGGCCGCGTGCGCCTGGACTACCGCATCCCTGCGCGCGGACTGATCGGATTTCAGGCGCAGTTCCTCACGCTCACCCGCGGCACCGGCATCGCGAGCCACGTCTTCGACGATTACGGCCTGGTGAAGGGCGAGATGGAAGAGCGCCGCAACGGCGTACTGATCAGCCAGGAAGACGGCGCCGCAGTCGCCTACGCTCTGTGGAAGTTGCAGGATCGCGGCCGCATGTTCGTCTCGCCCGGCGATCCGCTCTACGAAGGCATGGTGATCGGCATCCACTCGCGCGACAACGATCTGGTGGTCAATCCGATCAAGGGCAAACAGCTCACCAACATCCGCGCTTCCGGCACGGACGAAGCGGTGCGACTCGAGCCGCCGATCGAGTTGACGCTGGAGAAAGCGGTGGAGTTCATCGCCGACGACGAACTGGTCGAGATCACGCCGAAGAGCATTCGGCTGCGCAAGCGCTACCTGACGGAAAT
Source organism: uncultured Enterobacteriaceae bacterium (assembly GCA_964565875.1). GTDB lineage: Bacteria > Pseudomonadota > Gammaproteobacteria > Burkholderiales > SG8-39 > 2-12-FULL-64-23. Next base: position 144,777 of record CAZMGP010000002.1, read on the forward strand.
CGAACGCAAGCGCGCTTCGCGCACCCAAGCCGCCGCCTAAGCTCGCTGCTATAGCGGGCGGGGCTTTACGATTCGATCAGGCTCTCACCCGGTCGCACCCGGGTGAACTTCACAGGCTCGCGGCTGACGCTGAAGCCCTTGTCCTTCGTCTGCACCAGGCTGAAAGTCGAGGTGGCGAGGTCCCCTGCATCGGGGAAGTCGTCGCGGAAATGCGCGCCGCGCGAGTTCTCGCGCAGCAGCGCCGCCTCGCAGATGGCGCGGGAGACGAGCATCAGGTTCTTCAGGTTCATCCAGTCGTGCCAGGTGAGGTTGTAACGCAGATCGCCCGATTCGACTCCGGTCGCATCCAATCTTGCCTCGAGTTCCTGCAGCTTGCCTCGCGCCCGCGTCAGGCCCGCTGCATTGCGCACGATGCCCACGTCGTCCCACATGAGCTCGTACAGCGCCTCGCGCACCGCTTCCAGGCCACCCGCGGGCTTGGAAAGCGGCACCCGGCAGGCCGCCTCCACTTCCGCGATCCGCTCGGCATCCGGCTCGTGAAAAGCGCCGTGCGCCTTCACCCAGGCTGCGATCTCCTCGCCCGCGACGCCGCCGTACACCGTGGAATTAGCGACGCCGTTGCCGCCCAATCGGTTCGCGCCGTGCACGCCGCCCGTGTCTTCCCCCGCGGCGAAGAGACCGGGTAGGGCGGTGGAGCAGTCGGGCTTGAACTCTACGCCGCCCATCATGTAATGCGCGGTCGGCACCACTTCGACTAGGCCGCCCGCAAGATCGAAGCCGCAGTCGGCGCAGCGGTCGACCATGCCTTTGAACATCTTCACCACGTTCTCGGGGCCCAGGTGTGCCATGCTAATGTACACGCCGCCGTTGGGCGTGGTGCGGCCCTCGCGCATTTCCTGGAAGATGGCGCGCGAGACGATGTCGCGCGTGGCGCGTTCGAGCCGGGGATCGTACTTGCCCATGAAGCGTTCGTTCGCCCCATTCAATAGGTAGCCGCCCGATCCGCGCAAGCCTTCTTCCAGCACCGTGCCGGTCATGCGCGTATTGGTCCCGGCAAGCAGCCCCGTCGGATGGAACTGCACCATTTCCAGGTCCCGTAGCCGTAGCCCCGCGCGCAGTGCCATCGCCAGACCGTCGCAGCTCTTGTCCCCCGAAGGCGTGTGGAACTTGTACATGGTCGGCCCGCCGCCGGTCGCGAGCAGCACCGCCTTGGCGCGCACGAATGCGAATTCGCCTGAGCGCATGTCTATCATCAGCACGCCCGCAATCGCATCGCCCGCCTGTGACTTGATCAATGCGACGGCGCGATGCTCTTCCAGGCGCTTGATCTTTCGCGACCACACCTGTTCGGCCAGCCGGTTGATGATCTCGATGCCGGTGAGATCGCCCTTGTGCACGGTGCGGTCGAAGGTCTGTCCGGCGAACGCCTTCTGGTGCACCGTGCCGTCCGGATTGCGATCGAAAAAACATCCGAGTTCGTTTTCCAGCTCGTGGATGCGCTCCACCGCGAGCGTCACCAGCTTCCAGGCGAGGTCCTGGTCGGGCAGCCATTTGCCGCCTTCGATGGTGTCCATGAAATGGCGCTCGACCGAGTCGCCGGCGGCGAGCGCCACGTTGTAGCCGCCCTGCACCATGCGCGTGCAGCCACACTTGCCGAGCAGCCCTTTTACCGCGATGGTGATGTCGAGCTTGGGATCGGCCTGATGCGCGTGCAGCGCGCCGAAGAGCCCGGCTCCGCCCGAGCCGAGGATCAGGATGTCGGTCTGGAGGGTACGCATGCCGGCATTCTGCTACGGATCGGCGCGGAGCGCGAAGCCGCGTTCTCGCTCAGGCTTTGGACGGCGCGACTGCGCGCCCCTTGCCCAGCCATTGCATGGCGATGACTGCCGCAAATAGGCCGATGCCGATGATGTCGAACAAGGCCTTGGGATAGACGAGCATGACGCCGGCAATGATAAGCATGGTGCGTTCGATGCCGTTCGCCTTGCGGAAGAGCCAGCCTTGCAGGCCGCCGGCAAGGGCGGCGATGCCGATTGCCGCGGTGATCGACACCTCGGCGATCGACAGCCAGGGCGCGTTGGCGAGGTGCTTGAACGAGCCCATCAAGAGCAGGCCTTGGCCCGAGCTGTCGAGCACGAACATAAAGGGCACGAGGAAGGCGGGCGCGGTGTACTTCCACGATTGCAGCGTGGTCTTGTACGGGTCCCCGCCGGTGATGGCCGCCGCAGCGAAGGGCGAGAGCGCCGTCGGCGGCGACACTTCGGACAGCACGGCGTAGTAGAAGATGAACATGTGCGCGGCGAAATCGGGTACGCCGAGCAGGATCAAGGCGGGGGCGGCGATCACCGCGCAGATGATGTAGGAGGCCGTCACCGGCACCGCGAGGCCCACGATCCAGACGATGGCCGAAGTGAAGATGGCGGTAAGGAGCAGCTTCATGTCGTGCAGCAGCGCCGGTGTCTTGTCTGCGCCGAACAGCGCCCAAAGGTTGACCAAGGCCTGGCTGCCGGAATCGGCGTAGGAAAGCACGATGGAGCTAAATTTCAAGCCGAGGCCGGTAAGCGTCACCACGCCGACGATGATGCCGGCGGCCGCGCAGGTCGCGGCGACGTTCAGCACGCCGATCGAGCCGCCTTCCATGGCGCGGATGAAGCGCGTCGACAACTCCTTCGCCTGTTCTGTGCCGCGCGCCTTCCCCCACCAGGCCGCAGCAAGGCCGCCGAAAAGGAGCGCGGTGGCGAGCACCGTTTCCCAGTTCGCCGATAGCGGGTCGTATAGCCGCCAGCAGATCCAGGCGAGCGGCAGCGCGACCGCGAACGAGATCGCCGCCGGCTTCACCGGCAGCAGCGCGCAATCGCGGTGTAGCAGACTCATCGCGAGCGACACCATGGTCGCCCAGAACACCGACAGCACCGGCGAGAAGCCGATGAGCATGAAGACGATGATGGCGACGAGCGAGAGGAAATGGAACCCGTAGGCCTTGGTGAGATTCCACGCCGTGGCGTGTTTTTCGATGGCGATGTTCTGGATGTTGAACTTGTGCGCATCCATCTCGACCATGATGAATATCGACAGGTAATACAGGATGGTCGGGATGGTCGCCATCAAGATCACGTCGAGGTAGGAGATCTTCAGGAACTCGGCGATGAGGAAGGCCGCGGCGCCGAGCACCGGCGGTGACAGAATCGCGCCCAGACCGCCCGCCGCGAGCAGCCCCCCGGCGGAATCCTTGCCGTAGCCCGCCTTGGCGAGCATGGGATAGGCGACCGAGCCCAGGGTCACCGTCGTCGCTACACCGGAGCCGGAGGGACCGCCGAGGAGAAAGGAGGCGAGCACCACTGTGCGCCCCGCGCCTGAGCGCTTGCCGCCCATGGCGGCGAAGGAGAAATCAATGAAGAACTTGCCTGCGCCCGAGTATTGCAGGAACGCACCGTAAATGGTGAACAGGATGATGAGCGTCGAGGACACGTCGATGGCGACGCCGAATATGCCTTCGAGCGTCATGTACAAGTGGCCAACGAGCTGCGCCACGGAAAAGCCGCGGTGCGTCCAGGGCGCGGGCAAGGCCGCGCCGAACAGCGCATAGAGGATGAATGCCACCACCACCGCGGGCATGATCCAGCCCGAAGTGCGCCGCGCGGCTTCCAGCACCAGCAGCACCAGGGCGATGCCGAGGATGGTGTCGAGCGTGGTCGGATCGGTGGCGCGGTCGCCGAAATCCTCGCCGTAATACAGCATGTAGGCGATCACGCAGATCGAGACCAGCGCGAACACCACGTCGTACCACTGCAGGCGGTGGCGCTGGCGCTTGGTCATGGGGAACAGCAAGTACGACAGGGTCAGCGTGAAGCCGACGTGGATCGCGCGCAGAATGAACGCCGGAATGATGGCGTAGGCCGCGTACAGGTGCACGATCGACATGACGATGGCCGCCACCGTCAGCGCAGTGGCGAGCGGGCCGCGGAAACGATTGGTTGCGCCTTCCTCTTCCTCGATGTATTCCTCGGCCTTCTTCAGGGCCTCGGCGCTGATGACGATTTCCTCTTCGGGTTTGCTGCGGTTCTGCTCCGACATTATTTCCCTCTATGCGGCGATGAATGCGGCCGCGCAAAAAATAAAGCCCCGTTGCCTTGCTCAACGGGGCTTTGCCGATCACGACTTATTTCAGATGGATGCCTTTTTCGGCGTAATACTTGATTGCGCCGGGATGGAACGGAATCGGAGTGGCGGCGTTCGTCTGGTACTTGAGGTCGAAGTTCTGCGCTTCTTTGTGGACCGCGACCATTTCGTCCTTCTTGTCGAACATGGTCTTGACGATGTTGTACGCTACTTGGTCGGGTAGGTTGGCGTTCACCACCAGAAGGTTCCACACGCTCGCGATGTGGTTGGCTGCATCCTGGCCGGCGTAGGCTTTCGCCGGAATCGTGTCCTTGGCATAGAGCGGCCCGTATTTCTTGTTCATGGCGTCGACGCCCTCGGCGTGGTCGATCAGCTTGATCTTGACGCCGGGCGTCGCGGCGAGGTCGGTCACCGCGGCGGTGGGTACGCCGCCCACCCAGAAGAAGGCATCGATCTTCTTGTCCTTGATCGCGTTCACCGATTCGGCGACGCCCAGGCGCTCGCGCCGCATGTCCTTGTCCTTGTCCAGGCCCGCGGCTTCGATCACGCGGAAGGCCATCACTTCGGTAGCGCTGCCGGGCGAACCGGTCGACACGCGCTTGCCTTTGAGGTCGGCCATCTTATTGATGCCCGTGCCTTCAATAGTGACCACGTGCATGCGGTTGGGGTAGAGCACCATGAGCGTGCGCACCGGCACCTTTCCGCCTTCCTTGAACTTGTCCTGGCCGTTGTAGGCGTCCCAGGTCGCATCGGCCATGGTGAAGGCGACTTCGGACTGGCCGCTACCGATCAGTTTCAGATTGTCGACCGAGCCACCGGTGACGCGCGCCGTCGCCTGGTAGCCGGGAACGTATTTGGAAAGAATGTTCGCCAGGCCGCCACCCAAGGGGTAGTACACGCCGCCCGTGCCGCCCGTGGTGATGGACAGGTTGACCTTGTCCTGCGCCGCGAGCGGCGCAGAAAGTGCGACGAGCGCGGCTAAGCCGAGCGCCCGGACTAGCTTCTTCATGGTGAACTCCTCTGTTTGGTGGGTATCGCGTGCGGTGGCTGCGGCGATTCTGCGCACCGCTTATCGGCGGGAGATTATATACCTCCATCAACGCGGCGCGGGCGCGTTTCGGCGGAGTGTCCTCTAGAAATACGCGTCCGTATCAGGATCACGCGAGCCGCTATACTGGCGCCTCCGCATTCATGCCCGAGGTGACCATGCGCGCCATTCAGCGCCTGTGCATTGCAGCATTTTTGGGACTCGCCGGCACAGTGCACGCGGCCGATCCCGCGCCGCGCCATAACCTGGTCGAACTGCAGGCTGAAGCCCAGCGCGAAGTGCCGAACGACACGCTGCGGGCGAGCTTGTTCGTCGAACTGAACGACGCCAATCCGGCGAACCTCGCGGATCGGGTGAACCGCGCGACGAACGACGCCCTGCGAATTGCCGGCGAGTTCAAGAGCGTGCGCGTGCGCTCGGGCAACAATCAAACCTATCCCGTCTACGCCAAAGGCAATGTCCTGCAGAATTGGCGCGGCCGCGCGGAAATTCTTCTGGAAAGCAAGGATTTCGCGGCCGCCTCGGCCTTGATCGGAAAACTGCAGGCCAATCTGCAACTTCGGGAAATGAGCTTCTCCGTCTCGCCGGAGGCGCGGCGCCAGGTGGAAAACGAACTCGTAGCCGAAGCGATACGTGCATTCAAGGCACGGGCGGAGATCGTGCGCGGCGCGCTCGCCGGACGCGCCTACACCATCGATCGCATCAGCCTCTCGGCGGGCCGCAGCGGCCCGCCGCCGCGCTATGCCATGGCGCGGGCCATGGCAGCGGCCGAGGTGGCGCCGCCGGAGGTCGAGGGCGGAGTGAGCACGGTGACCATGACTGCGAGCGGGACGATTGAAGTCCTCGATTAGCGCGATCGGGCACGCCGGCGCATGAAAGGCGTCGCGCTTCCGCTCGCGCTCACCCTGGCGGTGCAGACGCTCGCCGCCATGGCCTTGATCGCGCCCTCGGTGATGGCGCCGGTCGCCGCGCCCGAATTCGGCATCGCGGCAAAAAGCGTCGGCTGGTTCGTCTCGACGGCCTACATCTTTGCGATGGTTTCCGGCCTCGTCTGCGGCGCGCTGATCGCGCGCTTCGGCGCGGTGAGCGTGTGCCAGATTTGCGTCGGCCTTGCGGCCGCCGGCCTAGTCATCGGCACTGGTACGCTGCTGCCCGTACTCTTCCTCGCGGCAAGCCTGATCGGCTCGGGCTACGGCCTGGTCAATCCTGTCGGCTCGCACATCCTCGCTCGCGCGGCGCCGCCGGCCATGCGCTCGCTGATCTTCTCCATCAAACAGACGGGCGTGCCGCTGGGCGGCGCGCTTGCCGGTGCCATGCTGCCGCCGCTCGCGCTCGCTCTGGGCTGGCGCGCCGGCGCCTGGGTGGCAGCACTCTTGTGCGCGAGCGCGGTGCTCGCGATCGCGCCATTGCGCGCGAGCGACGCGGCCGAGCGCAGCGCGATGAAATTGGGCTCTTGGACCACCTTCCTCGCGCCGCTGAGACTGGTGTTCGCCCATCGCCGGGTGCTCGAGCTTGCCATCGTATCGCTCGTCTTCGGTTCTTCGCAGCTCTCGCTCATCACCTACTATGTCTCCTACCTCAATCTCGAACTGGGCCACGGCCTGGTCGCTGCGGGGCTGATCTATTCCAGCGCGCATCTGGCGGGCATCGTCGGCCGTATCGTCTGGGGGGCGATCGCGGACCGCGTCCTGGCGCCACGCACGACGCTCGGTGTCCTGGGAGTGACGATGGCGCTCGCGGGTGCGGCGGCCGGTTGCTTCGATGCCACCTGGCCCTTGCCGCTGGTGATCCTGGTGAGCGTGCTGTTCGGTGCCTCGGCCGTGGGCTGGAACGGAGTCTATCTGGCGGAGGTGGCACGGCTCGCGCCGCGAGGCGAGGTGGGCGCGATCACCGGCGGCACGCAGTTCTTCACTTTCATCGGCGCTTTTGCAACTCCGCCGCTATTCGGCTTCGTGGTCGGGTTGATCGGAGGCTATGGCAAAGCCTATCTCGCTTTCTGCCTCCTGCCTGCACTCGCCGGCCTGCGCCTGCTGCTCATGAGGGACTCGCGCTGAAGACGCGGCAGCCGAGCCGAGTCACTATAATCGGCGCAAATAGTCGCGTCGAGTTCCGCCACTTCACTACTATGTCTGCCTGCGCCAGCACGCTCATTCGTTCGATCGGAAACCGGGGATGCGCCAGCCGGTAATTCTCGTTCACGGCTTGTGGATGGGCGGCTGGGCTATGCAGGGCCTGCGGTTGCTGCTCGCCGGCCGCGACTTCGCCGCGCGTGCCTTGGACTATCGCTCCATGGCACAGGGCCTGGACGAGCACGCGCGTCGACTCGCCGAGGACGTGCAAGCCCAGGCCGAGCCTAAAGTCCATCTCGTCGGCCACAGCTTGGGTGGCCTCGTGATCCTGCGCTATCTGCGCGATCACGGCGAGGCGCGCATCGGCCGCGTGGTGCTTCTCGGTGCGCCGGTACGCGGTTGCATGGCGGGATTGCATTTCGACAAGTTTGTCGCGGCGGGCTGCCTGCTCGGCGCGAGCCGCGACATCTGGCGCAAGCCTCCGGAGAGCTACCGGCCGCAGTGCGAACTGGGCGTGATCGCCGGCAGCCTCCCGCGAGGTCTTGCGCGCTTGGTGCTGCGCCTGCCGGGAACCAACGACGGCGTAGTGAGGCTGGACGAGACCGAAGTGGCAGGGATGCGCGACCGCATCGTGCTGCCCGTCAGCCATAGCGGCATGTTGCTGTCGGCGCGGGTCGCGCGCGAAGTGGCGAATTTCCTCGAACGCGGTGCGTTCGATCACGGCGCTCGCGGCGCGGCTGCGGGCTAGAGGCCTCGATGCGCCTGCGTCTGCTGCTGGTTTCTGCGCTCCTGCCCTCGCTTTCCGGCTGCGGCACGCTCGCCTATTACACCCAGGCGGTGAGCGGGCAGATCGAACTGCTGCGCCGCGCGACCCCGATCGAAAAGGAACTGCAGAGCAAGACCCTTTCGCCGGCGATCAAGGCCCAGTTGCAAGCGGCGCAGCGCATGCGCGCCTTCGCCAGCAGCGCGCTCGCGCTGCCGGACAACGGCAGCTACAAGAGCTACGCCGATCTGGGACGCTCGTACGTGGTGTGGAACGTATTCGCCACGCCAGAATTTTCCATGGTTCCGGTCAACTCCTGCTTCCTCTTCGTCGGCTGCGTCGGCTACCGCGGTTATTTCCACGAGGCCGACGCCGAAACCGAGGCGGCGCGGTTGCGCGCCGCGGGCGACGATGTCTTCATCGGCGGCGTTCCCGCCTATTCGACACTCGGCTGGTTCGACGACCCGCTGCTCAGTACCTTCATCCGCTATCCGCCGGCGTGGATCGCGCGCCTCATTTTCCACGAACTCGCGCATCAAATCGTCTACGTGAAGGACGACACCCGCTTCAATGAGTCGTTCGCGGTCGCGGTGGAGCAATTCGGGGTCGATCGTTGGCTGGCGCAGGAAGGCAACGATGCCGAGCGCGCAGCCTACCGGCGCGCACGCAAAATGCAGCAACAGTTCGTCGCGCTCACCGCCAAGTACCGGCAGAAGCTCGCGCGCTTTTACGCCGAGGACCATTCTCTTGATGAGAAACGCCGCGGCAAGACGCGGCTGTTCGACGAACTGAAGGCGGAGTATGCCGGCCTCAAAGCCGAGTGGGGCGGATTTACTGGCTACGATCGTTGGCTGGGCAACCAGCCGAACAACGCGACCCTTGCCTCGGTTGCGCTCTACACCGAACTCGAGCCGGCGTTCCGCGCGCTGCTCGCGCGCGAAGGCGACGATCTGCCGCGCTTCTATACTTCGGTGAAAGCGCTCGCCAAGGAGCCGAAGGAAGCGCGCGATGCCAAGCTAGCCGTGCTGATGCCGAAAATCGTCGACTAGGAACCTCTGAACAAAGCTCGCTAAGCTGCACGGCCTTGATAAGGTTCCCTCTAATGTGGGGGATATACAAGGGGGCATCGCCCCCTTGTTCAAACTCTCTCTAGCGCGCGGTCCAGCCCAGGTCCATGGTGAGCGCGGCACCGCTGATCACGCCGGCGGCTTCGCTGCACAAATAGGCGGCGAAGTCCGCGACTTCCTCAGGCTCGATCAGGCGCTTGATCGCCGCGGGCTCGAGCATGATCTTCTGGATCACTTCCTCCGCCGGGATGCCGCGGGTGCGTGCCTGGTCGGCGATCTGTGCATCGACCAGCGGCGTGCGCACATAGGCCGGGCAAATGGCGTTCGCGGTGATGCCGCAGGCGCCGCCCTCGAGCGCCGCCGTCTTGGTCAACCCCACCAGGCCGTGCTTGGCGCTGATATAGGAGGCCTTGTTGGGCGAGGCGATGAGGCCGTGAATGGACGATATGTTGATGATGCGCCCCCAGCGCTGCGCTTTCATCGCCGGCCACACGTATTTGGTGAGAAGGAAGGGCGCCGTGAGCATCACCGCCTGCATTTTGTCCCACACGTCTTCGGGAAACGCTTCGATGGTTTCCACGTGCTGGAAGCCGGCGTTGTTCACCAGGATATGTACCGTGCCGTAAGCGGCGAGAGCACGGTCCACGAGGCTGCGGCAATCGGCACGGCGCGACATGTCGGCCTGGACGAAGGTCCCGGCGAGCTTGGCGGCGACGGCCTTGCCCGCCTCCGCATTGATGTCGGAGACCACCACCTGGGCGCCGTCGGCCGCGAAGCGTTCCGCGATCGCGAGCCCCAGGCCGCTCGCGGCGCCGGTGACGATCGCGACTTTGTTGTGCAGTGTCGACTGGTTCATGGCGATCAGGTGAGCGGGAGCATGACGTGCTTGCTGAAGGGTTCGCGCGCGGACAGTCGTCCGAACCAGGCTTCGACGTTCGGGAAGGCCGGCCGCTCCAGGTCCTTGATGCCGAACCAGCGCCAGCTGATGGTGCCCAGCGGAATGTCGCCGATGGTGAGCGTCTTGCCTGAGATGTAGTCGCTGCCTGCCAGCGCGGCATCGAGTATTTTCAGCGCTTCCACCGCTTTCTTGCGGCTCGACTCGATTTCCTCCAGGTTGCGCTTTTCGGGCGGCGTGCGCACCAGACCCCAGAATACGGGCCGCATCGCCGCCCAGTAGATCGTCGCGCACCAGTCCATCCATTTGTCCGACTGCACCCGCAGCGCCGGGTCTTCGGGCCAGAGCGTTCCCTTGCCGTATTTCGCGCCGAGGTAGCGCACGATGGCGTTCGACTCCCACATGATGACGCCGCCGTCGTCGATCACCGGCACCAGACCGTTGGGATTCATCTTGCGGAAGAACGGCTCGTTCACCACGCCGTATTGCATGCCGGCGTCGACGCGCTCGTAGGGCACCTTCAATTCTTCCAGGCACCAGATCGCCTTCTGCACGTTGACCGAATTGTTGCGCCCCCACAGCTTCAGCATGTGTGTCTCCGGAAGTCCTAAACAGTCCCGCGATGCATCTAAAAACCCACCGCCTGACCGTCGCGGCGCGGGTCGGAAGCGGCGAGATAACCGCCATCCATCAGGTAGGCCATTTGCGCGCTGCCGAAATCCATGTAGCCCTGGACGAGCTCGACGATTTCGTGGCCGCGGCGCTCGAGTTCCGCAAGCGTCTCCCTGGAGAAGCCGGGTTCCACATTCACGCGCAGGCCTTCGACCACGCGATAGCGCGGACCATCCGAACACGCCTGCGGATTCTGCTTATAGTCGGCGAGCCGCACCATCACTTGCGCATGGCCCTGCGGCTGCATGCTGCCGCCCATCACGCCGAAGCTCATCACGGGCTTGCCGTCCTTGGTGACGAAGCCGGGAATGATGGTCTGGAACGGGCGCTTGCCGCCGCCGACCTGATTCGCGTGTCCGGGTTCGAGGGTGAAGGTGGCGGCGCGGTTCTGCAGGCTCACCCCGGTGCCCGGCACCACAACGCCGGAGCCGAAGCCCATGTAGTTCGACTGGATGAAGGACACCATCATGCCGCTGGCATCGGCCGCAGTGAGATACACCGTACCGCCCTTGGGCGGCGTGCCGTGCTTGAAGTTCTGCGCGCGCTTCAGATCGATCAATTTCGCCCGGGAGGCCAGATAGGCCGGATCGAGCAGTTCCGCGTTGCGGACTTTCATCGTCCGCGGATCGGACACGTAGCGGTAGACGTCGGCGAAAGCGACTTTCATCGCTTCGATCTGCAGATGCACGCTGTCGGCGGAATCGACCGGGTAGCTCGCCATGTCGAAGTGCTGCAGGATGCCGAGCGCCATCAGCGCGGCGATGCCCTGGCCGTTGGGAGGGATTTCGTGCAGGGTGTAGCCGCGATAGTTCTGCGCGAGAGGTTCCACCCAGTCGCCGCTGTGCGCGGCCAGATCGGCGACGGTCATTAACCCGCCTTGCTGCTTGGAATGGGCCGCAATCTTCTCCGCGATCTCGCCCTTGTAATATGCTTCGCCGCGGGTCTTCGCGATCAGCTCGAGCGTCTTCGCCTGGTCGGGAAAGCTGAACTTCTCCCCGGGAAGCGGCGCGCGGCCGTGCGGCATGAAGGCTTCCTTGAAGCCGGGCTGCGATTGCAGTTCCGCCACCTGGTTCGCCCATTGCTTGGCGATAGTCGGCGAGACGAGATAGCCGTCGCGGGCGTAGGCGATGGCGGGTTCGAACAGATCGGCGAAGGGAAGTTTGCCGAAGCGCTCCGACAGCATCACCCAGCCGGAAACGCAGCCGGGCACGCTTACTGCGTTCCAGCCGCGCTGCGGCATGGTCGAATGGCTCTTGAAGAATTCCGGCGTCCAGGCCGCGGGCGAGCGCCCCGAGCCGTTGAAGCCGTGCAACTGCTTGCCGTCCCAGACGATGGCGAAATTATCGCTGCCGATGCCGTTCGATACCGGTTCCACCACCGTCAGAGTGATGGCGGTAGCAAGCGCGGCATCCATGGCGTTGCCGCCCTTGAGCAACATGCGCAGTCCGGCTTGTGCCGCGAGCGGCTGCGTGGTGGCGACGACGTTGCGGGCGAGAACCGGCTTGCGGTAGTGGGCGTAGGGGAACTGCCAATCGAAAGCGGACATACGGACTTCCTTATTCTCAGCGGGTAGTTGGCATTAGGCGGGCAACGATTGGGAGCGGGGCCTGCAGGACACCCGGCCAAACGGCTCGCACGGTGATTCGATCTGGAGGTGAAGCGTGCAATGACGGCGCATCTTAGCATTTTCCTGCGCGGCGATCATTGCTGCAGGGCGGCAAGAACAGGACGCCAATTCCGCTACTCTGGCCGATGTATGCCGGGCCGGTCGAGGCTACAATCCGCGCCATGCCCGAATTGCTTTGCTCCGCCTTGAAGATGGACGTTGCATGAGCCGACGCGGAAAAGCCACATCGCTCGTCAACCGGGCTGCGCTTTGCGTCTACCGAAGGCTGGGCCGCCGCGCTTTCGTTCTGCTCGCGCTGCTCGTCTCGGCCTTGGTCCTGATCGATTTCGGCTACACGCACCTGATGGGGGCGATGGAACGCAAGACCTTCGATCTCATCATGCGCTATCGCTACCAGCCGCGAGCGCCCGACCCCGACCTCGTCATCGTCGACATTGACGAGAAGAGCCTCGCCGCCATGGCCAAGGACTACGGCCGCTGGCCCTGGCCGCGCGAAGTGCTGGCGGAACTGGTCGAAGGCCTCGAGCGCCAGCGGCCGGCCGCCATCGTGTTCGACATCCTGTTCAGCGACGCCGACGTCGCCAATCCGCAAAGCGACGATTATTTCGATCGCGCCATGCGCGCGACCAAGAACACCTATTTTCCCTATCTGCGCCTCGATCCCAAGAACGACCACTTGAGCGAAGTGACGCCTGCCATGCTGCTTGGTGCGGTGAGGCGATCCGACGCCCAGGAGCAGGAAGCCGGCATTGCCGTGGTGCTGCCGCGCTTCCCCGCACTGATCGAAAGCGGCCGGCTGGGCTTGCACAATGTCGAACCCGACCGCGACAGCGTCATCCGCACTTTCCGCCCCTGGCACGAGGCGCACGGTTGGCGCCTGCCTTCGCTGCCGCTGGCGCTCGCGCGCGACCAGGGCTGGACGCCGCCAGTTGAAGACCAATTCCTGATCAACTGGCGCGGCGCGCCGTTTTCCTTCCGCTACGCATCGTTCAGCGACGTCTACGCCGATCAGTTACGCAAGGAGAAGCAGCGCCCGGCGGACGAATTCACGGGCAAGATCGTGCTCATCGGCTCCACCGCGCCCAGCCTTTTCGACATCAAGGCGACGTCCATGGCGAGCATTCACCCGGGGGTGGAGATCCTGGCGACGGTCATCGACAACCTGAAACGGGGCGACTATTACCGCGAAAGCAGCCGCGCGCTCTATGCGTTGGCGAGTCTCGCCTTCGTTTGGGGGCTCGCCTGGGCCTATCTGCGGCGCGTGCGCCCGAATCTGCTCAATGGGGGGTTTGCCGTGCTGCAGGGACTACTGATCGCGATCAGCTACCTATCTCTTACTCTGACGACGCACTATGTCGATCTCAGCGCGCCGATCGGTTTCGGTCTGTTGTATTTCAGCGCGGCGAACCTCTACACGGCGATGTCCGAGCGTATGCTCACCCAGCAGGCGCTGTTCGTCGAGAAGCTGGTCCCCGAGAGAAGCTATGCGCTGACCCTGGTCGCGCTGCAGGCGACGAGCGGCGAGCCGAAAGTCCTGCGTCGCTTTCGCGCGGAAGTGGATCGCGCCGTAGCGGCTTCGCGCGCCGGCGGCTGCCGCGTCGCGCGCATGATGGACGGAGGCGGTGCGTTGGAGAGCCTGTTCGGCGACATCGCGCTCGTCTACTGGCTTTGTCCCAGCGATGAGAGGGAACGCGCGCTCGACCAGGTCAACGAGGCGAAACGCCTGTGCGTTGAATTGGCCGGGCAGTCGGCGGCGATGCCCTTGCGCACAAGCCTGCAAAGCGGTATCGCCAAGGCGGGACCGCGCGGTTTGTTGGGTGACGAGGCGCGCAGGCTGCTGCTTGTGGCGCTCGCCGGACTGGAGGAGGGAGCATGAAATCGACCCTGCGCGCGGCGCTCGCAGCCGCTTGCTTCGCCGCTGCGGTGAACTGCGCGGCGGAACCCGGCATCGTCACCAAAAGCGAGCCATTGCGTGCCGAACCTTATAGCGACGCCAAGCCCCTTGCTTCGCTTGCCAAGGATGCGAAAGTCGAAGTGCTGCGGCGCCAAGGCGCTTGGTCGCTGGTGCGTGCCGGCGACAAGGAAGGCTGGATGCGCAGCCTCAACTTGCGCACGGCGAGCACCCAGGCCGGCGATGCGCCTTCGGCACAAGCATCCAAATTGCTTGCGCTCGAATCCGGTCGTTCTGGCAGCGGCAACGCCATCGCGACGCTGGGCATCCGCGGTCCGGAGGCGCAGGGCGCTGCGGGCGAGCCGATCGCCCTGCAGGCGTTCGCCAAAGTGATCGCGGGCGCCGACCCGGCGCGCGTCGTGACCCTCGATCCGAGCAGAACCACGTTCGCTCACGCCGCCGACGCGCTCGAGCTGTCGTTGCACGCGAAGCAGGCGGGTCACCTCTATGTCTTGCGCGCCGCGCCTGCCGGCGATGCCGTCGAACTCGTATTTCCCAACCGCGCCGATACGGCCAATACCATCCAGGCAGGGCAAAGGTTCACGCTTCCGCGCAGCGGTTGGAGCCTCGCTGCGGGCGGTCCCGGCCGCAATTTCTATCTGGCGATAGTGAGCGCGCGCGCCGTCCAATTCGATGCGTCCGCTGGCCAGGGAAGCTTCGACAAGCTGCGCTTGGCGGGCGATAATCCCTCCGCCTTGCAGCAGCACTTCGCTGCCGCAAGTTATGGCGCGAGCTACGTCGCCATCGATGCCGGCAACTGACGGCGGGCGCTACCTAAATTTGGGCAATCCGTGACCATTGGTTCTTCCTGCCTGCTGCTTGACCGATCCCGCTTCGTGCGGGGCACATGGCGCGTGCTCGCCGTCTTCGGCCTCGTCGCAGTCATGCTGGTCGCTACGCCCGCCGAGGCGCAGCGCAAGCGCTACGGTGGCGCCGGCAAGGGCGGCGAAGGCGCCATGCTGCGCGAGCTGAAGGAACAGACGGGCGAGCAAATGGAGGATCGCGATTTCGCCGCAGCCGAGGAATCGGTGCGCCAGGCGATCGCCATTGCCGAGAAACGCGGCGCGACGCGCCGGCTCGCGGTTCTGTACGAACAGCTTGCGCACATCGAAATGGAAAAAGGCCACTTCGCCGAGGCGGAAGCCTTGAGCCGCAAGGCGATGCCGATGCGCGAAGCGGAATTCGGACCCACCTCGCGCCAAGTGCTGCGCGGCATGGAGCACTTCGGTGACATCCTGCGCGCCACCGGAAAATACGGCGAGGCGGAGAAGGTGCTGCGCGAAGCGCTCGATCGCCAGGCGTCCGTATCGCCAGCCGGAGATGCAGAGCTCACCCGCGCGATGAGCAAGTACGCGGTGTTGCTGCGCTCCATCGGCCAGCTCGCGCGCGCGGATGATCTGTTCAAGAAGGCGATCGCTAATGCGGCGGGTGCGACGGACCAGCGCCACTTGGTCATCCTCGCCAATACTCACAGCGGTTATGCGCGGCTGCTGCTCGACCGCAAGGCCTACCCGGCGGCCGAAGCCGAGGCGCGCGCGAGCCTCGCCCTCGGCGAGCAATTGCACGGCGCCGAACATGCCGACGTGGCGCGCGCGCTGGTGCAGCTCGGACAGGCGCTGGTCGCCGAGGCAAAGCTCGACGAGGCTGAAGCCGTGTTGCGCCGCGCCGTGTCGCTGAGCGAGAAGACCATCGGCAAGTCCTCGAGCGAATCCGCGGCCGCACTCGCCGCCCTGGGCGAAGTGCTCGAGCAGCGCGGCAAGATTGCGGAGGCGAGCGAGACCAAACGCCGCGCGATCGATGCCTCGACCGAAACCTCGACCCAGTTGCAGCAGCTGTTCCGCTACGCCGACTACGCTCGTTTCCTTGTGCGGCAGAACCGGTTGGAGGAGGCGCTCGGCTATTACAGGCAGGCGCTCGACCTGATCGAGGCGGGCTTCGCCTCGACCCGCGGGCTCGGCGAAGAGGCGCGGCAGGAATTCGCGAGCCGTTACACGCCGCTCTACTACCAGACGGTGCATGCGCTGCTGCAGTTGCACCGCGCCAAGCCGCAGGCGGGCTACGACCGGCAGGCGCTGGAAGTGGTGTCGCGCACCCAAAGCCGGCTGTTCACGGAAATGCTGCGCCAAGCCGACGTGAGCAAGTTTTCCGCGGATCCGAAATTCGCCGCGTTGAAGCGCGAGCAGGACGAACTCCTTCGCCGGCTCGCCGAGCTACGCCGCGGGCGCACCCTTGCGTTTCGGGATCCCGATCCGGACGAAGTGGATGGGCAGCAGTCCGACCCCTTCGTGCGCGCACGCATCGAGAAGGCGCGCAGCGAAGTCAATCAGCGCATCGAGTCGACCCAGGCCGCGCTGAAGAACGTCGAGGATCAATTGTGGCAGGCCTATCCGCGCTACATGGAGCTCGCCCAGCCGCGACCGGTTGCGGTGGATGATCTGCAAAAGAAGCTGTTGCGCCCGGGGGAGGCGCTGCTCAGTTATTTCGTACAACCCGACGTTGTCGTGATTTTCGTGGTCTCGAGCGGCGATTTTCACATGCGCGTCGTGCCGCAAGAGCGCTTCGAGATTCAGCAACTGGTGCGCAAAGCGCGCCGCGCCGAAGAGCAGGCATCGACTTCGATCGCCAATCTCACTCAACTCGACCCGACCGTGTTGAACCGTCTCTACCAGCTATTGATCCAACCGGTGGAACAATGGTTGCCGCAGGGACAGCCGATCCTGGTTGCGGGTGACAGCGCCATCCTCACCCTACCGCTGGAAATGCTGGTGCCGCGCTACGGCGAGGAGGAGCGGCGAAGGTTCGAAGCCGAGCGCTCGGCGGGGAAGCTGCTGTTCAACGAATACGCGACCCTGTCGTACCTCGCCGACAAGTACCGCTTCGTCTATCTGCCCAGTCTCGCGGCGCTTGTCTCGCAGCGCCAGTATGCGAAGCCGGTTCCTGTCTACGAGCGCGAGCTCGTCTCTTTCGCCGACCCTGTGTTTTCACGCGATGGCGGGGGCGGCAATTACAGCGATGTCACGCGCTCGGCGCTCGCAACGCTTGCGCGCAGCGTGAAGGGGGTGGACCGCATCAGCATTCCCCGGCTGCCCGAAACGGCGGACGAAGCGCGCGAAATCGCGCGCACCGTCGGCGGCAAGACTGAACTTTTCCTGCGCGCCGAAGCGCAAGAACACACGGCGAAGACGCTCGACCTGAAGAAGACGCGTTTCCTGCACTTCGCCACCCACGGCCTGCTCGGTGGCGAGTTCCTGCTGCTGAAGGATGCCGAAGTCGACGCCGGCGCGGGCGAGGGGGCGCAGCGCAATCTCGTCGTGAGTGCGGCAGCGAATCAAACTCCGCCCGCGCCGCAGCAGCCCGCCGCGGCGACAGCGACAGCGCAGGTGCCGGCACAGCGCGGACAGCCGGCCCTGGCCCTCACCTTGGTGGGCGATCTCAAAGGCGAAGACGGGCTGCTCACCATGCGCGAAGTGATCGAAGACCTGGACCTCAACGCGGAGCTGGTGGTGCTCTCGGCCTGCAACACGGCGGGCGAAAGCGACGAGGCCTATAACGGCGAAGGGTTCGCGGGGCTCACGCGCGCCTTCATGTACTCGGGAGCGCGCGGGCTGCTGGTCAGCCATTGGGCGGTGGAGAGCGTATCGACGCAGACGCTGATGACCGACGCCTTTCGCAATCTCAAGGCGGGCGATGCGATTTCGGCGGCGCTCGTCAAGGCGCGCGATCATATCCGCACCACGCCGGGCAAAGGCGGGGGGCAGAGTTATTCCCGCGCCCATCCCTATTTCTGGGCGCCGTTCGTCTATGTCGGCGGCTGAGAAAAGTGCGCGTCACGCTTAGCGCGCCGCTTGCAGGGTTACAATGGATCGTGTCGCCTTCGGTCGAGCGCATCGAGTCGAAGCGCTGCGCTGTGATTGGGAGTTCGGGATGCGAAAGGAATAGCATGAAGAAACTCATGGTGACGATCGCGGCGCTATGCGCCTTGTTCGCCAGCGCCGGCGCGCGCGCCGAGGCGCAGGCTCTGATCATGGCGATCAGCGCCTACGAAGGCCCGGTGCCGCCGCTCAAGGGCGTGACCTTCGACGTGGCCAACGCCATGTCGATTGCCCGCCGGCTGGGGGTGCGCGACGCCAACATGAGCGTCTATCGCGATCAGCAGTTGACACTCGCGGGCATGCGCAAGGCATTCGACGATTTCTACGAGCGTCTGCAGCCGAACGACCAGGCCTTCATCTATTTCTCCGGCCACGGCGGGCGCTGGTTCGTGCAAGCCGAGGACCGCTGCGCCGAATCCGTGGTCGCAGCCGACGGCCAGCACCTGGTGGACTCCGAAATGGAGTCGCGCCTGAAGCAGATTTCGCAGAAGGCGGAAAAAGTCATCGTCTTCTTCGATTCCTGTCATTCCGGCGGCGTGAGCACGCGCGCGCTGCAGCAGGCGAAATTCGTTCCCAAGACCTGGCCCGGCGCGATGACCTGCGAGAAACCGGTGAACGTGCTCACCCGCAACATCGCCATCGCGTCCAAATCGGTCGGCAGCGGCGGCAACAACTATGTCGTCATCGCCTCCTCGCGCGACAACGAGGTGTCCTTCGACGTGCCCGACCACGGCGGCGTCGCCACCAGCGCCTGGACCGAGTGCATCAACGGCGCCGCCGCCGACAAGGACCGCAGCGGTGGCCTGTCGGCGGAAGAGATCCGCGAGTGCACGCAGGCCAGAATCAACAGCACCGTGAGCGGGGTACCGGGCTATCTGCCGCACAACGTCACCATCACCGGCAACAGCCAGGCGATCCTCGCCTTCACGCCCGACGCCGGCGGCGCCGCGGCGCCGCAGGCAGCACCCGCGCCCGCCTCGCCGCTCGCCACGCTCAACGACATCTACAACCGGCGCGACGACCGGCGTGCGGTGACGTTCAGGACGTCCAAGCCCAGCTTCAAGATCGGCACGGACAAGGTCGAATTCAGCTTGAGTTCGAGCCAAGCAGGCTACGTCTATCTGCTGATGGTGGGTTCGGACGGCAAGACCTTCGACATGCTCTTTCCCAACGCGCTCGATAAGGATCATTACATCAAGGCGGGCGAGACGCTCACACTGCCGCGCTCGAGCTGGGAGCTGAAGGCGCAAGGACCGGCGGGCAAGAACCAATTGCTCGCCATCGTCGCCGACGCGCCGCGCGACTTCTCCAAGGCGGGGCTGCAGCCTGCGGGGCCATTCTCCATGATTCCCGCGAGCGCGGTCGCCGCCAAGGATATCCAGCTGGTGAGCGTGTCCTCTGCGAACGCCGCGAGCGGAGAGTGTCAGGACGGCACGGCGCGGCGCAATCTGGTGGTGCAGCAGCGCTGCTCCAACGCCTACGGCGCCGCCATGGCCGTAGTCGAAGAGAGCGAATAGCGCAGCGATCATGCTGAGTATCGCGCTCAGCGGACCGTGTGCCGGCATCAACCTGAATCCGGGCAGTTGCTGTCAGTTGATTCCGGAGTCGGCTGAGCGCAAGCAGGAGGTGATCGATTCCGTGCTGGGCCAGGTGAAGAGTTGCGTCGTCGGCGCCGACGGCGGACTGATCAGCAATCTGCCCGTGGGCGAAAACATCGCCCTGCCTGCCGCCTACCATAGCGTCGGCCGCGTCGTCGACCGCGCATCGCGCCTCGCGGAATTGACGGCGCGGTTCGGTGAAGAGGGGGCGGCGCTGCGCCGGCTGGAACACGCCCATCCGGCGCGTCTCACGCCGCTGCAGCGGCGGTTGGCAGGATTTCTGCGTGCCATGCTGATGGAGCCGGAGCTGATGGTGTTCGACTCGCTGCTCGAAGGGATCAGCCGCGTGCAGGCGGTGAAGCTCGGCGAATTCAAGCGCGTGTTTCATCTGTACTTCCCATTTCGACACGTCATGTTCGTGAACTTCGCCGACGAGCCGCTGTTGCAGGGCCTGGTCGAGCGCACCTACCACATTTAGCGCAGCGAGCCCCGAGCATGGATGCCGAATTCACCGCCGACCGCAGATTGCGCCGCCCGGTGCTCCTATTCGTGCTCGCCGCGCTCGCGCTCCTTGTCGCATTGCTTGCAGCAGTCGCATGGAAGCAGGGCGCTTTCACCAAGACGACGCAGCTCTATTTCTTCGCTCACAGTGCGGACGGCATGAACAAGGGCATGGCGGTGAAATTCAGAGGCTTTCGCATCGGTACGGTGGAGGAGCTCTCGCTCGAACCTAGCGGCAGCGTCAAGGTGCGCCTGGTGATCGACAGCGCCTATACCCGCTTCGTGCCGCAGGATTCGAAGGCGCACCTGGCCAAGGAAGGCATGATCGGGGCGAGCATCATCGAACTCGAGCCGGGAGAAAGCGGCGCGCTTCCGGTCGCGAACAACGGCGTGCTCGCCTTCGCGCGGCTGCGCGACTTCAGCGACATCGCGCAGGACCTGGCCGATCAGGTCCAGCCCATTCTCGAGGACGTGAAGAAAATCACCGCCTTCGTCAACGATCCCGAAGGCGACGTGCGCCAGACCATAAAAAACATCAACAAGGCGACGGCCGAACTGAGCGAGACGCGCAAGGAGGTTTCGCTGCTCCTGAAGAATAGCGACCAGCGCCTGGGCGCGGTATCCGAGCAGATCGGGACGGTGCTCGGCAAGGCGGGCGAGCGGCTGGACCAGGCCGGGACGACGCTGAAGAATCTGAACGAGGCCATGCCCGACATGATGCTCAAGGTCGACAAGTCGCTCGCGAACATCCAGGCCGCAAGCGTCAATATCAAGAAGATCAGCGAGGACGGCGTCGAGCAGGTCCCGGGCCTGTTGCGCGAAGGCAAGAGCGTCGCCGAAGATGCGGGCGAATTGCTGCAGGGCGCGAAGAAGACCTGGCCCATCCGCAACTACGTTCCCGCGCCGAAGGAAAACCTGATTCCGCTGGACAGCCACAATGCTGGGCGCGCCAAGTAAGCCGCATTACCTTCTTGCGGGTGCCGCGGGCTTGGCGCTCGCGGCGTTGCTCGGTGCCTGCGGCAGCGCGCCCAAGGCACCTGACAATGCCCGCTTGGCGCAGGCCGCGGAATTCAATCGTCGCGGCGAGGTCGCGCTCGAGCGCGAGGACTACCGCCGGGCGCTCGCGCAATACGAGGCGGCGCTCGCCGTCGACGTCTCGATCGAATACGCCGACGGTATCGCCATCAATTCCATCAACCTCGCGCGTGTGCACCAGCTATTGGGACAAACGGCGCTTGCGCAGAAGCGCCTGGATGCGCTTCTGAGCGCAGACGTCCCCATCGCGCCCGCCTACCTCACCGCAGCGCGGCTGCGCCAAGCCATGCTCTATCAGGCCTCAGGCGATGCCGCCGCGGCCGCGCGCGCGCTGGCGCAGGCGGAGGAGAGCTGCAAGGACGAAGCCTGCGCTTGGCGCGGCACGCTGCTCAACTTGCGCGCCGGCCTCGCGCTCGGTAATGACGATCTCGCCGCGGCCGCTTCGCTCGCGGCTGAGGCGCTCGCCATCAACCGCAAGCGCGAGGCTCGTGAAGAGAGTGCGAACTCGCTGCGCCTGCAAGGCGCGGTGTCGTTGAAGAAAAGGGAATTCGCGGCGGCGCTTGCGCCGCTCGGCGAGGCGCTCGAGCTGGACAAGACGCTGGGACTGTCCGAGCGCATCGAGCAGGACCTGCGCGGTCTCGCCGATGCGCGGGAGGGCCTGGGCGAGGCGAAGCAAGCAGCGGCATTGCGCGCGCGTGCGGCACAGGTGGCGAGCAAGACGCTCGCGCCCGGCAAGCGCCTGGCGACCGAATGAAGAGGGAGGGGGCGAGCGCCCCGAATCGATGCAGACTACACAAGAATCGGGAGCAAAACAGATGAGCCTTCGCCCTATCGCCGTCGCCTACCTGGCCCTCTCCATCCTGTTCTCGCCGCGCGTCTTTGCGCAGGAGAAACAGGAGCCGCCGCCGCAGGTCGAGCCCAAGTTCATCTGGGGCCTGGTGATCAACTACATCGTCGGCGAAATCGCCTCCTTCGTTTTCAGCAACTTCAAGGAGTGGCTGGGCGAGAAGATGAAGTCTGGACTCGACAAGGGGCTGGAAGTCGGCATGGCGCGGATGCTTTCGAAGGATTCGGGCGCGCGCATCGTCGACGCCAAGTCGGCGGGCATCCTGAGTAAGGACGCGGTGAACACCACCACCCAGCCGCCGACCGCGCCGCTGAAAGTCGAGAACGGCAAGGAGAATTACCAGGCGGCGCAGGTTTCGATCGGCGTCGCCGACCGCGACGGCAAGCTGACGTTCCGACCGATCAACCAGGGCTTTCGCACCGGCGACCGCTTCAAGCTGCACGTCATCGCCACCTTCAACGGCCTGATGATGATCGAGAACATCAATCCCAAAGGCGAGCGCAAGCAGATCTATCCGGCGCAGAGCGCGCAACTGGTCGCCATCGTCGCGGGCAAGGAGACGCTCATCCCGCTCGGCGACGACGAATATTTCGAATTCGCGCGCGACACCGGCGAAGAGCAGCTGGTGGTGACCCTGCGCGATCCGCGTGCCGAGGGTACCGCGAAGTCGAGCATGAAGGTCAGCCGCAAGGATGAGCGCTATGGCTCGCAGTTCGTGCAGGAAGTGAAGCCGAACACCTATCCTTCGATGACCGAGGCGATCAAGCTCGTGCATTTCTGAGCTGCGTATCCGGCCGTGAGCGCGATCTCATCCGAAAAATCCAGACTCGCCTTCGGCTTCCTGCTGGTGTTCGCCGCGGGACTGGCGGTCTACGTTGCCGGCCTCGCGCAGCCGTTCGAGCAGTGGCTGCTCGACCGCGAATTCGGCATGCTGCGCGAAACGCGCACGCAGCCGGTGCGAAACGAGGTCATGGTAATCGGCATCGACGAAGCGAGCCTCGCCGCGGTGCCGGAACCGTTCGCGCTGTGGCATCCCTACCTTGGGCGCTTCCTCACCGCCATGAGCGAGGCGAAGCCGGCGGCCCTCGGCATCGACATCGTGCTGCCCGCTCATTCCTATCACGGGCTCATTCCCAACTACGACCAGAGTCTGCTCGCCGGCCTCGCCGCCCTGCGCGGCAAAGTGCCGGTGGTGCTCGCCCAGACCGTGGATGCGCAGGGCAATTTCCGCAAGATCTTTCCGCCGTTCATTTCCGTCGCTGGCACTGATCCGCTCGGTTCGGTCGTGGTCTGCCCCGATGCCGACAACGTCGTGCGCCGCTACGGCGAGGGCCTGTGCGACGACAGCGGCAAGCTCGGGCTGTTCGATTCCAAATTGGCGCGCATTCTGGGCATCGACCACCCTTGGCGCGGCTGGATTGACTACACCCTGGGCGAGACGATCAGCTACGTGCCGTTCAAGGATGTCATGGCCTGGATCGAGCACGATCCGCAGAAGCTGCAGAGCACTTTCCGCGGCAAGGCGGTGCTGCTGGGCGTTATCCTGCGCTTCGAAGACCGGCTGCGCGTGCCGGTGCCGCTCGCGGCGCTTGAGCCGCTGCGGCTTTGGCTCCCCGGGGTGATGCTGCACGCGCAGGTGCTGCGCTCGATGCTCAACAACGGCCTGATCCAGCCCGCCGCACCGCCGCTGCAATGGCTGCTCCTTCTCGCCGCGGCGCTGCTCTGGTTCGGGCGCGACTGGCTGAAGGCGCTGTCCTTGATCGCCTTCCTGCCCGGTGCGTTCGCGCTCGCTATGTTCATGCTGTGGAAGGGCGTGCACCTCGAGGTCGGCACGGCGATGCTCACCGGCTTGTTCGCCTATATCGCGCGCTTTGTCTACGAAGCGATACGCGGCATGCGCGAGAAGCGCTTCCTGCGCGAGGTATTCGCGAGCTACGTCAGCCCGCCGATCATGAAGCAGATCCTCGCCGGCAAGATCAAGCCCGGGCTGGGCGGCACGCGCCAGCGGGTGACCATCCTATTCTCCGACATCCGCGAATTCACCCGCCGCAGCGAGAGCCTTCCGGCGGAGGAGTCGATCGGTTTCTTGAACGACTACTTCGCCGAAATGGTCGCGGCGGTGCATCACTGCGGCGGCACGGTGGACAAATTCATGGGCGACGGACTGATGGCGATATTCGGCGCGCCGCAACCGCTCATCTGCCCGGAAAAGAACGCGCTCGAATCGGCGCAGGAGATGCTGCTGCGCCTCGCGCGCCTGAACCGGCGCCTGAAGGCGCGCGGCGCCGAGGAAGTGCGCATCGGCATCGGGCTCGCGAGCGGCGAAGTCGTGCTCGGCCACGTCGGTTCGCACACCCGCCACGAATACACGGCGATCGGTGACGCGGTCAACACCGCGTCGCGCCTCGAGGCGATGACCAAGGAGTACCCCTATCCCATCATCTGCAATGCGGCGGTGGCGGAAGCCGTGGGCTGCGCGGGTGGGCTGACCGATCTGGGCGAGCGGCCGCTGCGCGGACATAGCGCGCAGCGCATCTATGGCTGGAACCCCCCCATCCTGCAGGAGCAGCTTGTGGCCGCGCCTGCCTGAAGGCGCAAGACAAGGAGCCGTTGAACATGCGCATAGCGAACATCCTCGCCGCCGCGGCGCTCGCCGCGGCCCTATCCTCCGCAATCGCGCAGGCCGCGCCGGTGGCGATGGTCACCGACCTGCAAGGCGCAGGCGCGAGCGCGGGCAAAACGAAGCTCACCCTCATGGCCTATCTCGAGCCTGGGATCGAGATCGAGCTTGCACCGGCGACGAAACTCACGCTCACCTATTTCGCCAAAGCCGTGGAGGAAACCTTCACCGGCCCGGCGAAGATCCGACTTGCCACCGACAAGGCGGAAGTGCTGCAGGGTGCCGCGGCACAGGTACGCAGGCTCGATGCCGAGCGTGTTGCCGCGGCGAAGAAGTTCGAGTCCGCCGCGCGCGAGCGCATGGCGGTCGCAACCTTCGTCATGCGTTCGGCGCCGGCGGGCATCGCGCTCCTCGGCCCGAGCGACACCAAGCTCGCCGTGACGCGGCCGGAGTTCGCCTGGCAGCCTTACCAGGGCGAGCGCGACTACAAACTGACGCTGATGGACGCGACCGGCAAGGTTTTGCAGGAGCGTGCGGTGCAAGGCACGAGTTGGACACCGCAGGAAGCGCTTCAGTACGGCCGCAGCTATCAATGGAAAGTCGCGCGCGCCGCCGGCGGGACCGAGTCTTCGCCGGCAAGCTTCGCCCTCGTCGACGAAGGGAGCGCGGCGCGAATCGCGCGGCAAAAGCCCGCAGCGGACGCGCCGTTTTCCGAGCGGCTGTTATATGCGGCCGAGTTGGAGACGGAAGGGCTGAAATACGAGGCGCTGCGGCAATGGCGCGCCCTGGCTGCGGAACGCCCGCAGGAAGCCGTGCTGCAGAAGTGGATACGCTGAAGTCGTGAACCTCGTCGCCGGCTGGCGCTATCTGAGCGGCTATTACGAGCTGCTCGCCTACAGTGCTCGCCGCTACCGCGTGCTGCGCATCGAGCCGGTGCGCCTGGTGTTCCTGCGCCAGATCTATTTCACCGGTATCCAAGCCCTGGGAATACTCGCGCCGATCGCGCTGCTCTCCGGCATCCTGGTGATCACCCAAGCGATCGCCCTGATGGGAGCGGACAGCGAAATGGTGCTGCGCGTGCTCGTCTGGGTGGTGGTGCGCGAGCTCGGACCGCTATTCGCCGCCATCCTCATCATCGCGCGCTCCACGCCGGCGATTTCGACCGAGCTCGCGCTGATGAAGACGCACCACGAACTCGACCACTTGCGCGATATGGGCATATCCGAGCGCGACTACCTGGTCGTGCCGCGGATCCTGGGCGTGACGCTGTCGGTGACGGCGCTCTCCTTCTATTTCCAGATCATCGCCATCCTCGGCGGCATGGCGGCGAGCGCGCTCTACCGCCAGTCGTCATTCATCGAACTCGCGAACGACTTCCTCGAAGTGCTCCATCCCTTCGACCTGATCGGCACCATGATAAAAAGCTTCTTCTTCGGCTTGGCGATCGCCGCCGTGGCGTGCTTTCACGGCCTGGCGGTGGAACGCACCATCACCGACGTGCCGCAAGCTGCGATCAAGGCGGTGATGCGCAGCCTTCTCGCCGTATTCGTGATCGACGCGGTATTCGCCTACGCCGCTCTGGCGTTCTGACCGCGCCGAGGCCCGCGAGGCCAAGGGTGCCGCTCCCACGACGAACAGTCTCAAAGCGGGATCGGAAGTCGGAACATTCCTCAAGCACGGCTGGTCTACATGCATTACCGGGTAGCTGCCGGCATCAGTCACGATAAACCTCTGCAGGAGAATGGCCATGCTTGCTCCGCTTTCGATCGAGAACTTCGAAGTAAAGTCGCACCAGTCGCCAGACGAACTCCGCACTCCCGCCAAGACGCGCGTCGAGATCGTCCGCTTGGAGGCGTTTACCGTCGGCCGCGTCAGGCTCGAACCGGGGTGGCGCTGGTCGGAATGCATCAAGCCCGTCGCGCATACCGACGCCTGCCAGATGCCGCACGTGGGCTATGCCGTCTCCGGCCGAATCACCGTACGCATGAAGAACGGAACGCAGAAGTCCATCGGGCCGGGCGAGTCCTATACCATTCCGCCGGGCCACGACGCCTGGGTGGAAGGCGGCGAACCGTTCGTCGCCATAGAGGTGATGAGCGCCGAGCACTACGCCAAGCCGCAGTGAGGCTGTAGGGGCCCGCCCCCCCGGGGGGGGCGGGCGACCCGGATCAAGCCTTGGCCGCGGCGCCGAGCGCCTGATCGAGGTCCCACAGGATATCGTCGACATCCTCCAGGCCGATCGAGATGCGCACCATGTCGGGCGCGACGCCGGCCTTCACCTGCTCTTCTTCCGAGAGCTGGCGGTGGGTGGTGGAAGCAGGGTGGATGATCAGGGTGCGCGCATCGCCGACGTTGGCGAGGTGACTCATGAACTGCGCGGCATCGATAAACGCCTCTCCCGCCTTGGCGCCGCCCTTCACGCCGAAGGTCATGATGCCGGCGCAGCCTTTGGGCAAGTATTTCTTCGCGAGTGCGTGGTAGCGGTTCGAGGCGAGCCCCGGGTAATTCACCCAATTCACCTGAGGATGCGCCTCCAGGAACTGCGCCACCTTCAGCGCATTGTCGCAATGCGCCTTCATGCGCAGGTGCAGGGTCTCCAGCCCTTGCAGCAGCATCCAGGCATTGAAGGGCGACAGCGCCGGACCGAAGGTGCGCAGTGTTTCCATGCGCGCCTTCATGGTGTAGCCGAAATCGCCGAAGGTCTCGTAGAAGCGCACGCCGTGATAGCCGCGCGAGGGCTCGGTCATGCCGGGGAAGTTGCCGTTGTCCCAGGGGAACTTGCCCGATTCCACCAGCACGCCGCCCATAGTGGTGCCGTGGCCGCCGATGTACTTGGTCGCCGAATGCACCACGATGTCGGCGCCGTGCTCGAATGGGCGGCAGAGGTAGGGCGAAGCGAAAGTGTTGTCGACGACGAGGGGGACGCCTGCCTCGTGTGCGATCTTCGCCACGGCCTCGATGTCGAGCACGTTGATCAGCGGGTTGCCCAGCGTCTCGGCATAGAGCGCCTTGGTCTTCTTGGTGATGGCGCGGCGGAAATTCTCCGGCTCGTCGGGATTGACGAAAGTGGTGTTGATCCCGAGCTTGCGCAAGTTGACTTCGAATAGCGAGTAGGTCCCGCCGTAGAGCGTGGAAGCCGAGACGATTTCATCGCCCTGCTCGCACAGCGTCAGGAGCGCCGTCATTTCCGCCGCCTGGCCGGTGGCGAGCGCGAGCGCCGCGCGCCCGCCCTCGAGCGCCGCCATGCGCTCCTCGAACACCGCGGTGGTCGGATTCGACAGGCGCGTGTAGACGTTGCCGAAGGTCTGCAGGTTGAACAGGCTCGCCGCGTGCTCGGCGGAGTCGAATACGTAGGAGGTGGTCTGGTAGATCGGCACTGCGCGCGCGCCGGTCGCCGCGTCGGGAATCTGCCCCGCGTGCAGGGCGAGGGTGCCGAAGCCGAATTCTCTGTCCGCCATGGCGTCGCCCCCGTCAGTAAGGCAGCCAGCGCGGCCGCTTGGCAGAGATCACTTTCGTATTGACCCCAGCCCAGTTCAAACCACCAAACAGCCGCGCATGCTCGATCTTGACGCAGCGGTCCATGATCGAGTCGAGTCCTGCGGCCTCGGCCTTGCGCGCGGCGTCGTTGTTCTTCACCCCGAGCTGTTGCCACAGCACTTTCGCGCCGATGGCGACGGCGTCCTCGGCGAGCGGCAGGATTTCCTCGGTCTTGCGGAAGCAGTCGACGATGTCGATCTTGCGGCCGCACTTTTGCGCGGCTTCGCGCAGATTCGGGTAGCAGGTCTGTCCCAGAACTTCCTTATAGGCGGGATTCACGGGTACGACCGTGTAGCCGTGCTCCATCATGTACTTCGCCGCGAAGTAGCTCGGCCGGTACCAGTTCGCCGACAGGCCGACGACCGCGATGACGCGGTTCTCGTGCAGGATGCGGCGCAGCGTCTGGATGTCGTCGGACATGGGCGGGACCGGGTCGGAGAACGGGGCCAAATTGTAGCGTAAAATCCACGGCCTTCCCCTTCGTTTGCCTCCCGGAAACCGCACCATGAACCAAGGATCGATCTCCCGCACCGGCGGCCAGCTCGTCGTCGACGCGCTCAAAGTCCACGGCGTAGACACGGCATTCTGCGTGCCGGGCGAGAGCTACCTCGCGGTGCTCGACGCGCTCTACGACGCGCGCGATGCCATCAAGCTCGTCGTCTGCCGCCAGGAAGGCGGAGCGGCCAACATGGCCGAAGCCTACGGCAAGCTCACCGGACGCCCTGGCGTGTGCCTGGTGACGCGCGGCCCCGGCGCCTCCAATGCGGCGGTCGGCTTGCACACCGCGCAGCAGGACTCGACCCCGATGATCCTCTTGATCGGCCAGGTGGGCGGCGATTTCGTCGAGCGCGAAGCGTTCCAGGAAGTCGACTACCGCCGCATGTTCGGGCAGATGGCGAAATGGGTGGCGAGCATAGACCGCGTCGAGCGCGTACCCGAATACCTGAGCCACGCCTTTCACTGCGCCATGTCCGGCCGCAAAGGGCCGGTGGTGTTGGCGCTGCCCGAAGACATGCTCACCCAGACCGCGGCGGTCGCCGACGCCGCTCCCTACCGCGAGGTGCTGGCGCATCCCGGTGCGGGCGACGTGGCGAAGCTGCGCGAGTTGCTCGCGCAAGCGCGGCGCCCGCTCCTCATTCTGGGCGGCTCCGGCTGGAACGGGGAGGCCTGCGCGGACATCCGCCGCTTCGTCGAGGCGAACGGCCTGCCCGCTGCCTGCGCTTTCCGCTTTCAGGATCTGTTCGACAACACGCACGCCAACTACGCCGGCGAAGTCGGCATAGGCATCAATCCCAAACTCGCGCAAAGGGTGAAGGACGCGGACCTGCTCATCGTCATCGGCGCGCGACTGGGGGAAATGACCACCGGCGGCTACACGCTGCTTTCCGTACCGCGCCCGGCGCAGAAGCTCGTGCACGTGCATGCCGGCGCGGAGGAGCTGGGGCGGGTGTATCAGGGAGAGCTGCTCATCAATTCCGGAATGGCGCAGATCGCTTCCGCGCTCGCCGCCATGCCGGCAGTCGATGCGAGAGCCTGGAACGGCTGGACGCAGACCGCGCAGGCCGATTACCTCGAGTGGGTGCAGCGCAAGACCACGCCGGGCGCGGTGCAGTTGTGGGACGTGATCGACGTCATGAAGCGGCGACTGCCCGCGGACGCCATCCTCGCCAACGGCGCGGGCAACTACTCCGTCTGGCTGCACCGCTTCTACCCGCATCGCGTGTTCCGCACGCAGCTCGCGCCCACCAGCGGCGCCATGGGCTACGGCGTGCCGGCGGCGATCGCTGCGAAGATCGCGCAGCCGCAGCGCACCGTAGTTTCGTGGAACGGCGACGGCTGTTTCCTCATGTGCGGACAGGAGCTCGCCACTGCCGTCCAATACGGCGCGAACGTGGTGTTCATCGTGGTCAACAACGGCATGTACGGCACTATTCGCATGCACCAGGAGCGCGAGTATCCGGCGCGGGTGCACGGCACGGCGCTCGCCAATCCCGATTTCGCTCTGCTCGCGCAGGCCTACGGCGTGCACGGCGAACTGGTCTTGGAGACGGCGCAGTTCGCAACCGCCCTGGAACGCGCGCTCGCCGCCACGGCGCGCGGCAAGCCGGCGCTGATCGAGATCCGCATCGACCCGCAGGCGATCACGCCCAACACCACGCTCGACGCCCTGCGCTCGCAGGCATTGAAGAAAGCTTAGGAATCATTCGGAATGAACATCAGCATACTGGACGACTACTTCGACACCGTGCGCACGCTGCCTTGCATGCGCAAGCTGGACGGCAACCAGGTCGCGATCTGGAACGACCACGTCCAGGACGAGAACGTGCTCGCCGAGCGGCTGAAAGACACCGAAGTGCTGGTGCTCATCCGCGAGCGCACCCAGATACGCGCGCCGCTGCTCGAGCGCTTGCCCAGGCTGCGCCTCATCAGCCAGAGGAGCGTCTATCCGCACATCGACGTCGACGCCTGCACCCGGCTCGGCGTCATCCTCTCCTCCAGCCAGCATCCCGGCACCCCCTGCTACGCCGCGGCGGAATTGACCTGGGCGCTGGTGCTCGCCGGGGTGCGCCAACTGCCGCGGCAGATGGCGGCGCTGCGCGCAGGCAAATGGCAGATCGGCGTCGGCACGACGCTGCGCGGCAAGACGCTGGGTATCTACGGCTACGGGCGCATCGGACAGGCGGTCGCCGGCTACGGCAAGGCCTTCGGCATGAAAGTGCTGGTGTGGGCGCGCGAGAAGTCGCTTGCGCAGGCGCGGGCCGACGGTTACGCCTGCGCGGCGAGCAAGCAGGCGTTCTTCGAAAAATGCGACGTCGTTTCGCTGCACATGCGCTTGAAGCCCGAGACCCGCGGCATCGTCACCGCGGCCGACCTCGCGCGCATGAAACCCGACGCGCTGCTCGTCAACACCAGCCGCGCACAACTCGTCGAGCCCGATGCGCTCGCCGCGGCGCTGCGCGCCGGCCGCCCGGGCATGGCGGCGATCGATGTATTCGAAGAGGAGCCGCTCACCGACACCGACCATCCCCTGCTCAACATGGACAACGTCGTCTGCACGCCGCACATCGGCTACGTGACGCACGAGGAATACGAGCTCCAGTTCGGCGAAATCTTCGACCAGATTCTCGCCTACGCCGCGGGCGCGCCGATCAACGTCATCAACCCGGAGGTGGTGCCGCGGCCGCGCCCTTGAGGCCGGCTCGCGCGTCCGGCCATGGCGCTGCGCCTCGATCCCTATAGCCTGCGGCTGTTCGTCGCCGCCGCGCAAGCGGGCTCGATCGCGCGCGCGGCGGCGAAGGAGCACATCGCCGCCTCCGCTTTGAGCCGCAGGATCGCCGATCTCGAGCATGCGCTGGGCGCGCCGCTGTTCGTGCGCTCGCCCAGCGGCATCGCCCTCACCGAAGCCGGGCAGATCGCCTACCGGCGCGGCATGCAGATCGACGAGGACTTGCACGCGCTCGCGCGCGAAGTGCAGGCGCAGAGCGGAAAGATCGGCGGCACGCTGCGCCTCTACGCCAACATCTCCTCCATCGTCGGTTTCCTGCCCGAGCGGCTGCAACGCTTCCGCGCCAGCTATCCGCTGGTCGAAGTTGCGCTGCAGGAGCGCATGTCCGACGAAGTCCTGCGCGCTTGCCTCGATGGCAGCGCCGACCTAGGCATCGGCGTCGCGGCCAAGGCGCCACCCGGCCTGGAATCCTGGCATTTCGCCGACGACCCGCTGATGGTGGTGTTGCCGCCGGGCCACGCACTCGCAAAGAAGCGGGCGCTGCGCTTCGCCGATGTGCTCGCCTATCCGCTGGTGACGGCAAAGACCGGGGGCGCGGTGGACCGGCTGTTGCGCGACCAGGCCGCGGCGGCGCGAACACGCATCAAAGACGCGGTCGCGGTGGGCAGCTTCGATGCCTCCTGCCGCATGGTCGAGGCGGGGCTCGGCATCGCCATCCTTCCCAATAGCGCGACCAGCGCCTACGCCGGCAGCCGGCATTTCGTGCGCCGCAGCCTGGCCGAGCCCTGGGCGAAGCACGAGCTGAGGCTCTACGCATCGAAGAATCCCTCGCGTTCGCGCGCGCTCGCGGCCTTGATCGCGTCCCTCAAGGCTTAGCCATCGCCGTAGGCGATGTCCCCCTGCCGAAACGGCACTACCCGCCGGCAGCGCGCTCACTTATCTTGTCGCGATGGAAAATGCCATGAACTCACTTGCTTTGCCCGGTCGCATCCTCTTTCTCAGCGATGACCCGGAGAAGGTCGAATTTCAATTGAAAGGCGGCAATCTCGCCGCTCGCGATGCGGCGCCGCTGCGCGACGACGTCTCCACCGACGAAATGACGCCGCAGACGGTATGCCTGCTCTACGACGAGCGCATAGGCGGCGGGCTGCTCGTCGCCTACCGCGCGGGCGAACGGCTGAACGCGATCGGCAAGGACGCGATCAAAAACGGCGGCTTCTCCGTCGTCGTCGCCGGCAAGCGCTACGGCAAGGGCTCCTCGCGCGAGCACAGCCCGCTCGCACACGTCTCGGCCGGAATCCGCCTGGTGATCGCCGAGAGCTTCGAGCGCATCTTCCGCCAGAACTGCGACAACCTCGGGCTGTTCACCTCCACCGATTTTGGACTGATAGCACGCATTCGCCGCGGCGAGGCGATCTCGGTGGAAGAGCTGGTGCGCGGACGCGAGCCGCTCGCGGCGACGTTACTGCGCGCAGGGGGCCTGCTGCGCTACGGGAAGCAGGCAAGCGCGCCGGCTGCGGCAGCACGCGGCACGCCCGCTGCTGCAGTGGGGCCGCAGACGCTCGCGGAGAAGATCCTCGCGCGCCACGCGCTCGATCCGGCCAAGCCCTTAGAGGCCGGGGCGGGCGACTTCGTGCGCGCCGACTGGCGCTTTTCCATCGAATACTACACGGGCATGATCGCCCATATCCTGCACAGCAACTTTCCGCGGCCGGTGCCCCTCCAGGATCGAGACAGCATCTTGCTCTTCGAGGATCACCTCACTTTCGCGCATCGCAGCCCGATCCACGTCCAGGGCGGATTGCTGCCGGGCGTCAAGGGCCTGTCGGAGGCGCACCAGGGCTTCGGCAGGGAGTACGGCCTGCGCAATCACGGCTACCTGCCCTCGGGCGAAGGCTCGGAAGGCATCTGCCACGCGATGATGACCGAGCGCTACGCTCTGCCGGGGCAGCTCGTCGTCGGCACCGATTCGCACACCCCGCATAGCGGCGCCCTCGGCTGTCTTGCCTTCGGCGTCGGTTCCACCGATATGGCCTACAGCATGGTCTACGGCGCGGTGCGCCTCACCGTACCGGAGTCGCTCAGGATCGATCTCGACGGGCGGCTGCCGGCGGGCGTCACGGCGAAAGACCTGGTGCTGCACCTGCTCGCCCTGCCCGAGATCAAGGCGGGCGGCGGCATCGGCAAGGTGTTCGAGTTTGCGGGGCCGGCGATCGCCAGCCTATCGATCGACGAGCGCGCGACGCTCACCAACATGACGGCCGAGCTCGGCGGCTTCACCGGCATCGTCGCGCCCGACGAAGAGACGCTGCGCTTCTTGAGCGAGCGCCGCGGCGTCGACTTTCGGATCGAGCCGTGGATGCAGAGCGACCCCAACGCTCGCTATGCCGGCGTCGTGCGCATCGATTGCGCGGAGCTCACGCCCATGGTCGCGCGGCCGGGCGATCCCGGCAACGGCATCGCCCTCGGGGCGATCAGGGATCGGACGAAGGTCGACATCGCCTACGGCGGTTCCTGCACCGCGGGCAAGCGCGAGGATTTCGACCACTACCACGCCGTCCTCTCCTGGGCAGCGGAAAAGGGACTGCGTGTGGCGCCGCAGGTCACGCTCTATCTGCAGTTCGGCACCATGGCGGTGAGGGAGTATTGCGAGCGCCGTGGCTATCTCGCGGCCTTCGAGCGCGTCGGCGCGGAAATGCTGCTGCCCTCCTGCGGCGCCTGCGCCGGCGGTGGGCCCGGCTCCTCGATCCGTGCCGAGCAGGTGACCGTGAGCGCGATCAACCGCAATTTCCCCGGGCGCTCCGGGCCGGGACAGGTGTGGCTCGCCAGCCCGCCGACCGTCGCCGCGAGCGCGATCGCGGGCGAGCTCGTTTCCTTCGAGGAACTGCGCGCGCGCCACCCGAACTAGATCCGATCGATGGAGGAGATGGTTATGGACGCCTCCCACTTTCTTGCTAACAGCCGAGATTAGGCAA
>CAZMGP010000003.1:0-168680 GCA_964565875.1 uncultured Enterobacteriaceae bacterium
AGGAATCAACCGATTCTATGATCAACCGATTTTGCACAACTTGACGCACACAACTGCTTTGCCTGGCTGTGCTTTGGTGGAAAATCGACCGTTAACCGACTGTAGGCTGAGATGGCCGGGGCATGAGCGCAATTCGATTTCCCTTTGACATGATGCGTCGATATCGCGAACCCGAAGTTCTTGCGAAATGCGCTCTGGTGACATTGGCCTATGTCGTCACCGGCTGGCTGGGATTGAAAATTCCCTATTCGGGGTCGCACATCACCCTGGTATGGCTGCCGTCTGGCATTGCCACCGCGGCAATGCTGCAATGCGGATGGACAGCGTGGCCGGGCGTCTATGTCGGGGCCGTGCTGGTCAATCTCTTGGTCGATTCGTCCCTGCCGCTTGCCGCCGGCATCGCCGTCGGAAACACGTTCGGGCCGCTCCTCGTAGCGTACTGGCTGAACCGCGCGGGGTTTCATCGGGACATCGACCGCAGGGTGGATGTGGCCATGCTCGTCGCCGCAGCGACCTTGGGCATGATGGTGTCCGCTTCGGGCGGGGTCGCGAGCCTGGCGCTGGCGGGCTTGATGGCGCCCACGGCCGCCGCTATTGCCTGGCTCACTTGGTGGATGGGCGACATCTGCGGGGTGTTATTGGCCGCCCCGGTGGTGCTGACGCTGACGCGCAAGAATATCCGGCAGCTCGGAAACATCAAGGAGTTGCCTCCCTGGCTGCTTGCCGCAAGCGTCGTCGCCTGGTTCGTCTTCATCCAGGATTACCGCGAATTCGGACATACTTTGCCGCTCGCCTTCCTCACCCTGCCTTTGCTCGCCTGGGCCGCACTGCGCTTCGGCGTGTTCGGCGCTGCATTGGCGGCGCTCGCCTTTTCCATGGTCGCGGCCGTCGGAACCGCTTCCGGACGGGGAACGTTCTTTCTGCCCGACGAACACGCCAGCCTGGTTCTGTTGTGGTGCTACATGGCGACTGCGGTGATGATGGCGCTGCTGATCGCCGTCATGCAGGCGGAACAACGGCGGGCCGAGGATGCGCACCGCGCCGAGGCGGAAAAACTGCGCGGGCTTTTCACTCTTTCTCCCCTCGGTATCGCGCTCACCGACATGAACGGGCGCTACGTCGAATTCAACCAGGCGTTCGAGCGGATTTGCGGCTATACGCGAGTAGAGCTGGCCGAACTCGACTACTGGCGCTTGACGCCCAAGGAATATGCGGCTCAGGAAGCGGCACAGCTCGAGTCGCTGAACAAGACGGGCGCCTATGGACCGTACGAGAAGGAATACGTGCGCAAGGACGGCAGCCGCATTCCACTCGCGTTGAACGGCGTCCTCATCCGCGGCCGCGATGGCGCACCCTACATCTGGTCGATCGTCGAGGACATCACCGAGCGAAAGCGGGCGGGCGAAGCGGCCGCGGCGAGCGAAGCGCGCTTCCGCCAGCTCGCCGATGCCGCATTCGAAGGCGTCGCCATATCGGAGAACGGCGTCCTGATCGATGCCAACCCCCAGTTCTGCAGACTGCTCGGCTACGAGCTAGCCGAAGTCGTAGGCAGGGCGGTCATCGATTTCGTGGCCTTGGAACACCGCTTCAAGGTCGCGGAAAGGATCAGGACCAGCGACAACTCGCCTTTCGAACATTCGCTGCTGCGCCGTGACGGCTCGACGGTCCAGGTCCTCGCGCACGGGCGGTCTTTGGTCAGGAACGGCAAGCTGCTGCGGGTTACCGCGCTGTTCGACATCACCGAAATGCGGCGTACGGAGGCGCAACTGCGCACGCTCTCGCGCGCGGTGGAACAATGCCCCGCTTCCATCGTGATCACCGACCGCGAAGGCCGAATCGAGTACGTGAATCCGCATTTCGAGGCGGTGACCGGCTACAGCCCGGGCGAAGCGATCGGAAAGAATCCGCGCATCCTCAAGTCGGGGAAGGTCGATGCGAAGACCTACGAAGCGCTGTGGCATACCATTTCCGCGGGAGGCGAATGGCGCGGCGAACTGTGCAATCGCAGAAAGAACGGCGAGTTGTTCTGGGAACACGCTGCCATTTCCGGACTGCAGGGCGAGGACGGGCGCATTACGCACTACGTCGCGGTGAAGGAAGACATCACCGAACGCAAGCGTTTCGAAGAACTGCGGATGCAGTCGCAAAAGATGGAATCCTTAGGCACGCTCGCCGGCGGCATCGCCCACGATTTCAACAACATCCTGACCGCCATTCGCGGCAATGCGGACTTGGCCGCGGCAAACCTGGACGGCGAGCACCCGGCGACGGTGAGCCTCGCCGAAATCCGCAAGGCGGGCAGCCGCGCGAGCGCGCTGGTGCGCCGCATCTTGGCCTTCGGACAGCGACAGTCGCCCAAGCGCGAGGTGACGTGCCTGAGCGAGGTCGTGAACGAAGTGCTGAAGCTGCTGCGTTCGACTCTGCCGGCAGGCATCGCGCTCAAAACCCGTTTTGTGCCCGACGCGCCGCGCGTGTTCGCCGATACGGCCCTGGTTCACGAGGCGCTCGTCAATTTGACCACCAACGCCGCTTACGCCATCGGCGCACGCACCGGCTCGATCGAATACGCGCTCGAAAAGGCGCAACTCGATGCCGTTCAAGGGCGCAACCTCGATTTGCCGCCGGGACTGTACGCCAGGCTTTCGGTGCGCGACAGCGGCTGCGGCATGGATGAGGCGACCAAGGCCCGGATCTTCGATGCCTTCTACACCACCAAGCCGCTGGGCGAGGGCACGGGCCTGGGGCTGTCGATGGTCTACGGCATCATGCAAGGCCACGACGGCGCGGTGCTCGTCGACAGCGCGCCCGGACAAGGCGCGAGCTTCCACCTCTATTTCCCGGCCTCGACCGCAGCGGAGGTACCCGCCGCGCTGCCGGTCGCGCGAACGATACCCCGGGTCAACGGCATGCGCGTGTTGTACGTCGACGACGAAGAAGCGCTGGTTTTTCTCGCCACGCGCGCACTGGCGCAGTTCGGCCACGATGTCCGCGGATTCATCGACCCGCGCTCGGCACTGGAAGCATTTCGCTCACAGGCGCAGAACTTCGACGTCGTCGTTACCGACCTATCGATGCCGGAGATGTCGGGCTTCGATCTCGCGCACGAGCTGCGCGCCGTTCGCCCGGAAGTGCCGGTGCTGATGCTCACGGGCTATATCCGCGCCGAGGACGAGCTCGCGGCGCAGCAGGCGGGCGTGCGCGAGCTGCTGCTCAAGCCGACGACCATGGACGAACTCGCTCAGGTGCTCGATACCTGCCTGCGAAAGTAGCGTTGCGCACGCCGCACGCCGATGCGCAGCATCACGCCCGCGTCGCCGCGCGTAAGCAGAGCAATGCAGCCAGTGCACTCAAGCATAGGCTCGCCGTCACCAGCACCGCCCACATGCCCATGCCATCCATGAGCAGCGCGAACAGCAGCGGCGCGAATGCCTGCACGGTGCGCGCCGGCGCGCCGAGCAGGCCGGTGCGCTCGCCGTAACCCTGCGGCCCGAAGATGGCGAGCGGCACCGTGCCGCGCGCAATCGTCAGCAGACCGTTGCCCGCGCCGTAGAAGAGCACGAACACCACCGCCGCCGGCGGGCCGAACCAACAGAGCAGGACTGCGCCCACCGGGTGCAGCGCCATGGCGACCCTGGCGGAAACCAGCGGATGGACCCGCCGCAGAAGCACGAACTCGGCGATGCGCGCTCCCACCTGTGCCGGACCGACGAGGGCGGCGGCGGCGACTGCCTGCAACGGCGTCACTCCGGCGCGCTGCAGCAGCACGGGCAGATGCGCGGCCATCGAGCCGGTGACGAACCAGGCCGCGGCGAACACGTAGGCAAGCAGCAACATCTCCTTGTACGGTTTCCAGCTGACCGATCCTGCGCTGCGCCCGCGCACCTGCGCAGGTTCCGTCGGCAGCGGCAGCAGGAATCGGTTCAGAGGAAGCCCGACGATCAGGTGCAGCATCGCCCAAGCCATGCAGGTCTCGCGCCAGCCGTAGGCGTGTTCCAACAGAGAGGAAACCGGCCAGCCCACGGTGGAAGCGAAGCCGGCTATCAGAGTGATGCCGGTGATCGGTCCGCGCGCCGCCGTGCCGTACAGGCGCGACAAGGTGGCGAAGCCCGCATCGTACAGCCCGAGCGCCATGCCTACGCCCAGCACCGCCCAGGCGCAGACGAGGGTGATCGGACCGGCGGCAAAGGCAAGCAACAGCAGCCCCGCAGCGAGCACCAGGTTGGACAGTTGCAGTACGCCGCGCCCACCGTGGCGGTCGATGGCGCGTCCAACCGACGGGCCGACGAAGGCCGCGATCAACAGGGCGACGGAAAACGCGGCGAAGAACCAGGCGCTCGCGATCCTCAGCTCGGCGGCGATCGGCTGCGCCAGGATCGCCGGCAGGTAATAGCTCGACGCCCAAGCCAGGGTTTGCGACAGGCCGAGCGCCGTCACGACCACCGCGCGCGAGCTGCCGGCTGCGCTACCCAAGATAGGATCTCCCCTAGCCCGGCACGTCGAACGCCTGCGGCGATTCGCCGGCGAGATAGCGCCGCCACATGATTTCGTAGGCGCGCTCCAGATCGCGCACGAAGCGCGGCGTGTCGAATAGCGGCAGCGCATCGTGTCGCGCCAGCACCGCCCGCGCCTCGCGCAGTTCCGCCGGATGCTGCGCCAGGCGCACTGCCCGATTCTCGTAATCCTCGAAGTCGCGGCAAACGAACTGCGGCAACCCCGCCGCACTCACCAGGCTCGCCGCCACGCGGGCGGCGAAGGCCTCGCCCGGACAGGTGAGCAGCGGCAGCCCCGCCCACAAGGCATCGGCCGCGCTGGTATGCGCGTTGATGGTGAAGGTGTCGAGAAACAGGTCGGCGCGGGCAAGGCGCGCGAGATGCTGCGGCTTCGCCAAGGTTTCGGCGAACACCAGCCGCTCGGCGGCGATGCCTTGTGCCGCCGCTTCGCGTCTGAGGTTCGCGCGCGCCCCGGTCCTGGCTGCATACAGCCACAGGACGCTCCCGGGAACCCTTGCGAGTATGCGCATCCAGGCGCGGAATACGGGCGGCTCGATTTTGTAGACCTGGTTGAAGCAGGCGTAGGCGAAGCCTTCCGGCGGCAGGCCGAGGGCCGCGCGCGCCGGCGCCTCGGCCGCGATCGGCTGGCGATGGTCGTTCACCTGGTAGCTGTGCGGCATCCACACCGGCATCTCGCCGAAATCGTCGGCGTGTTCCGGCGGGGCGACGATGCGATCGACGATGACATAATCGTTCAGCCCGCGGCCGGTCGAGGCCGGATAGCCCAGCCACGCCACCCGCAGCGGCGCCGGCCGCAGCGCGAATATCTCCGGGCGCGCCTCGAAGGTGAAGCCCTTCAGGTCGACCAGGATGTCGATGTCGTCGGCGCATATGCGCGCCGCGCTCGCCGCCGCAGTCTCGGCGCGGATATCGACGAAGCGGTCGACCGCCGCGACGGCCGCGCGGCGATACTCGCTGCCGTCGTCCGGTCCGATTGAATAGGCGTAGACCTCGAAGCGCTTGCGGTCGTGCAACGCGAAGAAACTGCGCATCAGATGCATGGTCGGATGGCTGTGGAAGTCGGCGGATACGTAGCCGATGCGCAAGCGTGCGCCCTCGCCGCGTACGCGCGGCGCACGCGGCGCGAGCGGCGGCCCCGCCGCCTTGATCACCCGCGCACAATGGCATTGGGTGACGGCCTGGCGCAGCGTGCGCTCAAGCGGATACTCGTAGGCGACGAAGGCGTTGACGCCCGCGAATACTGGGTCTTCGGGCTGCGCGGCCCAGCGCGCAAGCAGTCCTCGCAAGCGCTCGACGTCCGCTTCGCGGCTACCCCAGTCGCAATTCCAGGCACGCAGCCGCATGGCGCAGATGAGGAGCCCCGGATCGTCCGGCCGCAGCGCAGTTGCGCGGTCGGCGTAGCCCACCGCCGCATCCAGGCGCTCGAGCACGAAGGCGAGGCTCGCGCATAGCGCGAGCGCCTCGACCCAATCCGGCTGCAGCGCGAGCGCGCGCTCCGCCGCGGCGAGCGCCGGAGCGGAGTCGCCCCGCGCTTCCAACACCTTCGCCAGATTGAACTGGAAATTCGGCTGCTCGGGCGCCAGGCGCACCGCTTCGCGCGCATGCTCTTCTGCCGCCGCGAGGCTGCCTTGAACACGCAGGATTTCGGCGAGATTCGCACGCAGGAACGGCGTCTGCGGCGCAAGCTGCGCGGCTTTTGCGACGAGCACGGCGGCTTCGTCGACGCGTCCGCTCTGATAGCACAGCAGGCCGAGATAATGCAGCGCGTCGACGTCCTCGGGCGCAGCCGCGATTCTCCCGCGCAAGCGCTCTTCCGCCTCGGCGACGCGTCCCGCCTGGATGAGCTGCAGCGCGCTTTCTGTCATGGCTGCGCCGGCCTCGACGCCGCCGACTGCCCTGCTCCAACTGCGCACCATTCGCGCCAGATGCCGCGGTAGAGCGCCTCCAAGGCGCGCGTATAGGCGGGCGCGTCGCACAAGCGCGAGTCGCGCAGCTTCTGCCGCAGCCCGGCGCGCAGCTCGACGAGCGCCGGCAGATCCTGCGCCAGGCCGCGCGCGACAGCGAGGTAATCGGCACGCGTCGTCGCCGCGAGCTGCGGCAGGCCGAGCGCGCTCAACTGGCTCAGGCCGGCACGCGACTGAAAGGCGTCGCCCACGAGCGTCACCACCGGCACCCCCAACCACAGCGTTTCGCAGCTCGTCGCGCCGCCGTTGCAGGGATAAGAATCGAGGGCAATATCGATCTCCCGGTGCAAGGCGCGGAATTCGTTCCTCGACAGTCGATCGACGCATTCGACGCGCCCGGCGGCGATGCCCTTTTCGGCAAACACCGCAAGCAGGCGCGCGCGCGCCTCCCCCGGCGGGATGGTGGCGAGGAGCAGCCTTGCCTCGGGCAGCTGCGACAGCAGCTCGGCCCACAGGCCGACGAGATCCGCGTTCAGCTTCACCACGTTGTTCATCGATCCGAAGGTGATGTAGCCCTTGCGTATGGCGGGCAGCGGGCCCACTTCCGCCGCTTGGTCCGGCGGCGCTTGGTAGCACCACAGGCTTGCCGGCAGACGCAGCAGCCTCTCGCGGTAGCGGCTTTCGCTTTTGCCCGGCGGGTCGGCGTAGGCGTCGGTGAGGCGAAAGTCCATGGCGCGCATGCCCGTGGTGTTGGGATAGCCGAGGAAGGTGAGCTGCAGCGGCGCCGGCTTACGCGCGAATGCGAGCAGGCGATTGCCGCGGGAGTGGCCGGAGAGGTCGACCAGGATGTCGATGGCGTCCCCTCCGATCTGGCGCGCGGCTTGGTCGTCGTCCAGCGTGCGGATGTCGCGCCAGGTATGCCCGTACAGATTGCGCTTCGCTTCGGGAACCGCGCAGTTGGCATAACAAACGACGGCGTAGCCGGCGTGATGGTGATGCGGCAGAAAGGAATGGATGAAATCGGAGGCGGCGTGATCGAAGAAATCCGCCGAGACATAGCCGATGCGCAACCGCCGCTCGGCCTCCGGCGCATTGGCGAAGCGCCTCTCGGGCGTCAGCGGGTCGGCCATGCGCCGACCCCATTCGAAATGCTCCGCTGCGGTCTCCTCCGCACTCGCAGTCGCGGAAAGATTGAGCGCGAACAAGAGGCTAGAGCGCGCATCGGCATAGTCGGGCGCGAGGGCGAGGCAGCGGCGAAACGCGTCGACCGCCGCCGGCGCCTCGCCGCGCAGCATCAGCGTCAGCGCCAGATTGTAGTGCAACGCGGCATCGGCGTCGTCGAGCGCGAGCGCGGCCCGGTAGGCGTCGACCGCTTCGTCCAGGCGCTTCGCTTCGTGCGCGAGATTGCCGAGGTACATGCGCGGTGCCGCCCAGCGGGGATCGATCGCTGCGGCGCGCGCGAAGGCTGCGCGCGCCTCGTCCGCGCGGCCGAGTGCGTGCTGGCTGAGTCCGAGTTCGGCCCAGGCCTGCGCGTTGCCCTCGTCCAATCGCAGCGCGGCTTCGAAGCTTGCGAGCGAGCGCGCCGCCGCGCCCTGCTCGCGCTCGGCGCGCCCGCGTTCGATCAGCTCCGCTACGCTCGCCCGCTGCGCGCCGAATAGTTGATGTAGCAAGCGCTTAAGCATGCGCGCGCTCCGCGCACCACTTGCGCCAGATGTCGCGGTAATGCGCCTCCAGGGCGCGCACGTAGCGCGGCGCGTCCATCAACGGCGAGGCCGGCAGGCGCTCGCGCAGCGCCGTGCGCAGCGCCGCGAGACGCGCCGGGTCGCGCGCGAGCCCGACGGCCAGCCCGACGTATTCCTCCGACGTCCGGGCGATGAGCTCGGGGAAGCCGCCGTTCGCGAGCAGGCTCGCGCCGGCGCGCCCGACGAAGCTCGTGCCGGCGAGCGTCACCACGGGGACACCCAGCCACAGTGTTTCGCAGGTGGTGGCGCCGCCGTTGCAGGGAAAGGGATCGAGGGCGATGTCGGCGCGTGCGTGCGCGGCCCAGAAATCGTCCGTGGCGAGGCGCGGGTGCGTCTCCAGCCGCGCGCCGGCAATGCCCTCATGCGCGAACGCGGCGAGTATGCGCTCACGCGCCTCGCCCGCCGGCACGTTGACCAGCAGCAAGCGCGAATCCGGCAGCGCGCGCAGGATGGCTGCCCAGACCTTGAGCAAAGGGGGATTGAGCTTATAGGCGCTGTTGAAGGAGGCGAAGGTGACGTAGCCGCGCTCGCGCACCGGTGCCGGCGTCGGCGGCGGCGCCTGGCGCAGGGGCTCGTAGCACCACAGGCTCGCCGGCATGCGCAGGAGCTTCTCCACGTAGCAGCCCTCGGTCCCCGCAGGATCGGTGTACGCGTCGGTGAGGCGGTAATCCATCGCCGTCAACCCCGTGGTGTTGGCGTAGCCGAGATAAGTGAGCTGCAGCGGAGCGGGCTTGCGTGCGAACAGCGGCAGGCGGTTGCCGGCGGTGTGACCGGACAGATCGACCAGGATGTCGATGCCGTCGGCGCGGATCGCCGCTTCCGCCGCAGCGTCGTCGAGGGAGCGGATGTCGCGCCAGCGATCGGCCGACTGTTGCAGGCGCGCGGTGATCTGGTCGCGGTTCTCCCCGTTCGAGTAACACACGATCTCGGCGAAGGCGCGCTCGCGGTGCACGAGCAGAGGCAGGAAGAAGAACGCCAAGGGGTGGCTGTAGAAGTCGGCCGACACATAGCCGATGCGCAAACGCCGCTCGGCGTCGGGAACGTTGGGGTGCGGGGCGTGCGCATGCTCTAGCAGCCTGCCGAACTCGCGGTGCTCGGCGAGCAGTTCCTCGGCTGGCCGATTCGACATGGCGGTGAGCACGAACAGCATATTGCTGCGCAGCCCGTGCGCCAGCGGCTCCTGCGCGAGCCACTGGCGATAGGAATCGAGTGCCTCCTGCTGCCTGCCCTGGTTCTGCAGCAGGAGCCCGAGGTTCCCACGCAGCGTCAGCCACAGCTCGCGCTCGTCCACCGGGTTCACGCGCGCGAGCGCGGCGTGATAGCACTGTTTGGCCTCCGCCAGCGAGCCGCGCTCCTGCAGCAGCGCGCCGAGGTTGTAACTCGCTTGTGCCAGCTCGGGATCGAGTTCGAGCGCACGGCAGTAGGCGTACTCGGCTTCGGTCGAGTCCCCGCTCGCGTGCAGCTCGGCACCGAAGTTGCACCAGATCCTCGCATCCTGCATTTCGATTTCCAGGCAGCGACGGTATTGCGCGACCGCCCCGGCGTGATCGCCTCTTGCCGAGCATGCGGCCGCGTGTTCGATCTCGAGCCCGAGCGCATGAGTTTCGGCAGCCGACAAGGAGTCTTCTTCCAGCGCCCCCGTCTTGGCGGCGAGCAGGTTCGCCATCAAGCGCTTCAGCATGCCTGCTCCGCACACCACCGCCGCCACGCCTGTCGGTAGCAGTCCTCGATTTCGCGCGTGTGCCTCGCCGCATCGAACAAGAGCGAAGCGCGCAGCCGCTCGCGCATGGAGGCGCGCAAGGCGGCGAGCCGCGGCAGGTCTTGCACGAGCCCGCTCGCGATGCGCAAGTATTCTTCTTCGCTCTCGG
The DNA here is from genome assembly GCA_964565875.1 of uncultured Enterobacteriaceae bacterium. Classification (GTDB taxonomy): domain Bacteria; phylum Pseudomonadota; class Gammaproteobacteria; order Burkholderiales; family SG8-39; genus 2-12-FULL-64-23. Next base: position 10,026 of record CAZMGP010000003.1, read on the forward strand.
CGGCGAGTTCGCGTAAGCCGGCGGCGTTCAGGATGGACAGGCCCGCGCGCGACAGGAACACGCTTCCGACCAGGCTCACCACCGGAACGCCCAGCCACAGCGTCTCGCAAGTGGTGGTGCCGCCGTTGCAGGGAAAGGAATCGAGGGCGACGTCGACCTCGGCGTGCAAGCGCCAGAATTCCTCCCAGGACACGAAGCCGTGGAAGCCGAGGCGCGAGGCATCGACGCCGTTCGCCGCGAATTCGCGCGCGATGCGCGCGCGCGCTTCACCCGGCGGCACGGTCACGAGGAGCAGGCGCGATGCGGGCAGGGCGTGCAGCAGCTTCGACCACAAGGCGACGAGCGGCGGCGTCAGCTTCAACATGGAATTGAGCGAGCCGAAGGTAACCGTTCCCTTGTGCCTCGCGGGCAGGGGCGCAACTTCGGGCATCTGCGGCGGCGGCGCGAAGCACCATAGGCTTCCCGGCAGGCGCAACAGCTGTTCGCGATAGCGGTCCTCGCTCAGCCCGGGCGGATCCGCCACCGCGTCCGTCAGGCGGTAATCCATCTGCGCCAGGCCGGTCGTCGCAGGGTAGCCGAGATAGGTGATCTGCAGCGGCGCGGGTTTGCGCGCGAATACGCCCAGGCGATTGCCCGAGGTGTGGCCGGAGAGATCGACCAGGATGTCGACGCCGTCGGCGCGAATCATGTTAGCCGCAGCGGCGTCGTCCAGCGGCACGATGTCGCGCCAGGCGGCGACGAGGCTTTCGCAACGCCGCGTCACGGCGTCGGTCTTCGCCACGTTGGAATAGCAATAGATTTCGTAGCGCGCGGCATCGTGGTGTTCGAACATGGGCAGCGCAAATTGGCTGACCGCGTGCTCGCGCAAATCCGCCGAGACGTAGCCGACGCGCAAGCGCCGCTCCGGCTCGGCCGGATTGTCGAGGCGCTGCGCTTGCGCGCCAGCGTAGCGCTCGGCCCAGCGGCAATGCGCTGCGAGCACCAGCGCCGGATCGGCGCAGGCGCGGTTGAGCAGCGTCATGTGCACCGCGGCGAGGCTCGTCGATTCGGGATGCCGCTCGAGCGCCGCACGGCAGACGGCGAGTGCCTCCTCGCTGCGCCAGCAGGCTTCCAGGCAGAGCACGCGGATATGCAGGAACGCAGCGAAATCGGGCTCGAGCGCAAGCGCCTGCTCGATCAACTCCAGCGCGCGCGCGCCGCGGTCGGCGCGCCGATTCGCTTCGGCCGCATTCGCATAGGCCTGCGCTCCCGCTCCGGGCAGCGCGAGCACTCGCTCGAAGCAGTTGCACGCCCGCGGATAGTCGCCCAGGTTGAGCGCCGCCGCGCCGGCTAGTTCCCAAGCCTTCGCCGCGCCCGGGTCCGTGCCGAGCACGCGTTCGCAAGCTGCGGCCGCGCCTGCCGCGTCGCCCAACTGCAGCAGGCGCGTGGCCTGAGCCAGTTCATCTGCGCTGCCGCGCTGCGTGCGCCGCCGCAACAGGTCGGCGAACATGCGTCCTAGCATGGGCGTTTCCTGTCCGCCAGCGAGCGCATCAGTTCGGCCGCGATGGCGGCGAAGACTTCGTCCCAGCGCATCGGCTGCGTCTGCCTGAACAAGCGGGCGCTCTCGTACCAGGGGTTCTCCTTGTTGCCTATGCGCCAACGCCAGTCGGCGCCGAGCGCGAGCGGCACCCATACCGGCACTCCCATGCCGCCAGCCAAGTGCGCCGTCGCCGTGTCCGCCGAGATGAGCAGATCGAGATTGGCGAGGATGCCGGCCGTTTCGCCGAAATCGTCCAGCGCCGCGCTCAAATCTTCGACGCCTTGCGGGCAGGGCGCGATGCCCTCGCCCGCGAGTTGCAGGCCGAAGATTCGGATGCCGGGCAGGCGCGCGAGCTGCGCCAGCAGTTGCTGCGGATCGAACATGCGATAGCGATTCTGCGGCGCACTGGCGAGTCCGCTCCACACCAGCCCGATCTTGAATTCGGCCCCGGCGAGGCGATGCTTCCATTCGTCCCGCGCTGCCTCGGGTGCGCGCAGATAGGCGTTCGCCGCGAGCGCATCGACGCTGTCGATGCCGAGGATGCCGGGAAGATCGAAAAGGTAGCAATGCCGGTCGGCGGCGACGGCATCGTCCGCGGCGACGACTGCATCGGTCAGACCCGAGGCGGCGAGCAGCCGCAGCGCCGGCCGGCGCACGCGCAGCACCAGCCTGCCGCCGCGCGCGGCGGCCCGGCGCAGGAAGCGCGCCGCGAGAAAGCAGTCGCCGTAGCCTTGCTCCGCGTCGACCAACAGCGTCTCCCCGTCTAAGCGCTCGCCCGTCCAGGGCGCGACGGCCACCTCGGGCCAGGCGCGTCCCGGCACGCGAAAGCGCGCGGCGTAGCCGGCCCAGCCGCGCGCCAGATCGCCGCGTGCGAGCTGCGCATTCGCGAGCGAGAACGCCGCCTCCGGCCAGTCGCTGCGCGCGGCGAGGCAGCGCTCGAAGCTCGCGCAGGCGGCGGGATAGTCGTGGCGATGAAATTGCGCGAGGCCGATATCGAGCGCGAATCCCGCGTCCGGCGCGAGGGCGTCGGCGCGTGCAAAAGCCTGTTCGGCGAGCGCATAGTCGGCTTGCGCGCGGGCGGTGCGCCCTTGCCCCGCCCAGAGCAAGGCGTCGGCCGGAAACGCGGCGCACGCCTCGCGGTACAGTTCCCCCGCCGCCTGCCAGCTTCCCGCGCGCTCGTGCAGGCGGCCGAGGAGCTGCAGCGCGCCCGCGAGATTCGCTCGATCGCTGCGAGCCAGCTCGGCGTGTCCCAGCGCCGCGTCCCAGCGCGCGCAGCGCTCCAGCGCCAACGCAAGATTCATTTGCAGGCCCGGAAGCGCAGGGGCTAGCCGTGCCGCGCACTGATAGAGCTCCGCTGCAGCCGCGGCCTCTCCCGCCTCCCAGTGCAAGCGTGCAAGGCCGCACAGGGCCGAGAGATCCTGCGCGTCCAAGGCGAGCGCGGTCTCGAAGCGTTCGGCGGCGGCGGCGCGCTCCCCTTTCGCCAGATGCAGCCGGCCGGCGAGACTATGCGGAGCGGCCAGTGAAAAGGCGGCAGCCGGCAGGGCGTCCAGCCCGGCCGCCGCCTGTGCAAGCTCGCCCCGCTCTAGCGCCGAGTGAATGGCGGCGAAACGCGGCGGCCAATCGCCTTCTGCACCGTCTCGCGCAGTCGCCTTGCTGCGCTGCAATCCCGAGAGCAGCCGCTTCAACACGGAAGGCTCCGCTCGTCTGCGCACCACCTGCGCCAGGCGTCGCGATACAGCGCTTCGAGCTCGCGGGTGAATCCTCGCGCGTCGGTGAGCGGCGCTTGTGCCATGCGCGCGCGCAGGCTCGCGCGCAGCGCGGCGAGCGCCGGAAGATCGGACGCGAGCCGCAGGGCGATATCCACGTATTCGTCGGCAGAATCGGCTACGAGTTCGGGCAGCCCGGCGTTTGCGAGCAGGCTAGTGCCCGAGCGGGAGGCGGCGCTGCGCCCGCAGCGGCTCACCACCGGCACGCCCATCCACAGCGCCTCGCAGGTCGTGGTCGCGCCGTTCATGGGAAACGGATCGAGCGCGATGTCCACTTGCAGATACTCCCGCAGGTAGGCCTCCAGCGGCAGACGTCCGATGAGATCGATGCGTCCCGCATGAATGCCGGCTGCATCCAGCATCTCCAGCACGCGATCGAGGCTCTCGCCGCGCGGCGCCGTGATGATGCGCAACCTCGCTTCAGGTAGGCGCTCGAGCAGCCGCACCCAGTCCTGCAGCGTTTCGTCGCCGAGGCGATCGAAGTTCGCGAACGATCCGAAGGTGACGAAACCACGGCTCGAGGCGGGCAGCTCATTGCATTCCGGCATCGCCTCCGGCGGACGGTAGCACCACTTGCAGTGCGGCAGGCGCAACAGCCGCTCGCGATACTCGGTGTCGGCCATCCCGGGCGGATCGGCGATGCCGTCGCTGATGCGGTAGTCAATGGCCGCCATGCCGGTCCCGCCCAGATAGCCGAGCCAGGTCATCTGCACCGGCGCGGGTTTGCGCGCAAACAGCAGCAATCGATTGCCGCGGGTGTGCCCGCCGAGGTCGACCAGGATGTCGATGCCGTCCGCGCGGACCAGGCGCGCGGCTTCTTCGTCGCCAACGACGGATATGTCGCGCCATTCGTGCGCCAGGCCGCGCAAGCGCGCGGTGACGGCGTCGGGACGCGGGCAGCTCGAGTAGCAGAAGACGCGGCACCGGCTGCGGTCATGCTCGGCGAGGAAGGGTTCGGCAAAATAGGCAAGCGCGTGCCGACGCAGGTCAGCCGATACGTAGCCGATGCGCAGCTGCCGCTCCGGGTCGCGCGAGTTGGCGTGCGGCGCCGCCGCGGCGGTCAGGCTGTCGGCGTGAAGTTCGCCCCAGCGGCGATATTCCTGTGCCACTTCCTCGCGCGGCAGCAGTTCGGTGCAAGAGAGGAGAAACAGCATGGTCGAATGCGCGTCGACGTCGCCCGGTTCGAGCACGTGAACCCTGCGCATGGCGGCCAGCGCTTGCTCCAAGCGCCCGAGGTCTTGCAGGGTTTCCGCCCGCACCCGCCATGCGCGCGCGGCCTCAGGGGTAAGCCGCAGGGCGCGGTCGCTCAGCTCCAGTGCCCGGCTCAAATGGCCTGCGCGCCGATGGATCTCGGCCGAGTTGGCGAGGTACTCGACGTCGTCCGGATGCAGGGCGAGAATCCGCTCATAGAAGACGACGGCGCTCTCGGCATCGTCCGCGTCGAGCGCAAGGCGCGCGAGCAACGCCAGGGCGCGCACTTCCCCGGCATCGGCGGCGAGCGCGGCGCGGCATAGCAGCGTCGCCTTCTCGCGCTCGCCGCGCTGATAGCAGGCGAGGGCTTCGTTCAGCCGCTGCGCCGCGGCGTCGGGATCATCGGCAAGCGGCACCCTGCGGCGCGCGAGCGACTGCCACAGGCCCTTCAACATGGGACCGAAGCTCCGGCGACGGCTCGCTGCCACAGCTCGCAGTAGGCGTCTTCCAGGGCGCGGACGAAATCGGGCGCGGCGAGAAGCGGCGAGCGCGCCAGCCGTTCGCGCATCGAGCTGCGCAAGCGCGCGAGAGCGGAAGTATCCTGCGCCAACTTCGTTGCGATGCCGAGGTAGGCTCGCTCATCGGTAGCGACGAAGTCGGGGAAGCCCGCGTTCACGAGTACCGACGCGCCGCTGCGGCCGAAGCCGAACGCCCCGGCGAGGCTCACCAGCGGCACGCCCATCCACAGGGTTTCGCAGGACGTGGCACCGCCCGTGTACGGGAACGGGTCGAGCGCGATGTCGACTTCGCCGAAACTGCGCCAATACGCGTCGCGCGCAAGCCGGCCGACGAGATCGATGCGCGCGGGAGCGATCCCGCGCTGCTGCATCGGGCGCAGGGTCCGCGCCCCGGCCTCCGCGTCGGGCACGGCGAGCACGCGCAGCCGCGAACCGGGGAGCCGACCGAGCAACTCAGCCCATAGATCGAGGACGCTCTCGTTCAGCTTGGCGATGTGGTTAAACGAGCCGAAGGTGATATGCCCCTTGCGCAGCGACGGCGGAGGAGAGACCGGGAGCGCTTCTTGCGGCGGCTGGAAACACCACTGCGTGCGCGGCAGGCGCAGCAAGGCCTCGCGATGCAGGCGGTCGGCGTAACCCGGCGGGTCGGCAACGGAATCGCTGATGCGATAATCCATCGCTGCCATGCCGGAGGTGTTGAGATAGCCCAAATAGCCGATCTGCAGCGGCGCCGGTTTGCGCGCAAATACCCCGGGCCGCCCCCCGCGGGTATGTCCGGATAGATCGACGAGGATATTGACGGCGTCGCCGCGGATGAGACGCGCCGCCTGATGGTCATCCAAACCGTCGATGGCGCGCCAGCGATCGACTGCGCGCGCCAGTGCCTCGGTCGTCGCATCGGCCTCGGCGGAATTGCTGTAGCAGAAGATCTCGAAGCGAGCACGATCGTGCAGCGAGAGAATCGGGCGCACGAATGCCGCGGTCGCATGCTCGCGCAGGTCTGCCGACACGTAGCCGATGCGCAGCCGCGGCGAACCGACGAGGGGCGCATGGGCAAAGCGCGGGAAACTGTCCATGAAACGCGCTCCCCAAGCGCAATGCTCGCCGTACCACGCGTCGAGATCGCGCCGCGGCAGGGCATTGGACATGAACAGCCGGAACTGACTCGCCTCCGCATCATCGGGAGCGCGCCGCGACGCCTCGTCCAGGCATGCGAGCGCTTCCTCGACCAGCCCGAGCTCATACAGGGCGACGGCGAGCTGATTTCGTGCTTGGCCCTGTTGCGGATCGGATGCCAGCGCCAGCCGCAGATGCAGCGCCGCCTGCCGGTAGTCGCGGAATTCGGTCAGCAGCAATTGGCCGAGATTGACATTTGCCGGCACGCTTTGCGGTTGAATTTCGAGCGCCCGTGTGAATGCCGCGCGCGCCCCGGCAAAATCTCGCGTTTGACACAGCGCGATGCCGAGATCGTTGTGGCTCTCGGCGTGCCGGGGATCGATCGTCAAGGCGCGTCGATACCAGTCGATCGCCCGTGCCCAATCGCCCTCCTGCCGCGCAGCGCTTGCATGCCGGTACGCATCCGCCAATGGTTTCCCTCTGCGGGGCCCGAGCCCGGCGAGCATGCGCCTCAGCATCGGCCCGCTCCTCGCGCCGAACGCGCACCCATCGTTGCGCCTGTTGCCGAGGATTGCTGTTCCGAGGACGCTGCTGCGATGCAGCTACGCCCGCTCATGCTGCGGGCCGCAAAGATGGCGCCAAGCGCCCACGATAATGCATGCACAAAGGTAAATGATCGCGCCCGAAAACAGAGTTGAAGCATAACGGAAAGACGCAAGACCGGTAAGCTCGGACTCTTTCCGGCAGGGCAGAGGGAATGGAATGCGGCTTTGCATCGAACGCTTGGACATGCCCGAAAGCATCGACGCATCGGACTCGAGACTGTTTTTGCCGACCCGCGCGGCCAAAGAAAAAGGCCCCGGAACACTGGGGCCTTCTTCCGGCTGACGGTCTTGGAACCGTCATGTAACGAGGGGATATCCCCTCGCTAACTCAGCCGTTGCAAGTTGAATATTGCAACCAGCTCCTGCGCTTAGCGGCAGGTTGCCGGCATGTACTTGCCGGGTGTACCGATGCAGGACCAGGTGATGGTGCCGGTAGCCGAGCTGTAGGCCGGGCTGACGGTGATCGTCACGCCCTGACCGACGCTGGTGCTGACCGTGCTGCCGGTCACGATGATGGTGCCGTCGTCCTGCACGCTCGCGGTCGCCAGCTTGCCGACCACCGGGATGGTGACGCCCAATCCCGCATTCGCCGAACTGCTCGGATCGGTCTGGAATTTCTCGGATATGGCGGTACGTGCGCCGCTCGCTGCCAAAATCAGCTCCGACACTTTCGCGCGCACGGTGTAGTCCTGATAGGCCGGCAATGCCACCGCCGCCAGAATGCCGATGATCGCTACCACGATCATCAACTCGATCAGAGTGAAGCCCTTTTGAATTGATCTCATGCGATTCTCCTGTTTCTTGTGGAAGATGGTTGCGCAAGCCCAACGTGCCTCTATCCGACTCTAACCTTCAGCAAGATGCATGCCCAAAATTGGGCACATAACTATCTGCTTTTGAGATCATATTTGAGCAGAGTCGGCGCCGGCGAGCCGCCATTACCTGCCAAGGGCAGGAACTGACAAAATTCGTCACTTCGTCGCGGTCGTCGGACCGAACATTTCACCGAACCGGCGGATGACCGCGGCTAGCGGCTGGTCCCAATTCCCGTGCCCCGCTTGGCGAAAAAGCACGGCGCTGGGATACCAGGGGAGTTCGCTTCCGCTATCCAGATAACGCCATTCGGCGATGCGCGGGACCAGAACCCAAACCGGCTTACCGAGCGCACCGCTCAAGTGGATGACTGCGGTGCACACGCTCACGACGAGATCGAGCGCGCCAACCAAGCCTGCGGTCTCGTCGTAATCCTCGAGCGCATCCGGCCAGTGCGGCAGAACTGTGCCATGCTCCCTTTGCAGCAGCTCGAGATCCGCCGCGCAGTCGCCGTATTGCAGACTGACGAACCTCGCCGGCAGGCGCAGGAGCGGGAGCAGGTCCAGCGGCGCGAGCGAGCGCAAATGCCGCCGTGTCGCCGACACGCCGCCGCGCCAGGAGAGGCCGACCTTGGGCCCGGAACCGAGTGCCGCCAAGCGCCTGCGCCAATACTCGACGCGCTCGGGCGCCGCGCGCACGTAGCCTGAGTGGCGCGGAAAGTCCGCCCAGCGCTGACGAAACAGCCGCGGCAGGCTACCCATCCCAATCTGGTAGTCGGCTGCCCCCGCCTCCGCTGTCGCGTCCGCGCGCGAATCGGAGTTCCGCGCGACGACGCTCGCCGCCGGAAAAGAACGCTGGAACAGCGCGACCAACCGGGGATCGGATTCGATGACGCAGCGCCCGACGCGCCCGATCGCCTCGCCGAAGCACGAGGCGAACATGATCTGGTCGCCTAAGCCCTGTTCGGCCGTCACCAGCAGCGACTTGCCCGGGATCGGCGCCCCGTCCCAAGGTGCGCGGGGCTCGGCTTGTGCGAGCGCGAAGCGGCTCTGACGGCGCGCTTCGAAATCGCGCCAGCCTTCTCCGAATGCACCGCGCTTCAGGTTCATGTAGCTGCGGATCAGGCGCGTCTCGTGATCTTGCGGATGGCGTGCAAGCACGGCGTCGAGCAGCTCGAAGCCTTGGGCGTAATCGCCTTTTTCCGCCAGGATCCAGCCGAGATTGGCAAGCGCGACGGGCCAGTCGGGCTCGAGGGCGAGCGCACGGCGCAAATAGCGCTCTCCGCGATCGAACTCGCCCATTTCGCGCCCGAGGATCAAGCCGAGCAGATTGCAGGCATCGCGCTCGCGCGACGGCGTCGCAGCGAGCGGAGTGAGCAGCGCGATCGCGGCATCGTAGTCGCCGCGCTCGTAATGCCAATGGGCCAGCGCGTAGCTTGCGGCGGCGTGGCCTGGATTGGCGGCAAGGAACTCGCGGTAGGCGGCCGCCGCTTCCGCCGACCTGCCCGCACGCTCGAGCGCGCGCACCCTTGCAGCGCAGGCGGGAAACAGCTCGGGCGCGTAATGCAGCGCAAGGTGGAAATAATCCAGCGCGCCAACGGCGTCGCCTTGCTCGAGGTGCGCCAGGCCGACGCGGTAGTTGAGGGAGGCATCGTCCGGCCGCGCGGCGAGCGCAGCCTCCAGTTCCGCGCCGCTGCTTGCGGCGCCGGATGCAGCGGCGATCGGCGCAGCCGCATCGGGCGCTGCGTCTGCCGCCTTTGCAGCTGGGCGCGCGAACCAGTGCGCAAGCCGCCGCCGCACGTCCTCCCCCTACTTTGCGCGCCCGGCGCGCGCGGCCGCATACAGCATGGCCTCGCGCTCCGCGCGCCACTCGGCGGCGTAGGCGCAGTCGGCGTACTCGGCGAAATAGGGGCCGCCGATGGTGAAATGCGCGAGCGCCACGTCCGCACTCGCGCTATCGTAGCCGACGAGGTGGTTCCAGCGCTGCGGCAGTTCGCCGATCTGTTCCTCGCTCTCGAGCCACTTGAACTGATGCAGCTCCAGACCGCTCGCCGTGTTGACGTAGGCCGGCGTCAAGGCGCGGCATTTTTCGTTGTTGAACAGCATCACGCTGCTCCAGTTCTTCTTCGAATATGCCGTTTGCGTCGCGCCGAGAAACTTGGTCGCTTCCCGCGGCCGGTGGTCGTGCTTCACCACCTGCACGGCATAGCGCTCGTCGCGCAGCGCCCACAGCTTCGCCACATCGTCGCGCATCAGCATGTCGCAATCCATGAACAGGCTCCAGCCGACGTAGCCCGAGAGATAGGGCGCAAGAAAGCGCGAAAACGAGAAGTCGGTCGACTGCAGCGGATGGCGCTCGCGCGTCAGCACGCCGGAGAGCTGCGACAGGGCGAGCGGCGCGATCGCCACCGGCAGGCGCGCGCGCGCGTGGATGCTGTGGGAGAGGACGCTGAAGGCGACCGCCTCGCGCGGATCGAATCCGATGAAGATCCGGATCAAACCGCCGCCGGCGGCGTCGACATTCGTCCCGATGGTCGCAGTGGGCATTGCAGCGTTCATTCCTTCATCCGGGCTCGCACGATTTGCTGCGCCGCCTCGCGCAGGGCATGCGCACCACCACTTGCGTCGGCTCCCGGACTGGTATAATTTCCCCCCGGTTCCTCGCCATCCCAGTGGGAGAATCATGATTTTAGAGTTTTTTTCCACGCGCAAGGTAAATGAATTCGCCAAGAACCTCGCGCGCGACGTCGCCAAGCGCTATCCGCCCGCCATCGCCAACAATCCCACGCAGATGGTGTCGCAAAAGCGCCTTTCCGGCATCCTGGAAGAGGCGTTCACCCGCGCAGCCGAATTCAACCGCGAGAACAAGCTCGGCTGGTACAAGAAGGCGAAGCTCGGCAACGAATTTCGCTGGGAACTGAAGGAAATGGGCTACGACGAAAAGTTCATCGACGTGGCGACCGAGGGCCTGATCGTCTACGTCACCCGCGGCCCTTCCCCCAAGGTGTAGCCGAGCAGCCCGCTGCGGCGTCCTCGCGGACGCCACGCCCGCCTCAGGGCACGTAACCCGGAATCTTGCTCTCGTCGACGGCGTCGATCTGCGCCTGATCGAGGAAGTGCTCCGCATAGCGCTGATACACCTTGCGCCGGATGAACACGTCGAACAGGTCGGGATCGATGTGGCCGCCCTCCTTGAACTTGCCGAGGATGTTGAGCGACTCGGTAAGCGTCTTGCCCTTCTTGTAGGGCCGATCCCTGGCGGTGAGCGCCTCGAAAATGTCGGCGATGCCCATGACGCGCGCCTGCACCGACATCTGCTCGCGCGTCAGGCCGCGCGGATAGCCCTTGCCGTCCATGCGCTCGTGGTGCCCCCCGGCGTATTCCGGCACGTGCTTCAGATGCTTGGGCCAGGGCAGCGCCTCCAGCATCTTGATGGTGGCGACGATGTGGTAGTTGATGATCTCGCGCTCTTTGTCGGTGAGCGTGCCGCGCGCGATGGTGAGGTTCTCGCACTCGTCCGCGGTGAGGAAATGGGCGGTGTTCCCCGACTGGTCTAGCCACTTGTACTCGGCGATCCGTTTCACCCGATCCTGCGCATCGGCCGACATGAATTCCCCGCCGATGTTGCACTTGCGCAGGAATTCGCGGTCCTGGTCCAGCTGGCGCACGCACGACCTGTAGTTCTGCTCCAGTTGGTTCGTGCGCTCGCGCAGGTTGAGTTCGTCCAGCCCCTGATCGGCGAGCGCCGCGCGTGCCTTCAGCATCTCGATCTCGGCATCGCGCTTGAGTATTTCGAACCGGGTGTCGATCAAGTGGACGCGGTCGAATATGGTTTCGAGCTTGGTCGCCTTGTCCACGACGTGCACCGGCGTCGTCACCTTGCCGCAGTCGTGCAGCAGACCGGCGATCTTCAGCTCGTAGCGATCCTTGTCGCTCATGTCGAATTCTTTGAACGGGCCCTCCTTCGACTCGTTCACCGCCTCCGCCAGCAGCATCGTCAGCTCCGGCACGCGCTGGCAATGCCCGCCGGTATAGGGCGATTTTTCGTCGATCGCCGTGTTGATCATGGCGATGAAGGATTCGAACAGCGCCTCAAGCTGGTTGATCAGCTGCCGGTTGGTGAGCGCGATCGCCGCCTGCGAGGCGAGCGACTCGGCCAGGCGCTGGTCGGCATGCGAAAACGGCACGACTTCGCCCGTCGCCGGATCCTGCGAATTGATCAGCTGCAGCACGCCGATGATCTCGTTCTCGTGGTTCTTCATCGGCACGGTAAGGAAGGATTTCGAGCGATACCCGGTCTTCTTGTCGAAGTTGCGTGTGCCGTTGAAGTCGAAACCGTCGGCGGTGTAGGCGTCGGCGATGTTCACCGTCTGGCCGGTAAGCGCGGCGAACGCCGCCACCATCTGGTTGTTGGGCTTGCCGTCCTTGCCGTAGAGATGGATCGGATAGAAGGGGATCGGCATCCCGGTGGTGCCGCCCATGGCGATGCCGAGCGACTGGGTGCGCATAATCTCGAATTTCAGGCGCTTGGCGCCCTCTTCTTCGATCAGCTGATAGAGGGTGCCGCCGTCGGCTCGGGTGATCGTCTTCGCCGCGAGCAGGATGCTTTCCAGCAGCCGGCTGATGTCGCGCTCGGCCGAAAGCGATGCCCCGATCTCGTTCAGCTGCTCGAGCCGGCGGAACAGATCCTCCACCGTCTCCGCGCCTGCGCCCGGGCCGGCGGGCGCCGTGCCTGCCACTTCGCTTGCCATCGCAGCCGTGTAAGGTCCTATTTGATGCAGGTCGCGCGCACCGTGGCGAGGTCGGTCAGTCCCATCAGCACCTTTTCCATGCCGTCCATCTTCAGGGTGTGCATGCCTTCTTCCAGGCAGCAGGCCAGCATCTCGGCGACGCGCGCATGCTCCTGAATCAGCTTCTTCAGCGGATCGGTGCCCACCAGCAGCTCGTGCAGGCCGACGCGCCCCTTGTAGCCGCTGCCGCCGCAGGCTTCGCAGCCGATCTTCTTGTACATGGTGAACTGGCCCTTGTCGTTGGCGTAGTTCTTCACCAAGTCCTTGTATACGCCCTCGTAGCCCGCCTTCGGATCTCGCTTGAAGTTCGAGGTGTTGACCAATTCGCTGCAGTACTCGGTGAGGAAGGCCTTCATTTCCTCCGGCGGCGGGTTGTACGCCTGCTTGCACTTGCCGCACAGGCGCTTCGCCAGGCGCTGGGCAAGGATACCGAGCAGCGCGTCGGAGAAGTTGAACGGATCCATGCCCATGTCGAGCAGGCGGATGATCGATTCCGGCGCGCTGTTGGTGTGCAGGGTCGCGAACACGAGGTGGCCGGTGAGCGAGGCTTCGATGCCGGTCGACACCGTTTCCTTGTCGCGCATTTCGCCGACCATGATGATGTCCGGGTCGGCGCGCAGGAAGGCCTTCATCACCATCGCGAAATCCAGTCCCGCCTTCTTGTTCACCTGCACCTGGCGCAGGCCCTTCTGCGTGATTTCGACCGGATCCTCGGCGGTCCAGATCTTGGTGTCCGGCGTATTGAGGTGCTTCAGCACCGAGTGCAAGGTGGTTGTCTTGCCCGAGCCGGTCGGCCCGCAGACGAAGAACAGGCCGTAGGGCTTGCTGACGACGACTTTCAGCGTCTCCAGGTTATGCGCCGTGAGCCCGAGCTTATCGAGCGGGATCGGCTCGCCCGCGGCGAGGATACGCATGACGATGTCCTCCACCCCGCCCTGGGTCGGGATGGTGGCCACGCGCAGCTCGATGTCGAGCGGCCCGAACTTCTTGAACTTGATCTTGCCGTCCTGCGGCCGGCGCTTCTCCGAGATGTCGAGGTCGCACATGATCTTCACCCGCGCCACGATCGCGTTTCGATAGGACGCGGGCACCTCGATGTAGGGCGCGAGCGAACCGTCCTTGCGGAAGCGGATCTCGGTCTTCGCCTTGCCGGGATAGGATTCGATGTGGATGTCGGATGCGTTCTGGTTGTAGGCGTCGATGATGATCTTGTTGACGAGCTTTACCAGCTCGTTGTCCGCCGCCGCCGACAGATCGTCGCCGGCGCCCTCGCCGCCGCCCTCTTCCTCGTCCTCGAGACCCGACAGCAGGTCGCCGATGTCGCCGGTGTCGACCACCTCGGCGCCGTAAAAGATATTCAGCGTCTCCTTGAACTCGCGCTGGGTGGTGACGCGATACAGCAGCTTGCTCTTCGGGAACACGTTCTGCACGATGCGCGAGCTCTTCACCCGCTCGGGGTCGAGGCACAGCACCACCACCCCGTCCTTGGTGTCGTCGATCGGCACCCATTGATTCTGCTCGACGTACTCGCGCTTCAGGTTCTTCAGCAGTTCCATCGGCTTGATGCGATCGGCCTTGTAGGCCTCGTAGGGCACGCCGAAGTACTTCGACAAGGCCGCGCCGATGGCGGGCAGCTTCACCTGGAATTCGTCGATCAGGACCTGTTCCACGTCGATCGCCTTCTTGCGCGCCGAGCGCGCGGCGAGCTCGAACTCCGCGGGCGAGATCACCGCGTCGCTCACCAGGAAGTCGTACTTGGTCTTGATGATCTGCGGCTTCTGCCGTTGGCGGAAGGCGATCGCCAGCGTCTGCGCGAGCTGCGTCACGCCCTCTTCCATCAGCCCCGTGAACGGCACGCCCGCCTTGTTGTTGATGATCTGGATGACGCCGACCAGTTCCTCGCCGTCGATCACCGGAGCGACCAGCATCTGCTTGGTGCGATAGCCGGTGCGCTTGTCCACCTCCTGCAGGAAGCGCAGGTTGGGGTTGATCCCCTTCAGTTCCACTTCGTCGTACACGTCCTTGATGTTGATCATCTTCTTGGAGAACGCGACGTAGCCGCCGATGGAATGCTCCGCGATCGGCAGCTTCAGGTCCTTGAACGAATTGAGCCCCGTCTTGACCTTGGACACGATGGACTGCTTGTCCTCGCCGATGACGTAGATGGTGAGGCGGTCGGCATTGAACAGGCTGCAGATATCGGACGAGACCTCGAGCATGATTTCGTCGATGTTGGCGGTCGCATGGATCTTGTTGGTGACGTTCTGCAGGTTGCGCTGGAACATCAACTTGGCGTTGACGTCGGCCGATCCCGTCCCCACGGCCGCTGGCGTATTCAAGACTGCGCTCATAGTGACCTCGTCAATCGATCCAGGCAGCCGGGGGCTGCAGTTCCAAGGACATATTTCACACTATACGACAAAAAATGGCGCCCGCCGCCCGCTCAGAGCACGCGATCGCCGCCCCACAGGCCACCCTCGAGCAGATAGACGTGGTAGCCGCGCTGCGCCAGCAGGAATGCTGCGGCAGAACTGCGCCGGCCGCTCTGGCAATAAACGACGTATTCCCGGTCCATATCGAGCGCACCGAAGGCGTTGCGGATCTCGGCGAGAGGAATGTTCACCGCTCCCGGCAGCTTGTCGTACTGGTATTCGGACGTATAGCGCACGTCCAGCCACTGCGCCCCTTCCAGCACCTTTTGCTTGGCCTGCTCCATATTGATGCCGTGCAACAGCGGCTCGCGCAGCAGCGCGTTGAAGTCCTGCTTGGAGAGGCGCAGCAAGGCCCCGTCCGCCTTCATGGTGACGGTGGCGTTGCGTTTGGCTTCCGACACCAGCGCCTCTTCGCCGAAGGTGTCGCCGCTCTTCAGCTCCGCCAGCGTCATCGACACGCCGCCCACCATGCGTTCGACCTGGCAGCGCCCGGATTCGACCAGATAGTAGTAATCGCCTTCTGCGCCCTCGCGGATGATCACGTCGCCCTTTTTCGCTTCCATGCGCTCGAAGCGGCGCAGCAGCTCGTCGATATGTGCCGGCGGCAGCTGGGAGAACGCGCCGAAGCGAAGGTTGTTGATGCCGAACATGCCCGACAGCACGCCCCAGTTGGCGCCGTTCGCGGCGCGCTCGGCCGGCTGTTCCTCGAGTGCGCGCTCCTGCTTCGCCACTTGATCCCAGGTGAGCATGATGTCGAGCAGGTCGTCGTCGATGCGGATCAGCTGCACCTCGGTCACCGCCCTGGCGGACATGAAGGAGCGGCGCTTGCCCAAGGGGTAGCGCGCCTCGGCCGAGCCGCCCACGATGACTTCCGAGGTGCCCTGCCTGTAGGACAAAGCGAGTTCCCCGCGCACCACGTACACCGATTGGCCGACGGGGGAGCGCAGCTGGAACGGGTCGGTGTTGCGCTCGACGGTTTCGACGTAGCACAGGCCCGCGAGCTCGTTCAGCCTCACCTCGGGCAGAGCGGAGATCGGCTCGAGCAGCTTCAATGCGTCAATGCTAATTTTGATGGCGGCCATAATCTTCGACCTCGCGTCCTGGTCTTTCTCCCGCTCTCAGAATTCGAATACCTGGTTGTTCTGCAGCATG
Organism: uncultured Enterobacteriaceae bacterium; assembly: GCA_964565875.1. Classification (GTDB taxonomy): domain Bacteria; phylum Pseudomonadota; class Gammaproteobacteria; order Burkholderiales; family SG8-39; genus 2-12-FULL-64-23. Next base: position 25,927 of record CAZMGP010000003.1, read on the forward strand.
CGCGGCCGGTACTGCCCGGCGCAATCCTCGATCTCCTGCATGGTCAGCTCGATCTCCCCCGGCTTGAGGTGGGTGATGAACACTTCCGCGCTGCGCGCCATCTTTGCCAGTTCCTCGGCGAGCAGGCTCGGGCAGAGATGTTTGGAAGCGATGGCGAGGTCGCGCTCGCGGTTGCAGAATGCGGTCTCGATGATGATGTAGCGCAGGTTGGCGATCTTGTTGACGAGCGCCCACAGCGGATCGTTGGTGGTGGTATCGCCGGTGAACACCAGGCTCGACTGCCCCGAATCGACGTGATAGCCGACCGCCGGCACCGTGTGGTTGGCCGGCAGCGCGGTGATCTTGCGCCCCTTCAATTCCAGCGTTTGGCCGACTTCGACCGACTCGTAGCGCATCCACGGCTTGGCCGGCGTCGGAATCTGGGCGAAATCCGGCCAGATGCTCCAGTTGAAAACATGGTTGCGCAGGATTTCCAGCGTCGGCTCCGGGGCGTGTACGGTGAGCGGCTTGTTGCGCATGCCGCCTACGGTGTCGACGAGGAACGGGATCGAGCAGACGTGGTCCAGATGCGAGTGGGTGAGGAAGATGTGATCGATCAGCATCAGTTCGGCGAGCGACACGTCACCCACGCCGGTCCCGGCGTCGATCAGGATGTCGTTGTCGATGAGGAAGGACGTAGTGCGCAGATGCCGCCCGCCGATCCCGCCGCTGCACCCGAGTACCTTGAGCTTCATCGCTCCCGCCTACTTGGTCTTGAAGGCCGTGACGCCGTCCCAATTCGGTCCGGGCGGCTCCGCGCGGCATTGCTTGATGCGCTCGAAATAGAGCTGATAGAGCTTCGACTCGGGCGACATGCGCTGCAGGTTGAACAAATCCATCTCCGCTTCGTCCCATTGCTGCGCCCGGTACGCGCGCAGCGCCTTGTGCCAAAGCTTGATTTCGTCGAGTTCCTTCTTCTCCACCTGTCCGTCGAAGCCGATCGGCTCGAAGATCTCCACCGGCTCGTCCTTGCCCTTCACCTTGACGCGATCGAGCTCGCGGAACACCACGTCCTTCACCCGCTCCTTCGTCGTCGGTCCGACGATGATGCCGACGCCGTAGACCCGGGTCAGTCCTTCCAGGCGCGAGCCGAGGTTGACCGCATCGCCCATCACCGTGTAGGCCTTGCGGAGCTTCGAGCCCATGTCGCCGACGCGCATGTTGCCGGTGTTGACGCCGATGCCGATGCGGATCTCGGGCCAGCCGCGCTCGAGCATCTGTTTGCGCAGCTTGTCGAGCTCCGTCTGCATCGCCATCGCGCTGATCACCGCCTGGCGCGCGTGCTCGGCGTCCTCCACCGGCGCGCCCCAGAAAGCCATAATAGCATCGCCGATGTACTTATCCAGCGTGCCGCGGTTGTTGCGGATCACCATGCTCATCGACGTCAGATAATCGTTGATGAACTGCGACAACTCCTTCGGCTGCAGGCTCTCGGAGATCGAGGTGAAACCGACGATGTCGGAGAACAGCACGGTGAGCTCCTCGCTCTTGCCTTCCATGTTGTACTTCTCCGGGTCTTCGGCCATCTTGTCCACCAGCTCCGGCGGCACGTACTGGCCGAACAGCTCGGTGAACTGGCGCTTGCTGCGCGATTCGACGAAGTAGCCCCAGGACATGTTGAAGGCGAACAGCGCGATGGTCATCAGCATGCTCGAGGCGAGCGGCAGCACCAGCCCCCCCTTTGCCCACACCAGCACGTTCAAGCCGGTAATGAGGAAGATGGCGAGCAGCGACGAAAGCGTCGCCTTCAGCGGACTCAACAGCGGCAGCAGCATTGCCAGCGCGATGCCGCCGATCAGGAGCAGCAGTACTTCGGCGCCGAGCATGTAAGGCGGCTTCTGCTTGAAATCGCTGTCGAGCATCGCGGCGATCATGTTGGCGTGGATCTCCACCCCGGGATAGACGCTGCCTACCGGCGTGGAGCGCAGGTCGAGCAGCCCGGGCGCGGAAGTGCCGATCAGCGCGATCTTGCCGTTCAGCTCCTGCTTCGGCACGCGGTCGAAGTAGACGTCGGCGAGAGAGATGTACTTGAAGCTGCCGCGCTTGCCGCGGTAGGGGATGAGCGCGCTCACGTTCTCGTCGACCGGGATCGTGACCGGTCCCACCTTCAGCCACTCCAAGCCGGAATAGCTCTTGCCCTCCGAGCGCTCGCCGGCGATTCCCGGTTCCACCTTCGGCATCCCGGCGAGCACGCGGATCATGGCGAGCGACAGCGCCTCGTAATACGCTCCGTGGTATTCGGCGAGCATCGGCACGCGCCGTGAGACACCGTCGGGATCGACCAGCGGATTGAAGTGACCGGCGTTCGCCGCGACCGCCTGGAACTGCGGCAGGTTGCCGCCGTAGCCGCGCCAGGTGGTGAAGCTGATGTTGCGCCCCTGGAACGTCCCTTTAGGGAGAACCGGCTCGGGGATGGCGCCGGACTGCACCGCGCTCTCTTCGCTGTTGAAATAATAGCCGAGCACGACCGGCCGGCCTTTGATCGCCTTGGCGAAGATCGAGTCGTAATCGAGTTCCGGGCGCAGGTCGTGCAGCGCGGATTGGAACGGCCCCACGTCCTTCATCTTTCCCTTGGCAAGCTTGTCGAGCACCGGCAGCCCCGAGCTCTCGTCGGGCTCGGCGAACACCACGTCGAAGCCGGCAATGGCGATGCCGTACTGGTCGAACAGCTTGTCGAGCAGCGCCGCGAGCTTGTCCCGACGCCACGGCCAGCGCCCGAGCGCCTTCGGATCGAGGCTGCGCTCGTCGATATCTAGAATCACCACCCGCGGATCGACTCCGCCCGGCATGGTGAGCGAAAGCCGCGTGTCGTAGAAGATGTTATCCAGCCGGCTGATAAGGCCGATGTTGTAGAACTTGCCCGCGTGCCCGACGAACAGCAGCATCAGTGCAAGGCCAAGCGCGATTCTGACGATATGCTGCTTCAAGCCGTATCCTTCTTAGAGTCTGTTATTAGATTAGGCGACGCGCCCATACGGGCTCCGCGGGTTCGTCGCAACATCATGCTTGCCACGAGCCGCGGTCAAATTGCGAAAGATCAGCTCTTGTAGAAAAACTCCACTTTCACCCCTGCGAGCTCGATCACGTCGTGGTCGTTTAGGGAGTGGGCCTGCACCTCGATCGGCTTGCCATTGACGACCGGTTTCGTCGCCCCTTCCACGTGAGTGATGAAAAAGCCTTGCGGCCGGCGCGTGATCACGGCCACCTGCACGCCGGGTTTTCCGAGCGTAGTAAGCGGTTTGGTGAGCTCCAGCTCTTTACCGGCGTTCGCCCCGGACAATAGCTGCAGCATCGCGCGGCGCGCCGGAGCCGCTACCGGCGGCGCAGCCGGCGGGGGCGCGAGCGGTGCAGCAGCGATTTGGGTGTCGCTATGTGCCTTTTGGGCGACAGCGGGAGCCGCTGCCGGCGCGCCGGTCGGCACGGTATCGACGTGGGGCGCAGGCGCGTGCGGCGCGGCTGCCGCTGCCGGTGTGGCTGCCGGAGCGGCTGCGGCCGCCGCCGGTGCCGCCGGTTTCTTGATGCCCCCCGGGCGCAGCACCATGGTCTTTTCGAAATCGGCCGCCTTGGCCGCACCCGGCTGCGCTTCGCTGATGTATTTCAGCTTGTACTTGCCCAGTTCGATGACGTCGTTGTTCTGCAGGAAATGCTTCTTCACCGTCTTGCCGTTGACGAAGGTGCCGTTCGTGCTTCCCAGGTCCTCAAGGAACGAATCCGCGAGGATGGTGACGATGACGGCGTGCTCGCCGCTGACCGCCAGATTGTCGATCTGGATGTCGTTGTGCGGCTTGCGCCCGATGGTGGTGCGCTCTTTGGAAAGGGGGATTTCCTTGAGCACCAACCCGTCCATACTGAGTATCAGCTTCGCCATAGCTTTATCCTCGTACTATCTAAACCATCCGAAAAGTTTCGACGCCAGGCCCTGTCCGGCCGGGTACTCGCGCAGCACCTTGATCAGTATCACCGATATGTTGTCGCGACCGCCGTTGTCGTTCGCCATCTGCACCAGCTGCTGCGCCGACAGCTCGAGATTCGCGCCCAGGGCCTGCAGCGCCATGCCGATGTCCTCGTCGGTCACCATGTCGGACAAGCCGTCCGAGCACAGCAGATAGATGTCCCCGGGCTGGGTATCGTATTCGTGGATCTCGGCCTCCACCGCGGGATCGATGCCGAGCGCGCGCGTCACCAGATTCTTGTTCGCCGAATGACGCGCATCCTCCTTGGAGAGCATGCCGGCGTCGATCTGCTCCTGCAGCAGCGAATGATCCTTCGTCACCTGCGTGAACTCCTCCCCGCGCAGGCGGTACAGGCGCGAATCGCCGATGTGCGCCACCATCATCTTGTTGTCGTAGAACAGCGCCACCACCAGGGTCGTGCCCATGCCGGCATACTGCGGCTGGCTTTGCGACGCCTGGTAGATCGAAGTGTTGGCCTTGGCGATCTGCTCGCGCAGCATCTTCTGCGCCGCTTTCTGCCCGCTCTTCGGATCGACCTCGTGCGGCGCATGCTCTTCCAGCAACTGACGCAATTCCGTCGTCAGCACCGTGGTGGCCATGCCGCTCGCCACCTCGCCCGCGTTGTAGCCGCCCATGCCGTCGGCAAGGACGACCAGACCCTTGTCCAGGATCGAGGCCACCGAGTCCTCGTTGTGCGAGCGCACCATCCCGGGGTCCGTATGGCTGACGATTTCCAAAGCTTCGCTCAAGTTCTTCGCTTCCTATAGGCTTACATCCACCCCGCCGCCAGGGGCGGCGGCGCCTGCGCCGCCAAAAGCCGCGCGCAGCGCGGCGGCGAATTCTTCGCCCGTCTGATAGCGTTGGTCCGCGTCCTTCGCCATCGCCTTGTCCAGGAACGCCACCAGTCCCGGAGGCAGATCAGGACGCACCGAGAGGATGTCGGTTGCGGGTTCGTTGGCGATCTTGAACATCAGCTGCGCCATGGATTCGCCGACGAAGGGAAGCGCGCCGCACAGCATCTGATACAGGCTGACCGCGAGCGAGAACAGGTCGCTGCGCCCGTCGACCTTCTTGCCAGAAAGCTGTTCCGGCGACATGTAGGACGGCGTGCCGAGCACCATGCCGGTCTTGGTCTTGGACGAATCGGTGATGCGCGCGATGCCGAAGTCGGTGACCTTGGGCGCATCGGTCTCCGGTTCGTACATGATGTTGGCGGGCTTGATGTCGCGATGGACGATGTTCTGCTTGTGGGCGTAACCGAGCGCGTCGGCGACGCGGGCGACGATCGACACCACCTTGTCGACCGGCAGCAGGGCCCCGGGTTTGGTGTAGGGGATGAGGTCCTTGCCCTTCAGCAATTCCATGGCGATGTAGCACAGGTCGTGCTCTTCGCCGGCGTCGTAGATGGTGACGATGTTGGGGTGCGACAGGCGTCCGGCGGTTTCCGCCTCGCGGAAGAAGCGTTCCTTCACTTCGGCCAGTTCGTCCGCTTCGAACTCCTGCGACAGCGCCATGGTCTTGATCGCCACCACGCGCCCGATCTTCGGGTCTCTGCCCTGATACACCACGCCCATGGCGCCCTTGCCCAGTTCTTTCTCCACCTGGTAGCGGCCGAGCATCGGTTTCTCGGCGCCGGCATCCAGGGTCATCGTGCCGCCGGGGTGGCCGCTGCCGCCGCCGAGGATCACCGTTTCGGACATCGCCTTCGCGCGGTTCAGCCGCGCTTCCAGGTCGCGGAATTTCGGATTGTGTCCCGCCATGTAGCGGAACACGTTCTCCGCCTTGTTGAACTGGCGCTTGCGCTCGAAGTCGAGGGCGAGGTTGTAGAGATTGTCCATCAGGGCGTCGTCCATCGGCACCTTGCGGAACTTGTCCCACGCCATGTCGAGCTGCCCCTGGCCCTGGAATGCCAGGCCGAGCATGCGGTTGGACTCCGCCGAATCGGCATCCGACTTGACCTTGCCCGCCTCGGTGAGCACGAAGCGCTTGGTGATGAGGAGCACGTGGCCGACGATGAGCAGCACCACGGGCAGCATGAATTGCAGCCACATCGCGGCCGAGGTCATGAGCGCGAAATGCGCGATGAGGAGCAGCGCCAGCAGCGACGCGGTCACCGTCGCGCCCATCCCGGCCTTGAGCCGCGGCAGCACGCCGATCAAGTAGGCGGCGACGAGCACGAAGACGAGGAACTCCACCCAGTAGCCCCACGACGGCGTGACGAAGAAGTGTTCGGACAGGATGGAGGACACGGAATGCGCGAGCACCAGCACCGGCGGCATCGCCGGAGACACGGGGGTGACGGCAAAGCTTCCCAGCCCGGCGGCGGTCGGGCCGATGAGCACGATCTTGCCCTGATACTTGCTCACCGGAATCTTGCCCGATACCACGTCGTAGAACGAATCCACGGGAAACGCGGGGCGGCCGTCGCGATTCTTGTAGAAATAGGTGTACATGCGGGTGTAAGGATCGGTGACGATGTTCAACTTGCCGAGCGACACCCTTTGCCCCGGCTGAACTTTGATGTCGTTCACGCCGAGGTTGAGGCTTTTCGCCGCGACCATCATCGCCAGCGACGGATACACCTGGTCGAAATAGCTGAGGACGAGCGCTTCCGTGCGCGTGCCGCCGTCGACGTCCGGCGTGGCGTTCAAATGCCCGAGCGCCGCGCTCGCCTTGCCTATGGCCTCGATCGGGAATTCGATTTTGCTCGTCGGCAGAAGCGCATCGTCGGCGACTTTGGCAACCTGGGGCAGGCTGTTGCGCGTCACGAATTCGGGCAGCGCCTTGTCGGGCTTGCCGCGCGGCTCGCCGATTTCGAACAGCGTCATCGGCACGACGTTGCCGGCGCGGCTGAAGCTCTCCGCCAGGCTGCGGTCGGTATTGAGCTTGTGCTCGGCCTCTTGCAACAGGCCGATGAATGGCGCGAGGGGTCCGCTCGCCGCGGCGGGCGGCGCAGGCGCTTCGTTTGCCGGCGTGCCGTTCGCGGGCGCGGCGCCGGCTGTCGGCGGCGCTGCAGTCGGATTCGGCGCTGTCGTAGCTTCGGCCGGCGCCCCCGCGCCGGCCATCTGCAGGAGCTTGGTGACGTAGTTGTAGCCGGGGTCGAGTTGCGGCTCGGAAAACAGCACCGTGTAGGCGATCACTTTCGCTTTTGCCGCCGACAGATTGTCGGTCATCTTCGCCAATACCTCGCGCGACCAAGGCCAGCGGCCGAGATTGGCGAGGCTCTGCTCGTCGATGGCGATGACCGCGATTCTGTCCAGCGGGGTGCGCGAGGTCGCGACCATGCCCAGATCGTAGGCCTTGCGTTCGAGACTCGGAATGAGGTCGCTTAAGCGACTGAACAGGACGACGAGCACGACCACGACGGCGCCGAGAAACCAGTCGGTCTTCCAGAACCCCGTTTTCGTCATACCCGGCTCCCTGCGAAGCTTATCTTCTTCTGCTTATGCCCAGCTATCTGCCCGATAGTGAAGGCATTTTACGACATTAGCCCCGGCGCTTGTGCTAAATCCAGCGCGCTGAAACTCTTCGCGCCGCGCCCTGCGTAGCTTGCACTGCGTCGCCGCATACGCGCGCCGCCACGCGATCCCGTGGCCGCGCGGCGTTTTCGTTCGAATCTTGCCCAGGCCACGCGCGCTTGCTTAAGTCCTATTTATAAACAGAACGATAATCTTCATTCTTGCAGTTAAACATTAGATTAGTCAAATGTTTTTTGTGTTTTTCATCGCGAAAATACGCGCTGCCGACAACGTGCCGCGGCCAGAAAAATCGAGCGCCGCTACCCGCATCAGAAAAACAAAAGCCCTTGTGCTAGCACAAGGGCTTTGCCGGTACAGGCGCGCAAGCGCGCGCCGGAAGCGCTTGCCGTCAGCTGCCGAGCAGGGTTCCGACGGCGATGCCGAGCTCGGCGGGAGACACTTTCTTGCCGCTGCCCAGCTTGCCTTTGCTGACTTCGATCTGTCCGCCCTGGGCGGTGATCAACATGCTCGTCGCGCTCACCGCGGTCACTTCGCCGATCTTTCCCTTGACTGCGCCGAACGTGCGCACCAGATGCTTCTTCGAGCCGAACAGCTGCAGTTTCTCTCCGCCATGCGTGGTCCACGCGCCCGGCGCCGGGTCGCAGCCGCGGATGAGGTTGTGGATGAAGTCGACGTGGCTGGCCCAGTTGATCTTCGCTTCGCCTTCGCGGCACCAGCCCTCGTAGCTCGCTTGAGCCTCGTCCTGCAGCGTTTCCTTGTGCTTGCCCGCCATGACCAGATCGGCCGCCTCGAGCATCGCGGCGACGCCCATCGGGAACAGGCGATCGAAGTAGACGCTGCCGAGCGTATCGTCCGGCCCCACCGCTGTCCGCTTCTGCAGGATCACCGCCCCCTCGTCCAAGCCGTCGGAAGGCCGGAAGATGGTGAGACCGGTCTCGGTCTCGCCCTTGATGATCGGCCAGTTGATCGAAGACGGTCCGCGAAACTTCGGCAGCAGCGAAGGGTGATACTGGATGGTGCCGTGCTTGGGAATGTTGACGAACTCCTGCGGCGCAAACTGCAGCACGAAGGCCATGATGCCGATATCGGCCTTGGCGTCGGCCATCGCCTGCACCGCTTCGGGCGCCCGCAGCGACTTGAACTGATGCACCTTGAGTCCCTTTTCCTGCGCCGCCGCACGCAGCGCGTCGGGCCGCGCACCTTCCTTTTCGGGGGCGCAGAACACTGCCGCCACCTCGTCGCCGCGCGCGAGAAACGCCTCGAGTACCGCCTTGCCGAAGTCCTGCTGTCCGACTATCGCTATCCGCATTTCATTCTTCCCTTAACGTGAATCGAATCGGTCGCTACCGGAACGCAAGCCTTCCGCCTAGGCTGCTTTCTTCGGCGGGTTGCTGAACGCGCCGGCCGATTTCAGCGCGGCGACTCTGGCCTCGTCGTAGCCAAGCACCTGGCGCAGCACCTCGTCGGTGTGTTCGCCTAGCGTCGGCGAGCGCTCGATTTTCGCCGGCGAGGCCGAGAGCTTGATCGGCATGCCGACGTTGTACCACTTGCCGCGCTGCGGGTGATCGAGCTCGACCCACATCTCGCGCCCGCGCACGTGCGCGTCGTTGGCGAGGTCCTCGGTCGACATGATCGGCCCGCAGGGCACGTCGATCGGGTTCAGGATCTCCATGAACTCGCGCTTGGTGTACTTTTCGGCGAACTTGTTGATCAACGTCCACATCAGCTGCTGGTTCTTGCGCCGCTCGCCGATGTGCGCGAAATGCGGGTCGGTCGCGAGATCGGGCATGCCCAGCTCCGGTCCGATGCGCTTCGCCAATGCCGCCCACACCGCCTCCTGCACCACCACGTAGAGCCAGTCGTTCGCGCCGTGCGGCTTGCAGTGGATCGCGTTGCCGAGTTGGCCGCCGCCGGAGTCGTTGCCGGCGCGCGGCACCTCGCCCATGCCCTGGTAGGTCGGCACCGAATACTCGGTGAGCTCCTGGCGCGTGAGGCGCTGATGGTCGCGGAACTTCACCCGACACAGGTTCATCACGCCGTCCATCATCGCGACCTCGACGTACTGGCCCTGGCCGGTATGTTCCGCCTGGCGCAGCGCCGCAAGCAGGCCGATCGCGAGGTGCAGCCCGGTGCCGGAGTCGCCGATCTGCGCGCCGGTCACGAACGGCGGGCCGTCGGGAATCCCGGTGGTGCTCATCGCGCCGCCCATGGCCTGCGCCACGTTCTCGTACGCCTTGAACTCGGCGTACGGACCGGTCGAGCCGAAGCCTTTGATCGAGCCCATCACGATCTTCGGGTTGATTTCGTGGATCTTGTCCCAGGAGAATCCGAAGCGATCGAGCACGCCCGGCCCGAAGTTTTCCATGATGATGTCGCACTTCTTGAGCAGGTCGACGAACACCGACTTGCCCTCGGTCGACTTCATGTTCACCGTGATCGAGCGCTTGTTGCAATTGAGCATGGTGAAATACAGGCTGTCGGCGTTCGGCACGTCGCGCAGTTGACCGCGCGTCGCGTCGCCCGCCGGATTTTCGAACTTGATCACGTCCGCGCCCATCCACGCGAGCAGCTGCGAGCAGGTCGGTCCCGCCTGCACGTGGGTCATGTCGAGTATGCGGACTCCTTTAAGTGCTTCCATGTACCTCTCCTCAGTTCATTTCCGCTTGCGCGGGACCGCCCGGGCGCATGCCACGGGTATTGGCGACGGTCGGGGCGCGCTTCTTGTGGTTCGATTCGCCGACTGCGATCCATTGCGGTTCGGCGTTTCTCACGTTATCTGCCAGGTTCCGCAACGGAGTCTTGCTGCGTCTCCGCCCGAACCGATGCCTGCGGCGCTACTTGCGACGTCTGGTCTATACTAAGAAATCCTGCCGCTCGGACACCTTGACTGAGGTCAATAATTCGTTTTTTGATGAGTCGCCACGCCGCCCCGCTCCCGCACATGTCTTCCATAGACGCCCACCAGCATCGCAACACCATCCGCCTGCAACTCAAACAGAACCTGATCCTTAAGGAGATGGTGCCCTCGGCCTGGGCCGAGTTGGAACCCCAATTGGAAGTCGCCGAATTCGGCAAAGGCGACCTGCTGGTGCACCAGGGTCACAGCGCGATGGAGCAATTGTTCATCCTGGACGGGATACTCAAGCGCGTCGTCAGCAATGCCGCAGGCAAGGAAATGATCCTGCGCTTCGCCGCGGAAACCGACATGGACACGTCCTACGCCGCCTGGCGCCTGGGGACGCCCGTGCCCTACAGCATCGTCGCCGTGACCAAGGTCCAGGTGGCGAAACTGTCCATGCAACACTGGGTGGAATTTCTGGAACGGCATCCGGACGTCAAGGCGCGATTCGAGTACGAGGTCATGCACCTGATGTCGGAAGTGATGGCGCATACCATCACCCTGCACCTGCTGGATGCGCCCGGCAGGCTGTTGCGCTTCAAGCGCAAGCACCCGGAGTTTCTCGACCGCATCCCGAAGAAAGAGCTGGCGTCCTACCTGAATCTGACGCCGGAAACGCTGTCGCGCCTGAAAAAGCGCACCGAGCCCGCTTAGGAGCCGGCTTGAAACGATAAGCGCCAGCTTGGTCTCCCAAGCCGGCGCTTTCCGGGACTATGCGGCTGCGATCGAAACGGGTAGCCGCCTGCGCGCTCGGTCTATCGCACGCAGCCGAACCGCATCAACCGGCAGCCCGTGCCGCCGCGGCGACTTCCGGACGACCCGCGTCCACCGCTCCCTCGGACTCGCCGGCGATCCGGGCGCGGATGATCGGCCGCAGGATGAACAGCGCCAGGATTGCCGCCGTGATGTCGAACACGGCGGAGATGTAGTAAGGCACCGAGAAGGAGCCGGCGTAGAGCGCCGCTACCGCAGCCGCACCCCAGCCGGCCAGTATCGAGGCCAGCCCCTTGGCGGTGTACAGGATGCCGTAGTTGCCCGAGGCGTTCTTCGGGCCGAACACGTCGCCGGTGATCGCCGAAAACAGGGCGTAGATTTCGCCCCAGGCGAGGAACACGAAAGGCATCAGGATCATGAACGCGATCGCGTTGCCGGAGATCTGCGTCATCAGGAAAATGAGCACGCCTTCCAGCGCAAAGGCGAAGGCCATGGTGTACTCGCGGCCGAAGCGGTCCGAAACCGCGCCCCACATGATGCGCGCGAAGGCGTTGGTGACGCCGGCCACGGTGGCGACGAACGGAACGATGGCGATGCCCATGACCTTCGCGTCGAACACGTTCAGCGATTTCGCGATCTGCGACATGTTGCCGGTGGTCATCAAGCCGCCGGTGCAGACCATCAGGAACATGAAATACATGATGTAGAACTCTTTCTGCGTCAGCATCTGCACGGCGGTAAAGTTGCGCCGCGTCTGCACCACGGCCTTGGGCTGCTCCCAGTGATCGGGCTGCCAGCCGCTCGGCGGATGCCGCAGGATGAGCGCCATCGCGATTGCGACCACGCCTTGGCCGATACCCCAGGTGGTCATGGCGCCGGCCCAGCCCATGGAAGCGATCGAGCCGCTGATGGGAATGAGCGTCAAGGCCGAACCGCCACCGAACCCGGCCGCGGTCAGGCCCGCGGCGAGCCCGCGCTTGTCCGGAAACCATTTGACGGCATTGGCGACGGTGGCGATATAGATGATGCCCGCACCGGTACCGGCGAGAACGCCGTAGTAGATGTACAAGTGGAATACCGACGTGGCGACCGTGCCCCCGAGCACCCAGCCGAAGAAGATCAGCGTGGACCCGATCAGCATGAGGTTGCGAATGCCGAACTTGTCGATGAAGAAACCCGCCACCGGCACCGGCCAGGTTTCAAACAAGATGAACAGCGTGTAAATAAGCGCGATCTGCGAGTAAGGCACGCCGGCGAACTGCTGCTTCAATCCGGGCGTAAACAGGGTGAAGGCATACTGGAAGTTCGAGATGACCACCATCGCGATGACACCGGCGGCCAATTGGATCCAGCGGTTGCCGGCGATCGGGCCATAGGCTTGTCGTGCGAGATCTACCTGAGTGCTGTTCGACATCGTGCGTCCTCCTCCATCGTACAATTGATTTGTTCCGCAGCGACTTTCCGGCAACGGAACTTCGTTTTCAGCGCTGCGCAAACGCGATCAGGCACTTGCGTCGAACCAGTAGTCCTCCGCCAAGCGTGCAGCGTGCCCCGGGGAATCTAGTTTTATTGTTGCCTTATCCGCTTGCCCGCACAGCATAACCCGAAGCCGGTTAGTGCACGCATTGATCTGGGTCAATAAGGCCAAACCCGCACGCGGCCCCTATGGGGGGATCTACTACCGCTTGCCGCCAGCGGAATTCCCTTCGTTGCCAGACATTCGCCATAGTCGCCGGGGCGCCGAGCGCGCCGACGGAGAAGCGCTTTACCTGGGAATTTCCTGGGACTCGCCGGTCGCTGCCGTCTGCCTTTGCGCGAGGAACTTGCCCACCATGACGACAAGTGCCGCCCCGACGAGGCCGACGACGATCTCCAGATGCATGCCGCCGAGCATGGGCTTCTTGTCTAGCATCTGGAAGTTCGCGCTCATCCAGTCGGCGAGCGCCGGGTCGCTCACCGCCATCTCGCCCGCGACGAAGCCGAGCAGCGCACCGCCCGCGGTGACGATGATGGGAAAGCGCTCCATGATCTTCATCAGCATGGTGCTGCCGAAAATCACTAGCGGAATGCTGATCCCGAGGCCCAGGACCAGCAGCAGGACGCTGTCGCCAGCCGCGGCCGCGACCGCGATCACGTTGTCCAAGCTCATGACCAGGTCGGCGACGAGAATGGTTCTGATTGCCGCGAACAGGTTCTCGTGACCGTCGATATCCGCTTCGCCCTCTTCGGGGAGCAGCAGCTGCACGCCGATCCACAATAGGAGTCCTGCGCCGAGCAACTTCAGGTAAGGCAATTGCAGCAGCGCGACGGCGAACAGCGTGAGGACGATACGCATCACCACGGCGGCGCCGCTACCCCAGCCGACCGCCTGCTTCTGCTGCCGCGGCGGCAGCGAGCGCGCCGCGAGCGCGATCACCACCGCGTTGTCTCCCGACAGCACGATGTTGATCCAAATGATCTTCAGCAGCGGAATCCAGAACGCCTGCAGCGACAGATCCATAATGCAAATACTCTCCTCGCGAACGTAGGTTTTATTCTACATCATGCTGCACCAAAGAAAGCCATGCAGCGGAGCGCGATTTCGCATCGCGCAATGTTGCGCTGCGACGTTGCGAGTAAGGGCCGTTCTCGTCGCGCATCGTCTGCTCGACCTCGAGCGCCGGCACACGCTGAGAGTCCGCGATCGGCAGGGGCCGCGGTACGAGAAGGAAATGCCAAAAAAGAAAAGCCGTCGCAGGCGGCAGCCGCGACGGCTTCGGCATGGGATGGCACGAAGGGAACTATCCCTCCGCGCATAGACACGCGGTTAGAACAGGCCGACCACCTTGCCGTCGACGAGATCGATCTTGTTCGCCGAAGGCACTTTGGGCAGTCCGGGCATGGTCATGATGTCGCCGCAGACCATGACGATGAACTCGGCGCCGGCGGCGAGCCGCACTTCGCGCACGTTGATCACGTGGTTCTCCGGCGCACCGCGCAGCTGCGCATCGGTGGAAAACGAATACTGCGTCTTCGCCACGCACACCGGATAGTGGCCGTAACCGTCCTCCTGCAGCTTCTTGATCTGGTTGCGCACCTTGGCGTCGGCGGTGACCTCGGCCGCGCGGTAGACGCGCTTCGCGATTTTGTTGACCTTCTCCCACAGCGTGTCCTGCTCTTCGTAGACGAAATTGAGCGTCGATTTCGTGTTGCACATTTCGACCACGATGTTCGCCAGTTCCGCGGCGCCCTTGCCGCCGTCGGCCCAGTGCGTGGCGAGCACGACCTTGACGCCGAGCTTCGCCATGCGCGACTTGAGCATGTCGATTTCGGCCGGCGTGTCGCTGTTGAAGCGGTTGATCGACACCACGCAGGGAATGCCGTAGACGCGTTGCACGTTGTCGACGTGGCGCTCCAGGTTCACCAGTCCCTTGTCGAGCGCAGCCAGGTTCTCCTGGGTGATGGTCTTCAGGTCGGCGCCGCCGTGGTATTTCATCGCACGCACGGTGGCGACGATCACCGTCGCCGAGGGACGCAGGCCGCTCTTGCGGCACTTGATGTCGATGAACTTCTCCGCGCCCAGGTCGGCGCCGAAGCCGGCTTCGGTCACGACGTAGTCGGCCAGCTTCAGCGCCGTCTTGGTCGCGATCACCGAGTTGCAGCCGTGGGCGATGTTCGCGAACGGGCCACCGTGGATGAACGCCGGGGTGTTTTCGAGGGTCTGCACCAGATTCGGCGCGAGCGCATCGCGCAACAGCACGGTCATCGCGCCGTGCGCGTTCAGGTCGCGCGCATAGATCGGCTTCTGGTCGCGGTTGTAGCCGACGACGATGTTGCCCAGTCGCTTCTTCAGGTCCTCGAGCGAATTGGACAGGCAGAAGATCGCCATCACTTCGGAGGCAACGACGATGTCGAAGCCGTCCTGGCGCGGATAGCCGTTGCCCGGCCCGCCGAGTGACACCACGATGTCGCGCAGCGCGCGATCGTTCATGTCGACCACGCGCTTCCAGGTGATGCGGCGCACGTCGATGCCGAGCTCGTTGCCGTGATGGATGTGGTTGTCGACCATCGCCGCGAGCAGATTGTTGGCAAGCGCGATGGCGTTGAAGTCGCCGGTGAAATGCAGGTTGATGTCCTCCATCGGCACCACCTGGGCATAACCGCCGCCCGCGGCGCCGCCCTTCATGCCGAACACCGGACCGAGCGAAGGCTCGCGCAGGCAGATCATCGCCTTCTTGCCGATGTGATTGAGCGCGTCGCCCAAGCCGACGGTAGTGGTGGTCTTGCCTTCGCCCGCCGGGGTCGGGCTGATCGCCGTCACCAGGATCAGCTTGCCGTCAGGCTTCGCCTTCAGGCTGTCGACGTAGGCTAGCGACACCTTGGCTTTGTAATGGCCGTACGGCTCGAGGTGCTCGTCGGCGATGCCGAGCTTTTCCGCAGCGAGCTTGGATATGCGCTGCATCTTTGCCTTCTGGGCGATTTCGATGTCCGATGCCATGTTGGTCTCCGTCTTCGGTTTTTTGGGGATGGGGCGAAATATAGGCATGCGCGCTAGGCGCAGCCTTGATGGCGGTCAAGATTTGCAGAAGCGGTACGGCGGCGGCGAGCGCCGCCGCGGCGTACGCCGTTAGCGCGCTGCGCCGGCTAAAGTCTGGCCGCCGCCGTAGCTCGCCTGGACCGGCGCGGGACCGCCCTTCGTCACCTTCACCGCGCAGTACTTGAACTCGGGGATCTTGCCGAAGGGATCGAGCACCGGATTGGTGAGCTTGTTCGCCGCCGCTTCGTAATAGCAGAAGGGGATGAACACCGCCCCGCGCGGCGTGCCGGCATCGGCGCGCGCGTAGAGCGAAATGCTGCCGCGGCGCGAGGCGACGGTGACGACCTCGCCCGCTCGCACGCCGCGTTCGTCCAGATCCAGCGGGTGGAACGATGCGACTGGTTCCGGCTCGATCGCATCGAGCACGCCCGAACGGCGCGTCATGGCACCGGTGTGCCAGTGCTCGAGCTGCCGTCCGGTGATCAGTACCATCGGGAATTTCGCATCCGGCTGCTCGTCGGCCGAGATCAGGTCGGCCGGGACGAACTTGGCGCGCCCGGTCGCGGTCGGGAAGACTTCGGTGAACACCACCGACTGGCCCGGATCGCCTTCTTCTTCGCAGGGATAGGTGACGGCGGAGTCGCGCTCGAGCCGCTCCCAGGTGACGCCGCCGATCGAATCCATGCCGGCGCGCATTTCGGCGAAAACCTCGGAAACGTGGCGGTAGTTCCACGCCAGGCCCATGCGCTGCGCGATCTCCTGGATGATCCACAGGTCTTCGCGCGCCTCGCCGGGCGGATCCACCGCTTTCCTGCCGATCTGCACCATGCGGTCGGTGTTGGTGACCGTGCCATCCTTTTCCGGCCAGGCCGTCGCCGGCAGCACGACGTCCGCCAGATACGCGGTCTCGGTGAGGAAGATGTCCTGCACCACCAGGTGGTCGAGGGCGGCGAGCGCAGCGCGCGCGTGCTCGAGGTCCGGGTCGGACATGGCGGGATTCTCCCCCATGATGTACATGCCGCGAATGTCCTTCTTCTTCGCCGCATGCATGACTTCGACCACGGTGAGGCCGGGCTTGGGATCGAGGTCGGCTGCACCCCACAGCTTGGCGAAGCGCGCCCGCGCCTCGGGATTGTCGACGCGCTGGTAATTCGGATACATCATCGGGATCAGGCCCGAGTCCGACGCGCCCTGCACGTTGTTCTGACCACGCAGCGGGTGCAGCCCGGTGCCGGGGCGGCCGATTTGGCCGGTCATCAGTGCGAGCGCGATGAGGCAGCGCGCGTTGTCAGTGCCGTGCACGTGCTGCGACACACCCATGCCCCACAGGATCATCGAGCCCTTGGAACTCGCATAGAGCCGCGCCACCGCGCGCAGTGTCTCCGCCGGAATGCCGCAGATCGGCGCCATCTTCTCCGGGCTGTACTTCTTCACGTTCTCCGCAAGCGCCGCGTAGCCCGAGGTGCGGTCGCGGATGAAATCCTCGTTCGCGAGCCCCTCGGTGACGATCACATGCATGATGGCGTTCAGCATGGCGACGTCGGTATCCGGGTTGAACTGCAGCACGTGGGTGGCGAAGCGCGCGAGTTCCGTGCGCCGCGGATCGGCGACGATCAGCCTGGTACCCTTCTTCACCGCATTCTTGATCCAGGTGGCCGCGACCGGGTGATTCACCGTCGGATTCGAGCCGATCACCAGCACCACATCGGCGTACTGCACGTCGCTCACCTGGTTGGACACCGCGCCCGAGCCGACGCCTTCGAGCAGCGCCGCAACCGAGGATGCGTGGCACAAGCGCGTGCAATGGTCGACGTTATTCGAGCCGAAGCCGGTGCGCACCAGCTTTTGGAACAGATAGGCTTCCTCGTTCGAGCCCTTGGCCGAGCCGAAACCGGCGAGCGCGAATCTGCCGTAAGCGTCGCGTATCTTCGCTAGCCCGCCGGCGGCGAATTCGAGCGCCTCTTCCCAGCTCGCCTCGCGGAAAGCCTCGCGCCAATTGTCCGGATCGACCGCGAAGCTGCCGCTCTTCGGCACCCCCGGCTTGCGGATCAAAGGCGTCGTCAGCCGCTGGCGGTGGTGCGCATAGTCGAAGCCGTAGCGGCCCTTGACGCACAAGCGCCCGTGATTCGCCGGCCCGTCGCGCCCGGTCACCTGAACGATGCGCTCGTCCCTAACGTGGTAGGTGAGCTGGCAGCCCACGCCGCAGAACGGACAGACCGAGTCGACCGTGCGGTCCGCCACCACGGCGCCGGCCTTGCGCGCAGGCATCAGCGCGCCGGTGGGGCAGGCTTGCACGCACTCGCCGCAGGCGACGCAGGAACTCTGCCCCATCGGATCGTCGAGATCGAACACGATCTTCGAATGCGCGCCGCGCAGCGCATAGCCGATGACGTCGTTCACCTGCTCTTCGCGGCAGGCCCGCAGGCAGCGGGTGCATTGGATGCAGGCATCCAGGTTCACCGCGATCGCCGGATGCGACAGATCGGCGGTAGGTTGGGCCCGCGGCGCAAAGCGCGGCGCGCCCAATTCCAGCTTTTGCGCCCAGTGCGCGAGTTCCGAATTCGGCGTATACCCGGCGTCGGGCGCGTCGGCGAGCAGGAGTTCCAGCACCATCTTCTGGCTCGCGCGCGCGCGCGGGCTGTCGGTAGTTACTTCCATGCCGTCCTTGGGAACGCGGCAGCACGAAGGCGCGAGGGTGCGCTCGCCCTTGATCTCGACCATGCAGGCGCGGCAATTGCCGTCTGGGCGCAGGCCCTCCTTGTAGCAGAGATGCGGGATGTCGATGCCGTAGTGCTGCGCCGTCTGGATGATGGTTTCGTCCGCGCGGCCGACTACGGTCTTGCCGTTCAACTTGAATTCCACCGGCAGCGCTGCCACTTCTTGCTTGCTAATTGCAGTCATGGTTCACCCGACAAATTTGCCGCGCAATGCAGCATCACGCGATCTCTTGCGGAAAGTATTTCATCACGCACAACACCGGATTCGGCGCCGCCTGACCCAGGCCGCAGATCGAGGCATCGATCATGGTCTGCGAGAGTTCGGCGAGCAGCCCCTGATTCCATTTGGGTTCGGCGATGAGCGCGAGCGCCTTCGCCGTGCCCACGCGGCAGGGCGTGCACTGGCCGCAGGATTCGTCGGCAAAGAAATGCATCAGGTTGCGCGCCGCATCGGTCGCGCGATCCTGATCCGAGAGAATCACGACGGCGGCCGAACCGATGAAGCAGCCGTAGGGCTGCAGCGTGTCGAAATCGAGCGGGATGTCGCCCATGGAAGCGGGCAGGATGCCTCCGGACGCACCGCCGGGAAGATAGGCGTAGAAGGCATGGCCATCGGCCATGCCGCCACAGTATTCGTCGATCAGCTCGCGCACGGTGATGCCCGCAGGAGCGAGATGCACGCCGGGCTTCTTCACCCTGCCGGATACGGAAAAGGAGCGCAGGCCCTTGCGCCCGTTGCGCCCCTGGCCGGCGAACCAGGCCGCGCCTTTCTCCACGATCTCGCGCACCCAGTAGAGTGTTTCCATGTTGTGCTCGAGCGTCGGCCGGTCGAACAGCCCGACCTGCGCCACATAGGGCGGGCGCAGGCGCGGCATGCCACGCTTGCCTTCGATCGATTCGATCATCGCCGACTCTTCGCCGCAGATGTAGGCACCGGCGCCGCGGCGCAGGTGGATGGGCGGCAGCGCGCAGGGCGGATCGGCCGCAAGCAGCGCGATCTCCTTTTCCAGGATCGCGCGGCAGCCGGCGTATTCGTCGCGCAAATAGATGTAGACCTCGGCGATGCCGGCCGTCCAGGCGGCGATCAGCGCGCCTTCGAGGAAGCGGTGCGGGTCGCGCTCGAGATAGAAGCGGTCCTTGAACGTGCCGGGTTCGCCCTCGTCGATGTTCACCGCCATCAAGCGCGGCTCCGGCTCGGCGCGCACCAGCTTCCATTTGCGCCCGGCGGGGAATCCCGCCCCGCCCAGGCCGCGCAGCCCCGAGTCTTCCATGATCTGCGTCAGTTCGCGGTAGTCGCGCCCGCCGGCGAGACACTGCGCGAGCAGCCGGTAGCCGCCGCGCTTGCGGTATTCGGCATAGCCGATGTACTTGCCCGGCTTCTGCTTGAACGCCTTCGCCGCGACGAGTCTCTTCACCCCCTCGACGCTCGCGTGCGGCAGCGCGTTCTGGCCGACGACCGCGACCGGCGCCTGCTCGCAGCGGCCGACGCACGGCGCGGCAATCACGCGCACTTCGCGCCCGAGAATGGCGGGCAGCCGCGTGAGAAGGTCCTTCGCCCCGGCCATCTCGCAGGCGAGCGACTCGCATACGCGCACCGTCACCGCCGGCGGCGCAGCTTCGCCCTCTTTCACCACGTCGAAGTGGTGATAGAAGCTAGCGACCTCGTACACTTCGACTGGCGCAAGCCCCATCTCGGCAGCGAGCGCGGTGAGATGCGCGGCGGACAGCCGCCCGTAGCGATCCTGGATTTTGTGCAGATGCTCGAGCAGGAGGTCGCGGCGGCGCGGTTCCGCGCCGAGCAGCGCCTGGATATCCGCGCTAGCCTGCGGCTCGGGCGTGCGCCCTTTCAGCGTCGGGCGCAACTTGCGCGCTTTCTTGATCGGATTCTTGACTTGATTCACAAATGTCCTCTGGTGTGCACAAGGACTCGCTCGGGCAGGCTCCCCTATCCCGCTCAGATCCCTTGTAAAACCCCCGACTCGGAGAAAGCTGCTCTAGGGGCTTCCCCCGGCTAAGCTGCTCTCAAGACACTTGCGATCTGCCTGGCTGCAAATCACATCGGGCGCGGGCTCCTGGCTGGCACAGGCCATCCCGCCCCCGTTCTTGCGATTATGCGATCCCGTTCGTTCTATCCTGCCTGCTCGTTAGACACGCGAGCACAAATTTGTTCTATTGGCGAACTCCGCTCAAGCCTTCAGCACCGCCTTGAGCATCTTGCCCATTTCCGCCGGATTGCGCGTCACCTTGATACCGCAGGATTCCATCACCGCGATCTTCTCCTGAGCGGTGCCTTTGCCGCCGGAAATGATGGCGCCGGCATGACCCATGCGCTTGCCCGCGGGCGCAGTGGCGCCGGCGATGAAGCCGACTACAGGCTTCTGCATATTGTCCTTCACCCACATGGCCGCGGTCTCTTCGTCCGAACCGCCGATCTCGCCCACCATGATCACGGCGTCGGTCTCGGGATCGTCGTTGAACGCCTTCAGCACGTCGATGTGCTTCATGCCGTTCACAGGATCGCCGCCGATGCCGACACAGGACGACTGTCCGATGCCCAGTTCCATCAACTGGCCGACCGCTTCGTAAGTGAGCGTGCCCGAGCGCGACACCACGCCGATGCGCCCTTTCTTGTGGATGTGCCCGGGCATGATGCCGATCTTGATCTCGTCCGGGGTGATGACGCCGGGGCAGTTCGGCCCGACCAGGATCGAGCGCTTGTTTTGCTTGCGCATGCGGTCCTTCACTTCGATCATGTCGCGCACCGGAATGCCTTCGGTGATGCAGATGACGAGATCGAGATCGGCGTCGACCGCTTCCCAGATCGCCGCGGCGGCGAAAGGCGGCGGCACGTAGATCACCGAGGTGTTCACCCCCGCCTTTTGTTTGGCTTCCTTGACGCTGGCGTAGATCGGGATGCCCTCGAAGTCTTCGCCCGCCTTCTTCGGATTCACGCCGGCGACAAAGCAATTGCGTCCGTTGGCGTATTCGCGCGACATGCGCGTGTGGAATTGGCCGGTCTTGCCGGTGATGCCCTGCGTGACGACGCGGGTGTTCTTGTTGATCAGGATGGACATATCGTTTCCTTTAGTGTTCTGGCGGAGGCGTGAGCGCCGGCTTGCACCGCGTCTATTTACCTCCGACGGCGGCGACGATCTTCTTCGCGGCGTCGGCCATGTTGTCGGCGGAGATGATCGGCAGCCCGGAGTCGGCCAGGATCTTCTTGCCCATCTCGTCGTTCGTGCCCTTCATACGCACCACCAGCGGTACCGACAGGTTGACTTCGCGCGCCGCCGCGACCACGCCGCGAGCGATGGTGTCGCACTGCATGATGCCGCCGAAGATGTTGACCAGGATGCCTTTGACCTTGGGGTTCTTCAGCATGATCTTGAAGGCTTCGGTCACCTTCTCCGTCGTCGCGCCGCCGCCGACATCGAGAAAATTCGCCGGCTCGGCGCCGAACAGCTTGATCGTGTCCATGGTCGCCATCGCCAGCCCCGCCCCGTTCACCAGGCAGCCGATGTTGCCGTCGAGCGAAATGTAGGAAAGATCGAATTTCGAGGCTTCGATCTCCGCCGGGTCCTCCTCGTCCAGGTCGCGCATGGCGACGATGTCCGGGTGGCGAAACAGCGCGTTCGAGTCGAAATTGATCTTGGCGTCGAGCGCGACCACGCGGCCGTCACCGGTCAGCACCAGAGGATTGATCTCGGCCAGGCTCGCGTCGGTGTCCCAAAACGCCTTGTACAGCCCCTGCAGCACGGCGCGCGCCTGGGCGAGCGAAGCGCTCGGGATGCCGATCTTGGTGGCGATGTCGTCCGACTCGGCGTTGCTTAGCCCCGCTGCCGGATCGACGAACACCTTGTGGATTCTATCCGGCGTCTTCGCCGCAACTTCCTCGATGTCCATGCCGCCTTCGCTCGACGCCATCAGGCACACCTTCTGCGTCACGCGGTCCACCACCATGCCGACGTAGAGTTCCTTTTTGATGTCGGCACCCTCTTCGATCAGCAGGCGGCGCACTTTCTGCCCTTCGGGACCGGTCTGGTGCGTCTTCAGTTGCATGCCCAGGATCTGGCTGGCATAGGTCTTCACTTCCGCCGGCGACTTCGCCACCTTCACCCCGCCGCCCTTGCCGCGGCCGCCGGCGTGGATCTGCGCCTTCACCACCCACACTTTGCCCGGAATGGATTGCGCCGCCTTGACGGCCTCGTCGACCGAAAAACAGGGCACCCCCTTGGGGGTCGGCACGCCGAACTTGCGCAGCACTTCCTTTGCCTGGTATTCGTGGATTTTCATATTTCAGTTCCTGAGTGGATCGCGATGGAATAATCGGATAGATGGGAGGACGGCAGCATTGACCAAGATCAATGGACCTCAATCGCTATTGGTCTTCGCTGCGCGCGGGCAATCCTGCAATACGACGTCGGCGCGGCGGCCGCGCCGCAAGCCGTCCGCGCGGGCATGAGCTTCGATGCGGGCGTTGCGGGTGTGTTTGGGAACGCGGGAAACGGTGCTCTCGGACAGCGGCATTGCGACGGCACGGCATTGAAACGAGAGCGAAATGGTAACACAAGGCCGGCATCACCCGCCTTTACTTGCCGGCAGCAGGCCTCTCATGTCCGCTGTGCGGCCTGCTAGAATTCGCGCGTCCCACAACGATCGCGCCTCCATGACCAAGCACATCCTCGCCCTGGATCAAGGCACCACCAGCTCGCGCGCCATCGTTTTTGCCGAGGACGGCAGCGTGCGCGCCGTGGCGCAGCAGGAATTCCGCCAGATCTTCCCCCATCCCGGCTGGGTCGAGCACGACCCCAAGGAGATCTGGGATACGCAGCAGCGCGTCGCCAAACGCGCGCTCGCCGCCGCAAAGCTGAATGCCGGCGACGTCGCCGCGATTGGCATCGCCAATCAGCGCGAAACCACCCTGATCTGGGACAGAAAAACGGGTCAACCGGTGCACAACGCCATCGTCTGGCAGGATCGGCGCACCGCTAGCGCCTGCGACGGCCTGAGACGCCGCGGCAAGACGAAAGCCGTGCGCGCCAAGACCGGCCTCGTGCTCGATCCCTATTTCTCCGCCACCAAGCTCGCCTGGCTGTTGGACAGCATCCCGGGCTTGAGGCTGCACGCCGAGCGCGGCGAACTCGCTTTCGGCACCGTCGACAGCTGGCTCGCCTGGAAGCTCTCCGGCGGCAAGCTGCACGTCACCGATGTCTCCAATGCTTCGCGCACCTTGCTCTACGACATCCACGCAGGCGACTGGGACGAGGATCTGCTCGCCCTGTTCCGCATTCCGCGCGCGCTCCTGCCGCAGGTGCTGCCTTCTTCCCACGTGTACGGCGAGACGGCGAAAAGCGTCCTCGGTAGCCCGGTGCCGATCGCCGGCATCGCCGGCGACCAACAGGCCGCGCTCTATGGGCAGGCCTGCCATGCGCCGGGCATGGCGAAAAACACTTACGGCACCGGCTGCTTCATGCTGCTCAATACCGGACCGAAGGCGGTGCCCTCGGCGCACGGGCTGCTCACCACGCGCTGCGCGCAGCGCGGAGCGAAAACACAGTACGCGCTCGAAGGCAGCGTGTTCATCGGCGGAGCCGTAGTGCAGTGGCTGCGCGACGGCCTGGGATTCATCGGCGCTTCGCACGAGGTCGAGGCCCTGGCGGCGAGCGTGGACGATCCCGGGGGCGTCTACCTCGTGCCCGCCTTCGCCGGCCTGGGCGCCCCGCACTGGGATGCCCACGCGCGCGGCGCCATGCTCGGCCTGACGCGCGGTACCACGCGCGCGCACATCGCCCGCGCGGCGCTCGAGGCGATCGCCTTCCAGTCGGCCGAAGTGCTGTTCGCAATGCAGAAGGACGCCGGCATGCGGCTGAAAGAACTGCGCGTCGACGGCGGCGCCGCCGCCAACGACACCTTGATGCAATTCCAGGCGGACATACTCGGCGTGCCGGTGCTGCGGCCGAAGATCCAGGAAACCACGGCGCTGGGCGCGGCCTATCTCGCCGGGCTTGCGACCGGCGTGTGGAAGGACACCAGCGCGATCAGCCGCCAGTGGGCGCTCGGCCGGCGCTTTGAGCCCGCGATGAAACGCGGCGAGGCAGAAGCGCGTCTGGCCGGCTGGAAGCGGGCGCTAGAGCGCTCGAAGAAATGGATGCGTTGAACCTAGGGAAGCTGCCGCCGAAGTAGAAATAGATAATCGCCGGAAACGCAAACAGAGCTTCCCTCTAAAGTGGGAGGAAAGGGGCCTTGCCCCCTTGTTCATCTTCCTAGGCGAGCGGCGCGCGCTCAAGCCGTCCCGCCGACGGTGAGACCATCCAGGCGCAGCGTGGGCTGCCCCACGCCGACCGGCACGCTCTGTCCGTCCTTGCCGCAAGTGCCGACGCCGGTATCGAGGCGCATGTCATTGCCGATCATGGACACGCGCGTGAGCGCATCCGGCCCGTTGCCGATCAGCGTCGCGCCGCGCACCGGATAGCTGATCTTGCCGCCTTCGATCATGTAGGCTTCCGAGGCCGAGAACACGAACTTGCCGTTGGTGATGTCCACCTGCCCTCCGCCGAAATTGACCGCATACAGGCCGCGGTCGACCGACGCGATGATCTCCTGCGGATCGCGCCTGCCGTTCAGCATGTAGGTGTTGGTCATGCGCGGCAGCACCGTGTGCGCGTAGGATTCGCGCCGCGCGTTGCCGGTCACCTGCATGCCCATCAGGCGCGCGTTCAGGCTGTCCTGCATGTAGCCGCGCAGGATGCCGTCCTCGATCAGCACCGTGCACTGGCTGGGATTGCCTTCGTCGTCGACGTTGAGCGACCCGCGCCGCTGGGCGATGGTGCCGTCGTCGACGACGGTGACCCCGCGCGAAGCGACGCGCTCGCCGATGCGGCCGGAAAAAGCGGAGCTGCCTTTGCGATTGAAATCGCCCTCCAGGCCGTGGCCGATCGCCTCGTGCAGGAGGATTCCCGGCCAGCCCGGCCCGAGCACCACGGTCATGCTGCCCGCCGGCGCCGGCCGTGCCTGCAAATTGGTCAAGGCCTGATCGACCGCGAGGCGTGCGTACTCGGCGAGGCGCGCGTCGTCGAAATAGGCGTACTCGACGCGCCCGCCGCCGCCCGCGCTGCCCTGCTCGCGCCGGCCGTTTTCCTCGGCGATCACGGTGAGCGACAGCCGCACCAGCGGCCGCACGTCCGCCGCCATCAACCCGTCGGAACGCGCGATCAACACCACTTCGTATTCGCCGGCGAGTCCCGCCATCACTTGCACCACGCGCGGGTCGCGCGCGCGTGCATGCGCCTCAAGCCGCTCGAGCAGCCGCACCTTGTCCGCATCGGCGAGCGTCGCCAGCGGATCGATCGGGCGATACAGATCGCGACCGCCGCCGCGGCGCACCGCGTGCCGGTCCGCACTGCGCATGCCCCGGCCGGCGCGCACGCGTGCGTTGCGTCCGCTATGCGCGATGGCGCGCGTCGCCCCCGCCGCGTCGCTCAAGGCGAGGAGGCTGATGTCGTCGGAAAACGCGAACGCCGTCTTCTCTCCCGAAATAGCGCGCACGCCCACGCCCTGCTCGATGTTGAAGCTGCCCGACTTGACGATGCCTTCCTCCAGGCTCCACCCCTCCGAGCGCACGTACTGAAAATACAGATCGGCATAGTCGACGCGCGGCGCCATGATCGAGCCGAAGACGCCTTCGAGTTTCGCCGGGGCGAGGTCGTAGGGTGCGAGCAGGCAGGACTCGGCGGTGGAAAAGAGCTGGCTCTGGGCCGCGATCGGCGTTGCGCTTGCAGGCTGCATAGGTATCGGCGATATCCGGGAAAGACTGCGCATTCTACGCTTTTGGACCACCCTTTCGCCGTTCAGTTTTTCCATTGCAGCATCAATGTCTTGCAACGTGATGCGGCGGCAGCCGCGGAGTCTGCGGCGCAAGCGGCGCCCGTCGCTTGCGCCCTTGGCGAATTGCGCTAGAGTACGCGGCTGGCGGCGGTCGCGACCTCGCACGCAGCAACGCATTCGGCTGCATGCCGCAGGCGATGCGCGCCTAACACTGAAACTGAATCAGAGCTTCCTTATGCGCCAAGCGCTGAGCGTCATCTTCTACCTCGCACTCCTGCTCGGCGTGACCGCCGCGCGCGGCGAAACCTCGCAGACCGTCGTCGACGTGCCGACGCGTCCCGGCGTCACCCAGAGACTGTTAGTCCTCACTCCGCCCGAGCCGAAGGCGGCGGTCGTCCTGTTCCCGGGCGGAAACGGCGGGCTGCAGATCTTCCCTGGCGGCACGATGAAGTGGGGCGACGGCAATTTCCTCGTCCGCACGCGGCAGTTGTTCGCCAGCCGCGGCCTGCTCGTCGCCGTTGTGGATGCGCCGTCCGACCGTCAGAGCTTTCCCTTCCTCGACAACTTCCGCCAGACGCCGGAGCATGTGGCCGACGTCCGCGCGGTGATCGCATGGCTGCGCGGCCAAAATCGCATTCCGGTATGGCTCGTCGGCACCAGCCGCGGCACGCAGTCGGCCGCCTATGTCGCGACCCAGCTCGCGGGAAGCGAAGGCCCGGACGGCTTGGTGCTCACCTCGACTATTCTTAGCGACAGCAAGTCGCGCCCGGTGCCGGCCATGCCGCTCGAAACGCTACGCATCCCCGTGCTCGTCGTCCACCACGAGCAGGACGGCTGCAAGCTCTGCGCCTTCAGCGACGTTCCTGCGCTCATGCAAAAACTGGCGCAAGCTCCGCGGAGCAAGCTGCTCGCCTTCAAGGGCGGCGCGAACCGCGGCGATCCTTGCCAGGCGTTCGCTTATCACGGCTACAACGGCCTGGAAGCCGAGGTCGTCGCGCAAATCGCCGACTGGATACTGGGTAAGTAGCAGCATGCCTGGTGAAACGCAGCCTGAGCCGCGGATGAAGACGATCGGACTGCTCGGCGGCACGAGCTGGCCCTCGACCATCGAGTACTACCGGCTGCTCAACGAGCTCGCGCAGGAGAAGCTGGGCGGTCATCATTCGGCCAGCCTGCTCCTGCGCAGCATCGATTACCATGAGATCAAGAGCCGCTACTACGCGCGCTGGGCAGAAATTCCGGCGCTGCTGAAGGAAGAAATCCGCGCGCTCGCCGCTCTCGGGCCGGATTGTCTCGTCATCTGCAACAACACGCTGCACAAGGCCTTCGACGCCATCGAAGCCGAACTCGGCCTCGCCATCCCGGTGTTCCACATCGTCGAGGCGACGGCCCGTGCCGCGCAGCGGGCCGAGCGCCGGCGCGTGCTGCTGCTCGGGACGAAATTCACCATGGAGGACGGCTTCTACCACCGCGGCCTCGCCCGTCACGGCGTCGAAGCCGCCACTCCCGTTGCGGCGGACCGGGCGCGCATCCAGGAGATTCAGTCCCAGCTCGCTCGCGGAATCATGTCCGAGGAATTCCGCCGTTTCTTCGCCGCGCTCATCCAGCGCTACGCGGCGGAGGCGGACGCCGTGGTGCTCGCCTGTACCGAGCTGCCGCTCGCCGTAGCTCAGGCCGACAGCTGCCTGCCGCTCATCGATCCGACGCGGGAGCAGTGCAAAGAGGCGTTCGAATTTGCGACGGGCATTGCCGCGGGATAAGATTCCGCTCGACGTGGGCGCATGCCCACCCGCGAAGGCGCGGTCGCCGCGCCGCATACAAAGAATCCAAACAGCCAGTGAAAAGGGGATCATCATGAATCGTCGTTCGTCCATCGCTGCGGCCCTGCTCGCCCTCGCTTTGAGCTCGTGCGCGAGCGCTCCGTCCGGCCAAGGCGATGCTGGCTGGGTCACGCTCATCGACGGCGCCACGGGTCTGGAAAACTGGAATCGCGTCGGCGATGCCAACTGGCGCGCGGTCGACGGCGCGATTCAGGCCGATGCGAAGAAGGACAAGGCGGCGAGCTTCCTGATGACCAAGCGTGCCTACACCAACTTCCAAATTCGCGTCGAGTTCTGGGTGAGCGACGACGCCAATAGCGGCATCTACATGCGCTGCTCCGATCTACGCAACATCACGGACAAGACCTGCTACGAAGCCAACGTGTTCGATCAGCGCCCGGATCCGCGCTTCGGCACCGGGGCGATCGTCCACTTGGCCGCCGTCTCGCCCATGCCCAAGGCGGGCGGCAAGTGGAACACCTACGAGGTCACGGCGAAAGGCACGCACCTGACTGCGGTCCTCAACGGCGTGCGCACCGCCGAAGCCGACGACGGCAAGTACGCTTCCGGCCCGATCGGCCTGCAATACGCGGCGGGCGTGGTCAAGTTCCGCAAGGTGCAGATCAAAGAGCTTTGAGCTGCAGTTGAGCCGGCGCGCAACGGCGCCGGCCGGGGCGAGCATCCTTGCATACGCGGAGGCGGGCGATGGCGAAACGTTCCTATCCCTTGTCCAAGGTGTACGGCCTGCTCGAGCCGGGCCCGGTGGTGCTCATCACCACCGCGCTCAAGGGCCGACCGAACGTGATGACCATGTCCTGGCACACCATGCTCGAATTCGAGCCGCCGCTGGTGGGCTGCGTCGTGAGCAACCGCAACTACACCCACGAGATCCTCAAGGCGACGAAGGAATGCGTGATCAACATTCCGAGCGCCGATCTCGCTTCCAAGGTCGTCGCCTGCGGCAACAGTTCCGGCCGCAAGCGCGACAAATTCGAGCGCTTCGGCCTCACGCCCGTCGCGGCGAGCCGCGTCAAGGCGCCGCTCATCGAGGAGTGCTACGCCAATCTCGAATGCAAGCTCGTCGATGCGAGCTGGTCGAACAAGTATTGCTTTTTCGTCCTCGAAGTGGTCAAGGCGTGGCTGGACGCTGCGCGCAGACAGCCGCGCACCCTGCACCATCTGGGGCGAGGTCAATTCATGCTTGCCGGAAAGACGATCAAGCTTGCGTCGCGGGTGAAGTGAAGCCGGGCTGCGCCGTGCGCTGCAAGCGTTTGGCATAGCGTTTGGAATACAATGGCAGGAGAGAAGATTCGATCGGCCTAGCCCGCAGGTGAAGGTCTAGGAACGAAAGCCGCGAATAAGGGAGTCCGAGATGGCGATAACTCTTCCGAAGCTTGCTCTACCCAAGATCGAGCTCGACCGGAAACGGCTGATGATGATCGCGGGGGCAGTCGTGGTCTTGGCCGCGGCGGCGTGGTTCGGCTTGCAGTATTTGGAGGAACCCGCGCCGCCTCCGCCGCCGCCCAAACCGGTAGCGGCCAAGGCGGCGGTACAGAAACCGGTGGACACCGCCGCTGCCCAGGACAAGCTGATCGACGACGTGCTTGCTGCTTCCGGCCTGAAGCAGCAGCTCGCGCAATTGCCGCAGGAACTGATCGCGGGGGCGAAGGATTTCGCCGCGCAGCAGCGCAAGGCATCCCCCGCGCTCGCCAAGTCGATCGAGGACGCGGTGGCGCAATCCTTCAGCGCGCAAGGCTTCCAGGACCGCGTGAAGGCGGAATTGAAGAAGAAGTTCGAGCAGAAGAAGCTGCAAGCCTTCCTGCAACAGCTGTCCGCTCCGGCCGCCAAGCGCATGGTCGCGCTGGAGCAGGCGACGCCCGACGCGGCCGAAGCCGCGCGCTTTGCGCGCGGTCCGGCGATCCCCCCCGAGCGCAAGAAGCTGATCGAGCGCCTCGATGCCGCGGCGAAGGCGAGCGATCTCGCCGTCGATGCCGCATTCGCATCGATGAAATCGGTGTCCGACGGCATCGTCGGCGGCGACGAAAAGAAGATCGCCGCCATCGATAAGGAAATCGAAAAGCGCCGGCCGCAGACGACCGCGAACATCCGCAATGCGACGCTCGCGAACCTCGCCTACAGCTATCGCGCAGCGAGCGACGCCGAATTGGACGAGTACGCCAAGATCTACGAGGGAGAGAACGGCAAGTGGTTCGCCGGCATCGCCTACGCCGCCATCCTGGACGAGATCAAAGCCGGGTCGGAACGCACAGGCGACCTGCTCGCCGCGCAGTCGACCGCGGCACCTGCTCCGGCACAGAAACATTCACTTGCACGTGCCGATGCGCGCGCTTGTCTGCAACTATCCGGCAACGCGGCCATCATGCGCTGCGCGGAGAAGTATCGCTGAGCGCTGCCTCTCGCCGCGCCCGGTCGCGGGAACCTCTGAACAAGCCTTACCAAGCCGCACGTTCTTGAGGGGGGTTCCCTCTGACGTGGGGGATATACGCCCCGAAGGAAGCCCCCTCGGGGGCAAGGGGGCATCGCCCCCTTGTTCAGACCTTCCTAAAATACGCGGTGGGTGAGCGCGGGCAGGATCTGCCGCACGCGCTCGATTTCGGCGCGCTTCACCTCGGCTGTCACCACGCCCGGTCCGTGCGGCAGGACGGCGAGCAGCTTGCCCCAGGGATCGACGATCATGCTGTGGCCAAAGGTGTCGCGGCCGTTCTTGTGATGCCCGCCCTGTGCCGGCGCAAGCACATAGGCCTGGTTCTCCACCGCCCGCGCTCGCAGCAGCATTTCCCAGTGCGCCTTGCCAGTGGTCGCGGTGAACGACGAGGGCACGAGGATCAGGTCCACCGCGCCCATCTTGCGATACATCTCGGGAAAACGCAGGTCGTAGCAGATCGACAAGCCCAGCCGGCCGAAGGGCGCGTCGACGGTGACCACTTCGCCCCCGGGCTGGATGCTGCGCGATTCCTGGAAGCGCTCGGTGCCGAGATCGAAGCCGAACAGGTGGATCTTGTCGTAGCGCGCCACGCGTCTGCCGCTATCGTCGTACACCAGGCAGCTGTTGCGCACCTTGTCCGGATCGTCGCAGGCGAGCGGCGCGGAGCCGCCGACCAGCCACACCTTGTTCTTCGCCGCCGTCGCGGCGAGAAAATCCTGGATCGGGCCGCTGCCGTCCGCCTCGCGCACCGTGACCTTGTCGCGGTCGCGCAGGCCGAGGATGCAGAAGTATTCGGGCAGCGCCACCAGCTTCGCCCCTTCGCCCGCGGCCTGCGCGATGAGTTCGCCTGCGGCGGCGAGATTGGCGGCCACTTCGGGCTCGGACACCATCTGCACCGCCGCCACCTTGAACGATTCGATCGATTCTGACATGTCGCGATTCACTCGAAGAAGCCGCGCTCGGAAACGACATCATAGCCGCAGCCCGGCGCGGCGCGCAAAAGCGCTACTTGTTGTCGCTCGCCGTGGCCCCGGGCGTCTGGTGCGCCACCTTCTCCACCTTGGGGTCGGCCCAGGTGCCGGTGACTACGTATTCGTAGGCGAACGCCTGTCCCAGCGGATCCTTCAGCACGCGCTGCGCGAGAAATGCGCCGACGCCCGCGATCGGATTGGCGAGCACCAGGCCCGCGATCGACAGGCTGTCGCCCACGCTCGGCACGACGCGCACGTTCAGCGACTGCGTCTCGTGGGCAAGATCGATGCTGCCCGACATCGCCACATGCGCCGACGGTCCGCTCATGGCGAAGTCCTGGGTGCGCAACACCCCCTTCGACACCGCGGCCGTCGCGGTGATGGTGTCGAAGGCAAAGCCTTCGCTGAAGATGTCGCGGAAGTCGAGCGTGATGCGTCGCGGCAGCGCCTGCAAGCTCAAGATGCCGAGCAGCTTGCCGATGCCCGGTTCGATCTTGAGGAACTGGCCCTTGTCGGCGATCAGCGACAGGTCGCCCGCGAGCGACGGATAATCGATCGACTGCGGATTGCCGGCCCAGGCGAGTTTGCCCAAGAGCTTCGCGCCGCCGCGCTGCATGCTCCCGGGATAGCCCATTCGCTCGAGGAACTTGCCGACGTCTTTCACTTCGAGCTTGAGGTTGAGGCTGGTGCGCTGCTGCGCGGCGGCGCCCTGCCACCCGCCGTCGGCGCTCAACTGCGCATCGGGGCTCGCGAGCGAGAGCTTTTCGATATGCCAATCGAGACCCTCATTCGCCGCGGCGAGCTCCAGCCGGCCGAGCTTCTTGTCGTGCACCACCAGGTTGTCGGCGATGATGTCCAGCCCCGGCAGGTCCTTGGGCGGCACCTCCTCCGCCTGCTTGCCGGGCGTCGGTTCGGGAAAGGTGAAATGGGTGAGGCGCGCGCTGATCCGCCCTTTGCCCAGTCCGCGCCAGCGCACGTCTCCCGCGAGTTCGCGCGCATTGACGTTGGCGAGCCAGTCGGCGCCCTGGAAGCCTGCATGCAAGGCGACCTCGTTCAAGCGCTTGCCGTAGATGTCCAATGCGCCGACTTTGATGTTGAGGGTGGTGATCTGCAGCGGCGCGCCTCCCGCGCCGCCGAACACGCGCAACCACTGGTCGAGATCGAGTTCGGGCGTGTTGCCGGAGATGACGAAGCCCCTTTCCGGCAGCCGCGGCGCTTCGTTGATCCCGATCGCCCCGCGCTCGAGCACGAGCTTGCCGTCTTCGCGCCGGCGCTGCACCTCCAGGCGCAACTTCTTGCCAAGCTCTAGCGCAAGCCGGTCCGCCGCAGGCGGCCCGACCCAGCCGGCGCGCTCGTTGGCGGCCGTGACCGTGCGCTCGAGCCGCAGCGGCAGCACCTCGGCGGGCGCCTTGGCGAGCGGCGCGGGCAGCGACGAAGCGATGCCCTGCAAGCCCGATAGCACCACGATGCTCGAGCCGCGCTTGCGAAAATTCATGCTCGCGGTCCAGGCCGAGTTGCCGCTCAACTGCTTGAGCAGCGGCTGATTGAAGATGGTCTGCAAAGCCGTTACGTTCGCCGAGCCGCGCGCATTCACCGCGACGCTGCCGTCGCGCTGACTCGCCATGCTGGCGGCGACCGGCCCGCCCAGGAACTGCGCGCTGAGCGAGCGCGCGCTGACGCCGCCCTCGGTGAAGTCGACGCGCCCGCCCGCCTGTGCAAGCGGCGGCAAATCGGCATCGAGGCTGACCTGATTGGCGCTGAACTGGTAGCTGCCCGCCACCTTGGCCGCATCGAGGTGTGCAAGCGGCAGTTCGAGCTTGAGCTGCAGCTTGCCGTTACCGGTCGCGCTCATGCCGGCGGTAGCCCCGCCGATCAACTCGTTCACCGGACTCTGGGCGACGAATTTCAGGAAAGCGGCGGTGGGGCCTTCGGCGTGGCCGCTGACTGCGAGCACGCGTTCGTGGGTGAACAGATCGGGCAGCAGGGCATGCGCGTTGGTGACCCGCGCACCCAACACCTGCGCCTTGGTGCTAATGATGTCCATGCGCTTGCCGTCGAAATGCACGTCCGCCTGGATGCCTTCGATCGCGGGCCAGCCCGGTGCGTATTGCAGCGTGCCGTCGACCACCTTGGCCGCGATCTGGAATATGCCGGCCTTGGCGCTGCGGAAGGGGAAATCCTTGAGATCGCCTTTGAGCCGCAGACTCACCTCGGTCGCATGACCGCCGGCGAGCGCGCGGTCGAGCCAGTCGAGCACCTCCTGGCCGACGAAGGGAATATAGCGCGCCACATGGCGCACATCGGTGCGGTTCAGCCGCGTCGTGAGATCGATGAGCCCCGGCCCGCCGGCGACGGTGGCGTAGCTGCCGTATGCCGTGCCGGCGAGATCGACATTGGCGAACGCGATGTTGGAAAGTTTGAACTGCAGCTCGCCCTGCTGCTTGGTCCAGGCGAGTTGGGCCGTGAGCGTGTCGAAACTGCGCTGCGAATCGGTGAAGATCCGCGGCAGGTCGACGCTCGCCTTGGCCGAGTTGAGCAGCACGCTGCCGCCCTTCTCGTTGCCGTCGATATTGCCGCTGATGCCGGAGAATCCGGGCAGCCAGCGGTAGGCACGCATGCCGAGCTGATCGAAATGGCCGCGCACGCTGTAGCTTCGCGGATCGGGCAGCTCGCCTTCCCAGTCGAAATGCACGTCCGCCACGCTGCCCTGCGGCGCAGCGTCGGCGAGCACCTGGCGCAGCGACTGCGGCAACGGCAGATACTCGGCGATCTGCGCGAGCGGCCCGAGCTCGAGCGCCTCGATCCTCACCTCGCCCTGCTGAGTACGCTCGCCCTCGGCCGCCTGCCATTTCACCGCGAACTGCGCCGGCGGCAGGCTGACGCCCGATTGCAGCGCCAGCGTCACTCCCTTGCCGGCGACTTCGAAACCTTCGCGCGAGCGCTTGGCCGAGAGGCGCCCTTGGAGTGAGCGCATGTCGAGTTCCGGCAGGTCCTGAGCGAGCCGAGCGCTGACGTCGCCGAGCGCGACGTCGGCAGTCGCATCCTGCAGGCGCTTGTCGGAAAATCCCAGCCACAGGCGCAAGCCGCCTTGGCCGCGCTGAATCTCCAGCGGGTAATCGACCCAGGCGCGCCAAGCCGCGAGATCGGTGTAGCCGAGCTCGGCATAAAGTCTGCCGTTCCACGCAGCGAGCTGCTCGAAGGTATTGCCGTCGAGCTCGCCGCGCAGGTCTAGCGCCGCCGCGAGTTCGCGCGCGGGCTGAGCACGCAAGGCGAAGCGGTGCTGGCTGCCGCTGTTGCGCAGCACGAAGTTCACGTCCGCGAGCGCGAGCAGCGGCGCCTTGCGCAGTTGATCGTCCCAACTTAGCTGGGCATCGCGCACGATGATTTCGCGCTGGGCGAGCAGCCAGTTGGAAAAACCGCCGCCCGCCTTCGCCGGATCGAGCTTGACGCCGGCGACATACATGATGCCGGCCTCGTCGCGGCGGATGGCGAGCCTGGGCTTGTCGAGCGAGAGCGATTGAAAACGCAGGCTGCCGAAGGCGAGCGAATCCCAGGCGAGCGTGCAGGAAACCGCGGGCAGCGACAGTGCGACGCGCCCTTCCTGGTCGAATAGGCGCACATCGGTCAGGTCGAGGTAGGGGCGCAGGTGCTGCCAGCCGGTGTCGACACTGCCTATGCTCACCCGCTGGCCGATGTTGCGCGAGATGATTTCGGCG
This sequence comes from uncultured Enterobacteriaceae bacterium, assembly GCA_964565875.1. Taxonomy (GTDB): domain Bacteria; phylum Pseudomonadota; class Gammaproteobacteria; order Burkholderiales; family SG8-39; genus 2-12-FULL-64-23. The sequence goes on from CAZMGP010000003.1 coordinate 61,021, forward strand.
ATCGCCTGCGGCTGCTCCTCGATCTGCGGCAGGATCCAGAAACGCAGCGCCAGGACCAGCGCGGCGAAGCCGAAATAGGCAACGAGGGCGGCGACGCCGGCAATGCGCAGGAGCTTGCGCACCAGGCTGCGCCGGGCGGGCGCGATGCCCAATTCGGCGAGCGGGCTCGAATCGTCGTCAGCCGGCGCGGCAGCAGCGGTTTCGGTTCGGTCGGTTTGCACTATCCGCAGGCGACTTCCTGATCACGCGGGGAAGGGGCTCCTTCCGTCGGCATTCGGCCCCCATGTTCAACAGCGGTTGGGCGCATTGCGGCACAAGCCCTACAATAAACGCGCGAACTGACTTGTTGTAGCAGTCCATTTTACCTGCAAAATATAGGCCGATGCCTCCAAATCAGGGTTTTCCATTATCGGTGCTCGCCCACTCGCGTTATGCGCAGCGCCTGGCGCAAGCGCGACCCGAATGGCTGCAAGACGCGGCAGACAACATCGAGCATGCGTTCGATGCCGACACCATGCGCGCGCGGCTCGCTGCGCAGGCGATCGGCGACGAAACCGCGCTGAAACGCGCGCTGCGGCAGCTGCGCCAGCAAGTGATGCTGCGCGTGTTGCTGCGCGATTTGAGCGGGCGCGCGAGCCTGGCCGAAGTCGTGGCGAGCATGAGCGATTTGGCTGAGGCGAGCATAGCCTGCGCGCTGGCGCAGCTCGCCCCGGCGCTCGAAGCGCAGTACGGCACGCCGACGGCGAACGGCGAGAGACAGGAACTGCTGGTCATCGGCATGGGCAAGCTCGGTGGGCGCGAGCTCAACGTGTCCTCCGACATCGATCTGATCTTCGCCTATCCCGAGGAAGGCGAGACCGCGGGCGGCTCCGCGCGCACGCTATCCAACCACGAATACTTCACCCGCCTCGGGCGCAGGCTGATCAGCGCCCTCGCCGAAGTCACCGAAGACGGACAGGTGTTCCGCGTCGACATGCGCCTGCGCCCGAACGGCGATGCCGGGCCGCTCGCCTGCAGCTTCGACGCGCTCGAGCATTATTTCGTCGCCGAAGGTCGCGAATGGGAACGCTACGCATGGATCAAGGCGCGGGTGGTGGCGACGAGCGCACCCGCCGGCCATGCGCAGCCGGCGGACGCCGGCCTCGGCGCCATCGTGCGGCCCTTCGTCTTCCGCAAATACCTCGACTTCGGCGCCTTTGCCGCCATGCGCGCGCTGCACGCGCAAATCCGCGCCGAAGTCGCGCGGCGCGACTTCGCCGAGCACGTCAAGCTCGGCCCGGGCGGCATCCGCGAAATCGAGTTCATCGCTCAGGCCTTCCAGCTGATTCGCGGCGGGCGCGAGCAGGACTTGCAGATCCGCCCGACGCTGGAAGTGCTTGCGCTGCTGGCGAAAAAGGGCCTGATGCCGGCCGCGGCCGTGGCCGAGCTCGCCGCTGCTTACGATTTCCTGCGCCGGGTGGAGCACCGGCTGCAGTACCTGGACGACGCGCAGACGCACGAGCTGCCCGATTCGGTCGACGATCGGGCCGGAATCGCGGCCGCCATGGGCTTTGCCGATTACCCGGCATTCCTCGTCGCCTTGGACGCGCACCGGCAAAAGGTCTCGCAGCAGTTTGAGGGCGTGTTCGCCGGACCGGGAGAGGACGAGCACGCCTGCGCGCCGCTGTGGGCGGGCGGGCTCGAGAGCGAATCGGCGCTCGTTCAGCTCGGCCGCCTAGGCTATGCCGATCCGGCTGCAGCGCTCTCGCGCCTGGATGCCGCGCGCGCTTCGTCGCGCTACGCCCAACTCGCCGAAGCGAGCCGCGAGCGCTACGACGCGCTGCTGCCGCGGGTGATCGACGCGGCCGCGAAGGCGCGCTCGCCCGAAGCCGCGCTCGCGCGCACGCTGGACTTGCTCGAGGCGATCAGCCGCCGCGGCTCGTATCTCGCGCTGCTGCACGAATACCCGCAGGCGCTGGACAAGGTGGTGCAGCTCGTTTCCGCTTCGAGCTGGGCCGCAGCCTACGTCACGCGCCATCCGCTGCTATTGGACGAGCTGCTCGACCCGCGCGCGCTGTACGCCGCGCCCGACTGGCAGGAGTTCGGCGCCAGCCTGCGCGCGCAGCTTGCGCGCGACGCCGGCGACGCCGAACGGCAGATGAACCTGCTGCGCGAAGCACACCACGCCCAGGTGTTTCGCTTGCTCGCCCAGGACCTCGCCGGCCTGCTCACGGTCGAAGTCCTCGCCGATCATCTGTCGGCGCTCGCCGACACCATGCTCGCCGTCGTCCTGGAACTGTGCTGGGCGCAACTGCGCTCGCGCCATCGCGAAGTGCCGCGCTTCGCCGTCATCGGCTACGGCAAGCTCGGCGGCAAGGAACTCGGCTACGCCTCGGACCTCGACATCATCTTCGTCTACGACGACGAGGATGCGCGCGCACCCGAGCTCTACGCGCGGCTGGCGCAGCGCATCAATACCTGGCTCACCACGGCGACCCCCTCTGGCGTGCTGTTCGACACCGACCTGAGGCTGCGGCCGAACGGCGCGAGCGGCCTGATGGTGAGCTCCATCGACGCCCTGCGCCAATACCAGGAAAAGGACGCCTGGGTGTGGGAACACCAGGCACTCACCCGAGCGCGCTATTCCGCCGGCGACGCCGCGGTCGGCGCGGCGTTCGAGGCGGAGCGCAGCGCCATCCTGCAACGCGTGCGCGACCCGGCCGCACTGCGGCGCGAAGTGGTCGCCATGCGCGAGAAGATGCACGATGCACATCCGAACAAGAGCGATCTGTTCGACTTGAAGCACGACCGCGGCGGCATGATAGACATCGAATTCATCGTGCAGTACCTGGTGCTTGCCCATGCCGCGCGCTATCCGCAGCTCACCGCCAACCTGGGGAACATCGCCCTGCTCAAGATGGCGGGGGAACTCGGCTTGATCCCGCTCGCGACGGCGATGAGCGTGCGCGACGCCTATCGCGAATACCGCAGGCTGCAGCACGCGCGGCGGCTGAACGGCGAGCCCTACGCGCGCGTCGAACATGCGCCGGTGACGGATTACATCGCCGCCACCCTGGAGCTGTGGAAGACGGTGTTGGCTTCCGGCTCCGGCTGAACCGCACCCGCGGCGTCCCCGGCGAGGTCAAACTTGGCGCCGAGTTCGGATGGTGAAATCGCGTCGCGGCGAAACTTGACCGTGGTCAATGATCAGCGCCGCCCCGCCTCGCTACGATGCCTCACTGAATCAGCCGGCCGCGGCGATCGGCCGGCGCGGGAAGCGCGAACGCTCCCCCGCGATAAGCGATGGCTACATATACAGGAGAGACCATGTCCGCAGCATTGGAACAAGCCGCAACCGACAACGTGGAGATGACCGACGGTTTCCATCTGGTCATCGACGCCCTGAAGCTGAACGGCATCGACACCATCTTCGGCTTGGTCGGCATACCCGTCACCGACCTGGCGCGCCTGGCGCAGGCCGAGGGCATCCGCTTTATCAGCTTCCGCCACGAGCAGAACGCCGGCAACGCCGCCGCAATCTCGGGCTACCTCACGCAAAAGCCGGGAATCTGCCTAACCGTATCGGCTCCCGGTTTCTTGAACGGCCTCACTGCGCTCGCCAACGCGCACACCAACTGCTTCCCGATGATCCTGATCAGCGGCTCGAGCGAGCGCGAGATCATCGATCTGCAGCAGGGCGACTACGAGGAAATGGACCAGCTCGCCATGGCGAAGCCTTTCTGCAAGGCCGCGTTCCGCATCAACAAGGCCGAAGACATCGGCATCGGCATGGCCCGGGCCATCCGCGCGGCGGTGTCCGGCCGGCCGGGCGGCGTCTATCTCGACCTGCCCGGGCAATTGCTCAGCCAATCGCTCGAGCTGGCACGCGCCAAGAAATCGCTGGTGAAGGTGGTCGACCCGATGCCGCGCCAGATCCCGGCGCCCGATGCCGTCAAGCGTGCCCTCGATCTGCTGAAGGGCGCGAAGCGCCCGCTGATCCTGCTCGGCAAGGGCGCAGCCTATGCCCAGGCCGATGCCGAAATCCGCGCGCTGGTGGAGAAAACCGGCATCCCCTACCTGCCGATGTCGATGGCGAAGGGGCTGCTACCCGACACGCATGCGCAGTCGGCGTCGGCCTGCCGCTCCTTCGTGCTGGCGGAAGCCGACGTGGTCATGATCGTCGGCGCGCGCTTGAACTGGCTGCTGTCGCACGGCAAAGGCAAGACCTGGGGCGGGCCGAAGCAGTTTATTCAGGTCGACATCCAGCCCAGCGAAATCGACAGCAATGTGGCGATCGCCGCGCCGGTGATCGGCGACATCGGCTCCTGCGTCTCTGCCTTGCTCGCCGGTATCGGTTCGAGCTTCGCCAAGCCGCCTGCCGAATGGACCGGCGCGATCAACGAACGTAAAGAAAAGAACATGGCGAAGATGGCGCAGACGCTGGCGCAGAACCCCTCGCCCATGAACTATCACAGCGCGCTCAACGCCATTCGCGAAGTGCTGAAGACGCGACCGGAAATCAACCTGGTGAACGAAGGCGCAAACGCGCTCGACTTCACCCGCAGCATCGTCGACATGCCGCTGCCGCGCAAGCGCCTGGACTGCGGCACCTGGGGCACCATGGGCATCGGCATGGGCTACGCCGTCGGCGCGGCGGTGACGACCGGGCTGCCCGTGGTCGCCATCGAAGGCGACAGCGCCTTCGGCTTCTCCGGCATGGAACTCGAGACCATCTGCCGCTATCAGCTGCCGGTCACCACCATCATCTTCAACAACAACGGCGTGTATAAGGGCTGCGATCCCAACCTCAATCCCAAGGGCGCGGACATCGCCGTCACCGCCTTCGTCAAGGGCGCGCGCTACGACAAGATGATCGAGGCCTTCGGCGGCATCGGCTATCAGGCGACCACCCCGGCCGAACTCACCAAGGCGCTCACCGCCGCCATCGCCGCGGGCAAGCCGGCTCTCATCAATGCCGTCATCGACGAAGGCGCGGGTGCGGAAAGCGGCCGGCTCACCAACCTCAACCCGAAGAAGGGCGCGACCAAGAAGTAATTCGAAGCGCGGAAGCGAAGGGCCAGTGCCCTTCGCTTCCGCGCTGGCGAGCTCGCTCTGGCTGCCTAGCGACAGGCGAGCGCAACGCATCGGCTGCGCTCGCCTGTTCATTCGATCTTGGCTTTCGCGCGCAACTCGGCGATGACTTTGCCGACGGCCACGCGTTCCAGCGTCAGGCGGATTTTCGGCTCCGCGTCCGCGAACGGCGGGAACTTCAGAGGCCGCTCGTCGTCGAGCCGAATCAGGTGCCAACCGAACTGGGTGTGCACCGGGGCATCGGTCAATTCCCCCTTCTTCAGCTTCTGCAGCGCCTCCCCGAACGGCGCCACGTAGCGCGTGGGCGGCGCCCAGCCGAGGTCGCCGCCGCGGCTGCGCGAGCCTTGGTCGAGCGAATTCTCGCTGGCGAGCTGTTCGAAGCTCGCCCCCGCTTTCAGCCGCTCGAGCAGTTGCTTCGCTTCGTCTTCCGTTTTCACGAGGATATGGCGCGCCTCGTACTCCTTGTCGGCGGCGAGCGCCTTTTCGCGTTGGTACTCGCGCCTGATCGCGTCCTCGGTTATCGCCTGGCCCTTGGTCACGTCGCGGAGAAAGGCATTGATCACCACGCCCTCTTCGGCGAGTTCGATCTGCGTCGCGACATCCGGGCGCTTGTCGTAGCCCATCTTTACGGCTTCCTGGTAGAGCAGTTCCTGACTGATGAGCATGTCGCGGCCGGCGTTCCTCGAGTCCGGGCTATCGGGGCGCCCGCCGTTCGTCTTCAGCAAGTAGTCGAGCCGGCTTTGCGGAATCGGCGTGCCGTTGACTTTCGCCATGACATTCGCCCCTTGCGCCTGGGACGTCAGCGCAATCGAGGCGACAAATACCAGCGTCACTAGACTGGGTCTCCCGAATTGATTCATATGGCTTCCTCCATGGTAGAGCACATCCGGCGCCGCCCACCGGGTTCCGGTCGGTTCAGTGGTTGACCGAGTCTGATGTTCCGCGCGCCATGAAACAGTGAGGTGAAACCCGCAATGCCATGGGGAAAGCACCGGGGACTGGGTGGGGGAAGTACCCCCCTATCAATGCGGCGCAGGCTGGCGCTGCGCGGACGAAGACGCTATACCCTAGCCGTCTTCGTCCGGCGTTGCGCCGCGGCGCTGAAACTGCAGGTAGAGCAGCAGCGCACCCCAGGCGTCGGCGGCGAGCATGACGACCAGGCCGAACTGGTGCGCGATGGCGCCGATGAGATGCGCGCGCCGAATCAGGCCGAGGTCGCCGAGGATGTTCTGCCAGTCGTGGCCGTCGGACTCGGCGCCGGTGCGTCCGTCGAGGAGCACGAGCTTGGGATCGAAGGCGTCCCAGATGTAGGGCGCAAGGTCGATGATCGCAACCGATACCCACCACAACATCAAGGAGGCGGCGAAATTGTCGCGTCGGCAGCCGCCCTTGCCGAACACGAATGCGAGCGCGAGCACGAGCGGCAACAGCACCTGCAAGATGCTCCCGCCCGCGACCGCCATGAAGCGCCCCAGGAACAGGAACAGCACGTGTCCCGCCTCGTGGATCGGCAGGATGATGTTGTGCATGAAGGAGCCGTTGATTTCGGCAGTGGCGATGTCGCAGGCGTACAGGCGCCAGCCCCAGGCGAGGAAGAAGGCATAGGCGGCAACGCGGGCGTAGAAGCCGATGCCGCCGGCGCCGGCCGGCACCTCGAGCAGGCGATCGAAGGCCGCAGGCCGCTCCTCCAGCGGCGCGCTGCGCTCCTCCGCGCTGGGCACGGCGATCTTCTTCTCGGAATCGTTGCGTGCCGCCAGATACTTCGCGTAGATCAATCCGCAGGCGGGACAACTCGCGCGCGCAGCCGCATCTGCGGGATCAGGCGCGTGGCCGCACTTCGGACATCGTTGGAACAAGTCGTCGCGCTCCTGCTCTAGGCAGCGCTGCTCAAGGCAGCCGCTTTCGGCTAAAATACCCATTTTCCCGCATCAAATAAGAGTTTAGTGCGAAAAGAGGGGATACTTCCCCTCACGCTCCCCTAAGTCAGCCGTTGCAAAATCGATTTTGCAACGGGCTTTAACACATTGCTTGCAAGGAGTTGGCAATAATGTCGATGGCCGACCGCGACGGATACATCTGGTACGACGGCAAACTGGTGCCCTGGCGTTCCGCCACCACCCACGTTCTCACCCACTCGCTGCACTACGGCCTCGCGGTATTCGAAGGCATACGCGCTTACAAGACCAGCGGCGGCACTGCCGTCTTTCGCCTGAAGGAGCACGTCGAGCGCCTGTTCAACTCGGCGCACATCTACATGATGAAGATTCCCTATAGCAGGGAACAGATCATCGAAGCGAACAAGGAGGTGGTGCGCGCGAACAAGCTGCAAGAGTGCTACCTGCGCCCGATCGCGTTCTACGGCTCGGAGAAGATGGGCGTCTCCCCCAAGGGCGCGACCGTGCACGTCGCCATCGCCGCCTGGCCCTGGGGCGCCTACCTGGGCGCCGAAGGCCTGGAGAAGGGCATCCGCGTCAAGACCTCGTCGTTCGCGCGCCACCACGTCAACGTATCGATGTGCCGCGCGAAATATTCCGGCACCTACGCCAATTCCATCCTCGCCAACCAGGAAGCAATCGAGAACGGCTACGACGAGGGCCTCTTGCTCGACGTCGACGGCTTCGTCGCCGAAGGCGCGGGCGAGAACCTGTTCATGGTGAAGAACGGCCGCATCTACGAGCCGGAACTGACCTCGGCCCTGATCGGCATCACCCGCGAGAGCGTGATTCAGCTCGCCGCCGAGCACGGCTACGTAGTGACACCGCGGCGCATCACCCGCGACGACCTGTACATCGCAGACGAAGTGTTCCTCACCGGCACCGCTGCCGAAGTGACGCCGATACGCGAAGTCGACGGCCGCAGCGTCGGGTCGGGCCGCTGCGGGCCGATCACCGCGAAGCTGCAGAAAGCCTTCTTCGACGTGGTCAAGGGAAAGAACAAGCGCCATCAGGATTGGCTCGCGCCCGTCGCCGCAGGCAAGTCCAAATCGGCCGCCGCCGCGGCCGGCAAGAAAGGGAAACGCTGATGTCCGCCGACAAATCCGAAGGGCGCACGGTCGAGATCACGGAAAAGGACCTGCCGCTGCACTGCCCGCCACCCTCCACCCCGGGCTGGAACCTGCACCCGCGCGTGTTCCTCGACGTGGCGAAGTCGGGCGAGTTGCTCTGCCCCTATTGCGGCACGCGCTACGTCTACAAGGGCGCTGCGCCCAAGGGGCACTAGAAACTAGACGCTAGAGACCAGAAACTAGATGCAGTTCTTGTCTAGTCTCTAGTTTCTAGACGCTAGTCTCCATGCTTCGCCTCCTCGTCGTCGCGCCATCCTGGATCGGCGATGCGCTGCTCGCGCAGCCGCTGTTGCGGCGGCTGCACGACAAGCTCGGCGCCGTCATCCTCGACGTCCTCGCGCCGGCCTGGTGCGCGCCGGCGCTCGCGCGCATGCCGGAAGTGGACGAAGTGATCGAATCGCCCTTCGCTCACGGCGAGCTGAAGCTTCGCGAGCGCTGGCGCCTCGGACGCAGCCTCGCAGCGCGGCGTTACGACGAGGCGATCGTGCTGCCGAACAGCTTCAAGTCTGCGCTCATCCCGTTCTTCGCCGACATCCCTTTGCGCGCGGGCTACGTCGGCGAATCGCGCTATGGACTGCTGAATCTGGTGCACCGTCCGGCGAAGCCGCCGCTCGAACTGATGGCCGAGCGCTATGCGCAACTCGCGGAGAAGCCCGGCGAGCCGCTCGCGCGTCCGCTGCCGCAGGTGCAACTCAAGATCGACCCGATCAGCACTGCGCGCGCGAGCGCGCGCCTGAACCTGTCGCGCACACGGCCGGTCGCCGTGTTCTGCCCGGGAGCCGAATTCGGCCCGGCGAAGCGCTGGCCGGCGGCGCACTTCGCCGCACTCGCCCGCGAATTGGATGCGCGCGGCTACGCCGTCTGGTTGATCGGCTCGGCGCAGGACGCGGCCTCGGGCGAGGAGATTCGCTCGGCATCGGGCGGCACCTGCGAGAACCTGTGCGGCAAGACCGATCTCGGCGCGGCGATCGACCTCATGGCCTGCGCGCGCGTGGTCGTCAGCAACGACTCGGGACTGATGCACGTCGCCTCCGCGCTGGGCAAGCCGCTCGTCGCCCTCTACGGCTCGTCCAGCCCGGCGCACACCCCGCCGCTCGCGCCCGCGGCGCGCATCCTGAGCCTCGGGCTGGGATGCAGCCCCTGCTTCGAGCGCGAGTGTCCGCTCGGACACTTCCGCTGCATGAACGAGCTGCAGCCCGCGCGCGTGCTGGCGGAACTGGCGAATCTTGGGCTTTAGTACCAGCCGTGGGAGGAGCCGCGCCCGCGGCGCAGCGGAACTTGTTCGGCCGCGGGCATTCTAACGCGGGTGCGTTTTTTTGCGACAATGCACGCCGCCGCGCCGTGCCGCGCGTGCCAGGCATATTGCAGTCTAAGAGGCCATTGCAAAATTAATTTTGCAGCGGCTGACTTAGGGGAGCATGAGGGGAAATATCCCCTCATTTCGTAACACACTCCAAGAACAAGAGGCGGACAAAAATCGATGATTAAGACAGAACGCTTGAGCCGGCATTTCGGCGCGTTCAAGGCGGTGGACGAGCTCAATTTCACCGTCGAGCGCGGCGAAGTCCTGGGCTTCCTCGGCCCGAACGGGGCCGGCAAATCCACCACCATGCGCATGATCACGGGCTTTCTCCCGCCCACGTCGGGGCGCGTCACCGTCGGCGGGCACGACGTCGTCGCGGCGCCGCTCGCGGCCAAGCGCCTGATGGGCTATCTGCCGGAGAACGCCGCCTCCTACCCGGACATGTCGGTGAAGAGTTTTCTTTCCTTCGCTGCGGAACTGCGCGGCTTGCGCGGCGAAGCGAAGGACAGGGCGGTGAAGCGCGTGGTCGAGCTGTGCTTTCTCGAATCGGTCCTGTATCAGCAGATCGATACGCTATCTAAAGGCTACAAGCACCGCACCTGCCTCGCGCAGGCGCTGATCCACGATCCCGAAGTGCTGGTGATGGACGAGCCCACCGACGGGCTCGACCCCAACCAGAAGCACGAGGTGCGCAATCTCATCCGCGAAATGGGCAAGACCAAGGCGGTGATCTTCTCCACTCACATCCTGGAGGAAGTCGACGCCGCCTGCAGCCGCGCCATCATCATCGACCGCGGCCGCATCGTCGCCAACGGTACGCCGGCGGAACTGCGCGCCATGTCCGAAGTCGCCGGCGCCGTATCGATCACGGCCGCCGGCGCGGACGCGGCAAAGCTCGCCGCGCTGGCAGCCGCCGCGCGGGTGGAGCCGATCCTCGCCGGAGGCTTGCGCGTCTATCCCAAGGACAAGGACGCATCGGCCGAGCTCACGCGCTCGATCATGCAACTCGTCGAGCGCGAGGGCTGGAAAGTCGAGGCCCTGCGCACGGAAGAGGGGCAGCTGGAAGACGTGTTCCGCCGCATCACCCTGCCGGATACCGCTCAAGCGGGCGCCGCCTGAGCGAGGATATCGACGTGAACCATAGCCTTGCCAATATCCGTGCGATCGCCAAGCGCGAACTCGCGAGCTACTTCGCTTCGCCGGTCGCCTACGTGTTCCTGGTGATCTTTCTTCTCCTCGCCGGCTTTTTCACCTTCACGGTCGGCGGCTTCTTCGACCGCGGCGAAGCCAATCTTTCGTCGTTTTTCGCCTGGCATCCTTGGCTGTACCTGGTGCTGGTGCCGGCGATCGGCATGCGCCTGTGGTCGGAGGAACGCCGCTCCGGCACCATGGAGCTCCTGCTCACCATGCCGCTCAATCCCTGGGAGGCGATCCTGGCGAAGTTCCTCGCCTCCTGGGCCTTTCTTGCCATCGCGCTCGCGCTCACCTTTCCCGTGGTGATTACGGTGAACGTGCTCGGCGATCCGGACAACGGTCAGATCGCCGCCGGCTATTTCGGCAGCCTGTTTCTCGCCGGCGCCTATCTCGCCATCACCTGCATGACCTCCGCCCTGACGCGCAATCAGGTGGTCGCCTTCATCCTGTCCGTGGTGCTGTGCCTGTTCCTCATCCTCGCCGGCTTCAATCCGGTGACCGACATGCTCACGCGCTGGGCGAGCCCCGCGGTGGTGGACGTGGTCGCCGCCTTCTCGGTGGTCACTCACTTCGACGGCTTCGGCAAAGGCGTGATCGAACTGCGCGACACGGTCTACTTCCTCTCCGTCATCGGCTTCGCCCTGTTCGCGACCGCGGTCGTGATTCGCAATCACCGCGTCGGCTAGAAAAATGAAGAAATACGAAACCCTCGTCTACTCCGCCGCCGGATTGGTGGCGCTGTTCCTCGTCCTCGTCGCCGTCAACTATCTCATCTCGCCCTTCTCGCTGCGCTGGGACCTCACCCAGGGCAAGCTCTATACGCTCTCTGAGGGAACGAAGAACATCCTGGCGAAGCTCGACGCCCCGGTGACCATCAGGCTGTACGTCTCCAAGGGCGAGAACGGCGTACCGGTGCAGCTGCGCGGCCTCGCGCAGCGCGTGGATGACATGGTGAGCGAATTCAGAAAGGCCGCGAAGGGCAAGCTGGTGCTGCAGCGCTACAATCCGCTGCCCGATTCCGACGAGGAGGACGCGGCACAGCTCGACGGCGTCGAGCCGCAGACGCTGTTTTCCGGCGAGCAATTCTATCTCGGCCTGTCGGTGTCGCAACTCGAGCGCAAGCAGACGATCGCCGCGATCGCGAGCGAACGCGAGCAGCTGCTCGAATACGACCTGGTGAGCGCCATCGCGCGCGTCGCCACGGCGCAGAAACCGACCATCGGCGTGATGAGCGCGCTGCCCGTCCTCGGGGCGCCGATGAATCTGATGACGCGCGCCCCATCCGAGCCCTGGGTGCTCGCCGGCGAGCTGAAACGCGACTTCAACGTCAAGAGCGTCGGCATGGACGTCGCGGCCATCGACCCCGACATCAAGCTGCTGCTCGTGATCGAGCCGCGCGACATCGGCGAGCAGGCCGAGTACGCGCTCGACCAGTTCGTGCTGCGCGGCGGCAAGCTGATCGCCTTCGTCGATCCCTACATGTATTTCGACCAGCAGCCCAACCCCATGATGCCGCAGCTACCGGGCCAGCCGGGCAGCTCCAGCCTGCCGACGCTGTTCAAGGCCTGGGGCGTGGGCATGGACGAGGGCAAGGTCATCGCCGACGTGACCTATGCGTCAGGCGCCGGCCAGCGCTATACGCCGACCGTGCTCACGCTCAACAAGACCGCCTTGAGCCGCGACGACGTCGCCACCAGCCAGATCGACTCGCTGCTCTACGCCTTCGGCGGCACGTTCGATACGTCCAAGCTCGCAGCCGGGCTCAAGGCCACGGTGCTCGCGCACAGCTCGGGCAATTCCATGCCCGTCGACAAGGTGGTCGCCGCCCTCTCCGGCGACGCGGCGATGAAGGGCTTCGTACCCACCAACAAGAGTGCGCCGCTCGCACTGCGCATCTCGGGCAAGTTCAAGACGGCCTTCCCCAACGGCAGGCCGGCCTCGCTCGGCGCGGGCGCCGACAAGAAGCCCGCGCCCGAGGCGGCGCCGCAGCTGAAAGAGTCGGCGGCGGACAATGGCGTCGTGCTGGTGGCCGATGCCGACATGCTCGCCGACGGCGCGGCGGTGCAGGTGCAGAACGTCTTCGGCCAGAGGATCGTCGTGCCCGCGAACGGCAACCTCGCCTTCGTCCAGGGCATGGTGGAACAGCTCGCTTCGGCGCAAGACCTCACCAGCCTGCGCACGCGCGCATCCGCCTTGCGCCCGCTCACGGTGGTGCGCGACATGGAAGCGAAGGCGCAGAAGCAGTACTTCGGCAAGATCAAAGCGCTCGAGGACGAGGTGCAGCAGACCACGGAGAAGATCCAGGCCTTGCAGCGTCCGGGCGCGGGTGCGAAGACGGCGCAGATCATGACTGCGGCGCAGCAGGAGGAGCTCAATCGCTTCCGCAAGAGCGTGCTCGAGACCCGGCGCGAGCTGAAGCAGATGCGCAAGGACTTGCGCCAGGACAGCGAGGCGCTGCAGTTCTGGACCAAGGTCGCGAACATCGCCGCCATGCCGCTGCTCGTCGCGCTCATCGGCCTCGCGCTTGCGGCGCTGCCGCGGCGGCGCACGGGCGGCGTCAAGGTAGTCGTGGGAAGGAGCGCGGCATGAACCGGCGCGTCCTCGCCGTGCTGATCGTCCTGGTGCTGGCGACCGGCGGCGCGGCCTTGTTCATGCGCGCGCACGACGAATCGGCGGACAGCGCCACCGCGATGCGCCTCGGTCAGCCCCTGCTGAAGGACCTCAAGGCGAGCGATGTCGCTAGCATCGTCATCCGCGAGCGCGCCGCCACCTTGACGCTCGCGAAGAAGGGCAACGCTTGGGTGGTGGCGGAAAAGCGCGACTTCCCGGTGGATCTGGACAAGGTCACCGAGCTGGTGGTGAAGGCGATCGGGCTCAAAGTCGGGCAGTCGGAGCCGATCGCGGACAAGGACCGTTCGCGCCTCGATCTGATCGAGCCGGCGAAGGCCGCGCCCGATGCCGTCGGGCAGGCAACCGAGCTCGCGTTCAAGGCGGCCGACGGCAGGATCTTGGCCGAGCTGCTGCTGGGAAAGAAATACTTCAAGACGCCGCCCGAGGGCGATCCCGCCAAGGCGAGCGCAGACGGCCGCTTCGTGCTGCTGCCGCAGGATCCGCAGCTCGCCTACGTCGTCGCCGAGCCGTTTTCCCGGGTGCGCGCGGCGAGCGCGGAATGGATATCGAAGTCGGGCTTCGCCATCGAGCGCGTAAGAAACCTGGAAGTGACGCCGGCCGAGGGCGAAGGCTATGCGATCGAACGCGCCACCGACGGCCCCGACTGGAAATTCGTGCGCTCAGGCGGCAAGCTGGACAACGCCAAGGCCAACTCCGCCGCCTACAGCCTGGCCAGGATCGACCTCGACGATCTCGCGGCAAGCGACAAGCCTGAGGACAACGGCCTGGACAAGCCCAGCGTCATCAAGGCGACGACCTTCGACGGCCTCGCCTACACGCTGCGCATCGGCCGGCCGGACGCCAAGGATCGCTATCCGCTACGCGTCGCCGTCGAAGGCACGCCGCAGCGGACGTTCGAAGAGCGCAAGGATGAGAAGCCGGAAGCCGCGGCCGCGCGCCGTAAATCCTTCGACGAAGAAATGAAGAAGCTCGCTGAGCGCGTGACGCAGGAAAAGGCATTGGCGGATTTCACGCTGCTCGTCCCGAAGGCGAAGCTCGCCGACGTGCTGAAGAAGCGCTCCGAACTGCTCGAGCAAAAGCCAGTCGAGGCGAAGAAGAAATAGCGGGCGAGCGGCGCCGCTGCCCCTTACGCCCGGCATTCCTCGCTGTATTCCGACTTGCCGTCCTCGTCCACCCCTTCGAGCCGCACGGCGAAGCCCCATAAGCGCGCGAGATGCTTCAGCGTCTCTTGCGCCTCCTCCGTCACCATCGGCCGGCCGCGCAGGATGCGGTGCTGCAGGTTGAGCGAGCGGTCGCCGTCGCGCTCGTAGCGCGCCACCTGGATGTCGGGCACCTGCGCCTCGCGCTTGTGCTGCTCGGCGAGCACGCTGCGCACGCGGCGGTAGCCGTCTTCGTCGTGAATGCTGTCGATGGCGAGGTCGTTCTCGCGGCAATGATCGGCCACGGCGAACAGATGGAACTCGCGTATCAGCCGCGGGCTCAGATACTGGGCGATGAACGACTCGTCCTTGAAATTGCGCATGGCGAAGTCGAGCTGCGCCTTCCAGTCCGTTCCCGCGAGTTGCGGAAACCAGACGCGGTCCTCCGCCGTAGGCTGCTCGCACATGCGGCGGATGTCGCGCATCATGGCGAAACCGAGCGCGTACGGATTCATGCCCTGGTAGCCGCGCTCGTCGAAGCCCCGCTGGCAGACGACGCCGGTGTGATATTGCAGGAACTCGAACATGAAGCCGTCGTCCACCAGCCCCTCGTCGTACAGGTGGTTGATCAGGGTGTAATGCCAGAAGGTCGCCCAGCCCTCGTTCATCACCTTGGTCTGCCCCTGCGGGTAGAAGTACTGCGCGAGCTTGCGCACGATGCGCACCAGCTCGCGCTGCCACGGCGCGAGCGCGGGCGAGTGCTTTTCGACGAAGTAGAGGATGTTCTCTTCCGGCTCGGCCGGAAACACCCATGCCCTACCGGCGTGGGGCGCGCGCGGGGCCTCGGGCAGCGTGCGCCACAGATCGTTGAACTGCCTGCGCGCGTGCTCCTCCAGCTCGAGCGCGCGCATGTGCTGCGCGAGCGCCGGCGCGCGTGCCGGCCGCTTGTAGCGATCCACCCCGTGCGCGGCGAGCGCATGGCAGGAATCGAGCACCTCTTCCACCGCCAGCGCGCCGTAACGCTCCTCGCATTGCATGACGTAGCGCCGCGCGAATACCAGGTAATCGAGTATGCCCTCGGCGCAAGTCCACTGGCGGAACAGGTAGTTGCCCTTGAAGAAGGAATTGTGGCCGTAGCAGGCGTGCGCCACCACCAGCGCCTGCATCGCCATCGAGTTCTCCTCCATCAGATAGGCGATGCAGGGATTCGAATTGATGACGATCTCGTAGGCGAGCCCCTGCATGCCGTTGCGGTAGGCGCGCTCGTTGCGCAAGAACTCCTTGCCGTAGGACCAGTGCGGATAGCCGAGCGGCAGGCCGGAGGAAGCATAGGCGTCGAGCATCTGCTCCGAAGTGATGATCTCGACCTGGTTGGGATAGGTGTCGAGGCCGTAGTCGGCGGCGGCGCGCGCGATCGCCGCGTCGTAGCGCTCGATCAGTTCGAAATCCCAGTCGTAACCGGTCGAAATCGGCTTCACTGCGCTTGAGTCTCTTTCCGGAACAGCTCGCGAAACACAGGATAGATCTCCTCGCGCTCGCTCACCCGGCGCATGGCGAAATTGTCCTCGCCGATTTCCTCGTACTCGGCCCACAAGCTGCTCGCGCGCGACTCGCCCGCGTCGGGTATCTCGATATAGGCGAAATAGCGCGCGAGCGGCAGCAGCGCCTCGGCGAGCAGCCGCCCGCTCCTGCCGACGTCGGCGCCGAACGCGTCGCCGTCGGAGGCTTGCGCGCCGTAGATGTTCCAGCTAGAGGCCGGATAGCGCGCGGCGCAGATCGCATTCATCAGCTCCAGCGCCGAACTCACCACCGTGCCGCCGCTTTTCGCGTCGTAGAAGAAGGTCTGCTCGTCGACCTCCTCCGCGTCCTCGGTATGGCGGATGAACACCAGCTCCACATGCTGGTACTTGCGCGTGAGAAAGAGATACAGCAGGGAGAAGAAGCGCTTGGCCAGATCCTTCTTCGCCTCGGTCATCGAAGCGGAGACGTCCATCAGGCAGAACATCACCGCGCGCGCCACCGGCTGCGGCACGCTCACGCGGTGGCGATAGCGCAGGTCGATTTCGTCGAGAAAGGGGACGTGCAGCTTCCTGCTCTCGCGCTCGGCGATGTCCCATTCGAGCGCAGCGATCGCTTCTTCGTCCGCTTCGTCTGCGCGCAGCCGCGCGAGCTGTGCCCGCGCGCATTCGAGCTCCTCGCGCGCCGCGGCGGCGACGGCGATGCGCCGTCCCAGCGCCGTCTTCAGCGTGCGCGCCACGGCGAGGTTGCAGGGCGCGCCTTCGCGCACGTAACCCGCGCGCTGCAGCACCTGGCGCTCGACCGCGCCGAGGTAAGTGCGCGCCAGATGCGGCAGCTCCAGGTCGTCGAAGAAGATGGCGAGGAACTCCTCGCGCGACAGCGTGAAGCTGAAGTCGTCGCTCGCCTCACCCCCGCCCGCTTCGCTCCCGCTTCCCTGGCGTGCGCCGCCGCGTGGCCGATCGATGCGGTCGCCCTTGACGAACTCGCGGTTGCCCGGATGCACGCTTTCCCAGTCGCCGCCCGCGCCGTGGCGGAAGCGCGGCTCGTTCAGGTCTTTCGCCGGCACGCTGACTTCGCCGCCGTGTTCCATGTCGGTGATGGAGCGCTCGGTGATCATGTCCTGTACCGAGCGGCGTACGTGCTCCTTGTAGCGCCGCAGGAAGCGCTCGCGGTTGACCGCGCTCTTGTTGCGCCCGTTCAGGCGCCGGTCGATCAGGTGCAGCATGGCGCGCGGCCTCACGCCGCCTTGCGCACGCGCAGATACCATTCCGCCAGCAGGCGCACCTGCTTCTCCGTGTAGCCCTTGTCCACCATGCGCTCGACGAAGTTCTGGTGCTTCTGCCGCTCGTCGGCCGAAGCCTTGGCGTTGAACGATATGACCGGCAGCAGGTCCTCGGTGTTGGAGAACATCTTCTTCTCGATCACTTCGCGCAGCTTTTCGTAGCTCGTCCACGTCGGGTTCTTGCCGCCGCGGTTGGCGCGCGCGCGCAGCACGAAGTTGACGATCTCGTTGCGGAAATCTTTCGGGTTGGCGATCCCCGCCGGCTTCTCGATCTTCTCCAGCTCGTCGTTCAGCGCCGAGCGATTGAAGATTTCGCCGGTGTCCGGGTCGCGGAACTCTTCGTCCTGGATCCAGCAGTCGGCGTAAGTGACATAGCGGTCGAAGATGTTCTGCCCGTATTCGGAATACGATTCCAGGTACGCGGTCTGGATCTCCTTGCCGATGAACTCGGCGTAGCGCGGCGCAAGGCAGCCTTTGATGAATTCCAGATAGCGCCGCGCGACTTCTTCGGGCAAGTCCTCGCGCGCAATCTTCTGCTCCAGCACGTACATCAGATGCACCGGGTTGGCCGCCACCTCGGTCTGGTCGTAGTTGAAAACGCTGGCGAGGATCTTGTAGGCGAAGCGCGTCGAAACGCCGCTCATGCCCTCGTCCGTGCCGGCGTAGTCGCGGTATTCCTGCACCGATTTCGCCTTCGGGTCGGTGTCTTTCAAGCTCTCTCCGTCGTAGACGCGCATCTTGGAATACAGATTCGAGTTCTCCGGCTCCTTCAGCCTTGAGAGCACCGAGAACTGCGCCATCATCTCCAGCGTGCCCGGCGCGCATGGTGCCTGCGCGAGCGAGCTCGCGCGCAGCAGCTTGCGGTAGATATTGACCTCTTCCGACACCTGCAGGCAGTAGGGCACCTTGACGATGTAGATGCGGTCGAGAAAGGCCTCGTTGTGCTTGTTGTTGCGGAAGCTCTGCCATTCCGATTCGTTCGAATGCGCGAGGATCAAGCCGCTGAAGGGAATGGCGGAGAAGCCTTCGGTGCCCTTGAAGTTGCCCTCCTGCGTCGCGGTCAGCAGCGGGTGCAGCATCTTGATCGGGGCCTTGAACATCTCGACGAATTCGAGCAGCCCCTGGTTGGCGAGGCACAGCCCGCCGCTGTAGCCGTAGGCGTCGGGATCGCTCTGCGCGTAGCGCTCGAGCTTGCGGATGTCGACCTTGCCGACGAGGGTGGAGATGTCCTGGTTGTTCTCGTCGCCGGGTTCGGTCTTGGAAATCGCGATCTGGCGCAGCACCGAGGGCTGCAGGCGCACCACGCGGAACTTCGAAATGTCGCCGTCGCATTCCTGCAGGCGCTTCAGCGCCCACGGGGACATGATGCCTGAGAGATACCTCCGCGGAATGCCGTAGTCGGATTCGAGCACCTCGGCGTAGTGCTCCGGCGCGAACAGCCCGAGCGGCGATTCGTTCACCGGCGAGCCCTTGAGCGCGTAGATCGGCTTCGCCTCCATCAGGCTCTTCAGCCGTTCGGCGATCGAGGACTTGCCGCCGCCTACCGGTCCCAGCAGATAGAGGATCTGCTTGCGCTCCTCCAGCCCTTGCGCCGCATGGCGGAAGAAGGCGACGATCTGGGCGATCGCGTCCTCCATGCCGTAGAACTCGGCGAACGCCGGAAAGCGCTTGATCACGCGATTGCCGAAGATGCGCGACAAGCGCGGTTCGTGGCGCGTGTCGACGAGTTCCGGCTCGCCGATCGCCGCCAGCATGCGCTCCGCGGCGCTCGCATAGGCGCCGCTGTCGTGCCGGCACAGGGAAAGGTACTGTGTCAGCGGCATCTCGTCCTCCTGCGCCGCCGCGTATCTGCTCTTGTATCCCTCGATCAGCGTCATCATGTCGGCTCCATGGAGTTGGCTGCCTGCCGCGCCCGCATACAGGCCTTGTGTACCAGCGCGACCCAAGTCTATTGAGCCGCTGTGGTGCACGCATCGGGGCCAACACCCCAATCGCCTGCGGCGATGGATTCAAGCGCTCGGGGCAAAACCCCGCAAGCGCGAATGCGGGTTGGACTGTAGCGAGTGGGTGGGGTAATGCGGTGGCGCGGACGCCAGGGAAGCGGGGACCGCGGCGGCGGTCAAATTCCTTTTTCGCGCAGTTTCGCGCGCTCGACCAGCCGCTGCCACAAGCCTTCGGTGCTGCGCGGCAACACCAGATCCGGCTCGGGTTCAAGGACGTACCAGCTGCCCTGGCGCAGCTCTTCGTCGAGTTCACCCGCTTGCCACAGCACGGCGCCGGCGAAGAAGCGCGCTTCCTCGCGTCCGGCGTCGACCATGCGCGCCACGGCGTTCGGTTCGCTCACCAGATAGACGTCCGGCAGCAGCTGCACTGCGCCGCGCCCCGGGCTGGCGTGGCTCGCCACCAGCGCGAAGATGGCGTCGACTTCATCGGGCCCGCCCAGATACAACGGCGCGCGGGCGGTCTTGGCCAAGCGATGTCCGGGAAAAGCATCGGCAAGGGTGACGTCCGTCGGCCGGTTGATGATGAA
This sequence comes from uncultured Enterobacteriaceae bacterium, assembly GCA_964565875.1. GTDB lineage: Bacteria > Pseudomonadota > Gammaproteobacteria > Burkholderiales > SG8-39 > 2-12-FULL-64-23. Next base: position 80,752 of record CAZMGP010000003.1, read on the forward strand.
GCCGACGTAGGCGCCGTCGCCGATCGCTCTCGCGAACAGGATGGATTCGCCGTAGAGCGGATCGTCGAAATCGGGCCGGGCGACGAGGATCAGCGCGGCCGAATCGGTCGCCGCAAGCGCCGCGCTTCCGCCGCAGGCGAGCGCCCAAGCAAGGAGCAACATGCCGAGCGTCCGACTCACTACAGCGTCTCCCCAAGAAAGCGGCCGCCTGCGCTGCAAGCGATGCCAGCGGCGACTGTATACGCTCGATGCGCGCGAGGCAGCCATGCAAACCCCGCAAACGCACGCGGCGAACGCCGCATGATGCGCTCGGGTTACACGGTAGCGCGCACCGCGTCAGCGGCGCCCTTGCAGGGCGCTGCGCAGAATGGCGAAGACGATGCGGTTGCGCTCGGCCAGTGCGGCCGAACTCGATGGCACCGCAGAACTCATCTCGCTGTTGGCCTTGGCGAGCGAGCGGATGAGCTCCTCGACGTCCGCGTCGCGCGCCGCCGTGAACGCGTCGCGCAGCATCGCGATCAGGCTGACGCCGCCGAACTTGACGTCGTAGGCTTTCCAGCCATCCGCTGTGCGTTCCATGTCGTAATCGACGCTCATGCGCTGCCTGCCGTCCTGCCTCAGTTCGGAGCGCATGCGAATTTCGCCGCCGCCCGGAGCCGGGCGCAGCGGCCTGAATTCGCCGAGTTCGTCGCCGTACTCCGCCAGCATGATGCACAGCGTGCGCACCAGGAGGCCCTTGAATTCGACGGTGAGCAGCTCGTGCTGTGCCGGGGTCGCTTGGCGCCAATGGCGCGCCAGCACCGTCTGCGCCATGCGCGGAAAGTCGAACAGTTCGAGCACGCGCGCCTCCACTTCCTGCGGCAACACCGCCGGCCCGTCGGCCGCGCCCGCCTCCTGCCTGACCCGGAGCATGACTTCGCCCATCACCGCGTCGAGCGTGCTCTGCGGCGTGCCCACCGCCGCCAGCGCCGCCCCTTGCGGGAGCGCAAAAGCGAGGAACCAGATGAGGCGCGGCAACCGGATCGGCATGGCCTTCTCCTTGCCCGTACAAACGACCCCAGTCTAGTCCGCGAGAATTGCGAAAACAGCTGGCAAAAACCCGCAATCGCGGTAGCAAACAAGCCTAATTTTGACCCGCCGCTGCAGCGCCTGGCAGGCGGCGCGAAAGCGCAGGCTTCAGTTCGCCAGCCGTTTCAGGCAGGCGAGGCAGTGGCTGAAGCGCTGCGTCAGACTGCGATCGGCGACCGCCGCAGTCTGCCGCGACTCCCCGGTCGCGGCCGTGTCGCGCTCCATGTCGGGCATGAGCGTCCAGCGCACCCTTACGCGGGTGCCTCTTCCCGGAGCGGAATCGATCTCGAATTGAGCGCCCGAAAGCTGCGCCCGCTCGCGCATGCTCTGCAGCCCCAGACCGTGCTCGAAATCGGTGGCCGCGTCGCCCAAGTCGAAGCCCTTGCCGTCGTCCTCGATCGCGAGCTCCAGCGCCTTATCGCGCTTGGTGAGCGACACGCGGATGCGCCCGGAGCGCGCATGCTTCAAGGCGTTGTTAGTCGCCTCCTGCACGGTGCGGAAAATGGCGATCTTCAGCACATTGGGCACATCGGCCTCACTCACCCCGATGTCGCGCTCGAGCACGAGCGCCTCGGAACAGGCCGCCTCGATTTCGCGGAAATACCAGGACAGCGTCGCCACGATGCCCAGGTCGTCCAGCGTCGACGGCCGCAGGTTCATCGACATGCGCCGCAGTTCGGACAAAGCCAGCTTCACCGTGGGGGCGAGCCGCTCGAGCGTTGCCGCGACCTTGCCCGTCGCCCCCGTCTTGGCCGAGCGCGCCGCCTCCTCGATCGCGAGCTTGACCAGACTCAAGGTCTGTCCCAGCCCGTCGTGCAGGTCCGCAGCGATGCGCCGGCGCTCGGCTTCCTGGATGGTGAGGTGCTGCGCAGACAGCCGCCACAGTTCGTTCTGCGTCACCCGCAGCGCCTCCTCGGTGCGCACCCACTCGCTCATGTCCCGCCCCATCAGACTGTAGCCTTCCAGCCGCCCGCTCTCGTCCCGGTGGGAGATTAGCGTCAAGTAGTTCCTCACCTCGCGCCCGTCGTGCGCGAGCAGCAGCGAGTCGCCGGACCACACGCCGCCGCGCTCGGCGGCCGGCATGGCTTCTTCCGCCATGCGCAGCCGCTGCGCGGCCGCGACGCAGCCCACCAGCGTCAGCCCGGCGAGCTTTTCCTCGGCTGCGATTCCGAGCAGCGTCCGCGCGGCCGGATTGAGGTAGAACAAAGTTCCGGCGTGGTCCGCCATCGCCGTGAACGCCGGGGTCTTGTCCAGGATCGCCAGCAGCCGCGCGCGCAGCCTCTCGGCTTGCGTGCGCCGCTGCTCCTCGCGTTCCACGCGCTGGGAAAGCATCTGCGCCGCGCGGCGCGACGAGTCTTCGCTCGCGCGCACCGCAGTCAGGTCGTCGACCGTGATCACGGCAAAGAAATCATCGGCTGCGGCGCCTTGCTCGGGACCGCGCACCGGCAACTGGATGCGGAACTGCAAGTGTTTGGCGAGTACCGGATCCCAGGCATCGCATTCGGCACGCCGGTCCCGCGTCAGCGCGCCCGCACTGCGCTGCCAGAAATCCCTCAGATAGCACTCGCGGTCGCCGCAGCGCGGATGCATCAACTCGTGCAGGTCGATGCCGTGCACCCACTCGACTTCGCCCAGGCCCCAGCGCTTGAGCGTGCGGTTGGCGTGCAGCACTCGTCCGACGCCGTCCATCACGAAGATCAGCTGCGGCATGGAGTCCGCGGCGAACTGCCAGCGCTGCTTGATCCTCTCCAGCGTCTGCAGATTCATGCGCCGCGCCCTTCGCCGCGGCACCGCGTCTGCGCCCCGCGGCGGCCGGGAGCGCAAGCGCGAGCCCGCACCGTGACGGCGACGATCTTAGTGTACATACGACGGTCCGAGAGTATCTGTATTAAGAAGGCCACGGCCACCGATCCGCGCGGAACAAATATGCCGCGCGAACTCTGAGCGAAGGCTAAACGCCGCAGCGGGGGAACACACTGGGGCGAAACCCGCAAACCCGCAGTGCTCGAAATTCAGAATGCGTGCGGGGGACACGGTAGCGGGCGCGGCTACAGTCGGACTAGGGTCTGTCCTCATTCACCGCACGGGACGCGTTGCCCTCGACTGCGGAGCCTGCAAGGCGCACGACGCGCCGAACTTACATCAGCATGCGCATGCGGTTGTAGGAGCCCACCACGCGCGGCACATAAGCCGCCGTCTCGGGATAGGGCGGGATGCGCTTGCCGTACTTGATCACCGCGGATTCGCCCGCGCTGTAGGCGGCAAGCGCGAGCTCTAGATTGTTGTCGAACAGCTTCAGCAGGTCGGCGAGATAGCGCGCACCGGCGCGCACGTTGTCCGCCGGATCGAATACGTCGGTGACGCCGTAGCGTCGCGCCGTCTGCGGCATGAGCTGCATCAGGCCGCCGGCACCGCTCTTGGAAAGCGCGTTGGCGTTGTAGCCCGACTCGACCGAGATGACCGCGTGCAGCAGCGCAGGTTCGATGCCGAATTCGCCGGCCACCCGCATGATCACCTCGCAGTAAGGCAAGCGATCGCAGGAACGACTCGCCGCAACTTTCGCCCGGCGCGGCGGCGCGCGCGCGGTCGCGTCGGCCAATGGCGGCTCGATCTTCGCATACCGATCGTTGTCCGGAACGTTCGACAGATGCACCTCGCCGCTGTCGTCGACCAAGGTATAGACGGCGTCTTCTGCCGAATATGCCCAGGTACCCACCAATAGGAACAGTGCAGAGACGACACGCAAGAAATGGCGCATGGTTCCCCCGTCGGCTGCGCGAAGCGGTCACACGGCTGCGCATGCTAAGGGAGCGCCGCGCGAAGCGGCAATACGGTCATCGCCGTATTTTCCCCCGCGTCGCTGCGAAGTAGTTTGCAGGCATCGATTCGCCTGTCATCGTCAAACGACGGCCGCGCGCCGCGGCGATGTTCGAATAACTCGACCGCGCCAGGTGGCAGACCGCCGGCGCTACGGGATTTCCCGACCGGAACGGCAGTTCGACTGCTTAGCGATTTGGGGGCACTCGCCCGCTGGTTGCGCGCCGCACGCCGATTAGACTGGCTACTGCCTAAACCGTGCCGCCGCAGGCTAGCGCGCGACGCGGGCTTCAGGCGAAAGCGGGGCGAAGGCAAAGGCAGAGCCATGCCGGCGCGATCCCGCGGGCAGCATGCCCAGCCGCGTAACGGGAGCCATGAATCCATGATCGACTTGCACAAACTTCTTTCCCTGAAGGCCGTGGGCCTCTCCGGCGCCCGGGTACGCCTCGCCACGCTGATCGAAGAGTTCCGCTTGCGCAGGGAATTGCGCGCGCCGCGACGCGCCACTCGGATCGGCCTAGGCGCACGCCTTGCCGCGTTCTTCGATAGCTGCTTGCACTTTGTCTGGAACCTGTTGCGTTCCCTCGCGAACGCTGTCTGGACCGTCGCGCGGGGAGGCCTCGCGGCGGTCGTCGCAACGTTCCGCTGGAGCGGAAACCGACTGCGTTTCCTCGTGGAGATCGCCTGCAGCGGCATACGCACGGGCTTCGCAGCGATCCTCGGCATGTTCCGCTGGAGTTGGAACCGACTGCGTTTCGTCGCAGAGATGGCCCGGAACGGCATGCGCGCAGCCAGCGCGGCGTTATTCAACTTGTTCCCATTGGGCTGGAAGCTAGTGCGTTCCCTCGCAGCTGCGGTCTCGAGCGGCGTGCGCGCAGTCATCGCGACAGTTTTCGATCTGTTCCGCTTGAGCTGGAAGCTAGTGCGCTCCTTCGCAGCTGCCGTGTTGAGCGGCATACGCGCAAGCGTCGCGGCGGTCTTCAATCTGCTGCGCTTGTGCTGGAAGCTCGTGAATTTACTGGTTGCAGCCGCATTTAGCGGCATGCGCGCAGGCGTCGCAGCAGTCTTCAATCTGTTCCGTCTGTGCTGGAGGCTATTGCGTTTCCTCGCATATGCCGTCTTGAGCGGCATCCGCGCGTGCATCGCGGCAGTCTTCAAGCTGTTGCGCTTGGGCTGGAAGTTCGTGCGTTTCCTCGTAGCAACGGTAGTTGGCGGCATCCGCGCGTGCGTCGCCGCAGTCTTCAATCTGCTGCGCGCGGGCTGGAATCTTTTGCGTTCCCTGGTAGCAGCCGTGTTAAGCGGCATGCGCGCAGGCATCGCCGCGCTCTTCTTTCCTTTCTCCTGGGGCTGGAGGAATTTGCGTTCCCTTGCGCAAGCTGACTCGAAGCGCACGCGCACCAGCCTCGCTCCGGTATTCGCGGCGTTCTTGCAGCGCTGGAAATGGCTGTTTGCCTCGGTATTTGTCGCCCTGACTGCGGCGGCGTTGCTGCCGCCGATGCCTTTTTCCAGGGCGCAAATGCGCACGCCGAAGCCGAGCAAGGCCGCGACGCAGCACGCGGTTCCGGTCGTCACCGCTGCGGTGAAGGCGGGTGACATCAATGTTTACCTGAACGGCCTCGGCTCGGTCGTTCCCTTGAATACGGTCGCCGTGAAAAGCCGCATCGACGGCCAGCTGATGCGGGTGCTGTTCCGCGAGGGGCAGATGGTCGCCGCCGGCGACCTGCTCGCGGAAATCGACGCGCGGCCGTACCAGGTGCAGCTCGCGCAGACGGAAGGCCAGCTTGCGCGCGACGACGCGCTGCTGAAGAACGCGCAAATCGATCTCGAGCGCTACCGCGTGCTGTACGAACAGGAGTCGGTGGCGAAGCAGCTATTCGACACACAGAAAGCGCTGGTGCGCCAATACGAAGCGACGCTCAAGATCGATCAGGCGGCGATCGACAACGCCAAGTTGCAGATCGCTTATTGCCGCATCACGGCGCCGGTGACCGGGCGGCTGGGACTGCGCCAGGTCGATCCGGGCAATATGGTGCACGCGAGCGACGCAAACGGCATCGTCGTCATCACCCAACTGCAGCCGATCACGGTGGTGTTCAGCATTCCCGAGGACAGCGTGCCGCCGGTGATGAAGAAACTGCAGGCGGGAGAGAGCTTGCCGGTCGCGGCCTTCGACCGCGCCGGGAAAGCGCAACTCGCCGCAGGAAGCCTCCTCACCGTCGACAATCAGATCGATCCGACCACGGGCACGGTCAAGCTCAAGGCACAGTTCGCCAACGCCGACTACCGCCTGTTCCCCAACGAATTCGTGAACGTGCGCATGCTGGTCGATGTCGCGCTCGGCGCCAACGTCATTCCCAGCGCCGCGGTGCAGCGCGGCGTGCAAGGCACGTTCGTGTTTGCCGTCAATCCGGACCACACCGTCAGCATGCGCACGGTGACGCTCGGCCCGGATCAGGACGGCCAAGTCGCCGTCGCCTCCGGGCTGGCGCGCGACGAGCTCGTGGTCGTCGACGGCGCGGACCGGCTGCGCCAGGGCGCGCAGGTGGACCTCGCCTCGGCCGAGTCGCCCGCGGCCGGAAGTCCGGCGCCGCAGAAGGAAAAGAAGAAAAAGCGCAAGAACGAGGAAGTTTCGCTGGCAGACTTCTAGGCAGACGCGGCGATGAATCCTTCGCGTCCGTTCATCCTGCGCCCCGTGGCGACTTCGCTCGCCATGGTCGCGATCGTGCTCGCCGGCTTTCTCGCCTACCGGCTGCTGCCGCTGTCGGCGCTGCCCGAAGTGGACTATCCCACCATCCAGGTGGTGACGCTGTATCCGGGCGCGAGCCCGGACGTGATGACCTCCTCCATCACGGCACCGCTCGAACGCCAGTTCGGGCAGATGCCGGGACTGAACCAGATGTCCTCCACCAGCTCCGGCGGCGCTTCGGTCATCACCCTGCAATTCAGCCTCGCGCTCTCGCTCGACGTCGCCGAACAGGAAGTGCAGGCGGCGATCAACGCAGCCTCGAACCTGCTGCCGCAAGACCTGCCGATGCCGCCGATCTACAGCAAGGTGAATCCGGCGGACGCCCCGATTCTCACCTTGGCGGTCACCTCCGCCTCGCTGCCGCTGCCGCGCGTGCAGAACCTGGTCGACACGCGCCTGGCGCAGAAGATTTCCCAGGTGCCCGGCGTCGGCCTGGTGAGCCTCGCCGGCGGCGAGCGCCCGGCGGTGCGCATCCGGGTGAATCCGAACGCGCTCGCCGCCTACGGCCTGGGCATGGACGACCTGCGCCTGGCGATCGGCAACGCCAACGTCAATCAAGCGAAGGGCAGCTTCGACGGGCCGGCGCGCGCCGCGACCATCGACGCCAACGACCAGCTCAAGTCGGCCGCAGAATACCGGCGCCTCATCATCGCCTACCGGAACGGCGGGCCGATCCGGCTCTCCGACGTGGCCGAGGCGGTCGATGCGGCGGAGAACGTCCATCTCGCAGCCTGGGCGAACGACACCGCGGCGATCGTGGTGAACATCCAGCGCCAGCCGGGCGCCAACGTGATCGAGACGGTGGACCGCATCAAGGAGCTGCTGCCGCAGCTGCAGGCGACGCTGCCGCAGTCGGTGGACGTGCAGCTGCTCACCGACCGCACCACCACCATCCGCGCCTCGGTGCACGACGTGCAGTTCGAGCTGATGCTCGCGGTGGCGCTGGTGGTGATGGTGATCTTCCTGTTCCTGCGCAGCGCCTCGGCGACGGTGATTCCCAGCGTCGCCGTCCCGGTGTCGCTGGTAGGCACCTTCGGCCTCATGTACCTCGCCGGCTTCTCCGTCAACAACCTCACGCTGATGGCACTCACGGTCGCCACCGGCTTCGTCGTCGACGACGCCATCGTGATGATCGAGAACATTGCGCGCTACGTCGAGGCGGGCGAACGCCCGCTCGAAGCCGCGCTCAAGGGCGCGAAGCAGATCGGCTTCACCATCATATCGCTGACGTTTTCGCTGGTCGCCGTGCTGATACCGCTGTTATTCATGCGCGACGTCGTCGGGCGGCTGTTCCGCGAATTCTCGATCACCCTGGCGGTCGCCATCCTGATTTCGGCGCTTGTGTCCCTCACCTTGACGCCGATGATGTGCGCGCTGCTCCTGCGCCACCAGGCCGCCTCCGCCCACGGACGCTTGTATCGCGCGAGCGGCGAAATCCTCGAGGCGATCATCGCGCGCTACGGCCGCATGCTCAACTGGGTGCTCGACCGCCAGGGCGCAACCCTGGTGGCGTTCCTCGCCACGGCGGCGCTCACCGCCCTGCTCTACGTGCTCGTTCCCAAGGGATTTATCCCGGTGCAGGACACCGGCGCGATCCAGGGCATCACCGAGGCGCCGCAGTCGATCTCCTTCGCCGCGATGGCGGCGCGCCAGCGCGCACTTGCCGAGGCGGTGCTGCAGGATCCCGCAGTCGAAAGCGTGTCCTCGTTCATCGGCGTGGACGGGATCAATACCACGCCCAACAGCGGCCGCATGATGATCAACCTGAAACCGCTTGGCGTGCGCCATGTCGGCGTCAGTGCGGTCATCCGGCGCCTGCAGTCGGCGCTCGCTTCCGTAGACGGCATCGTCCTCTACATGCAGCCGGTGAAGGATCTCTCGATCGAAGATCGGGTCAGCCGCACCGAATACCAGTTCAGCGTCGAGGATGCCGATGCACGGGCGCTCGCCGCCTGGGTGCCGCGCCTCATCGAGCGGCTGCGCCAAGTGCCGCAGCTCGCCGACGTCGCCGCCGACCAGCAGGACCGCGGGCTGCAAGCCTACGTCGACATCGACCGCGACACCGCGAGCCGCTTGGGCATCACCCCCGGCGCGATCGACAGCGCGCTGTACAACGCCTTCGGCCAGCGGCTGATCTCGACCATCTTCACCCAGTCGAGCCAATATCGCGTAGTGCTGGAGATGAGCCCGGAATTCGAGCACGGGCCGGACACCCTCAACCAAATCTTCGTTCCCGGAGCGAACGGCCAGCAGGTGCGCCTGTCGAGCATCGCGCACCTCTCGGAGGGCACCACGCCGCTGGTCGTCAACCATCTCGGCCAGTTCCCGGCGGCGACGGTGTCTTTCAATCTCGCGCCCGGGGTTTCGCTCGGCGAAGCGGTCGACGCCATCGGCGCGGCCGAGCGCGAGCTCGGGGTGCCGGCGAGCGTGCGCACGCGCTTCCAGGGCACCGCCGCGGCGTTCCAGGCCTCGCTCGCGAACACGCCGCTGCTGTTCCTCGCCGCCATCATCACCATGTACATCGTGCTGGGCGTGCTCTACGAGAGCTACATCCACCCCTTCACCATTCTGTCGACGCTGCCCTCGGCCGGCGTCGGCGCGCTGCTCGCGCTGATGCTCGCAGGCAGCGAGCTCGACATCATCGCGGTGATCGGCATCATCCTCCTGATCGGCATCGTCAAGAAGAACGCAATCATGATGATCGACTTCGCCCTCGAGGCCGAGCGCAAGGAGGGCAAGAGCCCGCGCGAGGCGATCTATCAGGCCTGCCTCCTGCGCTTCCGCCCGATCCTGATGACCACGCTGTCGGCGCTGCTCGCCGCGCTGCCGCTGATGCTCGGCAGCGGAGTCGGCTCGGAGCTGCGCCATCCGCTCGGGCTCACCATGGTAGGCGGGCTGCTGCTGTCGCAGGCGATGACGCTGTTCACCACGCCGGTGATCTACCTCGCCTTTGACCGCCTCGCGCGGCGCGTGCGGCGCGCCGCCCCGGCGCACAGCGCAATTGGGCACGGCAGCGCCGAAGCATGAACGTTTCGGCACCGTTCATCGCGCGTCCGGTCGCGACCACGCTGTTGACTGCCGGCATCGCGCTCGCCGGCGCCATCGGCTTCGACCTGCTGCCGGTGGCGCCGCTGCCGCAGGTCGAATTCCCGACCATCAAGGTGCAAGCGTCGCTCCCCGGCGCGAGTCCCGAGACCATGGCCGCCACCGTGGCGACGCCGCTGGAGCGCTCGCTCGGACGCATCGCCGGCATCAGTGAAATGACTTCGGCGAGCGCGCTCGGCGTCACGCGCATCACCCTGCAGTTCGACCTCGACCGCGACATCGACGGCGCCACGCGCGACGTGCAGGCGGCGATCAACGCGGCGCGCTCGCTGCTGCCCACCGGCATGCCCTCCAATCCCTCGTACCGCAAGGTCAACCCGGCGGATGCGCCGATTATGATCCTCGCGCTCACCTCCGACACCCTGACCCAAGGCCAGATGTACGACGCCGCCGCGACCATCCTGGCGCAGAAATTTTCGCAGGTGCGCGGCGTCGGCGAAGTGAGCGTCGGCGGCAGCTCGCTGCCGGCGGTGCGCGTCGAATTGAACCCCGCAGTGCTCAGCCAGTACAACCTCGGCTTCGAGGATGTCCGCACAGCGATCGCGGCCAGCAACGCCAACCGGCCCAAAGGCGTGATCGAGGGAGGCGAGCGTCGCTGGCAGATCCTCGCCAACGACCAGGCGAAGCAGGCCGCCGACTATCTGCCGCTCATCATCGCCTACCGCCGCGGCGCGCCGCTGCGCCTCGCCGACGTCGCCCAGGTGGTCGATTCGGTGCAGGACCTGCGCAACGCCGGCTCCTCCGACGGTCGCCCCTCGGTGCTGATCGTCATCACGCCGCAGCCCGGCGCCAACATCATCGAAACCGTCGAGCGGGTGAAGGCGCTGCTGCCGCAGATGCGCGCCTCCATCCCGAGCGGCATCGATCTCAGGCTGATGCAGGACCGCACGCCCACCATCCGCGCCTCGCTGCACGAGGTCGAGCGCTCGCTCGCGATCGCCGCGGTGCTGGTGGTGCTGGTGGTGTTCCTGTTCCTGCGCAGCGTGCGCGCCACGCTGATCGCGAGCGTCGCCGTGCCGGTCTCGCTCATCGGCACCTTCGGCGTCATGTACCTGGCGGGCTACAGCCTGAACAACATGTCCTTGATGGCTCTCGCCGTGGCCACCGGCTTCGTGGTCGACGACGCGATCGTCGTGCTGGAGAACATCTCGCGCCACATCGAGGGCGGCATGGCCGCGGGCGAAGCGGCGCTGCGCGGCGCGCGCGAAGTCGGCTTCACCGTGCTGTCGATGACGCTGTCGCTCGTCGCGGTGTTCATCCCCATCCTGTTCATGGGCGGAATCGTCGGGCGCGTGTTCCGCGAATTCGCCGTCACGCTTTCGGTCGCGATCCTGATTTCGCTCCTCATGTCGCTCACCACCACGCCGATGATGTGCGCCCTGCTGCTGCGCAAGCGCGCCGGCCACACGCCGGGGCGGCTGGAACGCGCGGCGGAAGCGGGCTATTTGCGGGTGCTCGGCTGGTACGAGCGCTCGCTTGCCTGGGCGCTCGCCCACGGCCGCTTCATGCTGAGCCTCCTCGCCGCGACCGTCGCCCTCAACGTCTATCTCTACGTCGCGGTGCCGAAGGGTTTCTTCCCGCAGCAGGATACGGGTCGCCTCTACGGCAGGATCATGGCGGACCAGAGCACCTCGTTCCAGGCGATGAAGTCGAGGCTGTCCGAGTTCATCGACGTCGTGCGCAAGGACCCGGCGGTGGACAATGTCATCGGTTTCACCGGCGGCGACCGCAGCAATCGCGGCGTAATGTACGTATCGCTGAAGCCCCTGGCCAAGCGCAAGCTGTCGGCCGCCGGGGTGATCAAGCGCCTGCGCGACGCGCTCGCGCACGTGCCCGGCGCCGTGCTCTACCTGAAGGCGCAGCAGGACATCAAGGTCGGCGCACGCGATTCGGGTGCGGAGTACCAGTACACTCTGCAGGCGGACGATTTGGACGCGCTCGAGACCTGGGAGCCGCGCGTGCGGCGGGTGCTGTCCGAGTTGCCGCAGCTCGCGGACGTCAACACCGACCTCGCCGACAAGGGCCTGCGGGTCGACCTGGTGGTGGACCGCGACAGCGCCGCCAAGCTCGGCATCACGCAAAAGCTGATCGACGCGACCTTGAACGATGCCTTCGGCCAGCGCCAGGTGTCGACCATCTACAACCCGCTCAACCAATACCGCGTGGTGATGGAAGTGGCGCCGCAATTCTGGCAGGATCCGTCCTCGCTCAAGGACATCTATGTCACCACCGGCGACGGCGCGCGCGTCCCGCTGTCGGCATTCAGCCATTACGAATACAAGAGCGCGCGCCTCGGCGTCAGCCACCAGGGCCAGTTCGTCGCCTCGACCATTTCATTCAACCTGCCGATCGGGGTGTCGCTGTCCGAGGCGACGCAGGCGGTGAACGACGCGGTCGCGCGCATGCGCGTGCCGACCAGCATCCACGGCAGTTTCCAAGGCACGGCGCGGGCCTTTCAGCAGGCGCTGAAGACGCAGCCTTGGCTGATCCTCGCAGCCCTGTTCGCGGTCTACATCGTCTGCGGCATCCTCTACGAGAGCACGGTGCATCCGCTCACCATCCTGTCGACGCTGCCCTCGGCTGGGGTGGGAGCGCTGCTCGCGCTGGTCGCGTTCCAGACCCCGTTCACGGTGGTCGCCCTCATCGGCGTGATCCTGCTGATCGGCATCGTGAAGAAGAACGCCATCATGATGATCGACTTCGCCCTCGACGCGCAGCGGCGCCAGGGCCTGCCGCCGGAGCAGGCGGTCTATCAGGCCTGCCTGCTGCGCTTCCGTCCGATCATGATGACCACCATGGCGGCGCTGCTCTCGGCGGTGCCCCTCGCGGTCGGCGGCGGCGAGGGCTCGGAGCTGCGCCACCCGCTGGGGATCGCCATCGTCGGCGGCCTCGTCGCGAGCCAGCTGCTCACCCTGTACACGACGCCCGTCGTCTATCTCTACCTCGACCGCTTGCGGCTCTGGTACCGCGGCGTCTCGGTGCAGCGCGGCGCCGGCGACATCTCGGCGGCGGCGTCGGACAAACATGCGGAGGCATTATGAAGAAAACTCGGATCGCGCTCGCGGTGTCGGCCGCGCTGCCGCTCGCTCTCGCAGCGTGCACCGCCGTCGGGCCGGACTACGTGCGGCCGGCGCCCCTGGCGTCCAAGGCCGCGCTGCCTGCCGAATTCAAGGAAGCGGCCGGCTGGAAGCGCGCCGAACCGCGCGACCACGAGCTGCGCGGCAAGTGGTGGGAGATATTCGGAGATTCCCTGTTGAACGGCCTGGAGGAGCAGATCGACGTCTCCAACCAGAGCCTGGCGCAGTCGCAGGCGCAATTCCGCCAGGCGCTCGCCCTGGTGCAGGCGGCGCGTTCGGCCTATTACCCGAACGTGCAGGGCAACTTGCTCGACACGCGCTCGCAGTCCTCCTCGACCGTTGCCACCACGACCAATCCGGCGCCGAGCGGGTCGGCAGCGAAACGTCCGATCGCGACCGAACATGACCTGCTCGCGCGCGGCAGCTGGGAAGCCGACGTCTGGGGACGGATCGGGCGCACGGTGGAAGCGAGCGTGGCCGGGGCGCAGGCGAGCGCCGCCGACCTCGGCGCGGCGCGCCTGTCGCTGCAGGCGGCGCTGGCGCAGGACTATTTCCAGCTGCGCACGCTCGACGAACAGGCGAAGCTGTTGGAGGAAACGCTGGTCGGCTACGAGAAATCGCTGCATTTGTCGCAGAACCAATTCCGCGCCGGCACCGTGTCCAAGGCCGACGTAGCCCAGGCCGAGACGCAGCTGCAGACGACGCAGGCCCAGCTCGTCGACGTCGGCGTGCAGCGCGCGCAACTCGAACACGCGATCGCGCTGCTCGCCGGCAAGCCTCCGGCCGCCTTCTCCATCGCGCGCGCGGCATTCGCGGCGCAACCGCCCGCCATTCCCGTCGCCCTGCCCTCGGAGCTGCTCGAGCGCCGCCCCGACATCGCCGGCGCCGAACGGCGCGTGGTCGCGGCGAACGCGCAGATCGGCGTCACCAAGGCGGCGTATTTCCCGTCGCTCATATTCAACGCCACCGCCGGATACCAAAGCGCGAGCCTCGCGCCCTGGTTCAACCTGCCCAGCCGCATCTGGTCGCTCGGTCCCAGCATCGCCCTCACCCTGTTCGACGGCGGCCTGCGCGCGGCGCAGAGCGCGCAGGCGATCGCGGCCTACGACGCCTCGGTAGCGGCCTACCGCCAGACCGTGCTCGGCAGTTTCCAGCAAATCGAGGACGACCTCGCCGCCTTGCGCATACTGGAGCAGGAAGCCGACGTGCAGCAGAAGGCGGTCCAAGCCGCGCGCGAGTCGGTGACCCTCACCACCAATCAATACAAGGCGGGGACGGTGAGCTACCTCAACGTGGTGACGGTGCAGACGACCCAGCTCAGCAACGAGCGCACCGCAGTCGACATCCGCAGCCGGCGGCTCGCCGCAGCCGTTCTGCTCGTCCGCGACCTCGGCGGCGGCTGGAACACGTAGTTGCTGCCGTCCGACAAACAGATCCTGGGCAAGAACTAAGCGCAGCCCGGCCCGAGCGCGGCCTAAAAATCTTTGGGAACGGCGAGGCCTTAGGGGGTCTCGCCCCGATCGTTGCTTAGCCTACGAACGCCTTGCCGCAATACCAGGCGAGGCCGGCCATCAAGCCGGCGCAGGGGATGGTCAGTATCCACGCCCAGACGATCGAGTTGGCGACACCCCAGCGCACATGAGACAGGCTGCGCACCGAGCCCACCCCCGTAATGCCGCCGGTGATGGTGTGCGTGGTCGAGACCGGAACACCCAATCCCGTGGCGAGAAACAGCGTCGCGGCGCCGCTCGCCGAGGCGCAGAAGCCGCTCACCGGCTTCAGCTTGGTCAACTTCATGCCCATGGTCTTGACGATGCGCCAGCCGCCGAAGAAGGTGCCCAGGCCCATCGCCGTCTGACAGGCGAGGATCACCCACAAAGGCAGCGGATCCTTGGCGCCGAGCATGCCGGCGGCGATCAGCAGCATCCAGATCACCCCCATGGTCTTCTGCGCGTCGTTGCCGCCGTGGCCGAGGCTGTAGAGCGCGGCGGACACGAATTGCAGCACCTGGAAGTGGCGGCCGGCCTTGCGCGGCGTGGTGCGTGAACAGATCCAGGTGACGGCGAACATCAGCAGCATGCCGAGGATGAAGCCGAGCAGCGGCGAGAGCACGATCGCCGCGCTGGTCTTGATGAAGCCGCTTGCGACCAGCGTGCCGAAGCCGCCTTTCGCGACCGCCGCGCCGGCAAGCCCGCCCACCAGTGCATGCGAGGACGACGCCGGAATGCCGTAGCGCCAGGTGATGATGTCCCAGGCGGTGGCGCCGACTAGCGCGCCGAACACCACGCTCGGGTCGATCACCGCCGGATCGACGATGCCCTTGCCGATGGTCGTCGCCACGGCCACGCCGAACACGAGGAAGGAGAGGAAATTGAAGATCGCCGCCCAGAACACGGCGATCTGCGGCCGCATGGCGCCGGTGGAGACGATGGTTGCAACCGAATTCGCCGCGTCGTGAAACCCGTTCATGAAATCAAAGGCGAGGGCGAGTGCGATCAGGAACAGCAGCAGTTCTATGCTCATATGCGTAGGCCGAATGTGCTCAGACGCTTTCCAGCACCATGCCTTCGAGCACGTTGGCGACGTCCTCGCAGCGGTCGGTCATGGCCTCGAGCAGCTCGTACACCGCGCGCAGCTTGATCACCTGGTGCACGTCGGACTCGTCGCGAAACAGCTTCGCCATCGCCGCGCGCATGACGTGATCGGCTTCCGATTCCAGCCGGTCGATGTCGCGGCACGCGTCCATGATCGCCGGCGCGTTGTCCATGTCGGCGAGCATGCCGACGGCCTGGCGCAGCTTCTGCGCGCAGGCGACGCACACCTCGGCGAGCCGCCCTGCCTCCGGCGTCATCTTGCGCACGTCGAACATCAGAATCGAGTGCGCCGCGTCCTCCACCAGGTCGAGGACGTCGTCCATGCGCGTAATGAGCTGATGGATATCGTCGCGGTCGAGCGGCGGAATGAAGGTCTTGTGCAGCAGCTCGATGGTACCGTGGGTGACGCGATCCCCCTTCTTCTCCATCGCCTCGATGTTGGCGACGCGCTGCTCGATGTGATCGAGCGAGTTGACCAAATCAGAAAGTGCGCGGCTGCCGTCCTCGATCAGGCTGCCGAGCTCGTTGAACATCTCGAAAAACTTGCCCTCGAAGGGCATTAAGCGACCTAACATCGTTGCCTCTCCATGAAACACTTCGTCGATTGACCAGGCGACCGTTGCACCCGATCGGCTTTCACTCTTACTCTTGCGTAACGTGCGCAGAGTCTAAGCAGGCGGTCGCGACAAAGCACTGGGGCGGAACCCGCCAGATGGCGGCAGCGCGCACCGTAGAAGGCGCCTGGGGACCGCGCACCGGCATCGAGCCGGCGCCCGACGCGCGCTCGCTGACGCGGCGCGTACCCGTACAGCTACCCCGACACGCTGTCCATAAATAGAGCGGGGGCGAGCGCGAGTGGGGGGTTTCGCCCCAGTGCGATTTGTTACGCCTTGATTACACTTCCCTACCTTGGATCGGGGGATCGCGGCCGGAGAATTCCGCGCGCGGCGCGAAGCGCTGCGTCTGCGCATGGCCTGCATCGCCTGCCGCTCAAAGCAGATTCGGGACAGGTGCATGATCGAACAGGGCACGTTTGCGTCGCATCCGAAGCTCGCGCCGACCGAGGGCACGTCGCTGCGCAGCGCGCAGCCCGCCGGCGAGGACACGGCTCTGGCGCGCAAGCGCCGCCTGCTGCTCGCGACCCTGCGCTCGAACGCGGCCTGGCCCTTGGTTGCGCTCGGGCGCGAGCGCGAGCTCGAGCATTCGCCCAGAAAGAAAGAGCAGGTCAAGCTCGACTTCCTGCGCTTCGAGTTCAAGTACGTGCTCGGCCGGCGGCTGCGCGAACGCATCGAGAGCGACGTGCAGCACTTCATGACGCTCGACCCTTTCGTCGCGGGGCAGAAGAATTCGAGCTACGCGGTACGCAGCCTCTATTTCGACGACCCGACCTTCTCCAGCTATTACCAGAAGATCGACGGCGCACTGCGCCGCGCGAAATTCCGCCTGCGCACCTATACCGAGAACGCGCTCGCGTCCTCCCCGGTGTATCTCGAAATCAAGGGACGCTACAACGCCCTGGTGTTCAAGCACCGCGTGCGCGCCGCCGCGCCCGGCGACAGCCGCAGCTTCGTCAATTGCGCAAACACCACGGAGGCGATCCTGGAATCGGTCGGGCATTCCGCGGTGGCGGACCGGTTCCGCTACGATCTCGTGCGCCTGCGCACCCGCCCGGTGATGCTCATCGACTACGTGCGCCGGCCCTACTTCGCCAAGCACGACGCCGATTTCCGCCTCACCTTCGACGATCAGCTGCGCGCCACCATGGCCGACCGGTTGTTTCCCGCGGTGGCGCGTCAGCGTCCGGTGGTTCCCGACTACAGCGTCATGGAGATCAAGTTCGCGAGCCGCATACCTCTATGGTTCCACCGCATCATCTGCAACTACGGCCTCGAGCGCACATCGATTTCCAAGGTGTGCAAGGGGATCGAGGCCTGGGACCTGGTCCCGCGCCTGGAATGAGGGCTGCCGCACCCGGCAAGCTCGAACGCAACCAAAAGAAGGATTAGCCATGCCCACCCAACCGATCGGCGCCGGCGCCGTCGAGCAGCAACTGCTCGCTTCCTTGCATCGCGGCGCCTACTCGCCGCTCGACATGCTGCTCAACATGGCGCTCGCTCTGCTTCTGGGGCTGCTGCTCGCGAGCGTCTATCGCTACACGCACAAAGGCCTTTCCTATTCGCAGTCATTCGCCCTCACCATCGTCTTCGTCACCGTCATCGTCGCCATCTCGCTGATGGCGATCGAATCGAGCCTCGCCCGCGCTTTCGCCCTGGTCGGCGCGCTTTCGATCATCCGCTTCCGCACCGTCGTGAAGGACACCAAGGACACCGCCTACGTGTTCGCCGGCCTGGCCGTCGGCCTCGCCGCGGGCACCAGCAATTATTACCTCGCTTTCCTCGCCGGCTCGTTCATTCCCGGCGTCGCGCTCGCGCTGCACACGGCGAATTTCGGCGCCAACAGCAAAAACGAATTCATCCTGCGCTTCAGCTTCGACCAGGCGCACGACAGCGGCGCCTATCTCGATGCGTTGAAGAAGGGTTCGCGCCACGCGACGCTGCTGCAGGCCGAAACCAACGGCAGCGAGCGCACCATCATCGTCAGCTACGACGTTTCGCTCAAGCGCAATGCCGAAACCGGACGCTTTGCCTACGAATTCTCCAGGATTCCCGGCGTGTCCGACGTGAGCCTGATCGCTTCCAAGACCGACGTCGATTACTAAGCGATTGCGAAGCACCCGGCACGATGCAATGCTCGCGCAAGCTGAGGGCGTTCATCTACGGCGGCATTGCGGCCTGCGGTGCGCTGGTACTCGCCGCACCCTTCACCAGTGCCCGCGTCGCCCCCGCACGCGATGCGCAAATCGTCGCCAGCCAGCTCGCGCAGGATCCCAATTTCAAGAAGCTCGACGAGACTTCGGGCATCGCGATCGCCGGCTTCCGCGACGCGCGGGGTAGCCCCCTGCTGTGGGCGCACAACGAGAAGACCACGCGCATCAGCCTCGTCGCCACGCGGCAATCAGAATCGCTCTACGTCGGCGCGGTCACCATGCCGGGGCCGAAGACGCGCGACGCCGAAGACATCGCCGCGGTGGACGGCACCATCTACCTCGCCGATACCGGCGCCAATCGCAAGGACCTGCCCGGCTGCATCCGCTTCTTTCGCGACGCGGGAGACCCCGCGCATTGCCGCGTGCGCGAGACGGAACTGTTGCCCATCAACCCAAAGCTGGCGGGCGCGGCCGGCGCAACCGAGCGCGCCTGCCTCGCGCGCGGCGATGACAGGCTGTGGCTGCCGGAAACCGATCGCTTGGCGCCGGGTGCGCATCCCTCGATCCGGCGGCTGCGCGAGCCGACCTATTCCCAGGCGCTGCGCAACGACCTGGCGACTGACACCGCGACCATCGAATTCGACTATCCGCGCGAGTGCGGCGCAAGACCCTGTCTGCGCCGGGCGGGCGGGCAGTTCGAAGCAGGCCACGCTGCGCACAACACCGAGGCGCTGGCGGTCGTGGTCGAGCCCGACCATAGTCACACTGCCTACCTCTTCACCAAGTCGCCGCACTCGCTCGCCAATGCCCTGGCGAAGCAGCATCCGCAGGCGAGCGCGTGCCGCTTCGACGCCGACGGCCTGTCCGAGGTGTTCAGGATCCGCCACATCGACAGCCTGTCTCCCGGAGCCGTGCATCGCGCCGAATACGTCGCGACGCTCGACCTCTCGGCCGACAGCCGCCTGATCGACTCGGACGGAACCAGGACCCGGGTAACGGCCGCCAACTTCCTCGGACTCTCCGCCAAGCAAGGCCTGCTGCTGCTGCGAACCAAGGGCTACGCCCTCAAGTGGCCGGTGGGCCTGGGCCGCGCCGACGCGGGCGGCAGCGCCACGTTCGACGTCGCCGGCGCGCTGCAGACAATCAAGCCCGTCCTCGCCGCGGCGCCCGAATCGCACAAGAAACAGGGCGTCAGCAAGAAGAATCAGGAAGCCGCCGCCCAACTGGACGCGAGCACGATCTATTACATGGGCGAATGCAAGCGCCTGCCGGCCTGCAGCGTGGCGATGGTGCACGATGATCACCCCTACCTCGCCGGCGACGTCGACGGCGACGGCCGCGTTGACGCGAACGACCTCGGCGCCCTGCGCGAGTATCTCGCCCACCGGGCGGCGCTGTACTGCCTGGCCGCGGCCGACGTCGACGGCGACGGCCGCGTCGACACTTCCGACCTGACCTACCTCGGCGCATTCCTCGACGGCCGCGGTCCGGCTCCGCGGCCAAGCCTCGCGCACACGGCTCTCGGCTGCGGCTATTACCGCTCCGCAAGCCGCTAAGCCGCCTCGCACCACCCCGCATCGATGTTGTAGGTGGCCCGCCCCCGGGCCGCCAGTCCTTCGAGCCAGCATTGATCGCGGCGCGGCTCACTAAGGGCTAAAGCCGCCGCTCCTACAACTTCCGTGGGAGGCCCCGCCCTTGGCCCCCACGGGGCCCCGGGCCGATCACACGCCGCGCGAAGATTTCAATCCCCCTTCGCTGGGAAACGCCGCCGTCAATACGGTAAATGCTGTAGCAATACCGTCTCCGCCGCATTGTTGCCGCGCCTTCGCTGTAGAAAAATCCGCTCTGTGCAATTCCGCCGCAACGAATTAGGCAGTCCTGCGTAAGCAGTCGCTGCAAATTGAATGTCGCGGGCGACTACCGGGGGTATCGTGCGCTGCGCCCCCGCCTAACCCGCATGAGCGAATTACCTGGCCACCTCCCCAATGCGACCCAGCCGCGCCTTTGCATCCGCCGTCCCGGCCCTCGCGCTCGCAGCGCTCTGTTGCGGCTGCACCAGCATCGATTATCGGCAAGGACCGATACCCGGCCTCGAGCACATGACGGTGGAAGAACACCGCGTCGATGCGGACGAGATCTACAGCCGCTGTGCGCGTTGCGGTCACCTCGGTGCCGCGCTGCCCACCGCCTGCACCTGCATCAATTTCAGAACGCGGCATGCCTGGATCTGGCTTGCGCGCGACGCCTCGCAGGCCACCCTCGAACACGAGCGCGCGCACGCCCGCGGCTACGACGATGCGGACGGCACGCTGCGCCGCAGTTACGCCGCCTGGAAGGATGCCGGCGGTGCGGCCGAGCGCCATGCGAACGCAGGCGCGTTCGCCGCCGGCTGGGCGGCTGCGCCTGAGCGTCCGCCCCACGCGCTCCCCTGACATGCCGCCCTGCGCGCTGCGCGCAACGCTCGCGAGCATCTTCGCCGCGCTCGCCTTCGCGGCAGGCGCGGCCCGCGCCGACGATGGTGAGGACCTGTCGCGCCTGAGCCTTGCGCTCGCGGCGCTCGCGCAGGAGCGCCAGGCCCTGTACGAGCAGTTCCAGATGATCGAGTCGCTGCGCCGCGACAGCGAGCGCCGCGCCTTGTACGCGACCCAGATGCTGCTGCCGCAGCATGCCGCCGGGGTTGCTGATTACGCGGACGTGATCGCTGCCCAGCGCGAGGCGGCGCGGCGCGCGGACGAACTCGCACACGAAGCCGACGCCTTGTATGCGCGCTATGCAGAGCTCGCCGCGAGAGCGACGCAGCTGCGCCAGCGGCTCCTGCTGCGGTAGCTGTGCGTACGCGGCTATTCCGGCCGCTCGAAGGCGTACTTCTCGATGCGGTAGCGCAGCATGTCGCGCGTGAGCCCGAGGATCTTCGCCGACTTGGACACGTTCCAGTCGGTCTTTTCCAGCGTGCGCGCGACCAGTTCCTGCTCCATTTCCGACAACCGCGCCAGCCCGCCTTCCACCGGCAGGCCGGCATTGCGCATCGACCCGGCGGCGCCCGCTTCGCGCAGCGCCCGCGGCACCAGCGCGAGCTGTTCGGGCGAAATCGCCTCGCTCTGCGTGAGCAGCACCGTCTGCTCGAGCAGGTTGCGCAACTCCCTCACATTACCGGGCCAGTCGTGCTCGAGCATCGCGCGCTCCGTTTCCGGCAGGAAGGCGAGCTTGTCCTTGCCGTAGCGCCTGGCGTGGTATTGCAGGTAAAAGCGCGCGATGCGCAGGATATCCTCGCCGGTATCGCGCAGCGGCGGCAGCGCCAGGTTGACGACGCGCAGGCGGAAATACAGGTCGCTGCGGAAGCGCCCCTCGCGCACCAGCTGCGTCAGGTCGCGGTTGGTGGCGCTGATGATGCGCACGTTCACCTTGTGCTCGCGCACGCTGCCGACGCGGCGCACGGTCTTCTCCTCGAGCAGCTTCAGCAGCTTCGCCTGGATCGCCAAATCGATTTCGCCGATCTCGTCGAGGAACAGCGTGCCGCCTTCGGCCGCTTCGACCAGGCCGAGCTTGCGCTCTTTGGCGTCGGTGAATGCGCCGCGTTCGTGGCCGAAGAACTCGGATTCGAGCAGGTTCGGCGGCAGGGAGGCGCAGTTGATCTCGACGAACGGCCCGCGCCCGCGCCGGCCTTCGAAATGCAGCGCGCGCGCGAGCAGCTCCTTGCCGGTGCCGGTCTCGCCGTTGATGTGGATGGCGGGCAGGTCGTCGTCGCGCACCTGCCTTTCCGCTTCCACCACTTGCCGCGCCTTGGCCTTCATCGCGAGCATGGGCGGCGACTGGCCGATGATGGCTTCGAACGAGCAGTTCGGCTCGCGCAACACGGGAGCGGCTGCCGCCCGCGGCGGCCGCGGCCGCTCGAGCGTTCTATCCATCACCAAGCGCAGCTCCGCCAGCGAGATCGGCTTGGTCAGGAAATCGCATGCGCCGGCCTTCATCGCCTCGACCGCGACCTGCACGCTGCCTTCGGCCGTCATCATCACGATCTTGAGATCCGGCGCCTGCGCCAGCGCGTGCTTGACCAGCGCGAGCCCGCTCTTGCCCGGCAATACGTGATCAGTGAGCACGATGTCCGGTCGCAGGCCCTCCAGTTTCCTCAGCCCTTCCTCGGCGCTGTGCGCCGTCTGAGTCTGCCAGCAGTTGCGCTCGAGATGTGCGCGAATGCTTTCCGCGAGCGCACGGTCGTCCTCTACGATCAAGACCGAATTCGCCATAAGTTCCCGTACCGTTCCCAATCTGGTAATGCGGTGCTTACCCCTGCGCCGGAAAGCCGCGCGCGAGCCTCCTAGCGAAGGCAGATTGTGTGCAAAAGCGAGGCGAGCGCCAATACGGTCTACCACTAGATCGCCTGCTGCCCTGACGGTAGGATTTTCTTGCTCACGAAGAAGAATTCGCGGGGGCGCCGCGAATTGCGCCCGGGCCGGACGCAGCCTAGCCTCCGTCCGCGCGGCGCGCGCCGCGCCGGGACGGGCGCGCTATCTGACGACGAGCCCCTTTTCTATGGCGTAGGCGGTGAGGCCGGAGGCATTGTGCACGTCGAGCTTGGCCATCAGGTTGGAGCGGTGCTTTTCCACCGTCTTCACGCTGAGGCTCAAGAATTCGGCGATGAAGCGATTGGACTTGCCCTCGGCGACGAGCTTCAGCACCTCGCGCTCGCGGTGCGTCAGCGATTCGTAGATGCTGCCTGCGCCGTTCGCCTTGCCGCCGCCCAGATAGCCGTTCACCACCTTGCTCGACACGTCCATGCAGAGATAGGTCTTCCCCTTCAGCACGCTGCGGATCGCGACGCGGAATTCATCCTGCGTCGCGTCCTTCAGGATGTAGCCGTCGGCCCCTGCCTTGAGCGCGGCGTGGATGTAGTCCTCGGCGCTGTGCAGGGTCATCACCAGCACGCGCACTTCCGGATAACGCCGCTTGATTTCCGTCACGGCCTCGATGCCGTTCATCCCGGGCATGGTGAGGTCCATCAGCACCAAGTGCGGCGCAAGCTGGCCGACGACGCGAATCGCATCGCGGCCGTTGTCCGCCTCGCCGGCGACCTCCAGGCCCGGATCCTGCGACAACAGCGCACGCAATCCGGCGCGCAATAAAGTGTGGTCGTCCACGATGACCAGCCGCTGCACGAGTTCCATCAGTCACTCCTTGCGCTGAGAGAGCAAGCAAGACATTGCGAATAACGCTCGAGCTGCGCACGGCCGGCCGCTTCGTCGGCAGGCGCGTCGCGCGCTGCAGGCCCGTCCGTGGCGGCCAGCCGGTCCGCGGTCCAACGCACGCGGACGCAGGTGCCCGCGCCGGCTGCAGCGCGCAGCTCGTAGCTGCCGCCGGAGAGCTGCGCCCGCTCGCGCATGCTCTGCAGCCCCAGACCGTGCTGGAAATCGGTCGCGGCAGCGGCGGGATCAAAGCCGCGACCGTCGTCCTCGACCACAAGCTCCAGCGCATCCTCATGCCGGTGCAGGGCGACCCGGATGCACGCGGCATGGGCGTGCTTCAGAGCGTTGCCGGTCGCCTCCTGCACGATGCGAAAGATCGTTATCTTGAGCAGGTTCGGCACCTCGGCCTCCGCCACGCTCACCTCGTGTTCCACGCGCACACCTAGCGGACACGCCGCCTCGAATTCGCGGAAATACCAGGACAGCGTCGCCACGATGCCCAGGTCGTCCAGCGTCGACGGCCGCAGGTTCATCGACATGCGCCGCAGTTCGGACAAAGCCAGCTTCACCGTGGGGGCGAGCCGCTCGAGCGTTGCCGCGACCTTGCCCGTCGCCCCCGTCTTGGCCGAGCGCGCCGCCTCCTCGATCGCGAGCTTCACCAGGCTCAAGGTCTGTCCCAGTCCGTCGTGCAGGTCCGCCGCGATGCGCCGGCGCTCGCCCTCCTGCACGGTGAGGTGTTGCGCCGACAGCCGCCACAGCTCGGTCTGCGCCAGCTGCAGCGCCTCCTCGGTGCGCAGCCACTCGCTCATGTCGCGCCCCAGCAGGCTGTAGCCTTCGAGCGCTCCGCTTTCGCCCCGATGCGCGATTACGGTGAGTTGCACGCGGACTTCGCGCCCGTCGCGCGCCAGCAGCAGCGTATCGCCCGACCACACGCCGTCGCGCTCGGCCGCCGGCATGGCCTCCTGCAGCAGCTGCGCGCCACCCTCCGGCTGCTGCCATTGCCGCAAGCTGAGCCGGTCGAGCTTGTCCTCCAGGTTGATTCCGAGCAGTTCCCGTGCGGCCGGATTGAGGTAGAACAAGGTCCCGGTGTGGTCCGCCATCGCAGTGAATGCCGGAGTCTTGTCCATGATTGTCCCCAGGCGCGATTGCAGCCTCTCCGCCTCCGCGCGCTTTGCCTCCTCCTGTTCGACCTGCTCGCACAGGATTTGCGTCGCGCGGCGCGATTTGTCGTCTTTCACCCTTTCCGACGTCACGTCTTCGATGCTGACCACGGCGAAGAAATAGAAGAAATCGTCAGTCCCGGCTTCCCCTATCGGCTCGTCCACCGGCAACTGAACGCGGAACCGCAGATACTTGGCGAGCACCGGATCCCAGACATCGCGCTCGGCGCGCTGCCGGCGCGCGAGCGACTCGCTGCTGTCGCGCCAGAATGACGCGAGATAGCAGGCCTCGTCGCAGCAGGGGTGGAGCAGATCGTGCAGATGGACGCCGTGGACCCATTCGACCTCGCCCAGGCCCCAGCGCTCGAGCGTGCGGTTGGCATGCAGCACGCGTCCCTCGCCGTCGACGATGCAGATCAGCTGCGGCATCGAATCGGCCGCAAACTCCCAGCGTTGCTTCGCCCTTTCCAGCACTCGCATGTGCATGACATCGGCTTCCCAAAAGGAACTGCCGTTGGACTGCGAAAAGCTCTGCGCCTGGCACAACAGCCTCCCCCTCACCCCGAACTGCGCAATATTCACGTCTTCGTTCACGGCGCAACAGTCTGCGCACGTCGCTCATCGAGCGATGCGGATCATGCAATGGGAGATTCTCCCTCGGCGCAACTTGGCTCGGCGTCCTAGACCGTGCGCTGCTCCTTCCGCGTGGCGCCCGGTACCTATATTTGGTCCTTTGGCGATTGCATCCTATTGCGGGTCACGTAGTTGCGAAATACGGGTTTCTCTGTATTTAGTGCTACCGCGAGGCTAGTAGTATTCGCGCAAAACATTCCTCGGACAAGCCGAGCATGGGAGACGGCGTCAATTACCACGGGACGGGTGTCGGTATCCCCGCGGACCCCGCGGCACGCCCCTGGCGGGCGCCGGAGGCCCGGGCGGAAAGCCCGCAGAAACATGGCACTGCGTGGCGGCACCTAAGCGCGCGGCTGGGCGCGCTTAGTCTCCGGACCCGCGTCGTCTCCATCGTCATCCTGCTTTTTCTGGGCGGGCTCTGGGCCCTGGTCTACCGCGTCAACGTAAGCATGGAAGGCGGCCTGGAGAAAGTCATCGCCGCACAGCTCTCCAACGCCGCGGTGTACGTCGCCGAGGACGTCAACGCCCGCATCAGTTCGCGCTTCGAGCGCCTGGACGAACTCGCGGCGACGATTACGGCCGACTTCCAGGGTAACGCGAAGCGCAGCCAGTGGTTGTTGGAAGAGCGCGATCTGACGCACTCCTACTTCTCCCTAGGCGTGGTGGTCGCCGACAGGGACGGCACCGTCATCGCCGAATATCCGCATCTGCCGGGCCGCCTAGGCTCGTCCAAAGCCGACGACCCCGTGTTTCGCGCCATCCAGGCGGGAGTGAACCACGCGGTGGGCAAGCCCGACCTGGGACGCTTTGCTCACCAGGTCATCGTCAGCCTGGCCGTCCCGTGGCACGACGGCAGCGGCGCGGTCGCGGGTATGGTCGCTGCCCCGATCGCGACTGCGGATGCAAAGGTATTCGGCGCGCTCGCCAACGTGAAACTCGGCGCCGGCGGCCACTTCCTGGTGGTTTCTCCCGCCGAGCGCGTCATCGTCGCTGCGACCGATGCCAGCCGCGTGTTGACCCCCGTGGAACACAAAGGCGCGAATCCCCTCCTCGATCGCCGCCTGAAGGAGGGCTACGAAGCGGCGGCGCGCTATGTGAATCCGGCAGGCGAAGAATTCATCAGCGCCGGCAAGCGCGTGCCGAGCACCGGTTGGATGGTGCTGGCACGACTGCGTTCCAGCGAAGCGTTTGCCCCCATCGCGGCGCTCAAGCGCGATATCTATCTCGTCGCCGTGCTGTTGTCGCTGCTGTTCGCCCTGGTGCTGGGAGAATACCTGTCCGGGCACCTGGCACGGCTGAACGGCATGGCCGAGGCGATGCGCGACATGACCGAAGGCAGGTCGGACCTGGCGCCGCTCGCGATCACGCACGAGGATGAAATCGGCGCGTTGAAGCGCAGCTTCAACCGGCTGCTGGCGGAGCGCACGCGGCTGGAGCAGGCGCTGCGCGAGGAGATCGCCTCCGGCAAGCGCTCCGAGAAAGCGCTGCAAGAAGCGAGTTCACGGCTGCAGGCGTTTGCTGCACGCGCGATCCGCGCGCAAGAGGACGAACGCCGCTCGCTCGCGTTCGAGCTGCACGAAGAACTGGCGCAGGAATTGACTACGCTCAATCTGCACTTGCAGCTGCTGCAGGCGCGGCACGAAGAGCATGCCGACGACGAGAGCCTGCAGCAGGCACTGGAGATCGCCGGTACCGAGCTGCAACGCGTGCGCGGCTTGGCGGCGAAGCTGCATCCGGCCGAGTTAGAGGATTTCGGCCTGCTCGCCGGACTGCGCGCGCACTGCGCCCGCCAGACGGCGCTGCACGACTGGCGCATCCACTTCAGCGCGAGCGAACCCCTGGAACGCCCGCCGCGCGAGGTAGAGCATGCCTTCTTCCGCGCTGCCCAGGAAGCATTGATCAATATTGCCGACCACGCCCGCGCGAGCGAAATCTGGGTCGACCTGCGCAGCGGCACCGAAGGCCTGGCGCTGTCCATCCGCGACAACGGCATCGGCTTCGAACCGGTGACGGCGGTCGCCAGCGCGGCGGCCCCCGGCCTCGGGCTCGCCGGCATCCGCGAGCGACTGCGCGTGGTCGGCGGGGGCATGCAGCTCGCATCGAGCCCAGGCAAGGGCACGGAACTGCGCCTGCTGTATCCGCAGGCCGGCGCGCAATAGGGTGTTCGCCCGATGCGCCGGTAGCATTCTCCCCCATCGCGCCGGCGCACGACTCTGGTTACTCTTGGGCTGCACGGCAACGAAGAGGAGCGAACTGCGTGCGTCCGGATCAGATGCGCCTCGAGCGTCGCGCGCTGCTTGCGCGCGGTTCGGCCTTGCTCGCCGGCGCCGTGGCGATTCCGCTGCTCGCTTGGAACCGTTCCGAGGGCGCAGGGGAATCCGACCGCGCGGCCTTGCGTTACCAGGATAGCCCGAAGAGCGGCAGGATCTGCGCCGACTGCTGGGCCTACCTGCCCGAGATCGACGCGAGCGCGGGCCGCTGCAAGGTGGTGGCCGGCATGGTGAGCGCGAACGGCTGGTGCATGGCCTATTCCCCGAAGCGGGACTACACGCGCCCGTGGGCCAAGCCGATCGCGACCTGAGTTCCTATGCTATCTATTCATCGCCGCGCATAGAAGCGTTCAGCTCTGCGCGGACTGGTCCGGCGGGGAGACGTCGCTCACCACCAACCCCTTGGAAATCGCAAACGCCGTCAACATCGAAGCGTTGTGCAGATCGAGCTTGCGCATCAGGTTCGAGCGGTGCTTCTCCACCGTCTTGACGCTGAGGCAGAGGTATTCGGCGATCGATTTGTTCGGCCGCCCTTCCGCGACCAGCTTCAGCACCTGGCGTTCGCGATGGGTGACGGATTCCCAGGCCGAGGCGACGCCGGCGCTCTTGCCCACGCCCAGATAGCCGCTGATCACCTTGTTCGAAATGTCCGGACTGAGATAGGTCTTGCCCTTCAGCACGCTGCGGATGGCGACGCGCAGCTCGTCGTGGCTCGCATCCTTCAGGATGTAGCCGTCGGCCCCGGCTTTGAGGCTTTGGTGGATGTACTCCTCCGCCCGGTGCAGGGTGAGTACGAGCACGCGTACTTCCGGATTGCGCCGCTTGATTTCCGCGATTGCCTCGATGCCGTTGGTTCCGGGCATGGTGAGGTCCATCAGCACCAGGTCCGGCGCGAGCGGCGTCAGCGCGCGTATCGCGTCGCGCCCGTTGTCGGCCTCGCCCGCGATTTCCAGGTCCGGCTCCTGCGACAGCAGCGCGCGCAGACCCGCGCGCAGCAGCGTATGGTCCTCGACGATCATGATCCGGCGTTTGCTGTTCATCGCTTGCTCCTCATCTGCTGCCGCGCGGGTTGAACGACCCGAAGTGGGTCTGCCCCGCGCGTCCCGCGGCCCCGCCCGGTGCTTCACGCGCGGGCTTCGACGGCGCGGCTGCGGCGCTTGCCGGCCTGCCGCCGTTCGCGGCGGGAAACCTGGGCGCCAGGTTGGAAACGAACTTCCAATCCGAGTATTTCGTCTTGCCTTCGAACTCCCGATCCAGGCGGTCGAAACCGGCCTTCTTGATCGGCTCCTCCTCCGACAGGCTGTACACCCCGGTGATGGCGTTGCCGTCGGGCATCACCAGCCCCCACTCGGGCTTGCCGCTGACCGGGTCGGGGTAGACCCGGCGTAAATAGCGGCGCACGCCCGGAAACGTCGGGTCTTTCTCCATGTCCTTGAGGCTGTGGGGATAGCTGCCGACGTTGGCGGCGTACATGGCGATGGCATGCCTGATCTGTCCGCCGACAAACAGCAGTTCTTCCTCCTTGTCGCGCTGCTGCGCGGTGTGCCACAGCTCGGCGGCCACGCTGAGCGACACGCCCATGATCGCCACCAGCAACAGCAGCCCGATATAGGTGAAGCCGCGGGCGCGCGCGGCCCGAGCGCCGCCGTCGCGCCTCGGCGCGAAGTCAGGTGCGCGCAGCGGTCGATGCTCACCATTGCGCATAAGGCTTGCCGTCGCGACCGCTGCCGGCCGCGCCGCTACGCAGGTCGTAGATCGCGCCTTTCGCCGGGTCGTCCGGAGCGACCACGACCCAGGTCGCGCTGCTGCCGGTGACCGGGTCGAGCGGCAGGCTGCGCAGATAGCGCTTGGCCACCAGCGCCTCCAGTGTGTCCGGATATTTGCCGTTGTCGCCGTAATATTTGTCCAGTGCGTCGCGGACCACGGACAGCGTCTGGCGCAACGCGGTCTCCTTCGACTTTTCCAAGGCGCCGAAGTAGCGCGGCGCCGCGATCGAGACGAGCAAAGCGACGATCGCCATCACCACCAGCAGTTCGATGAGCGTGAAGCCCTGCGCGCGCCGCGTGTGCATCCTGCCCCCTACCATTGCTTGTAGGGCACGCCGTTCAGGCCGGTGCCCTCGGCGCGCGAATACACGTCGAACACGTCCGCGCCCTCCGCGGGCTGGTCCGCATCGCTTTCGTAGCTGCGCAGGCCCCAATCCGGCTCCGCTGCGCGGGCGGCATCGGCGAGCATGGGATCTGCCGGTATGCGCCGCAGGAAGTAGATCTTCGCCTTGTCGGGGCTTTTCGCATCCGTCACCCCCTGCACCAGCGCGGCGAGCGAGGGCGGATAGCCCGAATCGCCGGCTTCCTTGGCGATGTGGCCCGTATCGTAGGACTGCTTGTAGGCATCGATTCCCTTGCGGATGTCGCGCAGGGCGAGGCGCAGCTCGCGCTCCTTCTCGCGCTTGAGCACGAGTTCGCTCACCGGGACCGCCATGCCCGCCAGCAGCGCGACGACGGCGACGGTCACCACCACCTCGATCATGGTGAAGCCGCGTGCTGCGCCGTGCGCGTGCAGTGTCATTGCTTCGGCTCCGCGCCCTCGACTTCGTCCTTGACCGGCCCGTCGGCGAGCGCGGCGGTGTCGTCCGCGCTCGGCTGGCCAGGCGCCGGACTAGCCTGCGGCTCGTAGAGCGAAGTCGGCTGCGCCGCGCCGGGCACCGCGGGCGCCACCGGTGCCGCGGGCGGGCGCTGCGCCGGCGCGGGCGGAGTGAACTGGCGCGCCGGCGGGAAGGCAGGCCGCTGCGGCGCGCCGCCGGGCTGTGTACTCGAAGCGGAAATCGCGCCCGTCTGATGCAGCATGATCGGACTGTTGCGCAGATAGTTTTCCGTGCCGCTCCAGAACTCCATCGTATGCGCCTCCTGCAGTCTGGTGCGGCCGACCAGCCGTGGCGTGATCGAAAGGACGATCTCGGACTTCTTGCGGTCGTTGTGGTGGGTGGAGAACAGCCGGCCGAGCACCGGCATTTCTCCCAGCCCGGGAATGCGGTTCGCCGCCCTGCGGTCTTCGTCGTCGATCAGGCCGGCGAGCACTTGCGTTTCTCCGTCCCTGAGGCGCAGCACGGTAGCGGCGGTGCGCGTGCCGATCTGATAGGCGACCGAGCCTGAGACGGGGTTGGTGACCTGGTTGACGATGTTGCTCACCTCCATGCTGACCTTGATTCCGACCTCGCCGTCGGGGTGGATGTCGGGCTCCACCTCAAGCTTCAGGCCGACGTCGATGTACTGCACGCTGCCGGTCACCACCGGCGTGCCGGTGGACACGGGGGTGACCGAATTGGTCAGCACCGGAACGCGGTCGCCGATGTGGATCTTCGCCTTCTCGTGGTTGCGCGCGCGGATGCGCGGGCTCGCCAGCACGTCGGTGTCGCTGTCGTCCAGATGCGCGTTGAGCGTCAGCGTGGGAACGGGAGAGACGAGCAGGTTGTTGCGCGTGCGCTGGCCGAGGTCGCCGAGGGTCACGTCGGTCTTCGGCGCGCCGGTGGCGGGGTCGACGATGAGCGGTGCGAGCGTCATTTGGTCCGGATAGCGAATGCCGAGCTCGGTGAGCAGCGTATGCGACACCTCCAGCACCTCGACCTCGAGCATGACTTCGGGCTCGGCAATGTCCTGGTCGGCGATGATCTTCTCCGCCAGGCGGATCGCCTCCGGCGTGTCGCGCATGATCAGCGAGTTGGTCTTGGCATGGATGGACAGATCTTTCGTCTTCAGGATCGCCTTGATCATGGTCTCCATCTGTTTCGCGTCCGCATTGACCAGATGGAAGCTCCTCACCTTGAGGTCCTGGTAATCCTTGGTCTTGGCGGGAATGTTGGGGTAGATGAAGATGGTGTTGTCGGACAGCACCTTCTTCTCCAATTGGTTCTGCATCAGGATCAAGTCGATGGTGTCCGCTACCGATGTGCCCTTGACGAAAATGGTGGTCTTCAGATCGGCGCGCACGTCCTTGTCGAGGAGGATGTTGATGCCGGCGGTCTTGGAAATCGATTCCAGCACCATCTTCAGGTTGGCATCCCGGAATTGCAGCGTGATCGGCTTCTGGAAGTTCGCCTGCAGCGAAGGTTCGGCGATCTGGTGGTCCTGGGCGATGCGCTCGATGATCTGCCGCTGCAGGCGCAGCGCGTCGCCGTCGTTCGGGTTTTCCAGGAACACCGCCTGCAAGCGCGCGGCCGCGCCCTCCGCATCGCCGTTCTTCAGCAGCTTCTGCGCCTCGACCACGATCCCAGCATGGCGGCGGTCCATCGCCACGGCATCCAGCCCGGTGTGCGCGCGGCCGCTGCCGGGGTCGACGCGCAGCGCCTCGCTGTAGGCCGCTTCGGCGCGGTCGTAATGCTCCGCAGCGCGCTCCGCGTTGCCCAGTGCGATCAGCCGGTTCGCGCCCGCTTCGCGTGCGCGCAGCAGGTCCTTGCGGATCTCGAAATCGCCGGGCGACTCGCGCATCGCCGCGGTGAGCTTGCCCACCGCTTCCTCGTAGCGCCCTTGCTCGAACAAGGCCATGCCTTCGCGGTGGAACTGCTGCGCGGCGCAGCCCGCGACCAGTAGCAGCGCAGCGAGGATGGTCCAGCGCAAGCCTCTTCTCTTGCCACTCGTCATGATTCGCCCCTTTTCCTTGCCAACAGCCGTGGCGTCCTGAGGTAGCGCCCGCTCATCCCGCCGCTCCGATCTCCAGGGTCTGCCGGATGTCCAGCGGCAGATAAGTGAGTTCGATCGCGCTGTCGCTGACGCCGTCGATGCGGTAGTCGTGCTCGACCACGTCGCCCGGATTCACCGCGAACACGCGCCCGCCGCTGATCAGGAAGTAGACGGGCTTGCCCGCCTCCTCGTAACTGCCGAGATAGGTAAACGGCAGCGGCGGCGCGGTGGGCGCCGGCTCCGCCGCCGCGGCGACGACCGGGGGCGGCGGCGCCACGTACCAGGACTTGCTCTGGAACAGGTCGTTCGCCGCCTCCGTCTTGGCTGCGCGCTGCAGCTGCAGCCGCTCCGCGACGGCGGTCTTCTGCGCATGCATCGCAGCCGGTCTCGGCCGCGCCGGCTTCGCCGCCTCGGCGATCGGTGCGATCGCGCTGTCCGCGCGCTCGAAGCGGCTCGCCGCAAGAAGCAGGACGGCAAGCAGCAGGATGAGCGCCCACGTGCGCGCCCGTGGCCGGTTCATGATCGCGCTCCGAAGTACAGAGTCAGCCTGACCTTCACCTGCAGCGCCGCATCGCCGATCTTCTGCCGTTCGAATTCGATGCGATCGAGCGCCAGGGTCGGATCATCGGCGAGCGCGACGTCGACGAACTTGCGGATCTGCGGATAGCTGCCGCGCACGGGCAGGCTGATCTGCAATTGCGCGAGCGCGCCCTCGCCGCCCTGCGCCAGGCGGTAGTCTCCTTCCTCCAGCTCCAGCCCCTGCTCCTTCGCCGCGGCATAGATCTTCTGCAGTTGGTCCGGGATGTCGCTGCGGCCCGGAAACCGGGTGTAAAACAACGCCAGCCTCTGCGCCGGCGTCTGCGGCGCGCTAGCGGCGCGCTCGCCCGCCTGCGCCTGCAACTGCGCGGACTGCCGACGCAGTTCCGCCAGGCGCGAGGCGTCGGGGCGCAGGGCGGAAGCGTAGAACGCGCAGGCGAACACGCCCAGACCGAGGCCGAGGATGCCGGGCCAGCCGAACCGTGCGATGCCGCCGGCGAAGCGCGCTCGCAGATACCGCAGCATGTGATCGCGCCTCATCTCAAGCATTCCAGTCGGCGCCGACGATGAAGCGGATCGGGCGCTGCGCGTCCTGCTGCTGCAGCCGATGGCTCTGCAGGTGGACGTTGGCGAGCGTCGGCTGCGCGCCGAGCGAGCGCAGATAGTCGAGCATGGCGGCGAGGTCCTTCGCCTCGCCCGCGATCCGAATGGCGCGCCGCACGCTGTCGGACTCGACGCTGAGCAGGGCCACGTTCGGACCCGCCGCCGATTCCAGGCTCGCGAACAGCTCGTCCCAGGGCAGATTGAGTTCGAGCGCGACCGATTGCGCACGCTGCGTCTCGCGCGCGCTCGCCAGCTCTGCGCCCCGCGCGGGCGCCGTCGGTCGGCGCGCCGCTGCATGCGTGCGCTGCATGCCGGCTTCGATTCGGCCGATCTGCTCGCTTTGCTCGCCGTAGATCGTCGCCACCGCAAGCGTCCCGGCCGCACCCGCAACGAGCAGCGCATAACCGAGCCAATGCGCTCGGCGCGGCGCGCGGCGGAAGTCGAGTTCGAGCGCGCGCATGGCCTCAGCCTCCGCCTTCGGCGAACGCCGCGCCTGCCCCTGCCGGCACGCCGGCGCGCAACTGCGCGAAGCGCCACTTGCTCGCGCGCGGCAGCGCGAGCGGCGGACTTTCTGGCGCAAACACCACCACCCGGTCGCAGTCGGTTTCGCCCTCCATCAGGCACAACTCGCGGTCCAGTATCTCGGGAAGCTCGCTGTCCCAGTCGGCTCCGACCTTGAATGCGTGCACGCTGCGCCATGCGGCGTCCTCAAGCAAGGCCAGACAGAGCATTCCCGGCTCCGCCACCGCGAGCCAAACCGCGTTCCGCCCGAGGCGCGAACGCACGCGGTTGAAACTCGCCATCAGGTGCGGCTGCAGCGATGCATAGCGGCCTCCGAGCGGGCGCATGCAAGCCTGCAGCGCATCGAGCAGCTTGCGCTCGATGGCGCAGGCAAGCCGCGACTCGCCCGGCGCACCCGGGCTGAGCCGCGCTTCCCATTGGTCGTCGTCGCTGCCGCAGGCGTGCGCGATGCGGTGGCGGGCAAGCGCGAGCATCTCCTCCTCCGCGGCGAGCGCGGCGCTCGCCGGGACCAGCGCATAGCGCACGAAGCGGTTCGACAGGACCAGGGTCACGCGCGCGCGCGCGAAAACCCCGCTCGCCGCCTGCGCGGCCAGCGCGTCCACTGCCGGCTGCCACTGCGGCACGCCGGGCGCGGCCGGCGCGAATTCGATCGTTTCCTCGCGCGCCACGCGCCGGCGCCAGGCGCCGCTCGCGCGCGCGAGCACCATGCGCTCGGCGAACAAGCCCACGCCCACTGCGTCAAGCGACAAAGGTGACACGATTGATCTCCTGCAGCGTGGTCTCGCCGCTTTTCACCAGGTCGAGCGCCGCCTCGCGCAAGAAGCGCGTGCCGCGCTTCACCGCCGCTTCGCGTATGCGCCGCATCGGCTCGCGCGCGACGATCAGCTCGCGAATCTCGTCTGACAGGCGCAGGACCTCGCCGATGGCGCGTCGGCCCTTGAAGCCGGTGCCGCGGCAGTGGCCGCAGCCGCGGCCGGCGCGGAAAACGCAGCCCGCGACATCGTCCGGCGTCAGGCCCGAAGCGGCGATGAGGGCCGCCTCGGGATGCGTATCCTGCGTGCAATGCGGGCAGTTGACGCGCACCAGGCGCTGCGCCAGTACGCCGTTCAGTGCCGACACGAACATGTACGGATCGACGCCCATGTGAACGAAGCGCCCAATCACGTCGAACACGTTGTTCGCGTGCACCGTGGTGAACACGAGGTGTCCGGTGAGCGCGGACTGCACCGCGATCTGTGCCGTCTCCGCATCCCGAATTTCTCCCACCATGATCTTGTCCGGGTCGTGGCGCAGGATCGAACGCAGTCCGCGGGCGAAGCTGAGGCCCTTCTTTTCGTTCACCGGGATCTGCAGCACGCCGGGCAGCTGGTACTCGACCGGATCCTCGATGGTGATGATCTTGTCCTGGCCGTGGTTGATTTCGCTGATCGCCGCATACAGCGTGGTGGTCTTGCCGCTGCCGGTCGGGCCGGTCACCAGCAGCATGCCGTAGGGCTCCGCAGACAGGTGCCGCACTTCGGCCACGATGCGCTCGTCAAAACCCAGATAGTTCAGGCGCAGGCCTTTCATTTGGTCGGAGAGTGCCTGCTTGTCAAGGATGCGGATCACCGCGTCCTCGCCGAAAATGCTCGGCATGACCGACACGCGGCAGTCGACTTCGCGCCCGCGTACGCCGATCTTGAAGCGGCCGTCCTGCGGCACGCGCCGCTCGGCGATGTCGAGCTCGGACATCACCTTGATGCGCGACAACACCTGTTCCGCCGTTTCGACGCCGGCGAGCGTTCCCGCCGTGGTGAGCACCCCGTCGACGCGGTACTTGATCGCGAGGCCCCCGGCGGTCGCTTCCATGTGGATGTCGCTCGCCTCCAGCTTGAACGCGTCGTACAGCGTCGAATGCACCAGCTTGAGGATGTGGCTGGTGTCCTCGTGTATGGTCTTGAACGAAAGGTCTTCGAGGCGGGCGCCGTCGTTTGCCGACTTGCCCGCCTGCGGCAACACGCTGTCCATCGCCCGCAGCGTCTCTTCGTGGCGTGCGAGATAGGCGACGAGTTCAGCCCGCTGCACCACGCACAGCGCGAATTCGCCGGCGATGCGCGCCTGCGCCCAGGCATGCAGGTCGCGGTCGAACGGATCGGCGAGCGCGAGCAGGAGCGCGTCGTCCGCGGCGCGCAGCAGCACGCATTCGCGTTCGAGCGCGAGCGGGAACGAGAGCAGGTCGAACGCCGGCGCGAGCGCGCGCAGCTCGTCCATGCCGAGCGCACGGTAGCCGAGCGTGCGCGCCAGCTTGCGTGCGAACGCTTCCGGCTCGAGGCGGCTGCGCTCCTGCAGCACTTCGACCGGCTTGCGCTGCGCGAGCGCGGCGGCGGCGCGCGCCTGGCGCACCTCGGCGACGCTGAAGGCCGCTGCGCAGTCCGCGTCTGCCAGCGCCGCCAAGGTGCGATCGTCGCGCGCGTTCATTGCAGCGTCCCCGCCAGTTCGAATATCGGCATGTACATGAGGACCACGATCAAACCGATCGCGAGGCCGATCACCGCCATCAGCAGCGGCTCGAACAGGCGCGTGAACCACTCCACCCAGCGCGCCATTTCCTCGTCGTAGAAGCCGGCGATGCGCTCCATCATGTCGCCCATTTCGCCGGTGCGCTCGCCCACCTGCAGCATGCGCAGGGAGATCGGCGTGGTCAGTCCGTGCGCCTCCATCGAATGCGAAATCGAGCGCCCTTCGCTCACGCTCTGCGCCGCGCCGTGCAGGCGCCGCCGCAATTCCGGCTGCAGCAGATCGGACACCATTGCGAGTGCCGGACCGATCGGCGTGCCGCCGCGCAGCAGCATGCCCAGCGTGCGGTAGAAACGGGCGAGCTGGTAGACGCGCATGCGCTCGCCCGCGGCCGGCAGGCGCCACAGGCGCGCGGCGAGCCAACTGCGGGTCGCGGGCCGCAGTGCGAGGTAGACGAGCAGGCCGACCGCGGCGCAGACCGCGCACAGGGCGAGGCTGCCGTTCGCCTGCAGCAGCTTGCCCCAGCGCAGGAGCAGGCGCGAGAGCAACGGCAGATTGGCGCCGATGTCCTCGTAGATGCGCGAGAAGCGGGGCACGACGTAGACCATCAGGAAGGCGGTGACCAGGCTGCCCGCGCCGATGAGCAGCAGCGGATAGATCGAGGCGGCCACCACCTTCTTGCGCACCAGGTCGACGCGCGTCTGGTAGGCGAGGTAGCGTTCCAGCGCTTCGGCCAGCCCGCCGGTCTTCTCGCTGGCGCGTACCGTGGCGACGAATAGCGGCGGGAAGGCGCGGGGAAAACCGTGCAGCGCCTGCGACAGCGAACGCCCTTCGTACAGTTGCGCCACCAGCTGCTGCAGCAGCTTCTTCGCCTCGGCGCGCGTCTCCTTCTCCGCCAGGGTGGCGATGGCATCGACGACGGTGAGCCCCGCCTGCATCAGCGCGAGCAGCTCCTGCGCGAACAGCATGAGCGAGAACTGGCTGCGGTGCGCGAGCGCCCAGGCGCGCCAGGAACGTACCGCGCGCAGCGTGAGCACGCTGTAGCCTTGCGCGCTCGCCTGCGCGCGCGCATCGCGCTCGTCCGCGGCGTCGAGGGCGAGTGCCACCGCGTCATGCGCGCCACGAACGGCTTTGATCTCGTATCGCATCGTCGCTCGCTGCTACCAGTTGGTGATGTCGGCGGACTCGCCGCTGCCGCCCGCTTGGCCGTCCTTGCCCAGGGAAAGGAGATCGAACTCGCTGTGATCGCCCGGAATCTTGTAGACGTAGGCATTTCCCCAGGGATCGGCGGGCACGCTCTTCTTCAGGTACGGGCCGTCCCAGCTCGGCTCGTTCGCCGGGCGCGCGACGAGTGCCGCCAAGCCCTGCTCCATCGGCGGGTAATGGCCGGTATCCAGGCGATACTCGTCGAGCGCCTTCTCCAGCGCATCGATCTGCGCGCGCGCCGTCTTCACTTGCGATTTGCCGACCTGGGCGAAATAGCGCGGGCCAACATAGCCTGCGAGCAGGCCGATGATGACCATCACCACCAGCAGCTCGAGCAGGGTGAAGCCTGCGACGCCGCTAGCCTGCCGTGTGCATCGGAACGCGATTCGCATCGTCTACCTCGTTCGCCTGTGCGCGCGCCAAAAACGGGGCACGCGCGCGCGGATTGCGCCACCGGAAAATCTAATCACTGCCACCTCCCGCGTCAGTACGATGGGGACCGCATTTGCACCTAGGGAGAAACCCGCGCCGTTCGCTACCGTGCGCGCCGTCAGCGCTCGCCGAGCGATTCGCCGAGCGTTTTGGTGATCGGCTTGGTGAGGTAGTTCCAGACGCTGTTCGTGCCAGTCTTGATTTCCACCGTCGCCGTCATCCCCGGCTGGATCTCGATGCGCATGGCGGCGCGCTGCGCCATGCCGCTCTTGTTGGTCTTGACCCGCACGCGGTAATAGGCGGGATCGTTGGCGCCGCGCGTGTCGTCGTTCAGCGTGTCGGCGCTGATGTAAGTGACCGTGCCTTCGAGCGAGCCGTAGATGGTGTAGTCGTAGGCGTCGAGCTTGACCGTCGCCGGCAAGCCCGGCTTGACGAAGGCGATGTCCGCCGGCTTCACCTTGGCCTCGATGACCAGATCGTCTTCGATCGGCACGATCTGCATGATTTCCTCGCCTGGATGCGCGACTCCGCCGCGGGTGGTGATGCGGATGTTGCGCACCACGCCGTCCATCGGCGCCGCCACCACGGTGTGCACGAGCTGGTCCTTGCGCTGCGCCATCACCTGCTCCAGGCCCGCCAGCTCTTCCAGCGATTTCGCCAGATCGGCTTGCGCGTCCTGCCGATATTTGTTGATGCGGTTGGTGATCGCTGCCTGCAGTTCCGCCACCTGGCGCTCGAGCTTGAGCACTTCTGCTTTGCTCACGTCGCCGCTGGCGAGCAGCGGCAGATTGATGTCGAGTTCGCTCTGCACCAGCGCGAGCGAACGGCGCAGCGCGGCGACCTCTTCGTTCACCGCGGTCTGCCGTGCGACGAACAGCGACTGCTCGTTGGCGCGTATATCCGGATAGCGATCGAGGCCCGGCGGGAAATGCGGCTCGCCCCCGGCGGACTCCGCTGCCAGACGCGCGGCGGCGGCGCCGAGCGCCGCTGCGCGGGCGCGGCTCTCCAGATAGGAGGCGCGCGCCTTGGCCTCGTCGAAGCGGATCAGGGTCTCGCCGCGGCGCACGAACGAACCCTCGTTGACGAGGATGTCCTTGACGATGCCGCCGTCCAGTTCCTG
The DNA here is from genome assembly GCA_964565875.1 of uncultured Enterobacteriaceae bacterium. Lineage (GTDB taxonomy): Bacteria > Pseudomonadota > Gammaproteobacteria > Burkholderiales > SG8-39 > 2-12-FULL-64-23. Next base: position 119,761 of record CAZMGP010000003.1, read on the forward strand.
GATCACCTGATTGTGCGAACTGGCGATGACCTGACCCGACGCGCGGGTGATTTGGTCGATGCGCGCCCAGTGCGCCCAGAGGATCGAGCCGGCGATGGCCAACGCGCTCGCCAGCACCAGCGCGCGTCCGCTACGGGGAAGGTCGTCTGTCTTGTTCATGATGGATTAGGCGGAAGCGGCTTGAGCGCCGTCCTTGTGCAAGGAAGTGATCGATGCGGCCTGGCTGCCGGAGAGCTTGGCGAGCACCAGGTCGCGCGGGCCGTCGACCGCCACGCGCCCGGCCTGCATCACCAGCAGCCGGTCGACGAGTTGCAGCAGCGCGGTCTTGTGCGTGGCGACGATCAGGGTCGCGCCCGCGGCCGAGCGCGCCTTGAGCGCGGCGACGAGCATGCCTTCGGTGCTCGCGTCCATCGAAGCGGTCGGTTCGTCGAGCGCGAGTACGCGCGGCTGCGCGAGCAGCATCCGCGTGAGGCCGATCAGCTGTCTTTGGCCGCCGGAAACGCCGCGCCCGCCCTCGCTGATCGGCAGCGCGAGGCCGCGCGGGTGGCCGGAAAGCAGCGCGATGAGGCCGGTTTCACGCGCGGCGCGCAACAGGGCGTCGTCTCCCGGATCGGGCAGGCCGAGCAGCAAGTTATCGCGCAGGCTGCCGCTCACCAGGCGCACGTCCTGCGGCAGATAGCCGACGCAGTCGCGCACAATATTGGGCGCGATCAAGGCCATGTCGATACCGTCGAGGAACACCTTTCCCTTGGCCGGCCGGTACAGCCCCGAGGCGAGCTTGAGCAAGGTGCTCTTGCCGGAGCCGATGGCGCCGATGACGCCGACGCGCTCGCCTGCCCGGATCTCGATCCGGCCGAGCTCGAGCGCCGCATCCGACCCCGCGCCGTAGGAGAAGCCCGAGTGCTCGAAGCGCAGGCTGCCCGCGAGCGATTGCGGCGTCAGTGCCTGCGCGCGCTCGTCGATCTCATTCGGCAGCGCGATCAGCTTGTTCAAGCCGTCGACCGCCACGCGGGCATGCGCGTACTGCACCATCAGGCCGGGGAGCTGCGCGATCGGCGACAGCGCGCGCCCGTTGATGATGGTGCAGGCGATGAGCGCGCCCATGGTGAGCTCGCGCTCGGCCACCAGATAGGCCCCGAGCGCCACCAGCCCGACGTAGCCGATCTGCTGCAAGGCAACGGTCACGTTCTGCGAGATCGAGGCGTGCTGCCTGGTCTGGTAGTCGGATTCTCCGGCCTCGTACACCAGGCGCTCCCAGCGCGTCAGCAGCTGCCACTCGGCGCAATTGGCCTTCAGCGACTCCGCGCCGTCGATCGACTCGACCAGCAGTCCTGCCTTGCGGTTGCTCTGCCCCTGGTTCTGCGCCGAATAGCGCACGATCTGGCGCTGGAACATGGTGCCGGTGACGAGCGATGCCGGCAGCAGCGCGAGCGGCACCAGCACCATCCAGCCGCCGACCAGGCCGATGACGGCGACGAAGAACACCGCGAAGGGCACGTCGGCGAGCATGAAGATCGAGGTGGCGCTCATGCAGCCACGCACCAGCTCGAATCCTTTGATCTGCGCCGCCAGCGTGCCGACCGACGGCGGACGGCACTCGAGCCGTATGCCTAGGCTGCGTTCGAAGAACCACTGCGACAGCTCGCCGTCGATGCGCGTCGCCGCCCGTTCGACGACGTAGCTGCGCACCTGCTTGAGCATCATGTCGAGCACGAGCGCGGCGCACACTCCGACCGACAGCACCCATAGCGTGGCGAAGCCGCGGTTGGGGATCACCCGGTCGTACACCTGCATGCTGTAGATCGAGGTGACCAGGGCGAGCGTGTTGACGATCGCCGTGGCGAGGAGCGCTTCGAAGAAGATCGCCTTGTGCCGCCACAGCGTGCTGGCGACGAGCGCCGCCGCGCCGGGTGCGTCCGCGCGCGCTTCCTGCCGCGGCGGCAGCGCGACGCAGTCGAACCCGTCGAGTCGCTCGGCGCGCGCGCTCGAGCCGTCGGCGCGCTGCAGCAACCAGCTCGCGTCCGCGTTCTGCGCCGCCACGATGTGCCAGGCGGCCTCCGCGTCGCGGGCGAGAAACGGGCAGTCGTGCGCGCCGGGCTGCGCCAAGGGCGCCGGCTCGCCGGCGAGCCCCGCCGTGCGCCAGGCGAGCCGCGCGAGGCTCACCGCGTTCGCCTGCGGATCGTTCGCCCGCAACACGCGCTCCACCTCGTCCAGGCGCGCGCGCGGCGGCGCCTGGCCGACTAGGCGGGCGGCATGGATGAAGATTGGTGCGAGCGTATTCATCGATAGAACTCCTTCGCATTGCCGGTTTCGAAGCGCAGGCGCAGGGTCGCGCCGGCAACCTGGGCGCGCGCGTCCACCGCCGCCACGTCCGCCTGCACGGATTCGCGCACGGTGTTGAGCACGTCGAGCCAGGTCTTGCGCCCGGCGGTGTACTGGCGCGCGTAGGACTCGTACACGCCCTTCGAACTCTTGCTCGCGAGCGTGGCGTTTTCCAGGCGCGCGCGCGCTGCCTGCAGCTCGTCCCAGTCGATCGACACGCGCTCGCGCAGCTCGCGCAGCGCGCCCTCGCGCGCAAGCCGCGCCGCCTCGCGCCGCGCCGCGGCGGCTTCGACGCCGGCGACCGCCGACAGGCCGGCGCCGGTCTGCGCCTCGACCACCAGCATCAGCCGGTTGGTGGTGTAGGCGGGTATGCCGTTGAGCGGCGCCGAAGCCGAGCCGTGCTCGTAGCGCAGCGCGAGTTGCGGCTGGTAGAGCGCCCGCCGCCCGTCGACCTCGGCGCTGGCGGCGTCCTCTTCGAAGCCGAGTCGGCGCAGGGTCGGCGAATAGGCGCGCGCCTGCTCGAACGCGAGTTCGCGGCTGGCCGCCGACACGACGCCGTCGACATCGGACGCCGCCGCGGCGTCGATGCGCCGGCCGGCGAGCTGGGACAACTGGGTGAATGCGTTCGCCAGCGCCTGGCGCACGGCAGACAGATCGTTGTTCGCTTGATACAGGCGCGACTGCGCCAGCTCCTGGTCGACCTGCGGACTCGCCTCGTGCTCGACGCGGCGCTTGATCAGATCGAGCAGGCGCTCGTGCTGCGCGACGCCCTCATCGACGATGCGCTCCCGCTCCTGCTGGCGCAGCGCCTCGACGAATGCGGCGACGACCTTCAACGCGACCTCCTGCTTCGCCTCCTCGGTCGCGGCCTGCGCGGCGAGCAGGCGCGCCTGCGCGGCGTCGATGCCGGCGTTGATGCGCCCGCCCGCCCACAGCGGCTGCTGCAGGCGGAACAGCGCCGTGCGCGCGTCGTTGGTGTCGTTGCCGTACTCCAGGCTCGGCGTCGGATAGCGTTGCCAGTCGGCGCCGCGCAGTTCCGCCTTGGCCGCGAGGGAGGACGACTGCTTGGCGAGGATCGTGGGATGGGTGGCGAGCGCGAGCTTCACCACCTGCTCCATCGACGCTCCCTCGGCGCAAGCGACGCCCGGTGCCAAGCTGAGGCAAGCGATCAACAGCGCGCCGGGCAGCGCGCGCCTCGCCCGCGCGGACGCAGCAGTGTAGGTTTTCCTGTGCACGGCAGCCTCTAGCGCGTAGCGGGCAGCGCAAGGGCAGGCGCGCAAGATTTGTCTGACGGCGCTCGGCAACGGCGATTGCGGGGTTCGATGGTCAGCATGGCGTCCATAGCGAAGTTTTACTAGGTGCGTTTGCGTACCTTATTTGCGAATGGACTAAAGAACACTAGGGCGATGCCCGCGACGCCGCTACCGCAAGCGCACCATGCGCGCTGCTGTGTGCCCTGTATCGCCGAACGCCCCCGGTAGAGGCCGGCCTCGGGTTTCGCGGTAGGCCGCAGCTGCTCTGAACACCGCACTTCCAGTGGAGACCTATCGCGGCGCGGGCGCCGCTCCTACAGTCGGCGTTGTGGGAGGTCCGCCTCGGGCCGATCAGACTCCGAGCGAAGATCGATCGCAGCGAGGCCCCGCGGGCCTAAAGGCGCCGCTCTCGCCAGGATCACCGCTGCGGAAGACGCTCGCGCAGGTAATCGCCGATCATGATCACCGTGGGGTAGATGACGTCGTCCTCGATGCGCTCGTGCACGCGCAAGTCGCGCGCGAACTGGGCGATTTCGCGGTTCCTGTCGCGGCGACAGGCGTCGAGCAGGGCATCGATCACGTGCTCGATCGACTGGTGATGCTCATCCAGTTCGCTGCGGTGCGCGCCGAAGTCTGCGATCAGCGGCAGGAATCGCGCCATGCGCGGGCGCACCCTGCCGCGCACCAGCAGAGGCAGCAGACCGAGCGCCGGAAATGCCAGCCGCTCTTCGCGCTCGAAATGAGGCAGGCAGAGCAGCGCAAGGCGCCTCGCGATCGAAGCGATCTTGCCGCCTTCGGTGGATGCGCGCACGAATTGTGCACGGGCTGCGTCGTGATCGAGCTGCAAGGCCTTCGGCGTCCCCAGCTTTCCGTTCCAGGAGTAGATCGGGGGACGCACGCGCATTCAGCCTCCAGATCGCGGATCGTTATCCGCCGGCGCAGCCGCGCCGCAGCGGCCGCGTATGCCAGCAGGCGACGCGGCCGACGGCCAACGCGGAGGGTCAGCGCTGGATGCGCTGGCCCTTGTAATCGAACACCAGGCCATCGTCGAGGATCTTCTCCAATTTGAGCCCCGGCTCGATCTCCTCGCCTTCGCGCAGCAGCTTGTCGTTCACGATCACCATGCCTTTGCCGCCGTCGCGAATGAACCCGGAGACGGCCATCGGCGGCAAGTCCGCCGGCGCAGACTCGGCCAGCTTGCGCGGTGCGTTCGGCGGCTCGGCAAGGCTACGCGCCGTTGCCGCGTTCGTTCCTGGCGCGACCGCGGCCAGCGCCGGCGCGGCAATGGGCGTGGGTTTTGCGCTGCCCGCGCGCGCGGCGCTGCGCGCCAGCTGCGCTTCGGGCTGCGCGACCCGCAAGCGCTGCAGCGCCACCTCCTGTTTCGGTTTGACCTGCGCCTCGACTGCGTTCGCGGCAGGAGGCGCTGAGCGCTGCGCGTGCAGCGTGGCCACGGGCTTCGGCCGCGCGCTCCGTTCGTTTTCGTTCACCCGGACCGGCGCAGGCGTCGCCGCCTCCGGCGCGAGCGCGCTCTTCTCCGGCTCCGGTGCGCGCGCCGCTGCGATCGCGCCAGCCTCGGCGTGCCGTGCAGTCGCATCTGCCTGCTGCGCGGGGCTCTGATGCAGCCAAATGAATACGGCGTTCAGCGCCAAGACGGCGCAGAGAACGTAGGGCCAGACGCGGCGTTCGGCGGCGTCGACGCCGAGAACCGGCATCAGCGAGGCGCCGCGCGGTGCCGCTGCCTGATTGCGCGCCTGCTCGGACTTGGTTAGCGCCTCGAGGATATAGGACATGTCGATCTCCAGCTGGCTATCGGATCAAACCTGAACGCAAGCCGCACGCGGCCCCTACGGTGATACGCTGTGCGCCGCGGCGAGCTTGGAGCGCGCCGCCGCGTTCGCGTCGGGCAATCCGGCGCCAGCGCCGCGCGCATTGTCGAGTGCGCCTGCCGCGCTGCGCATGGACAGGGTGCGCGCATCCTGTGCCGCGGCAATCAAGCCGTCCGGAAGAACCCCGGCGACATACACGGCCGCGAGCGCGGCGCCGGCGCAACAAGCGCCGGCCGCCAGCATGGGCCAGCCGCCGATGCGGCTCCACGCCAATTGCACAGCCGACACACCGCAAACTTCCGCCGCCGCGATGCGCAGAACACGCGGCGTGACCTGCAGCATGCCGCGCACGTAGGTTCCCAGTAAGGCGCGGTCGCAAATCAGATTGATCAGGCGCGGTACGCCCCCGCTCAAGCGATAGAGCAGACCGACGAGCGAGGACGGCAGCAGAGGCAGCTGCGCGCCGGAGATCGCGAGTCGATGGGTGACATAGGCGGCGACTTCCGCGCGTGTCAAATGGCTCAGGTGATAACGGGCGACGATGCGCTGTGCGACCTGCCGCAATTCCCGCCGCCGCAGCATCGCCTGCAATTCCGGCTGGCCGATGAGGATGATCTGCAACAGCTTGCGCGTGCTGGTTTCGAGGTTGGTGAGCAGGCGCAATTGCTCGAGCACCTCGGGCTGCAGATTCTGCGCTTCGTCGATGATCAGGACTGCGCGCCGACCGGCTGCGTTCGAGCGCAGCAACTGCGCGGTGATGGCGTCGACCAAGCGCTTGACGCTCGCGCCCGCCGGGGCTTGCGTCGCGTGAAATTCGTCGCAGATCGCGGCAAGCAGTTCGTCCACGCCCATCTTGGGGTTGAGGATGAAGGCGACGTCGCACTGCGGGTCGATCTGCTCGAGCAAGGCCCGGCACAGCGTCGTCTTTCCCGTTCCGACTTCGCCCGTGAGCAGCACGATGCCGCCTTCTCCCTGCACGCCGTAGAGCAGGTGTGCCAGAGCTTCGCGATGCCGCGCGCTCATGTAGAGGAAGCGCGGGTCGGGCGCGATGGAGAACGGCATGTGGCTCAGACGGAAGTAATCCTTGTACATCGCCGACGCTCCTCAGCGAATCGCGCATCGGGAAACGCGCAGCGCATCCCAGTCGAGCCCGATGCTCGGCCACTAGCGCGCATCGATGCCCGCGCGGCTGTTCGCGCATTTAGCCCGAGCGCTTGCGGGCGAACAATGGGGCGCCGCCCCAAGACGCGGGTAGCAAAAAGCGGTAGACGCGGCGTGCTCGCGTCTAGCCGACAGCGTCCGGCCGCTCGCGCTGCAGGTAAGACTTGAAGGCCCTGGACTCCTGCGCGTGATGCTCGGCGATGAGCTGCAGCACCAGCAGTCCGTAGGCCGTGCGCAGCGCCGGCAGGCGCGTCCGCTCCAGTTCGGCGCGGGCGTGCTCCAGCTCGGCCGCGATTTGCAGGTGAATGGCGGCGTGCCCCTGCGCCCGCGGATAGCCGGCGTCGCAGAGCAAGCGTTCCTCATGCACGAAATGCATGCGCGCCTCGACCAGCAGCCGGCTCATCAGCGTCTGCGCCGCAAGCCGGTCTTCGCCCGAGATGGCGCAATTGAGCGCTTCGGCGAGCGCGGCGAGTTGCCGCTCCTCGCGGTCGACATCCAAAGCGGCGCGAGTGCCGTCGCCGTCCGGCGTATAGCTGCCTAGCGAGCCTTCCATCCGAGTTCAAGCCATGCCTGCGTCTGCGGCGGCGACCATTTATGCCGCAACTCTCAGGCGTTAATGGACTCTAAGCGTGGGGCGGGAAACGAAGGAATGTCCTCTTTTCGCGCTCCTGAGTCGGCCGTTGCAGAACCAGCTCTGCAACGGACTTCAGGCTAGAGGCAGACGGCGGCAATGTCTCTACGCAGCCAAGGGTAAATCGCGTCTACGACCTTCTCTGCTGAGCTAAATGGACCGCGGTAGACGCAGCGGGAGGGAGCGATCGCCTCCTACCGGAAAGCATGCCGAGCGGCGGGCGTGCGCCGCACGCGAATGGATAGCCAAGCGGGCGTTACGCACTTGTTCCCGGTGAGGAGTTGGGGGTTTGTGTAGAGACACGGCGGCGCAAACGCAGTCTCATAGATTTGTCGGCCTGATCGCGGAGGCAAGGAATGTCCATCGGAGATGCAGGTTTAATCTATTTCGGCTGTATCCTCATCGGTCTTTGCTGGCTGCTGATTTCCGGCATGCGATGAGCGCCCCGGCCGGCTCGGGTCGAACTCAAGCGACCTCGCGCCTGTCCGGAGCGGACTCGCCGCAACTGCCTAGGCATGAGTGGGAACCGGTGGCGGGGAGCTCGTGCGATTATTCGTCGCCGCATGCGCGACGCGTAGCGAGCGATCGTCGTCGGTCAGCTTCTTCACGTCGCCGCTGATTTCGCCGCCCTCCTCGATTACCAGCTTGCAATAGCGGATCTTCCCCGACACCTTGCCGGTCGGACGGATGGTCAGGCATTTCCTCACCGTGAGTTCGCCGGAAAATACGCCTTCGACCACCGCGACGTCGATGCTCGCCGTTCCGCAGAACGCGCCGCCGGCTGCGATCTCCATGTTGTGGCTGTCCATGGTCGCTTCCACGTGACCTTCGACGACGAGCGTGTCGCAATCCGCGATTTCGACGCTCTTCAAACGCACGCTCGGGCCAACGATGAGTCGGCTGCCGCGGGCCTTGCCGTCGTCGCCCGCGTCCGAACTTGCCTGCAGCGCGTCCTGCGCCGGCTTCTGAGCCGGATCGGCGGCTGGCGCCAGAACCGCCGGCGGCGCAAGCGCGCCGCGCAGTCGCGAACTGTCGAATCCGCTCGCGCGCTTGTTGTCCGCTCGGGGTCGTCCGAAAAACGGATCGCGTTGCTGCATGATGGCCCTCCTTGGGTTAAACGATCAAAGCGCGTCGCCGGCTGCAGCGCTGGCCGGCATTATCGGCAAAACACGCAACAGCCGTGCCTGAATTCATGCCGCGACGCATCCTTGTCGAGAAATGCCGTCGGCGGCGGGAACTAAGGATCTCAGACTGTTGCCGCTTGGCGACAGCGTGAGTGCCTTACGCAACTTCACACAAAAAAGAAGGGCTCCTTGCGGAGCCCTTCTTCGACTACACACCTATCTGCTACTGCAGCGCTGCCGCGATCGCGTTGATCTGATCGGGCGTCAGCTTGAACACCGTGCCGGTGGTGGCGTTGAAGCGGGAGTTCATCGAGCTGACCCCGGCGATGCCCGTGGTGATCATCGCCGCGGTGGCGCCCTGCTTATCCGAGCCGATGACGTGCGCCGGATTCGCCGGATCGATCGAGCCGCCGTGGCAGCCGACGCAGGAACCGGCCGCGAGATACAGCGTCGCGCCGTTGATCGCCGCGGCGGCAGCCGTCGTCGCGGTCGCCTGTGCCGAAGGCGCGCTCTCGCCCGCCGCGTTCACCGCCGTCACCACGAAGAAGTAAGCGGTGTTGTCGGCCAGCCCGCTCACCACGGCCGGGCTGGTCGCGCCGGTCACCTTGGTGCCGTTAGCCGGCGTGACGCCGGTGGTCGTCGACCAATAGAGGTTGTACGACGTGGCCCCCGTCACTGCCGACCAGGAGACGCTCACCTGCTGCGTGCCCCCCGTCGCCGTCACTCCCGTCGGCGCGCTCGGAGCCGTCGGCGTCGGCGTCGGCGTCGTGGTCGTCGCGCTCGCCTGGGCCGAGGGCGAGCTCTCGCCTGCGCTGTTCACCGCGGTGACGATGAAGAAGTAGGTGGTGCTGTCCGTAAGCCCGGTCTGCACGAAGGGGCTGGTCACGCCGCTCACCTTAGTGCCGTTCGCGGTCGTTACGCCCGTCGTCGTCGAGTAGTACAGGTTGTACGAGGTCGCACCTGTCACGGCTGTCCAGGAGACAGTGACCTGCTGCGCGCCGCCTGTGCCGCTTACGCCGGTAGGCGCCGCGGGAACGGTGGGCGGCGGTGCCGTGCTCGTCAGGGTGGTCGCCGCGACTTGTACCGATGCCGCACTTTCCCCTGCGCTATTCACCGCAGTGACGACGTAGAAATAAGTGGTGTTGTCATTCAAGCCGGTTTGCACCGTCGGGCTGGTCGCACCGGCGATCTTGGTGCCGTTGGCAGGCGTCACCCCGGTGGTCGTCGACCAGTAGAGGTTGTAAGACGTCGCGCCGGTGACGGCGGACCAGGATATCGTTGCTTGTTTCGTGCCGCCCGTGGCCGTGACGCCGGTAGGTGCGCTCGGAACGGTAGCCGGCGGGGGCGTCGTCGTGTTGGTGGTGGCGGAAACGATGGCCGAGGGCGCGCTTCTGACGACCTTGTTCACCGCCCGCACCATGAAGAAGTACTTCGTATTGGCGGTGAGGCCGGTAACGACTTGCGGGCTGGTCGCATTGCGGATTACATGCGCATCGTCCAGTTCGCTGTCGCCGTCGTCAGTCTTCGTCGACCAGTAGAGGTTATACGAGGTCGCGCCGGTCACGGCGTTCCAGCTCACCGTCACCTGGCCGGCGCCGGCAGTCGCCGTCACGCCGGTCGGGGCGGCGGGTCGCGGCCCGGGCTTGGGCATGTCGCTGTCGTCTCCGGAAAAATTGCCGTGCTGGACGTCGCTGACGCGCGCCTGGAAGATCATCGCGCCCGTCGCCGTGTTGGTCACCGTGATGTTGCCGTTCGCGAGGGCGACGGTGACGTTGTCGAACACGCCGTCGAGCCCGCTGTGATCCGCCGGGACTTGGCTCTTGATCGGATCGGTGCCGGCCGCGTCGAAAGGCGTGAGCAAGGGCTGCAACTGCGCCTGCAGCGCGGAGACCGTGCCCGGCAGTGCCGTCTGGATCTTCGCCATGGTCGCCGCATCCGGCTTGTCGAAAATCGGAGAGGGATCGCTCACTCCGGCGGCGGCGGCCACCGCCGCCGTCGACAGCGGATTGATGTTCGCCGTGCCCGGTGCGGTCGCAAACGAGAACAGGGTGGTCGAGGTCCCGTCCGCCGACGTCCCCGTCGCCTTCATGATGAAGGGAGCAGTCATGTCGCCCACGTCGACGGCGAACGAGCCGTCGTTGGCGATCACGGTCGTCTTCTGCATCGGCGTGGCCGAGGAGTCTTTCAACGTCACTTGACCCGAAAGCGGTGCGCCCGTGGCGGCAACGCCGCTCACGGTCTGGGAAGCGACCGTACCGCCGCCGCCTCCGCCGCTCCCACCGCCGCAGCCGGCGATCATCACGCTCGCGCCCAGCAGACACAGCGTACCGATCGCTGCGCCCGCTCGCCGCATCATCCGTCCCCAAGCGCCGCGCAGCTCGCGGCGTCTACGGGAGTCGTTCAACATTTGCTCCATACCGTAATCTCCTCGTCGTTGTTGCATTTAAGCTTGCATTAGGCAAAGCGAAACCCTTGGTTTCTGCCCCGAATTAGCAAGGGACATGCCATCGATTTATTCTTGTGGCGTTTCATACGCTTAATGCGCAGTAGCGAAGGTCTGCGGAAAGCGCGAACGGCGAATCTGTCGCCGTGCCCCGACAGCGCCGCGTGCACCCCGGCTAACAGACGGAAAACTCTGGATTTCTGTTGTCGTCTGCAAGCGACGGTTCGCCTTGTTTCCCGGGTGCGTGGCATCGCCTATCTTTTCCCGGTCGCGACCGCCACCGAGCCCTCTTGCGCCGGCGGCCGCTGCGCAAGCAGTTGCTCCTGCGCTTCGAGTCGCGCGGCGATGGCGGCGACGCGCTCCGTGGACTGCTCCAGCTGCCGCTTCCAGTCGCCCGCAGGCAGCCGTCCGAGGTTCAGCCCCATGCGCAGATTCAGCGCCACCGTTCGCGCCGAGCGCGCGCTGCGCGCGAGCAGCGCGAGCGCCAACTCGTCTGCTTCGCGCCGCTGCTGCTCGGCCCAACTGCCGCTCAGCGCGCCCGGCCCGGCGATCGAAGCCGCAATTTTCGTCGCCAGGCTTGCACCGGAGACCAGGCTGGTCAGGGCGGAGAACACCAGGCGCGCGCCCGCGTCCTCCTCGTGATGGCGCGCGATCACGTGCCCCATTTCGCGTGCGATCAGGAATGCGATCGCGTCGTCGGTAGGATCCAGCGCCGCGAGCTCGGCCGCGAGCGCGATGCTGCCCCCGGCGCTGGAAGCGGTATAGGGATCGCGAACGTCGCGCACCTCGATCTGAAACGACTTGACGCGGGTGAAGACGTCGGGCGCGAATTCGCGCGCATCGGCTTCGAGCTCGGCACCGATGCGCGTCACCTGCTGCGCAAAGCGCGCACGCTGCTCGGCGCTCGGGCAGATGGCGTCCTCCGCGGCTGCGGTGCACGGCGCCGCAGCCGCCGGCTCCTGCGGCTTGGTCGTGAGCGCGTAGCCGAGGTCGGCTTCCGCCGCCTGCGCCGCGGGCCAGGGCATGAGCTGGCTGCGCCCGGTATTCGGATTGACCGCACATCCGGCGAGCAGCGCGAGCGCGAGTGCGGCGAGGACGCGGCCACGCGCACGTACGCTCGCCGTGCGCTTCGAGTCAGGGTGTGCTGCATTCATGTGCGGAAAATCGAGGCAAAAAAAATGGCCCGCTCGAGGGAGAAAGAGCGGGCCAAAGGGAGAACCGGAAAAAGCCGCGAACGCTATTTCTTGATCGGGCGCGTGAAGCTGAACACTTTGGTGAAGCCGAGAATGTCGGTCACCAGGAGCACGATGAAGACGGTCAACAGCACGCCGATGATCTCGCCGCCCGCAGGCAGCTCCGGCAGCCGACCGGCGAGCCGGTCGACTTCGTCATCGGTCATGGCGGCGATCCGCTGGCGCGCAGCGTCCGGGCTCACGCCCAATCGCTGCAGTTCGGCTTGAACTTCCGCGCGGTCGAGCAGCGCGGCAATGCGGGCCCGCGCCGGTCGTACGATATTCTGAGCCGAGGCGATCTGCTCGGTGCCGATGAGGGCGGCGAAGGCCGGCATCGGCATGCCCAGCGCGCTCGTGCTGCAGATCAGGGCGGCGGCGAGGAAGCGCTGCCACGCTCTGCGCATCCGGCCTAGCGAACGAGCACCGCTGCCGCTCCCGGCAATACACGCACGCACTTGGATCATTTCTTTCCTCTCTCCTTGGTCGATTATTTTTTGCGCGGCGCTCACGCTCGCGGCGTGGCGATGCCGTAGGCGGCGACGATGGTCGAACCGGTGAGTTTGACGATGGCACCGTCAATCACTTTGATGCGCTCGCCGATCGAAACCCGTGGCCGTCCAGCTTGCTGCACGGTGCGCAGGCTGCCGTCCTGCATGCGCACTCTCACCGTATGGCTGGCGCTTGGCTGCTCACCTTCCTCGCCGCCTCGATAGAAGTGGGCGGCGCCAAACGCCTCGCCGACCTCGCCAGCGTCTTCGGCCGACTGCATGGAGCCGCTGCGGCCGCGCGTCTGGCCGAGGCTGATCGCCTCTACCACGCCGCAACTGCTGCAGCCGGGGCGTTCCGCCGCGGCCGTGCGCGTGGCGCTGCCGATGCGCAGCACCGCGGTGTGCTGCCGCGCATCCTGACGCGCGACCGGCAGGCGTCCGCTCAGCGCGGCGAGACCGGAGACCGTTGGAACGACTAAAGCGGACAGCAATAGCATCGGATACATCGACCTCAGTTTGGATTCCATAGCCCACCCCTTCCGGACGCTTGCTCGCCCTCTGTTCCGTCAGCTCGTTCCTGGACGGCGGGTGAGCGTTTCTTTCTCTTGCACGTAGCTAATAGCAACCGTTGTGCCAGAAACGTTTAGCGCGGAATATCAAGGATTTGGAAGGCAAGCCGGGCGCAAGGCTCAACCCCGGCTGTCGCCTCCCGGCGACAGTCGCAGCCGTGACCTTTGCTTGCCGCTTGATTTCGCTCGGAATTGGCTGTCGCCTGGCGGCGAATTCGGCGGCGAAATACTTAGAACCCGTAACAGAAGTCGTTTGTTACGGGCTGATTTAGGGGAGCACGAGGGGAGACGCCGCGAAGCAAGTGCCCTTGGGGCATATCCCCTCGTTTTGTTACAGACTCTTAATGCTGCTTGTACACCTTGAACAGCGAGGGATCGAGCTGATGGCGCTGCAGCAGCTTGTAGAACTCGGTGCGGTTACGTTTCGCCAGGCGCGCGGCCTGGGTGACGTTGCCGTCGGTGATCTTGAGCAGCTGCGACAAGTAATCGCGCTCGAAGCGCTTGCGCGCTTCTTCGAAGGAGATGAAAGCCTCGGTCTGGCGGTGAATCGCGTTCTGCAGCATGGTCAGCGAAATGATGGGCGCGGTGGCAAGGGCCACCGTCTGTTCGACGACGTTGGAAAGCTGGCGCACGTTGCCCGGCCAGGACGAAGTCAGCAGCAACTCCATGGCGTCGGGAGCGAATCCGTTGATGCGCTTGCGGTATTTCTCGCTGAGTTGCGACAGGAAATGCATCGCCAGCAGCGGGATGTCTTCACGGCGGTCGGCGAGCGAGGGCAGGCGCAGCGACACGACGTTCAGCCGGTAATACATGTCCTCGCGGAAATTTCCCGCTGCGATCTCGGCTTCGAGGTCGCGGTGCGTCGCCGACATGATGCGCACGTCCACCGGGACCGATTGGGTCGAGCCCACCGGCCGCACCTGACGGTCCTGCAGCACGCGCAGCAGTTTCACCTGCAGCGCGATCGGCATGTCGCCGATTTCGTCCAGAAACAAGGTGCCGCCGTCGGCCTCCTGGAACAGGCCGGTATGATCGCGCAGCGCCCCGGTGAACGCGCCGCGCGCATGGCCGAACAATTCGGTCTCGAGCAGCTGTTCCGGTATCGCGCCGCAATTGACCGCGACGAAGGGCTTCGCCGAGCGCGGGCTCGTCTGGTGTATCGCCTGCGCGAGCAGTTCTTTGCCGGTACCGCTCTCGCCGTAGATGAATATGCTCGCGTCGCTGGCGGCGACCAGCCGCGCTTTGTCCAGAACCGCCTTCATCGCCGCGCTGCGCGTGATGACGGACTTATGCCAGACGCCGCCTTCTGCCTGATCGGCGAGCATGCGTTCCCCGCCGCTGACGGTGAGCGCTTTTTGCACTTCCTCGAGCAGCACTTTCGGCTCGAACGGTTTGGTGAGATAGCCGAATACCCCGCGCTTGGTTGCCTCCACGGCGTCGGGAATGGTGCCGTGCGCGGTCAAGATGATCACCGGCAGCGCCGGGTTCGCCTTATGCACTGCGTCGAACAGGCTCATGCCGTCCATCGCGCCCATGCGCAGATCGGTGACCATCAGTTGCGGCCGCGATACGGCGAGTTGGGACAAGGCCTGCTCGCCGTTGTCCGCCGTCGCCACCTGGTAGCCGGCGGCGCTCAAGCGGATCGACAGCAGGCGCAGCAGATCGGGGTCGTCGTCGACGACGAGGATGTTGGCGCTGCTCATTTCTTCCTTATCGGGCGCACTCTTTCACGCTCCATCAAGTTGGATTCCATGTCTTTCAAGGCGTCGAGCTTCTCCTGCAGCGCGGCTTCGCGGCGCTGCGCGTCCTTCAGCTTCTGATTCAAGCTCAGCGTACTGTCCTTCTGGCTTTGCGCATTGTCCTTCACTTCTCGCATGCTTTCCTGCAATTCCTTCACGCTTTGCTCGCGCTTTTCCGACTCGTCGATGACGGTGGAAAGCAGCACGGCGACGGATCGCGCCGGCGCCGACTCCGGTTTCTGCTTGAGCAGCGGTTCGAGCAGCTCCAAGCTCCGCGACCGGTCTGCCGCGGAGGCGTTCGGCAACAGCCCGAACAAGGCGAGCCGCAGCCGGGAATACTCGCTCTTTTCGCCGGCAAAGCGCGTGCGCGCACGCGCGAATTCGGCGCCGACGTCCGCCGGCGCAAGTTGCGCGATGTGCTCGAAATAGCGCAGCAGCGGCGCGAGGTCGGCCGCGCGCAAGTTCGCCGGGCGCGATTCCTCGATGACCGCCGCAGGCTCTTGGATGCGCACGGTCTCGCAGCCGGCGAGCAGCGCGCATGCGAGCAGCAGCAGGAAGCCGGGCGCGCGTTTCATACCAGCATTTCCTTTCGCGTCCGCGGCAGCGTCACGCGAAAGTGCGCACCGCCTGCCGGACTGTCGACTACCTCGATGCTGCCACTGTGGGCGATGGTGTATTCCCAGGCGATCGACAGGCCCAAGCCGGTACCCTGCACATGGGCGGCATGCTTCACCTGCCCTTGGTAGAAGGCGTCGAACACGCGCTCCCTGTCCTCCCGCGCGATGCCGGGGCCGGAATCGGCCACGTCGAGGACGACCGCCTCGTCCTTCTCGCGCGCCGCGATGCGGATGCGCCCGCCGCGCGGCGAGAACTTGATGGCGTTCGAAACCAGGTTGTCGACGATGATGCGCAGCTTTTCCTCGTCGGCCTCCAATTCGATGCCCGGGCAGGTGACCTCCAGGCGCAAGCGGTTGGTGATCAGCGCGAGCTTCTGCGCATGCACCACCTTGCTGATCACCGCCTTAACCTGCACCGAGGAGAAATTGAGGTCGGTCTTCTGGAACTGTACGGTGTGATAGCTGAGCAGATCTTCGATCAGCTTCTGCAGGCGTACGCTGTTGTGGCGCAGGATGCTCGCGACCTCGCGCTGCTCGCCGTTCAGCGAACCGACGAGTTCGTCGGAGAGCAGTTCCGCGCCTTCGCGCACGGCGGTGAGCGGCGTTTTCAGTTCGTGCGAAACGTGGCGCAGGAATTTCGTCTTTTGCTCCTCCAATTCCACCAGTCGCAGCCGCAGCCAATCGAGCTGCTTCCCTAGGCGCTGCAGATCCTGCGGCCCCGTCACCTCGATCTTCTGCGCGAACTTGCCTTCGCCCAGATGCCGGATCGCCGCGTCGATCTGGCGGATCGGCCTGACGATCAGCCGCGTGAATCCCAGCACCAGAAACAGCGCCACCGGCAGCAGTGCGAGCGACTGCAGCGCCACCATGCGCTGCGCGTCTTCGGCGACGCGCTGCATCGACTCCACCTCGCGATCCACCAGCGCCGCGCCTTGCGCGTCGAACGATCGGGCGATGTCGGACAAGCCGACGAAATCCTCCACCGCCTCCCTGATCCGCGCCCGGTTCAATTCTTCGGCGGAGATGCGCTGATACAGGTCCCGCGTGCCGCCCACCAGCTGCTCCAGCATGCGCGCCTGTTCCTTGCCCAGCGCGATCTTCTGCAACTGGCCGGCCGCATCCTCGAATTCGCGGTAGCTCTCGGCCAGCCGCGCGAGTATCGCGCGATCCCCGAGGATCATGAACTGGCGCGAACTGCGCTCCATCGCCGTAATCTGTTCGACCAAGATGCGCCCATTGCGCGCCGCCTGCACCGCCTGATACACCGCTTTCTGGCTCTGTCCCGCCAGCTTGTCCACCGATACGGCGTTGTTCACCAGCGCCGCGACCAGAGGCAGGGCGACCAGAGAAAAGCCGACCAGCAGCAGTTTGAGGAAGGAACTCGGATAGTAAGAACGCATCGATAAAGTATGCCATTCAAGGCGTGGCGGCGGCCGTGCATTTTGCACGCCCGCCAACCATTGCTTGCCACGGCGATGCACGCCGCGTGCCGACGGCAGCTCGCGCGGTGCCGGCGCGATCCCGCGGAGCGCGAGAACGATGCCCGCGCTACCAGCGGATCGAGCGAGCCGCACCGTCCCGCGCCCGTAACAGCGGCGCGCTGCGCGCCGGCCGCCAGCTGTATAGCTCGAGGGCATACTGCGCCAGCCACTTGTCCCCGACGACTATGTGCTCGAACAAGTAATCCCGCATCAGCAGCGCCAGATTGTCCGGTCTGCGCGCGCGCAGCAGCCGGCTCTCGACTGCCGCGATCTGACGCAGGATGGCCTGATGCTCCAGCCGGTGCGCGGCGGCATGCGGATATGGCAGCAACTGCATCAGGGATTCCTCGACATGGAAATGGAATTGCAGAAACGCATCGGTGCGCGCGAGCAAGCGATGCAGTTCATCCGCGCCGGGCTGCGCCTGCGCCGCGCGTTCGAATTCCGTGACGAATTCCACGACGATGCGATGCTGGTCGTCGATGTTGTGTATGCCCGTCGCATATTCCGCCTTCCATTCCATGCTCGAATTTCCCTGTCGTAATCGATTCGTCATTCGAAGGGCGGTGCGCCCTCCGACCCTGGGTTGCCGCCGCGCAGTGTTGCCGTTTGCCGACGCCGCCGCGCTCCGGCCAGGCAGCGCCTTGCCTGCGCCTCAAGACGGCACGTGCATCCGCCGCCAGCGATCTCGGGCCTAAGCAAGGCCCGCGCCAGTGCCTGTGATTGCGTACGCGGCGCATGAGAAGAGCGCGCATCATTCGGCATCGATCGTCTGCAGACGCTGGAGTTCCGCACCTTCTGCCGCCACGGGCATAGCGGGCGCCGACTCGGGCGCGGGCGCGAAAACGCTGCGCCCGGTGCCGACGCCGCTGATCGGAACGCCGAGCGGTTTGCGCCGCGTCTCGTTGCCGGCAGAGTCGCGATAGACCAGTTCGCCGGTGTCGAAGTCGTACTCCGGATGTTGGTGTTCGTTCCACTTGCTCAAGAAATGCATGTAGAAGGGAACGAACAGCCCGCGCCGGGGATCGCGATGCTGCAGCGCGAAAACGTACTCGGGCTGATCCCTCACCGGTACGCCGTCGTGACAGTGCTGCACCCAGACATGGTCGCCCAGCACGATCACCTTCCAGAACGGCTCCTGCTCGTAGAATCTCAGCGATACGGCCTTGCCGCGCTTGCGCAGCTCGGCCAAGTAGTTGATGCTCGCCTCGATCTCGCCGTGAAAAGACAGCACAGTGACCTCGGCCGGCAGCCCGTCGACGCGGCGGCGCAGCCCCTCCCCCAGAGGGTTGAGAAGCAGCACGCGGACTTCGTAGGCTTTCTCCAGCACCTCGCGCAGCAGGCTATTCTTGTCGACGAAGGTGTCGTAACCGGTCAGGCTGAGGACGAAAGCATCGCGCGCCAGCGGCAGCCGCTTGACTAGAGCGCGCTCGCGCCAGCGCGCAATGCCCATGCGGCCGGCATGGCGCGCATAGACCAGAGCTGCGAGATTCGCCATGCGCACCCATGCGCGGTTGCCCCAGGCGATTCTCGCTCCGTTGAACAGCAGCACCAGCGCCGACGCCAGGCCGATTTCGGTCGCCAGCAGCAAGTTGGGATCGGCTTCGACCCGCGGCCACCATTGATAGAGGATGAACTTCGCCGCCGTCGGCAGCGCGAATGCGATCGCCACGGCCAAGAGCGTGATGGCGCCGTGACTCGCCATCAACAGCAGGCTTGCGCTCAGACCGTATTTCCGTCCGTCAAATACCGTCACCATGTCGATTCGATCTCCTTGCAATTGCACTGGCGCATGCCAGCGCATGCTTCCTGGGCGCGGCCTTCGCCGCGCCGCCGCCCGGCAAAGCTTTACCCCCGGGTGCGCGCAGCGCTCGTCCCGGGATGCTTCGTTGCGTGTGGCGATGGCTCCTTGCGCGGCGCACCGGAATTGCGTGCTGCCGCGGCAAGCTTCAGGGCGTTGCCCTCAGGTCCGCCCTATTTCTTTTGCTGTTTCTTGCCGATGTCGCTGCCGATCAGCGCGCCGGCGCCCGCGCCGACGATGGTGCCCGCGGTGCTGTCGCTGACGGCGTGGCCCACCAAGCCGCCGACGACTGCGCCTGCCGCCGTGCCGATGTCCTGTTTGCTCGGGTTGTAGGCACACGCCGATGCCAGCAGCGCAAGGGAAAGGATTGCGAATTTCGATTTGTTCATGTCGTGCTCCTTTGCGTACTCATGCCCCTCAGTTTTTTTCGACGCGGTTACCGCCGCGGAGTTCCTCTTCGCTCCGCCCGCGGCAATTCGGCCGCGTGCTTCATTCCAGCGCCAGGCCGTCCTTCACCTTGACCACACCGTCCACCGCCGCGGCCGCCTGAACGGCTCGCGCGCGCTGCTGCGCGTCGGCGACCACGCCCGAGAGCAGCACCACGCCCTTATGTGTCTCCACCCCCACTGCCTGCGCTATCCTCTCCTTGCGCAGCGCCGCCTTCACCTTGGCGGTGATCACGCTGTCGTCGACATACTCCGCCGTGCCCATGCGTCGATAGATGGCCCGCGCCCGCGCGAATTCCTCCACATCGAGCTTGCCGTCGCGATTCGAATCCGCCAGATCGAAAGCTCGGTCGAAATCGTGCAGGCGCCGCATTTCGCGCTTGGTGACGAAACCATCGTGGTTCGCGTCGTAGGCGCGAAACGCCGCGGCGTCGGCCGCAGCGTCGTCCGCCGCGACCAAGATAGGCGGCGGCGCGAATGCGCAACAAACGACCGCGGCGTGCAGCGCACGCCATCGACGCTCCATACGCTGGCTCCTTGTTCCGGCGATGTCATGCGGGCGCGACTGCGCACTCGCGTGAGCCGAGTACTTGCAGGCTTCGTGCCAAGAACGATTATTCGCTTCGAATCAAATCGATAGCGCGAAGAGGCGATTACCGTCGCGTGGCCGAACTGTCGCTTGGAGGCGACAGATTGCGACCAGGCTCCAAAAAGCTGCTGCGTGAGAAAGGATTTCTTTGTCGCCGGCAGGCGACAGTTGGCGCCTTCAGCGTCGCGCAGTAGCGGCGCGTGCGCCCGTCGCCGGCTGCGTCGGCGCGGATGCGGGCGAGCTTGCGGCGGTCGTCGATCGCAACTCATGTGCATGCTGCGCCGGGATGCTGCGCGCGGCGAGCGGCTGCGCCCGCGCGTTCGCTACCGCCACGCCAGGCGGTGCGGCAGCAAGTGGCATACGCATCACCGCCGGCCCGACGGCAGGAAGGGGAGCCTGCGCGCGCAGCGGAGCGATATGGGAGGGTTCCACGCCCCGCGGTTCTTCGTGCCGCAGCGCCTCACGCAGCGGTGCTTCATGCCGCGGCAGCGGCCCCAAAGCCGAAGGTGCGGGCCGGCGCAGCGGCACTTCGCGGCTCTGCTCCAGATTGCGCACCCAGACACCCGGCAGCGGACGGACGACGCGCGGCACCTGCCCCGCCGGCGCGCTAGCGCGGCGCGGCCGCAACTCGCGCAGCGCATGCCGGCGCCAATCGCAATCCGTAAAGAAGAACTGCGGCGCGACCGCTACGGCCGGCGACCAGAAAAGCCTTGCGGCGCGATTCCGCAGGAAGACGTAGCCCGGCGCAGGCCTCCAACTGACGGGCGGGTAGGACGGCCACCACCAATCGCCGTAGACGAACCCGGGATCGTAGTAGGGGACGTACACGAGTTGCGGGTCCGCCGGCTCGATGCTGATCGCGCCGCCGTCGACGACGACGCGCATGCGCTCGTCGGAGAGCAGATTCCCGGCGGCGAGCGCCCGTTGCCGCAGCGCCTGCACCGTGTCCATGACCTGCGCTGGCTGCCGCGAGAAGGCATCGCCGAGGGCGCGCATCCATTGCGGGTTCTGCGCCATCCAGGCGAGCACCTGCGGAAACGCGACGAGCGACTTGACGCTCTCGTCCCAGTCTTGTTCGGCGACGGCGGCCAGCGCATCCTCGCCTTGCAGGCCCGGATGGTCGATCGACCACTGCGCCGCAGCGCTCAGCTCGAGCGGAGCAATCGACGCCACGAATATCTGCGACAGCAGCGGATCGGGATAGAGCGCAATGGGCGCTAGCAGCTGGTCGAGCTGCTGCTGCGCATAAATCGGTTCCTGCGCCCGCAGGGCGACGGGCGCGAGCGCGAGCACGAGCGAGAGTAAGCGGGCGAGCACGGGGCGAGCGAATGCCGTCATCGGCGCCTCCAGCATCCGGCGCCGCGTCCTGGGGATGTCGCGCCGCCTAGCCTTTAGAACGGCCGCTCGGCCCGCATGGTTCACCAAAAAAGTGAAAGCAGATGTAAGCGCCCGCTGCAGATTGAGTTTCGCAACGGGTTTTCATGCGCACCTCAGAGGTCGGCGGCGACGATGTACTCGATGTCCGACTCGCCCAGGCCGATGGAAAACGAATCGCCGAGATCGCCGAGGTCGTTCGCGTCTTCGATCCATGAGCGCCGCGATGGGGCGGGAGTGAATTCGCCTGCCTCCAATTCGGGCAGCTCGTCCAGAGTATCGTGGCTGCGCTTCATCTTCCCTCCTGTCGAAATTTGCCTTGCGGCGCGCGCCTTCGCATCGCCCAGCACGGGATCGAGTGTCGTCCCGCGCCGGACAAAACGCAGCCGGGCAAAACCCGCAATGCTCTGGGGTGGACACTGAAAGCGGAACTCGGGTAAGAACCTAACTTCCCTCGCCGAAATCGAGCAGCGTCTGCCTCAGGACGCTGGCAGTGCTAGACTTGGCGTTACGTGTAATCAGCGCGCCGCACATTCGCTTGGCTGCCGGACCGGCGACGAGATCCGTAGCGCGCGGCGATACCAACATGAAACCGCCCATCCCGATCCTCACCTGGCTAGGCCTCGGACTCGCGCTCTTCTTCTGGCTAGCCGAATCGCTGATGCATACCCTGGTGTTCGATCACCGGCCTCTCGCCGAAACCCTGATCGCCGAATACGACCCGAACGAACTGTGGATGCGGCTGTTGATCAGCCTGGCCTTCCTCGCCTTCGGCTGGGCGGCGGACAAGTCCGTGCGCGCCGAACGCCAGCTGAAGGAGGACGCGCAGCGCTTGAACCGCCTGCTGCGTTTCGTCGATCACGTCAAATTGAAGTGGCCCTCGGGCCAGGCGGCCGGCACCCGCGCGCAGCTGCGCCGCGGTGCCGTCGTCAGCTCGGCTGCGGCGCTGGAGCCGCCGCCCGGCGAACTGGGTGCTGAATTCGCGCTGATCAAGGACATCACCGATTACGACGACGAGATCGGCCGGCTGTCGCGCATCCTGCAGCAGCTGTCCGGATTCGTCGAGGACCGCTTCGGCGAGCTGCATGCGCTGCTGCAGTTGACCCACGAAATCAACAAGGGCCTGCTGCTCGACGAAGTCCTGGACAAGGCCTATGAAGCGCTGCAGGCGGTCTTGCCCTACGACCGGCTGAGCGTCGCCCTGCTCGAGCACGGCGGCCGCCTCGCGCGCGCGCGCTGGGTGCGCGCGCGCTACTCCGATATCATCCTGCCGGCGGGCTATGCGCGGAGCATAAAGGGAAGCAGCCTGCAGGGGATCATCGCCTCGGGCGAGCCGCGCATCATCAACGACTTGTCCGACTACCTGCGCAAGCATCCGCTGTCGGAATCCACCGACGTCATGGTTGCGGAAGGCATACGCGCAAGCCTGACCTGCCCGCTCATCTCCATCGGCAAACCGATCGGCTTCATGTTCTTCTCCAGCCGCACGCCGAACACCTACCAGGACGTGCACATCGACATCTTCAGGCTGATCGCCGGCCATCTGTCGGTGATGGTGGAGAAGAGCAATCTGTATCAGCAGCTGCTCAGGGAAACGGAAAAATCGGAAAGCCTGCTGCTGAACGTGATGCCGTCGCGGATCGCGACCCGCCTTTCCGCCGGGGCGAAGTCGATCGCCGAGAGCCTGCCGCGCGTCAACGTGCTGTTCGTCGACATCGTCGGCTTCACCGCCTTCGCCAGCCGCCATGCGCCGGAGCAGGTGCTGAATCTGCTGGAGAACATCTTCGTGCCGCTCGACCGCCTGTGCGAGCTGCATAGGGTGGAGAAGATCAAGACCAGCGGCGATCAGTACATGGTGATCGCGGCCGCCGCGGACGCGACGGGCGATCACGCGCTGACGCATCTCGCCGATTTCGCGCTCGAAGCCCTGCCCACGGTCGGCGCAATGCGCTATCCCGACGGCCGGCCGGTGCAGATCCGGCTGGGCATGCACTGCGGCCCCGCCGTCGCCGGCGTCATCGGCCAGACCAAGTTCGCCTACGACATCTGGGGCGACGCGGTCAATATCGCGAGCCGCATGGAATCGAGCGGCGAGGCCGGCCGCGTCCACGTTACCGAAGACGTCTACGCGCAGCTGCGCGAACAATTCGCCTTCGAGGAGCGCGGCGTGGTCGAGATCCGGGGCAAGGGGAGCATGCAGACCTATTTCCTCAACGCGAGGAAGTGAGCCCAGGCCCAGGCGAGCGCTAGCCGAGCGCGAGCAGCACCGCCCCCTCTTCCAGCCTGACCGCATAGCGCTTGGCGCAGCCTTCGTCGGGCGCGGCCGCGCAACCGCTATCCAACTGGATGTTCCAGCCGTGCAGCGGGCAGGCGACGCTGCGGCCGAAGACGATTCCCTGCGACAGCGGCCCGCCCTTGTGCGGACAGCGGTCGGCGAGCGCGAACACCTCGTCCTCGGCGGTGCGAAAGATCGCGATCCTGCCCGCGGCGCTGTGCACCACGCGCGCCCCGAGGCGGGGGATGTCCTCGAGCGCACAGGCGCGCACCCAGGTCGACTGCGGCTGCATCTGCGCCAGCGCCGTCATGCCTGCAGCTCGAGCAATTCGAATTCGTTCTTCGCCGCGCCCGCCGCGCGCTCGCGCCAGGGATCGGGCGCGTCCTTCAAGGCGTACTGCAGCCGGGCGTACAAAGCCTTGCGGTTTTCCGCGTCCTCGACCACGCGGCGCTTGACGTAGTCCAGGCCCACCCGGGCGACGAAGTGCACCGTGCGGTCGAGATAGCGCGCCTCTTCGCGGTAGAGCTGGAGAAACGCGCCGGCGTATTCCAGCACCTCCGCCTGCGTCTTCACCTTGCACAGGAACTGCGCCACCTCGGCCTTGATGCCGCCGTTGCCGGCGATGTAGATCTCCCAGCCGGAGTCGACCCCGATCACGCCCACGTCCTTGATCGTCGCCTCGGCGCAGTTGCGCGGGCAGCCCGACACCGCGAGCTTCACCTTGTGCGGGGCGTACATGCGCCACAGGTCCTGCTCCAGGGCGATGCCCATGTTGGTCGAGTCCTGCACGCCGAAGCGGCACCATTCCGAGCCGACGCAGGTCTTCACCGTGCGCAGCGCCTTGGCATAGGCGTGGCCCGAGGGCATGTCCAGATCGCGCCACACTCCGGGCAGGTCTTCTTTCTTCACTCCCAGCAGGTCGATGCGCTGCCCGCCGGTGACCTTTACCGTCGGAATCCGGTACTTGTCCACGACGTCGGCGATGCGGCGCAGTTGCGCGGCGCTCGTCACCCCGCCCCACATGCGCGGCACCACCGAATAGCTGCCGTCCTTCTGGATGTTGGCGTGCACGCGCTCGTTGACGAAGCGCGATTGCGGATCGTCCGCCGCCTCGCGCGGCCAGGTGGCGAGCAGATAGTAGTTGAGCGCCGGGCGGCAGCTCGCGCAGCCGTTCGGCGTGCGCCATTCCATGAACTTCATCACCTCTGCGATCGACAGCAGGCGTCGCCCCTGGTAGCGGCCCTCGCGGATCGCGCGCCGCACCTCCTCGTGGCTGTGATCGGTACAGCCGCACAAGGGTTTGGTCTTCGACTCGGCCGGCTGGTAGGCACCGCCCACGGTCGAGGCGAGGAGCTGCTCCACCAGCCCGGTGCAGGAGCCGCAGGAACTGGAAGCCTTGGTGTGTTTGCGCACCTCTTCCAGCGTGAACAAACCCTTCTCCTTGATCGCGCGCACGATCGCGCCCTTGCACACGCCGTTGCAGCCGCACACCTCCATGTCGTCGGCCATGCCGGCGGCCTTGTTCTGCCCTTGGTGGCCGCTGTTGCCGAGATGGCTCTGCCCGAACATCAAGTGGTCGCGGATGTCGTGGATGTCCTGCCGGTCGCGCAGCAGCTGCAGGTACCACGAGCCGTCGACGGTGTCGCCCACCATCACGCCACCGACGATGCGATCGTCGCGGATGACGAGCTTCTTGTACACGCCGCCGACGGCGTCGTGCAGCACGATTTCCTCGGCCGCGTCGTCGCCGATGAAATCGCCGGCGGAAAACAAGTCGATGCCCGTGACTTTCAGCTTGGTCGAGACTACCGAGCCCGCGTAGCGGCCGATGCCGAAATGCGCCAGATGATTGGCGCAGACCTTGGCCATGTCGAACAGCGGCGCCACCAGGCCGTAGGCGACGCCGCGGTGCGCCGCGCACTCGCCCACGGCGTAGATGCGCGGATCGAAGGTCTGCATGGTGTCGTTGACGACGATGCCGCGCTCGCAATGCAGGCCGGCCGACTGCGCGAGCTCGATGTTCGGGCGGATGCCCACCGCCATCACCACCAGATCGGCGGCGAGCTCGGTTCCGTCCTTGAAGCGCACCGCGCGCACCCTGCCGTCGGCGCCGCCGACGATTTCGCTGGTTTCGGTCTTCAAGCGAAAGGCGAGGCCACGTGCTTCGAGCGAGGCCTGCAGGAGTTCGGCCGCGGTGCGATCGAGCTGCCGCTCCATCAGCCAGTCCATCAGATGCACCACCGTGACCTTCATGCCGCGCGCCTTCAGGCCGTTCGCCGCTTCCAGGCCGAGCAGGCCGCCGCCGATGACCACCGCGTCCCGGTATTTCGTTGCGGCTTCGATCATGGCGTTGGTGTCGGCGATGTCGCGATAGCCGAGCACCCCGGCGAGATTCGCGCCGGGCACGGGCAGGACGAAGGGATTCGACCCGGTCGCGAGCAGCAGCCGGTCGTAGCCGGCGGCGCTGCCGTCGGCGGTGCTCACCGTGCGCGCGCGGCGGTCGATCTTGGTCACCTTCTTCCCCAAATGCAGGCGGATGCCGTTCGCGCGGTACCAGTCGACGTCGTTCAGCATGATGTCGTCCAACTTCATCTCGCCCGCGAGCACCGGCGAGAGCAGGATGCGGTTGTAGTTGGCGTGCGGCTCGGCGCCGAACACGGTGACGTCATACAGATCGGGCGCGAGCTTGAGCAGTTCCTCCAGCGTGCGCACGCCCGCCATGCCGTTGCCCACCATCACCAGTTTCATCTTTTCCATGTTCGGCTCGCCCTCGCGCCCGCGCCTAGGCGACGCGGAGGCGGAATGAGGCGGCGTACTTCTTCGCGTCTTTTCCGTCCCAGTTGACGCCGTCGAACAACTTCGCGCTGCGCATCGGCTCTTTCGGCAGGCTCACTTTCGCCGCCGCGGCAGCCTCGCGGTAGACGTCGATGCGGTTCACCGCCTTCGCCGCCGCGAGATAGTCGATGTCCTCCTTCAGCAACCCCCAGCGCCGGTGCTGGCTCATGAACCACATGGCATCGGACAGGTAAGGAAAGCTGACATAGCCGTCGTTGAAGAACTTCATGCAATTGGCGTCGTCCCAGGTCCGGCCGATGCCGTTGTCGTAGCGGCCGAGCATGCGCGCGAGGATCACCTCGCGGTCGGTGTTGACGTAGGATTTCTCGGCGATGGTGGTGGCGGTCTTCTGCCGGTTGGAAAGCGAAGCGTCGATCCAGCGCCCGGCCTCGAGCACGGCCGCGGCGAGGGCGCGCGCGGAGTTCGGATGCTTGTGCACGAACTCGGCCGTGGTGCCGAGCGTCTTTTCCGGATGGTCCTTCCAGATCTCCTGCGTGGTGATGGCGGTAAAGCCGATGCCGTCGACGATGGCACGGTTGTTCCAGGGCTCGCCCACGCAAAAGCCGTCCATGTTGCCGACGCGCATGTTCGCCACCATCTGCGGCGGCGGCACCACGATCGCCTTCACGTCGTTGAAGGGATGAATGCCGCTCGCGGCGAGCCAGTAGTACAGCCACATGGCGTGGGTGCCGGTGGGAAAGGTCTGCGCGAATGCGTACTCGCGCTTGTCGCGCGCGATCAATGCCTTCAGGCTCGTACCGTCCTTTACCCCTTTTTCGTAGAGCTTGCGCGACAGGGTGATCGCCTGGCCGTTGTGGTTCAGGTTCATCAGAATGGCCATGTCCTTGCGCGCGCCGCCGATGCCGTTGTGCACGCCGTAGACGAGGCCGTAGAGCACGTGCGCCGCATCGAGTTCGCCGTTCACCAGCTTGTCCCGCACCGAGGCCCAAGACGCTTCCTTCGAGGGCACGATGCTGATGCCGTACTTCTTGTCGAACTCCAGCACCGAGGCCATCACCACCGAGGCGCAGTCGGTGAGAGGAATGAAGCCCACCTTCAATTCCTTCTTTTCCGGGGCGTCCGAACCGGCGGCCCAGGCGGCGCTGCGCAGCGCAGGCGGAATGAAGCTCGTAATGGCTGCGGCCCCTGCCTGCTGCAGAAACCGCCGCCGCGCGCCGTCGGCTCGAATCGATTTTGATCGCATGCTGTCCTCTTCGGTTATCGACCCTGCACCGGGGAGGTGATCGCGCCGCCATCCCTTGCAGGACCGTGCAACCAGTCAAAGGCAAACGCCGTGCCAAGAGGGACATATCGGCCGGAAAGCCAGTATCGACGCGGACTTTGACCGGGGCCGGTCGCGCGAAGGTTCAGGAACGCGCGCGGCGCGGCGCACGTTCGCGGTGCAAGTTGCTGGGGCATGCACCTCGCCGGACAAGCTGCGAGGCGAAGGGCTCAGCCGGCGTTCAGCGCGCGCAACTCGACGGCGGCGATGGCCTTCGCCTGGTTGAGGTCGCCGGCGTAGCCGCAGCCGTAGAGGCAGCAGGCGACTTGATTGACGATGGGCAGCGGCAAGGGCAGCGCACCCTCGAGCGCCGCGCGGATGTAAGCGGCGGTCGACTTGGCGTCGATGTCCTGCGCGCCTTGCGCGAGCGGCTCGATGTGCTCCTGTTCGAACAGCAGCTCGGCCCCGCCTTCGCGGTACAGCTCGATGCGCGGACGCTTTTTCGGATTGGCGTAGGCCTCGCCTTCGGTGCCGCGCATGATGAGCGCGGTATCGCCGGTGGCGGCGAAAAACTCGCGCATCTTCTGCAGGTAGTCGGGATGCGTCATGCACACCAGGCGCAGGCTCGCGCCGCCGAAGGGGTCGATCAGTTTCGCCAGCGTGTGCGCGCTGTTGCGCACCCCCAGCCGCTGGCGCAGCGCGAGGAGCTGCGCCAGTCCCGGCGCGAGCACCGCGGTCGGCACGTAGGCGAGCTTCTTTTCGTCCAAGGCCGTCTGCACCTGCGCGAGCGTGGTGCACGGCTGTACGCCCAGGGCCGCGAATACGAACGCGCTCGCCACCCGGCCGTAGCCGTCGAGCGCGCCGTGCACCAGCACCGGAATGCCCAGGCGCTGCAGCAAGAGCGCCACCAGCGGCATCAGATTGGGCTGGGCGCGCGCGCCGTTGTAGCTCGGGATGAGCACGGTCCGCACTTCGCCGTCGGGCGGCTGCAGCCGGTGCAGGCGTTCGGACAAGGCCTGATAGAAGCCGAGCAGTTCCGACACCGCTTCGGTCTTCAGCCGCAAGGCGAGCACGATCGCGCCCAGTTCCAAGTCGGGGACTCCGCCGTCCAACATGGCGGCGTAGAGTTCGTAGGCCTCGTCGCTCGTCAGATCGCGCGCGCCCTTGGTGCCGCGGCCGACCTCCTTGATGAAACGGGCGTAACTCATGTTCGTTCCTCCGCGGCGCCGAATTCATCTTGCATGCGCCTCAGCTCCGGCAGGCAGGAGCCGCACTGCGTGCCGCACTTGAGCCGGTCCTGCAACTGTTCGAGGCTCGCACCGCGCGCGAGTTCCCTGCGGATTTCGACCTCGGCCACGTCGACGCAGTTGCACACTATGCGGCCGCGCGCCAGCGTGCCGCGCGGCGGCGCCGACACCGGCGCAAGTACCCAGGGACGCACGGCCTCGGCCGAGGCCCCTTGCAACATCATGCTCTTCAACCACTCTTCGCCCGCGGTCTCGCCCTGCAGGCGCACCGCCGTCACGACGTCGTCCTCCACCCTGGCGATCTTGAATACGCCGCGGCGCAGGTCGCGGTAGTGCATGCTGCCAACTGCGGCATCCAGACCGAACAGCTGGTCGAGCTCGCGCAGTACGTTCGCCTCCGGCAGGGCGGAACCATAGGCGCGGAAGACCAGCACCGCGTCCTCGCGTCCGAGCAAGTTGAGGCTCGCGTACTCGAATCTTTCGAGCAGCGGCTGCAGCTCTTGCGCCAGGCGCGGCGCCGAGGCCGTGGCGCCTGCGGCAATGCGCCGCATCGCCACCAGCACTTGGGGCAGCACCACCTTCTGCGCCTTGACCGCCGCATGCTTCAGTTCCGGCTGCTTCGATTGCGGATCGAAGTCGCCCGCAAACAGCGCGTTCACCCCGGCGCCGCGCATGAATTGGCTGCCCCAATGCATGGGAACGAACACCTGGCCCGGACGCAGAT
Source organism: uncultured Enterobacteriaceae bacterium (assembly GCA_964565875.1). Taxonomy (GTDB): domain Bacteria; phylum Pseudomonadota; class Gammaproteobacteria; order Burkholderiales; family SG8-39; genus 2-12-FULL-64-23. The sequence goes on from CAZMGP010000003.1 coordinate 149,160, forward strand.
CCGCGCCGGCGCGCACGCGGAACAGCACGCTCGCGCGTCGGCTCGTTAAGCGCACCAGATCGCCGTCCGCCAGAGCGCGTGCCGCCATGTCTTCGCGCTGCATCGTAGCATAGGGTTCCGGGCTGTGATTGAACAGCCGCGCCACGGTGCCGGTGCGGCTCATGCCATGCCACTGGTCGCGCAGCCTGCCGCTGGTGAGATGCAGCGGGAAGCGCGCATCGGTTGCCTCAGCCGTGCCGCGATGGTGCGCGACGACGAAGCGCGCGCGGCCGTCGGCAGTGGCAAAGCGCCCCTCGGCATAGAGCCGCGGCGTCGCAGCCGCCCCTGCCGCGAACGGCCACTGCTGCGGGCCTTCCGTCTCCAGCCGCGCGTAGGACAAGCCGGTGATGTCGAGATCGCGGCCGCGCGTCGATTCGCGGTGCTCGTTCCACACCTCCTCGGAGAAGCGATAAGGAAACAGCCGCTCGGCTTGCGCTGCGGCGCCAAGCTGCGCGCCCAGCCTGTGCGCAAACTCGACCGCGATCTCCCAGTCCGGCCGCGCCTCGCCCGGCGGTGCCACCGCGGCGCGCACGCGGCTGATGCGCCGCTCGGAATTGGTGACCGTGCCTTCCTTTTCGCCCCAGCTCGCCGCAGGCAACAGCAGGTCGGCGAAGGCGGCGCTATCGGTGTTGCGATACGCTTCCTGCAGCACGACGAACTCCGCCTTGGCCAGCGCCGCGCGCACCCTGTCCTGCTCCGGCAGCGACTGTGCCGGATTGGTACAGGCGATCCACACGGCGCGGACCTCGCCCGCTTCGAGCGCGCGAAACAGCTCGATCGCCGTCTTTCCCGGCGCGGCCGGCAGCCGGTCGACTCCCCACAGCCGCGCCACTTCGCCGCGCTGGAGCGGGTCCGCGAGTTCGCGGTGCGCCGAGAGCAGGTTGGCCATGCCGCCGACTTCGCGTCCGCCCATGGCATTGGGCTGCCCGGTGAGCGAGAACGGGCCTGCGCCGGGCTTGCCGATCTGGCCGGTGGCCAAGTGCAGGTTGATCAGCGCGCAATTCTTGTCCGTGCCCTGCACCGATTGATTCAGGCCCTGGCAATAAAGCGAGAGCGTCGGCGTGCTCGCGCCGAAGCACTGCGCCGCGTGCACGATGTCCGCCGCCGGCACTGCGCAGAGCTCGGCCGCGGTGTGCGGCGGGTACTGCGCCGCGAGCGCCTCTAGCCGATCGAAGCCTTGCGTATGCGCGCGGATGTAAGCCCGGTCGACTAGCCCCTGTTCCAGGAGCACGTGGAGCATGGCGTTGAACAGCGCGACGTCGCTCCCCGGCAGGATGGGCAGATGCAGGTCGGCAACCGCGGCCGTGTCGGTGCGGCGCGGATCGACGACGATGATCTTCAGTTCCGGACGCTGCGCCTTCGCTGCCTCGATGCGGCGAAACAACACCGGGTGGGCGAATGCGGCGTTCGAACCGGCGATGAACAGGCAGCCGGCGTGCTCGATGTCTTCGTAACACGCGGGCGGCGCGTCGACGCCGAGCGATGCCTTGTAGCCCGCCGCCGCCGAGGACATGCACAGCCGGGAATTGGTGTCGACGTTGTTGGTGCCGACGAGCCCCTTGGCGAGCTTGTTGAAGACGTAGTAGTCCTCGGTGAGCAGCTGTCCCGAGAGATAGAAGGCGACGCTGTCGGGCCCGTGGCTGCGGATGAGTCGTGCGAAGCGGCTCGCCGCGTAGTCGAGCGCCTCGTTCCAGGAAGCGCGGCGGCGCGCGAGATTGCGCGCGCGGCGCAGCTCGGGATAGAGGGCGCGCGTGTCGTGGCGCGCCGTCAGGTGCAGGGTGGAGCCCTTGGTGCAGAGGCGGCCGAAGTTGGCCGGATGTTGCGGATCGCCGCGCACGCCGCGGATGCGGCCGTCTTCGCTTTCGATGACGACGCCGCAGCCGACGCCGCAGTAGCAGCAGATGGATTTCGTCTCTTGCATGACACCCCCTGCTCCCGCCGTAGCAACCCCTGTGCCACGCCGGCAAGGCGTGGGGATTCATCAGCTTAGGCGGGCGAGGCGGTGCGCGACGCAGCCGTATGGTGCGCGCCGCGCTTGGCCTGCATCGCCGCGGTGCGCGACCGCGCGAAGGGGAAGGAAGAGGTGAAGCCGGCCGATAAGCCGGGTTCTGTTACGGGGATCGCTCCCTATGACGGTCATTCCTCTAGGCCCAAGGTTGCCCCGGGGCTCGAGCCACCTACCCGCGGACTTGAACGAGCCGCTCATTGCACGCTTGCGCGTGCAGCGTCCGCCTACTTGGTGTTGCTCCGGGTGGAGGTTGCCGCGTTTCACCCGCAGCGGCTGCGGCTTGCGCTCGCGCCGCCGCGACTCGTCTCTGTGGCCCTATTCCTCGTCTTCGCGGAAGGCGTGCCCTCCGCTATTACGTACGGCCGTTAGCCGTCACCCTGCTCTATGGAGCCCGGACTTTCCTCTCCGCGCCTGAGCGGCGCGCAGCGACCGTCTGGCCGGCTTCACAGGCGAATATTACCACCTGCGCCATCGCCCCCGCCCCGACGCGATGGCGCAGCTCACGCGACGCGTTCCAGCAAGCGCTCGATGCCGGGATAGTCCTGCCGCTTGATGACGTACTTGTCGGCGTAGGCGCCCCATTTGTCCCCGCTGCGGAAGGCGTCGCGGAAGCCGTCCGCGTCGACGACGCGCCTGCCGCCGATGGTATCGACGCCGCGCGCGAACAGGGGATCGGGAACGCAACCGGCAGTGGGCCCGACGATGGCGAACTGGCGCGCATTGGCGCAAGCCGCGAGCACGGCATCGAGCGTGTCGTTCAGCATCACCGTGCAGGTGCTGACCACCTTGGCGCAGGAAGAGAGTGAGGTCGGATCGAGCGTCACGCGATAATCCTCGTGCTCGCCGGCGAGCTCCGGCCGCAGCTCCAGCACGCTAAGCCTTGCGCGCGCCGCCTTGATACGCGGGATCAGCGGCCGGAACAAGCCGATCATGCCGATGTGCTCGCCCGCCTGCGGCTCGATTTCGCCCAGCGAATCTCCCGCGACCAGCGGCGACCAGCCCGCTCGGGCGAACAGCTGCTGCGACAGCGCGTTGATCGCCGCAAAGCCCAGCGCTTTCGCCGCCGGATCGGCCAGCGCATAGCCGCGTGCCAGTGCCGCCGCCTCCATGCCGGCGATGGCGCCGAGATCGGGATGGGTGCGCAACAATCGCGCGGCATCGTCGATCAGCACATAGGTGAGGCCGATCGAGCCGTCGTCCAATTCGAGCGCGCAGAACTCGGCGTCCTTCGCCGCCGCGGCTCGCGTCGGCGGCAGGTGCAGCGCGCGCACGCGCGGCGCGCGCAGGCGCGCCGCGATGCGCTCGGCAGCAGCGACATAGAGTTCGGCGATTCCCGGAGCGGGCGGCATCGTCCGTCCCTCAGCCGGCACTGCCGAGAATCCGCTTGTGGCGGAATTCCCAGGGCGCGTGCGACACCACCGACGATGTAATGAGCAATAGCCAGAACAGCGGCCCGGCGATTTGCGGCACGAGCAACATGACCACCAGCGTGAGCAGTTTGGCAGGCGTCAACAGGCCTGCGGCTTCCTGCCAGAAGCTGGGGCGATGCCACAGCTCGGTTGCGTACATGCCGATCCCGGTGAGCAGCATGAGCGCGATGCCGGCTGCGGAGTGGCTGCCGCCGCCGTAGATGGCTATGCCCGCCAGCACGACCCCGGCGAGGTGCAGGGAGCGCAAGCCGATATTCAGCCAGCGCCGGCCGGAAAAATCTCTCTTGCTCATTATGTGCTTGCCCGGGAATACCGGACTGAAGACCTTGAATGTGCTTGTTTCGATGGACCTGCCCGCATCCTACAATGGATTGGGGCGGCCGCGGGCCCATTCGGTCGCAATGGTTTCGGTGCTGGCGTATTATGAAATGTCAGCTTTCGAGGGTGTCAAAATGGACACCAAGGCGCGCATCAAGTATTCCGAACTCGTCGACGTCGCGAAGCTTCAGGTTCTGATGGAAAGCCTCAACAGCGTCATCGGCACCGCCAACGCGGTGATCGACGTCGACGGAGAAATCATCGTCCAATCCGGATGGCAAAGGGCGTGCAAAGAATTCCACCGCAGCAACCTCGAAACCTGTCGCCGCTGCATCGATAGCGACACCTCGCTCGTCGAAAGCATGATGCACGGAGCGCCGTATGCCGTATACAACTGCCTCAACGGCCTGGTCGATACGGCGGCTCCCATCATGGTGGACGGCCAGCATGTCGCCAACGTATTCACCGGACAGATATTGACCGGTCCGCCGGATGTCGAGTTCTTCCGCGGCCAGGCTAGACAAGCCGGATTCGACGAAGAGCGCTACCTTGCCGCGATTGCCGAAGTGCCGATCGTCCCGCTCGAGCGGATCAAGGCGATTACGGCGCTTTACGCGCAGATCGCCTCCATGCTCGCGGACAACGGCATGGATCGCCTCAAACATCGCAGGATCTCGGAAGAGCTTTCTCGGCTCAACGAGGAACTCGAAGCCCGCGTCGCCGCCCGCACCGATGCCCTGAGCAAAAGCGAGGCGCGCCTGCAGGCGATCATGGATGCCTCTCCGGTTCCAAATGCGGTGTCCGACGACCGCGGACGCATCACCTACCTCAATGCCGCCTTCGTGCGAGCGTTCGGCTACACGCTGGAGGATATCCCCGCTTTGACAGACTGGTGGCAAAAGGCCTTCCCCGATGCAATCTACCGCATGTGGGTCAAGTCGACGTGGGGGGAGCGTCTCAGAAAACTGGCCGACGATCACGTGCCATTTGCGCCGATGGAGCTGTTCATTCATTGCAAGGACAGCACGGTGCGCACCGCGCTCGCTCACTATGCTTCCCCCGAAGACGCGGAAATCCAGGATGCGCATCTAGCGGTTCTCTACGACGTCACCGAACAAAGACGAGCGGACGCCGCAGTCAAGCGCCAGAAGGAATATCTCCAGGCGATATTCGAAACCGAGCCGGAGTGCGTCAAGGTGGTGGGCGCGGACGGGGTCCTGGAAGACATGAACCCGGCCGGACTCCGCATGCTCGAGGTCGATTCCTTCGCCGAAGCGCGGCAATGCGGCTTGCTGGCATTCGTCGATGCTGAATACCGCGAAGCATTCATGCGGCTGCACCAAAGCGTGTGTGCCGGAAACACGGGGGTACTGGAATTTTCCATCACCGGGGCCAAGGGGACGAAGCGCTGGCTGGAAACCCACGCCACGCCCTTGAGGGACGAGAACGGTGCGGTGGTCAGCCTGCTCGGCGTGACGCGTGACGTCACCGAGCGCAAAGCGGCCGAGGACCTTACCCGCAAGATGGCGTTCTACGATCGGCTGACCAACTTGCCGAACCGGAGAATGCTGGAAGACCGCCTGCATCAGGCGATTGCCCAGGCGCAACGCGAGCAGCGGACGATGTCGATTTTGTTCATCGACCTGGACCAGTTCAAGCAGGTGAACGACGACCGCGGGCACGAATCCGGCGACTGGCTGTTGCGGCGCGTCGCCGAACGCATGCAGCAGTGCCTGAGAGCATCCGATACGGCCGCGCGCATCGGCGGCGACGAATTCGTGGTGTTGCTGCCGGACGCCAGGACGATCGGCGATGCGGTCAACGTCGCCGACAAGATTCGCGCCGCGCTGGTCGAACCCTACCGCGCCGAAGATGGCGACACGCTCAACATTTCGTCCAGCATCGGCGTCGTCATGTACCCGCAACACGCGGACAATCCGCGCGACTTGCTCCGCTTCGGGGACGAAGCGATGTATCGGGCCAAGAAACGCGGGCGCAATGCGGTCGAAGTCTTCTCTTACGCCGAGACGGCGATGGTGAGGGATGGTCAATCCCTCGTCCATCTGCAGTGGAAACCCGCCTTTGAATGCGGCGAACCGTCCATAGACGCAGAGCATCGGGAGCTGTTCCGGCTTGCCAACAGCTTGCTCGAATTAGCGGTGAAGTCGGACACCCGGCCGGAGAGCTTCAACCGGGCATTCGACGACTTGCTCGCCCACGTGTCCGCGCATTTCAAGCACGAAGAGGAAATCCTGCGTGACCGAAATTACACGGGACTGGGCCATCAAGTCGAACAACATCGCCTCTTGGTCAAGCACGCCGCGGATCTGCGCCGGCAATGCGAGGAGCAGGGGATCTCGGTAGGCAAGCTCGTCGAATTTCTTGCCTCCGAAGTCGTTGCCGGCCACATGCTGGCGGAGGACCGCAAGTTCTACGCCTTGTTCGCCGGCCTGGCCAGCCGGCGAATGACCGACGACGAACTGCGCTGAGCCACGCCCCTATCGAAGGAAGAGACCATGTTTCGCACAGCTATCGTCGTCCTTGCCGGCTCGCTCCTCGCCGCCTGCGCCAGCGCTCCGCCGGCACCTCCCGCCGTCGCCGATCTGGCTCCGACGGGAAAGCTGCGCGCCGTCATCAATCTCGGCAATCCCATCCTGGCGCAGAAGGACGGCGCCACGGGTGAAGTCAAAGGCGTGTCCGTGGACCTCGCGCGCGAACTCGCCAGGCGTCTGGGCGTGGAAGCCGAGCTGGTGCCGGTGCGCTCCGCCGGCCAGGCGGTCGAGACGCTCGCCGGCGGTCGCGTGGACGTCGGCTTTTTCGCCATCGACCCGGCGCGCGCTGCGACGACCGCCTACAGCGGGCCCTACGTGCAGATCGAAGGCTCCTATCTGGTGCGCGCCGACTCCCCCATTCGCGCCAACGATGAGGTCGATCGCGAAGGCATGCGCGTGGCGGTGGGCAACAAGAGCGCTTACGACCTCTATCTGTCGCGGGCGCTGAAGAATGCGAAGATCGAGCGCGCGCCTACGTCGCCGGCCGTGGTCGACTATTTCCTCGCCCACCAGCTCGACGTGGCCGCGGGCGTGAAGCAGCAGCTGGAGCTGGACGCGAAACGCCTCCCCGGGCTGCGGCTGCTGCCCGGGCGCTTCATGGTCATCAATCAGGCGATGGGCATGGCCCGCGGCAAGGATAGCGGCGCGAAATACCTCATCGCCTTCGTCGAGGATATGAAGGCTTCGGGCTTCGTCGCGCAGGCCCTCGCGCGCCACAATATCGAAGGCGCTTCGATCGCCCCGCCCGGCGGCGCGCCCTGAGCCCGCCGCGCAGACGCTATTTGCTCTTGCCTTTGCGCCGCTCGCCGCGTCCTTGCTTCGGCTCGGCAGCGATCGTGATGCGCTGCTCCTCGCGCTCGCGCACGCGGCCCGGACGGAACTGCTGCGCGTCGTCGTAATAGCGCTCGGACTCGTTCTCCGGCGTCCACCCGGGCACCCCGAGGATGGGCAAGGGCGAGTAGTCCTCCGCCGCGGCGTGCGCCATGGTCTCGTCGAATTCGCGCGCGAGACGGGCGTCCAGCGTATCGAGCTGCTGCGCAAGCGGCCGCTCGAACTCCTTCGCCGCGACCTTGAGGATCACGCATTTGCCGGTCACGCCCTTGTAGGGATTGAGCGCCTTGTCGTACAGCGCGTGGCCGAACAGGTGAAAGCGCATGTTGCGCACAACCTCGTCGCGCCGCTTCCAGAACAGCTCCTTCCACTGGAATCCGGTGAGCAGCTCAGTGAGCTCAGCGTCGCTTGCGGCGACGATCACGCCGGACTCGTCGAACAGCGTCAGCGCATCGCGCACCGGACCGCGCGCCTCCCCTCCTTCGCGCGTCTGCATTTCGCGGTAATGGTGGCAGTTGATCGCTGCCTTGGTCCGCGGGAACGTGAGCCACACCAAGGCGTTGAACAGGTCGTGCCGGTTGCGATCGCGCGTGAGCACTTTGCCGTAAGCATAGACGCGCTTCTCGTACGGCTCGCCGGTCTTGCCTTCCTGCGGCACGAATTCGAGCGGCTCGCCGCCGCCGCTCACGATCTCGCGCTCCGCGCACAGGCGATTGAGCTCGGCGAGCGTGGGAAAGCGATCTTCAGGCAAGCGCTCGATCAGCGGCGCAAGGGTCGCGAACAGGGGCGAGCCAAGCAGCTGCCATCTGTCCCAGTCGGCTTCGCTCGATGTCGCCACGGCACTTCCTTCCGGCTAACGCAGGCGCCAGGCGAGCGATTCGCCCGCGCGCAGCGGTATCAGTTCGTCGCCGTCGAGCGCGAACGCGGCTTGTGCCTGCCAGCTCGCGCGCTCCAGCGTGATGTTGCCGCGATTGCGCGGCAGGCGATAGAAGTCTGCGCCGTGAAAGCTGGCGAAGCCCTCGAGCTTATCGAGCGCACCCACGGAATCGAAGGCTTCGGCATAGAGTTCGATCGCGGCGTGCGCGCTGTAGATTCCGGCATGGCCGCAGGCGGACTCCTTCGTCCGGCGCGCATGCGGCGCGCTGTCCGTGCCGAGAAAGAACTTCGGGCTGCCGCTTGCCACGGCGGCGAGCAGCGCCTGGCGATGCGCTTCGCGCTTCAGCAGCGGCAGGCAGTAGTGGTGCGGGCGCACCCCGCCCGTGAACAGCGCATTGCGATTGAGCAGAAGGTGGTGCGCCGTCACGGTGGCGGCCACATTTGCCGGCGCCGCGGCGACGTACTGCGCCGCCTCGCGCGTGGTGACGTGCTCGAATACCAGGCGCAGGCGCGGGAAGCGCCCGGTGATTTGCGGCAATATGGTGTCGATGAACGCCTTTTCCCGATCGAAGGCGTCCACGTCCGGGTCGGTCACTTCGCCGTGCAAAAGCAGCGGCAGGTCGGCCTTTTCCATCGCCTCCAAGGCAGAGAAACTGTGGCTGAGCTGCGTCACCCCCGAATCGGAATTGGTCGTCGCCCCGGCGGGGTAATACTTCACCGCGTGCACGAAGCCGCTCGCCTGCGCGGCTTCGATCTCGCGCGGCGTGGTGTTGTCGGTGAGGTAGAGCGTCATCAGCGGCTCGAAGCTTGATCCGGCCGGCAGCGCTGCGAGTATCCGCTTGCGGTAGGCGCGCGCGAGTTCCACTGTCGTCACCGGCGGACGCAGGTTGGGCATGACGATGGCGCGCGCGAATTGCCGCGCGCTATGCGGCAGCACGGCGGCGAGCGTGGCGCCGTCGCGCAAGTGCAGATGCCAATCGTCCGGGCGAGTGAGGGTGAGCGTTTGCATGGGCCTGGGCCTGACAAGCGGCGATTATACTCGCGCGCTCGCCTGCCTCTCGCCTCGGCCGCCTGGGTCGCGCGCCCGGCGCGCGGGGACCCTGAGGCCGCTTCAAGCCGCCCGCTTGCGCCGCCCTTGGAGGAACCAGATGAACCAGGTGAGCAGCGCCGCCGGGATGAACACCCAGTAGGGCGAGGGCCGCTCGGGGTTCGGCAGCTTGACATGCATGATCTTGAAGCCGCGCTCCACGCCCAGCTTCTTCGCCCGGCTGCCGAACTTCACGTCCGAGATCGTCAGTTCGTTGGCGAGCGTCACCAGAGTCACGCCCGCATTGCGGATTTTCTCGCGCCCGTCCTTGCCTTCGCCCATGGGAATCGCCACTGTCTTCTCGACATCGCCGCCTTCGATGGTCTGGCCGGCGATGGTGACGATCAGCCATTCGTTGGTCGGCGTGCTCGCCGCCACCTCATAGATCTTCTCCGCCGGCAGGGTCACGTACTTCGGATAGTAGAGATCGACGATGTAGTCCGGACGAAAGAAAAGGAAGGTCGCGGCAAGCAGCAGCAGCACGTCGAACCAATTGCACTTGGTGCGAAACCAGAGCATGGTCGCGGCCGCAAATAGCAGCGAGGCGACGGTGGCCGAGACGCACACCATCAGGATTTCGCCCCAGGTCGACACGCCGATCAACAGGATTTGCGGGTTGAAGATGAACACGAAGGGCAGCAGCGCCGTGCGGAAGCTGTACCAGGTCGCCTGCCAGCCGGTCGAGTTGGGATCGGCGCCGGAGATGGCGGCGGCGGCGTAGGAGGCGAGGCCCACCGGCGGGGTGACGTCCGCCATGATGCCGAAATAGAACACGAACAGATGCACGCCGATGAGCGGGATCACCAGGCCGCTGCGCGCGCCGAGTTCGACGATCACCGGGGCCATCAGGGTCGCGACCAGGATGTAGTTCGCAGTCGTCGGCACCCCGGCGCCGATCAGGAGGCAAATGAGCGCGGTGAGCAGCAGCATGACGAGCACGTTGCCGGCGGAAATGACCTCGACGAAGTCGGTCATCATCAGTCCCATGCCGGTCAGGGTGATCGCACCGACGATGAGGCCGGCACTCGCGCAAGCCACGCCGATGCCGATCATGTTGCGCGCGCCGAGCACCAGCCCGGTCCAAAGTGTTGAGAAACCCTTGCGCAGGCCGTCGGCGACATCGCCGGTCTTTCTCATCCAGGCGAGCATCGCCGGCTGCACGATCACCAGCGCCATGGAAGTCGCGGTCGCCCAGAACGCCGAGGTTCCCGGCGAGAGTTCCTCCACCATCAGCGCCCAGAGCAGCACCACGATGGGTATGAAGAAATGCAGTCCGGCGCGCACCGTCGGCCATGTGCGCGGCAGCTTGAATAGCTTCGCTCCGGGCTCGTCCACCGGCAGCTCGGGGAAGCGCGAAGAATAGGCCAAGAGCCCGACATAGGCGGCGATGGTGAGCGCGCCCAGAGCCCAGCTCGAATTGTCGCCGAACAAGTAGCGCACTCCCTCGACGAGGTAATACACCGCGGCGAGCGCGGCGGCCGTGCCCGAGGCGCCGAGGCCCCAGCCGACGAGACGCATCTTCCAGGTGACCTGGTAGCCGCGCGGAATCGGCTGCAGGTCGTATTTCAGCGCTTCCAGGTGCACGATGTAGAACAGCGCGATGTAGCAGATGACCGCGGGCAGCGCGGCGTGCTTGCAGATGTCGGAGTACGGTATTCCGACGTACTCGACCATGAGGAAGGCCGCGGCGCCCATCACCGGCGGCATGAGCTGGCCGTTGATCGACGAAGCCGCCTCGATCGCACCGGCCTTTACCGCCGAATAGCCGGTGCGGCGCATGAGCGGAATGGTGAAGATGCCGCCGGAGACCACGTTCGACACCGAGGAACCCGACACCACGCCGTTCAAGGCGGAGGAGACGACCGACACTTTCGCCGGCCCGCCGCGCAAGTGGCCGAGCAGCGCGAGCGACACCTGCAGCATGTAGTTACCCGCGCCGGCGAGGTCGAGCAGTGTGCCGAACAGCACGAACAGGAAGATGAACTGCACCGAGACGCCGATCGCCACGCCGTACACGCCCTCGGTAGTGAGCCAGAAGTGTGAGACGAAGCGCGAAATCGACGCGCCCTTGTGCTGGATCACTTCGGGCATGTAGGGGCCGGCGAAGACGTAGAGCAGGAACAGGCCTGTGGTGATGAGCATGTTCATGCCCATGGCGCGGCGCGTCGCTTCCAGCATGATCGCCACGCCGGTGATGCCCACGACCAGGTCGAGCCGCGTGGTCTGGCCCGGGCGCAGGGCGAGCTCGTTGTAGAAGAGATACAGGTAGGCGGCGCAGAAGGCGCCGACCACCGCCAGCACCCAGTCGCTCGCCGGCACAACCTTGCGCGAAGAGCGCTTGAACGCCGGAAACGCCATGAAGGCGAGAAACACGGAAAAGGCGAGGTGCACGGCGCGCGCCTCGGTGTCGTTGAAAATGCCGAAACCGAAGGCGAACGGCAAAGGCGAGGCGTACCACACCTGGAACAAGGACCAGACGGCCGCCACGATCGCGAGGAAAGTGCCGATCGCGCCGACTGGCTCGCGCCCGCCGAGGTCGGCTTCCTTAACGAGTTGGTCGAGCTCCTCGTGCGATGCGGCGACGAGCGTGGACTCCGCGGCCATTACTTCTCCTCCAGGGTCCGGGGCGGACTTCTGCGGCCCGCCCCGTTGCCGAGCTTCTTATTTGATCCAGCCCTTTTCCCGGTAATAGCGTGCCGCGCCTTCGTGCAGCGGCGCAGACAGCCCGTTCTTCACCATCTCCTCCGGCTTCAAGTTGGCGAGCGCGGGATGCAGCTTCTTGAACTCGTCGAAGTTGTCGAACACTGCCTTCGTTATGAGGTAGATGGTGTCCGGCGAGGTTTTCGCCGAAGCCACCAGGGTCGCGAGCACGCCGTAGGTCTTCGTCTCCTGCGGGTTGTTCGGATACATGCCCGCAGGGATGGTCGCATATCCGTAGTACGGCTTCGCCGCAACCAGCTTGTCCACCGCCGGACCGGTGAGCGACAGGAGCTTCGCGCCGCAGCTCGTGGTCGGGTCCTGGATGTTCGCCGAAGGATGGCCCACGCCGTAGAAGAAGCCGTCGATCTTGCCGTCGCACAGCGCCGGGCCGTGCTCGTCGGCCTTCAACTCCGAGGCGAGGGCGAAGTCCGTGAGCTTCCAGCCCATGGTGGCGAGCAACTCCTCCATCGAGGCGCGCGTGCCCGAGCCCGGATTGCCGACATTGAACTTCTTGCCCTTCATGTCGGCGAAGCTCTTCGCGTTCAATTCCTTGCGCACCAGCACGGTGAAGGGTTCCGGATGCAGGCTCATCACCGCGCGCAGGTCGCTCATCGGCCCCGCATCCTTGAACTGGCCGAGGCCCTTGACCGCGTTGTACTGCACGTCGGATTGCGTCGTGCCCAGATCGAGCTCGCCCGACTTGATGGTGTTGACGTTGAACACCGATCCGCCCGTCGATTCCACCGAGCAGCGGATGCCGTGCTTCGAACGGTCCTTGTTCACCAGACGGCAGATGGCGCCGCCCGCGGCGTAATACACGCCGGTGACGCCGCCGGTGCCGATGGTGACGAACTTGTGCTGCGCGAATGCGGCGGACGGCACGAGCAGTACTGAAATCAGTGCGGCGCCCGCGGCGAACACGCCTGCCTTGCTACGACGACAACGAGTTTGCTCCATTTCTTGTTCTCCCCCTGTGAGTGATTCGAATTCCCGTGCCGGCAGGATCAGATCCGCCCGCGCGGGTGCCTTGGAACACAATCCGCTGTGATGCATTATCGCGCCGGCGTGGCGCGAACCGAAGCGATTGCGGCATCGACGGCTGCCGCAAGCCTGTCCACGATCATGTCCAATTCGCCGTCCGTCACGATGAACGGCGGCGCGAGCAGCACGTGATCGCCGTTCTTGCCGTCTATGGTACCTCCCATCGGGTACACCATCAGGCCGCGCGCCATGGCCTCGGCCTTGACTTTGGCATACAGGCGCAGCGCCGGATCGAAGGTCGACTTGCTCGCGCGATCGGTCACCAGCTCGATCGCCTGGAACAGCCCCCGGCCGCGAATGTCGCCGACATGGGGATGCGCGCCGAATTTCGCGCGCAGGCGCGCCGTGAGCCCCAGTCCCTGGCGCTTGACGGCGTCGAGCAAGCCATCGCGCTGCACGATTCTCTGCACGGCGAGCGCAGCGGCGCAGGCCACCGGATGGCCGAGATAGGTGTGGCCGTGCTGGAAGAAGCCGCTCCCGCCGAGCAGCGCATCGATGATTCTCCCCTGCACCAGCACTGCGCCGATCGGCTGATAACCGCCGCCCAGCCCTTTGGCGATGGCGAGCAGGTCCGGGACGATGCCTTCCTGTTCGACCGCGTGCAGAGTGCCGGTGCGGCCCATGCCGCACATCACCTCGTCCGCGATGATGAGGATGCCGTGGCGGTCGCAGATGTCGCGGATGCGGCGGAAGTAACCCGGCACCGGGGTGAGCGCGCCCGCGGTCGCGCCGCCCACCGTCTCGGCGCAAAAGGCGATCACGTTCCGCGGGCCCACGCGTTGCAGCGCGTCCTCGAATTCACCCGCCAGGCGCGCGCCGTAGTCTTCGGCCGATTCGCCCGCGCGCCGGTCGCGGTATTCGTAGCAGGGCGAGACATGGGTCACGTCGATCAACAGCGGCGCGAACTGGCGCCGGCGCCATTCGTTGCCGCCCACGGCGAGCGCGCCGAGGGTGTTGCCGTGATAGCTCTGGCGGCGGGCGATGAAGTGGCGCCGCTCGGGCTCGCCGATTTCGACGAAGTACTGGCGCGCGAGCTTCAAAGCGGCTTCCATGGCTTCCGAGCCGCCCGACACCAGGTACACGTGCGACATGCCTTGCGGCGCATGGCCGATCAGGTGATCGGCGAGTTCTTCGGCCACTGCGGTGGAGAAGAAGCTGGTGTGCGCATAGGCGATGCGGTCGATCTGCCCCTTCATCGCCGCGAGCACCTCGGGGTGGCCGTGGCCGAGGCAGGACACGGCGGCGCCGCCGGAAGCGTCGAGATATTCGCGGCCTTCGCTGTCGGTGATGCGGATGCCGCGGCCGCTCGTCGCGAGCGGCAGCGTGCCGCGCAGTTGGCGGTGAAGGATATGGCTCATGGCTTGACCTTTCGCGTTGGAGGGCGCCAATTGGTGCGTTGCTTCGTCAGGCGTTGTTCGACTTGCGGCAGGGGTTCGGGCACCGCCTTGCCGCCGCTCGCGGCGAGCGACGAGGGAAGCAGTGCGGTTAGCATCTAGGAATTGTCACACAAACGTTGCATCGAATACAGGTGTTTCATCCCGCCGCGCGGGCGCCTGGCCGCGCTTGCAGCGCTCGCCGATGGCGCGTAGCCTAGAATTAAGTCGGCGCAATTGCAGCCAGAATCGAACGAACGCAAGAGGGAGACCGAGATGAAATTCAAAGCCTTCGTTGTCCGAATCGCCGTCGCCGCCCTGCTCGGTCTCGCCCTCGCGCCGCTCGCATCCGCCGCATCCAAGGAAGAGATCGACGCCAAGGTGCAGGAGGCAATCGAGAATTTCTACAAGCAGACCAGCGCCGGCAAGCGCCTGGCGCAGAAAGCCGCCGGCATGCTGGTGTTCCCCGAGGTGGTGAAGGCGGGAATCGGCGTCGGCGGCGAATACGGCGAAGGGGCGCTGGCGGTCAAAGGAAAGAACGTCGCCTATTACAGCACCGCGGCGGCCTCCATCGGCTTCCAGCTCGGCGCCCAGGTGAAATCGCAGATCATCCTGTTCATGAACCCGAAAGTGTTGGAAGAATTCCGCAAGAGCAAGGGCTGGAAAGCCGGGGTCGACGGCAGCGTCGCGCTCGCGACCCTGGGCGCAGGCGGCGAAATCTCGAGCGAGACCGCCAAGGAGCCGATCATCGGCTTCATCTTTTCCAACAAGGGCCTGATGTACAACCTGACTTTCGAAGGCTCGAAAATCACCCGCCTCGAACGCTAGATCTTCTCCCGCAAGGCGAGCGCCCGTTCGTACAGCTCGTTCTTGCGTGCCCCACTGATGGCGGCAGCAAGCGCCACCGCCTGCTTCAGAGGCAGCTCGGCGAGCAGCAGTTCGAGCGTGCGCTCCGCCTCCGCCGGCAGCGCCGCTTCCTTCTCTTTCGACGCGGCAGAAACGACCAGCACGAACTCGCCGCGCTGCCGGTTGGCGTCGGCGGCGAGCCAGGCGCTCGCCTCGTCCAGCCGGCAGCGATGGATGGATTCGAATAGCTTGGTGAGTTCGCGCGCAATCACGATTTCGCGCTCGTCCCCCAGTTCTGCGTGCAGGTCGGCGAGGCAGTCGGCAACGCGGTGCGGCGCCTCGTAGAACACCAGGGAATAAGGCAGTTCGCGCAAGCCGGCGATTTCGCGGCGGCGAGCGGCGGTCTTCGCCGGCAGAAAACCGTAGAACAGGAAATGCGGCGCCACCAAGCCCGCGGCGGATAGGGCGGCGATGGCGGCGTTCGCGCCTGGAATCGGGCAGACCGTGATTTCCTCTGCCAGCGCACGGGCGACCAGGCGCGCCCCCGGATCGGAAATGCCTGGCGTGCCCGCATCGCTCACCAGCGCGACCGATTTCCCCGCCTTGAGCAGCGCCAGCAACTCGCCCGCGCGCGTCTGCTCGTTGTGCTCATGCACGGCGACGAGCTTTGCCTCGATGCCGTGATGCGCGAGCAGAATCCCGGTCGTGCGCGTGTCTTCCGCGGCGACCATATCCGCCTGTGCCAGCACTTCCAGCGCGCGCGCGCTGATGTCGCGCAGATTTCCAATGGGCGTGGCGACGACATATAATTTTCCGGTCCCCATCGAGCTATCCTCGCCATGATGCTGCCGATCGGATCGCGCATCGAGTGTTTCGCGCTTGGGCTTCGTGCTCATGTCCCGGAATTGTGCGTCGCGGCAGCGGGCGAGGCAAGCGCATGACCCGCGCTCTAGAACGCGGGAACCGAGCCGAAGCGCTCGCCGCGAACTTTCTGGGCGCCCGCGGGCTGCGCATCCTCGCGCGCAATTACCGCTGCCGCCTGGGCGAAATCGACCTCGTAGCGCAGGACGGCGCTACCCTGGTCTTCGCCGAAGTGCGGCTGCGCGCACGCAGCGATTACGGCGGCGCGGGCGCGAGCATCACCGGCGCCAAGCGTCAACGCATCCTGGCCGCCGCGCGTCATTACCTTTCAGGCAAGGCGGAGCAGCCGTGCCGCTTCGATGTCGTGCTGCTCGATGCGCTCGCAGCGGATCGGATCGAATGGATCAAGGATGCGTTCGGGGAATGACGCGAGGATGGTGAGCATGCTCGCCGCGGCCGCGCTTTTCGGGCTGCTCGCCAGCCCGCCCGCCGTTGCGCAGCAAGTGCGCATCCTGGTGCAGAGCTCGCCGCTCGCCGGATTCAACTATCACCAGGCGCCTGCGGTGTGGCGGCAGATGCGTGCGGGCGACGCGCTCAGCCTGGCGCGCGAGCCGGACAACGCGCACGACGCCGGCGCCATCGGGGTCTACTGGCAAGGACACAAACTCGGCTACGTGCCGCGCGCCCAAAATGCGGCGCTCGCCTGGGCGATGGACGCGGGCGAGCGGCTGGAAGCGCGCGTGAGCCGGGTGCAGCCGCATCGCAATCCGCGCCGCCGCATCGAGTTCGAAGTCTACGTCGAGTAAGAGGCGTGTGCGGAGTGAGGTAAGATACGCACCTCACGATCCCGGTGGATGGAGTAGGGGCACAACTCGATCTCCGCCGCCCGGAATCCAATAACGGAGCACAAATGGATCTCGATGCACGCGTCAGTCAGCATTTCGCCGACAGCGTCAAAGTCAAGCAGAAGTCGGCCGAGCTGCTTGCGGCACCGATCGCCCAGGCGGCGGAGCTGATGGTGAAATGCCTGCTCGCCAATGGCAAGATACTTTCCTGCGGCAACGGCGGCTCGGCTGCAGACTCGCAGCACTTCGCCGCCGAGCTGCTCGGGCGCTTCGAGCGCGAGCGCCCGGGGCTTGCCGCCGTGGCGCTCACCACCGATACTTCGACCTTGACCGCAATCGCCAACGACTACGATTACGAGCAGGTTTTCGCCAAACAAGTGCAGGCTCTGGGGCAGGCGGGCGACGTGCTGCTTGCTATCTCCACCAGCGGCGATTCCAAGAACGTGGTCGCCGCGATCCACGCCGCGCACGAGCGCGACATGCAGGTGGTCGCGATGACGGGCAGGGGCGGCGGCAAGATCGGCAGCCTGCTCGCCAAGGACGACGTGCATCTGTGCGTGCCTTCCGACCGCACCGCGCGCATTCAGGAAGTGCATCTGCTCACCCTGCACTGCCTGTGCGACGGCATCGACACCTTGTTACTGGGAGCTGAATGATGACCATCCGTTCTCCGCTTCACGCGCTTGCGCTCGCTTCGCTCATCGGAATCGCCTCCCAGCTGCAAGGCTGCTTTCCCGTAGTCGCCGGCGGCGCCGGCGCGGCGGTGCTCGCCGCGGACGACCGGCGCACGGTCGGGGCGCAGACCGAGGACAAGGAAATGGATCTGCGTGGGGAGAACCGCGTCAACGAGCGTTATGGCGACAAGGTGCACATCAACGTCACCAGCTACAACCGCAATGTGTTGCTCTCGGGCGAAGCGCCCGATGCGGCGACCAAAGCCGAGATCGAGAAAATCGTGCGCGACGTTCCCAACGTGCGCGGGGTGGTGAACGAGATCCAGATCGCCGGCGTGAGTTCCTACTCGGCGCGCGGCAACGACAGCTATCTCACATCCAAGGTCAAGGCGCGCTTTCTCGACAACAACGGCGCCTTCTCGGCCAACCACGTCAAAGTCGTGACCGAAGGCGGAACGGTCTACCTGCTCGGCCTGGTTACGCGCAAGGAGGCCGATGCCGCCGTCGAAATCGCGCGCACCACGGGCGGCGTGCAGAAGGTGGTACGCGTGTTCGAGTACATCGATCCCGCCTCGACCAAATAGCCGCCGCGGGCGCGAGCTGCGCGGATGCCGGCCAGGCCTCAATTCGAAGACAAGCTGTGCGATCCGGCCGGGCTGGAAACCCGGATCGCCGCGCTTCCCCGCCCGCTGGTATTCACCAACGGCGTATTCGACATCCTGCACCGCGGACACGTCACCTATCTAGCTGAGGCGCGCGCGCTGGGTGCGAGCCTGTTGGTTGCGGCGAACAGCGACGCCTCGGCGAAGCGCCTGGGCAAGGGCGAGGATCGGCCGATCAACCGGCTCGAAGACCGCATGGCCGTGCTCGCCGCGCTGCAGGCAGTGGACCTGGTCACCTGGTTCGAGGAAGACACTCCGCTCGCGCTGATTTTGCGCTGCAGACCCGAGGTACTGGTGAAAGGCGGCGACTGGAAGCCGGAGGCAATGGTCGGCGCGCGCGAAGTTGCAGGCTGGGGCGGGTCCATCCACTCGATTCCTTTCCAATTCGAACGTTCGACCACCGCAACGCTCGCCAAAATACGCGGCCGTTAGCCGCAAGGGGGGCAGATGGAGCAACCGGCTGCATCGGCGCAGGAACTGCTGCAACGCATCGCGCGCAACATCGAGCAGGTCATGTCGGGCCAAACCGCGGCAGTGCGCAAGATCCTCGCCGCCTTCATCAGCGGCGGGCACGTGCTGCTCGAGGACAATCCGGGCACCGGCAAGACCACGCTCGCCAAGGCGCTGGCGCGCTCGATCGGCGCAGAATTCAGACGCGCGCAGTTCACGCCGGATCTGCTGCCCGCGGACATCCTCGGCGTGTCGGTGTTCAATCCGCGGGACCAGACATTCCACTTCCACCCCGGGCCGATCTTCACCCAAATCCTGTTGGCCGACGAAATCAACCGCGCCAGCCCGCGCACCCAGTCGGCGCTGCTCGAAGCAATGGGCGAGGGGCAGGTGAGCATCGAAGGCAAGACGCATGCGTTGTCCGAACTGTTCTTCGTCATCGCCACGCAGAACCCGGTGGAGTTCCGCGGCACCTACCCCCTGCCGGAAGCGCAGATGGACCGTTTCGCCCTGCGCCTTTCGCTGGGTTATGTCGCGCCGGCGGTAGAAGTCGAAATCCTCACGGCGCAGGACGAGGCGCACCCGCTAGCGCGGATTTCCGCCTGCATCTCGGAGACGGAGGTGCTCGAGCTCAAGGCGCGCGCCAAGACCGTGCGCGTCGCCGACGAGCTGAAGCGCTACGCAGTCGATCTGGTGCGCGCGACGCGCGCAGTCGCAACGGTGCTGCTCGGGGCCGGACCGCGCGCCTCGCTTGCCCTGGTGCACACCGCCCAGGCCCTGGCGCTCGCCGACGGCGAGCAATTCGTGCATCCCGAGCACATCCGCGAAATCGCGGTACCGGTGCTCGCCCATCGGCTCGCGCTCGCGCCGGAGGCTAAGAACCGGTTTCAAAATGAAGTCTGAGACTGCTGTAGCCTGCGCCAGCATA